>NZ_NFLL01000018.1 GCF_002160895.1 Faecalibacterium sp. An122 | reverse complement strand
GGTTTGCTTGATGGACTGACTGCGCAGGGAACGGCGGATAAGAGTGGAGATGTTGACATGGAGAATCTCGCACATGATCTCCAGTTCCTGCTTTTCTTCTGGGGTGACTCTGAACTTGATGAGCTGCGTTTTCCTCGGCGATCCGCTGTGCTGGGGTTTGTGGCTAGTCGAACGAATGCTAGGCTTGGTCATTGTACCTCCTTGTCGTTTGAGTAGCTCCTCCTTGGAGCTATGTAGACAAAGACGGCGCAGCCGAGAATCACGGGGAGCGTGTAGAGCAGGGGTTGGGGAAGGCACTCCCCAACAAGTACGACCGGAGCGTGGGACGCAATTTCAATTTGTGAAATTGTGGCCACGGGTCGATACTTGCTTTCCGCTTTTTCCGTAAGTTTTGAAAATCCAAATAACAAAACAAATTCGGTTTTGAAAGCCGGGAGTGTAAATGTGAATCGAGATGTCTCCTGCTTGTGTGGTCGCCGTTCACATCCGAATTAAGTTCCTGCCCCTGTTTTGCAGCGGCGCTGTCAGGCTCGCCCACATTTCTGCGGAGTCATGGCGCTATATCCTATCCGGACGGCTGATACAATTGTCAAGGTACGTATAAAGAATTGCGAACCGGTTGCCCAGCTGCAAGTCTCTCGAAAAGAAAAGGCTCCACAGCACCAAAAGATTTTGTCGTGGGTGGATGGCGGCAAAATGGTTTGGTGAAGCTGCGGAGTGGCTGCTTTAAAAGGCAAAAGATTTATTTCATAGTATCATATATAAAATGTTATTGTCAATACAGAAAATTCTGTGAAACTCAGATAAATATAGATAGAAATAGAGAATTTCGACAGAGAAATCATCTACATATTGAAGTGTATCACACGATTCTGTAAAACATTCGAAATGCAGCACATGGTTGAATTGCACAAATTTTATGTAAAAAATTATAAAAACCAGAGAATGCGCCCTTTCATGTTGACAGGGAAAGAGCAAAGTTATACAATGTACTTAATCAAATAGATACATTTACTGAAGGGGTTTTATGTGGATATTAATATTATTATAAGCAGTAGTTCAAGTATCCCCATTTACGAACAAATCGCAAAACAAATCAAAACGATGATTCGTTGTGGCAAGTTACTCCCAGGAGATAGTCTCCCTGCTATTCGCGTCATGGCAAAACAGCTTCAGATTGGCGTGGTAACGGTGCAGCATGCATATGAGCTTCTTCAAAAGGAAGGATTCATTGATTCTACAGTGGGACGCGGAAGTTTTGTAGCCAATATCAATCCAAATGATCCATATGATTATAATTTGTCTGAGATAAAAAAGATGTTGATGGAAACCGTAAAATTGGCAAAGGACGCTCACATTGGAAAGACAGAACTGTTGGAACTGCTGGAAGAGTGCTACAAAAAACACATTTAATTATATGGTCATGTACTATCAAACAACTACGGAGGCTGGCTATGGGCACAAATATGTTGGAAGTTTGTCATATATCAAAAGTGTACCAGAATCATAAAACCGCCTTAGATGATATCAGCTTTTCTATCCCTTATGGACACATTATAGGATTGGTTGGTGAAAATGGCGCAGGAAAAACAACTCTGCTAAAATCCATCATGGGTATTTTAGCAGCAGATTCAGGGAACATTTTCTTACTTGGAGAAAAATACACACCACAAAGGACAGCTATTTGGGAAAAGATTGGAGTTTGTTTAGATGAAAGCTGTATTCCGATCCAGTTTCATGCAATGGATTTGAATCTGATTATGAGTCATGTTTACAACCAATGGGATACGAATCTTTTTGATTCATTGTTGGATCGGTTTTCCATTCCGAAGAAAAAAAGAGTTGGCGAGATGTCCAAAGGAATGAAAAGTAAGTTTTCCTTTTCTCTTGCATTGGCGCATCATCCTCAACTTTTGGTGCTGGATGAGATTACCAGTGGTTTGGACCCATCATCCAGAAAAGATATTTTATCAATTCTGCTTGATTTTATTCAAGATGAACGTCATGGGGTTTTGTTATCCTCACATACAACCAATGATCTTGAAAGAATTGCAGATTACATTATTTTTCTGGTTCACGGCAGAGTTGGATTATCCATTCAACGGGACACCTTAATGGATCAGTACAAAGTGATTCGATTTTCCCAAAACGATTTAAAACCGCTTGAAACATGTGACTATATTACATATTGTATTCAGTCAGGTCAGGTGAACGCTTTGGTTTCAGATTCTGCCAGATTTATAAGTGCAAATAAAATCGACCATTATGTAGAAGACAAAGTGTCAATAGATGAAGTTTTAGTCATGCTCAACTGGGAGAAAACCGTATGAAAGGGCTTTGCATAAGTTATTTAATCAATGTACTTAAAGAAGAAAAATGGGCTTTTAGTGGTCTTGCAGCAATTGGAATAATCATTTCATTGTTTGCCGATTCCCAGGTTCTATTGTATGGTTATGTGGTCCTTTTGTCTGTATCCGTGATCTATCTTATTCTGCAAGTATTGGTTTCAAACGAATCGGTTGTTTGCTGGGATCAGTATGAAATGATTCTTCCGATATCACCTTATAAAACCATTTTGGCCAAATATGTATTTTCTTCGATATTTGCAGGGTTATGTCTATTTTATATCGTCATTCTGCTTTATGTTGCAGATTTCAGGAATGGCTCTTATTTTCTTGATTTGGGTATAAAAGATGCGTTGACCCTTGTGTGCATGTCCTTTTCCTTTATGCTAGATTCCTTGGCCGCCTTTTTTATAACTTCCCATGGCATACTGAAGATTTATAAATCCTATCGAATCCTAACTTCTTTGATTTTTTCAACCGCATTTTTGGCTTTTATGATTTTCATTACAAATCAGAAAGAAATGTCACTGTCTATCGGTAGAATTTTCTTCATGGCAATCTCCCTGGCAGTTTATCTTTTAAGCTATTTCATTGTATTGTTACAGTATAGAATGAGAAAGGAGTAAAACTGATGTTTTCATTGGTGCAAATTCTATTTGACATAAATTCAGGCAACCATTTGCAGGATTGGGAATTATATGAAGTGCATCCGTCAATCGGAGCGAATTGAAATCAAATCAATGATTTGCAAATTTCTGGAAACGAGAGGTAATCACCATGACTGCCGTCATCTATGCCCGCTATTCCTCCGACAACCAGCGGGAGGAGTCTATCGAAGGCCAGATCCGCGAATGTACCGCCTACGCTGAAAAGAACGGTATTACCGTGGTCAAGCACTACATTGACCGCGCCTACTCGGCCAGAACTGCAAACCGGCCAGAGTTTCAGCGAATGGTAAAGGACAGCGAACGGCGGCTGTTTGACATTGTCCTGGTCTGGAAACTGGATCGCTTCGCCCGTGACCGGTACGATGCAGCCCACTACAGGCACATTCTTCAAAAGAACCATGTGAAACTGGTGTCTGCTACCGAACCCATTTCGGACAGTCCCGCCGGCATCATGATGGAAAGTATGCTGACCGGTATGGCTGAGTATTACTCGGCTGAACTCTCTGAGAAGATTGTCCGCGGCATGACTGAAAATGTCCTGAAAGGAAATATAACGGCAGCACTGTCCCGATCGGCTATGTGATTGATGCAGACCGTCACTTTCAGATTGATCCTTTGAAAGCCCCCTTTGTAGTAGAAGCCTTCAAGCGTTACGCAGAAGGTGCTACCATGAAGGATATTATGAATTGGCTCAATAGGCAGGGTGTGAAGACTGGCCGAAATCGTGTCTTCACCTACGGCAGCGTCCATACCTTGCTGACCAACCGGCGCTATATAGGTGAAAACCGTTTTCAGGATATGGTAGTGCCAGATACGATTCCGATCATTATTGAGAAAGAACTGTTTGACCGTGTTCAGGAGAAGATGGCCAAAAATCGCCGGGCCCCGGCCCGGCACAAAGCAGAGGACGACTACCTGCTTACCACCAAGCTGTTTTGCGGGATGTGCGGGGCCATGATGTTCGGCGAATGCGGCACCGGTCGGAACAAGGTCGTTCATCACTATTACAAGTGTTACAATGCTAAACGCACTCACAGCTGCAAAAAGAAAACGGTCCGCAAGGTCTGGCTGGAAGACCTGGTGGTAAATGCCACAATGGAAATGCTCAAAGACGACCAGGCCATCGACGCCATTGTGGAAATGGTGATGCAGCTTCAAGACCAGGAAAATACCACGCTGCCCCTCTTGGAAAAGCAGCTGAAGGAAACTGAAACCGGCATCCAGAATATGCTCAACGCCATCCAGGCCGGCATCCTGACCAGTTCCACCAAAGAGCGTTTGGAAGCTCTGGAGGCCCAGAAGAAGGAGCTGGGAATCAGGATCACCGAGGAAAAGCTGGCCAAGCCTAAGCTCAGCGCCGACTTCGTCAAATTCTGGCTGACTCGGTTCCGCAAGCTGAACCCGCAGATCAAGAGCCACCGGGAAACCCTGGTCAACACCTTTGTGAATGCCATTTACCTTTACGATGACAAAGTCCTGCTCACCTTCAACTACAAAGAAGGAACCAAAACAATCTCACTGGATGATGTAGCCACCTTGGCTGCCTCCGGGGAAAGTGGTTCGGATTTGGGGTGCTTCGCTCCACCACTAAAAACAGCCTAGGAACGCAAGTTTCTGGGCTGCTTTTTTTGGCTTTGACCGCACTTTTGACCGCACCCCATTCAGCCATGTGCAAGAAGTCTCGAGAAAACAGCGTTCAATGCGTCGGCCTGCTGCTGTGCGTCTCCATCCAGCTCATGACTATAAACGCCGAACGTATCCATATCCTGGGAATGCCCCACCAGGGACTTGACAAGTCCTGCGGGCAGTACCTTTGCAATGCTGACAAATGTATGCCGCAGCTCATACGGTGTACAGACCGGAATATTATTGTACTTGCAGTACCGCGCCAGATGCTGCTCAAATTGTTTGGCCGTCGGAATATCAAAGACCAGCGTGTCCCGGGTCACTTTCCCCGACTCCCGGCGCTGTGCTTCCAGTTCCATGCGGGCCAGGTCAGACAGCTCCACACACCGGCGGGCATTTTGGTTTTTGCCATCGGTGATTTCGTTGTAGCTGTTGGTGGACCGGTGCAGTTCCAGACGATCCTTTTTCACATCCCGCCAGCGCAGGCCCCGCAGCTCCCCCGGCCGGAGGCCGGTCAAAACCGCCAGCCTATAGGCGTGGATCATGTCATCCTGTACCACCTTCCTATAGTACATGGTACGATCACTGTTGAACAACACTACAAAGTCCTGTGGCTGCAGTACTGTCCTTTCGCCCCGGGCTGCTGCCGTTGGTATGGTCAGGGACTCCGGAAACAGCGTCGTCAGCCGGGCTTTCCGGCAGTATTTCATAAAACTGCACAGGTCAGCCCGCAGAGACACCAGTGTCTTTCTGGACAGTTTGGACCGGGCATAGGCTCGATCCAGTACATCCTGCAGATCCTGTTCGGTCAACGCACCGATTTGTTTGCGGGCAATCACCGATGAAATATGGTTGTTCCAGCGGCTCATCATCGGTGCCCAGTTGGACCGGCTCGTAGTCTTCTGCTTTCCTTCCAAAAATTTGAGGTACGCGGCACCGACTTTCATGCGCTGGTCCTCTATTCCTTCATCCAGCCAGGCGTCCGCCTTTCGGTTTGCTTCCCGCTGGCCGTTCCGGCCCGGTTTGGAGCTGTAAAAACTGCGCCGGACCCCGTTCTTTTGCACATTGATCCGCCAGCGCTGGGATGATTCAAGCCATACTGCTGTATTGACGCGGACCCCCATATTCACACACCTCCTTCCAATCTGCCCAGTGGCCGCCCAGGCCGGATGCCGCCAATGCGGCACCGGGCCGTTCCACGGGCACTTTCTTCCAAAATGTACGCATACAAAGACCTCCATCCTGCCCCGGTCAGGTGGCACGGCGGACATACCGTTCGTTTAAATTGTTTTCACACGCAATTCTTTCTGAAATACGTTCAGCATTTTCTTTGTGGACATTTTGTCCACGCCTACTTTTGTCTCCTGATGGGTCTTGCGATCCTGGGCGGTGGGCTGAAACTGTTTTTGGGGTTCCTCCCCCATTTGTCCTCGACACCCTGGGGAGGGTTGGGAACCTTCTGGCGGCGGATTTGCACCGCTCCATCGGCCTTTCGGCCGCCCCGCCTTCTTTGTGGCCGGGCCGCGAGTTACGGAAGTATCATTGTCTGGAAGTACCAGGAGGCTGCTTATTCAATTTCCAAGGTCCTGAAACTTTTCTCCTTTGGAGAAAAGTTCCTTACACTTACGAGCCATCGAAAAGGGCACTCCCAAAATTAAAACTTTTTCAAAAATTTAGTTATTTTGCAAATTCCCTTATAAACACTCCACCTTGCGATGCCATATACTTTTGAAATTTCAGCAAGCGTGTATCCTTCAACGAAGTACAATGTCAACAGTTTCAAATCCTCCTCCGATAGCTTTTCAATGCCGGAACTCAGTCGCTCATCTTGGATTTCTCTCACACATGCAAACTTGGCTTTGGTTTCATGGTAGGTATCTTTCACTTCACAGGCTTTTTTGAATTTGATGAGGTCTGCGTTGCTCTCATCATCTCCGGTTTCTTCGACCTTGACGGTATTTGTCGAGTATGCTCGCTCGATGTTGAGAGTGTTCAAGTCAAACTCATACATGGCTTGAATCGCTTCCTCAGACATCCCGGCCTGCCGGTACGTCACTCTCAGACGTTCCCATTCAGCATTGAGCTTGCGGCGTTCGCTTCCGTTATTGAATCCCATGGCAAACCTCCAAATTTTCGCTCAAACGTGAAACGTCAAAAATCTGGAAGGCTACGGATATTTGGCTATCTGTGGGGTCCACCGAAATCGGAGAAACATAAAAAGCCTTTCCCTTTCTCGGGAGCAGGCTTCCTGAAGCTAAAAAATAGCCGGACAACAGCGAACAGAGACCCTCAAATGAAAAATCTCCATCCGCTGCTGCCCGGCTATTTGGTGCTACGTTTCATACATCGCCTGAGAGTGATGGCCCATTGCTCGGTGCCAACAGTCCTTATTCAGGGTGCAAGCACCCGATTTATGTAAATGTTTTGTACTATCGTGGTTGCTGGGAAAGATCGATCCGCAAGATCTCACGACACCGCCAGCACTTCATGTAAATGATCCCGCTGCATTTTTTGGTTATCTTATAGAGTCTCAGTTTGCACTTTGGACAGAACTTCCAGTATGCTGAGGCTTCATTACCGAAATGATTGACCATGTTTCTCTCCCTTCTGGAGGAAACTGGTGTTCATCATAGCGAGATGTTTTATTTCTTCGTTTCCTACACATTCTGCAGCAAGTGCAACCTTCCTGCCAAACAGAATAAAGCCGTACAAGATAAACGAATAAAAAGACGCAGTCACCCTCCAAGTTATGGAGTTGTGGTAACTGCGCCCTCATGCACACGTAAACGCCCTCGAACGAGTTACCTTTTTTAACTCGCTCAAGTTTTACTACAAAGTGTTCAATGCAACGCTACTTGTATGTGCTACTGTGCGTTACAAGTGATTACACAGAAAAAGTTTCGATTTATCAATATTATTTTTTGCCGAAATAACAATGCTGAAGATTTTTTTATTTTTTGTTGCTATCACCGGCCGCTTCTTTAGACGAATCAGCTTGTTTTTTGATAAACCATCGCCCTAGCTGGCCCGTAAATCGAGGGTCAATATGTTTAAAATATAGAGCTTTCTCCTTTTTCCGAATCACAACCGTAAATATGTCCTGTGGTGAATTGTTCCCTGGCATCCCAGCCAAGCAGAACTCCGTCACCAGACCCTATCAGAATAGCGACTCCCCACGTGAGCTTCTGATCCTACAAAGAGAGCGGTGGCCTTGATTTTGTCAGAGCCGCTGCAGGGTTGCACGAGTGTGGCAAAAGGCTGCTTGTAGGGCGGCTTTTTTCTTTTGACATCGTCCAGATAGATTGCATTTATTTCGTCTTGCGGTTCAATCCTTTCAAAATGAACCATGGCAAAACCGCACAAACCATCCGAATTCCAGCACCGATTAAAACCTGAAACATATTTGCATCGTAATAGCCGGAGAGATTGAAAACAGCTGTGATGGGATATACCGTCTTGAGTTAACTGGACATACTTGCGAATAGTTCGGCAAATACCAGCGCCAGCCAATACCCCTTTTTGATCCGGGCCACCAAAGCAGTGATTGGCAAAATGGCAAAGAATGCGCCAATCCCATCCAGAAGATATCGTTTCATATTTTCCAAAACGAGGTCAATGGACAGAGCTTCCAAGTGCAAAACAGCCTCCATGAAAGCGGAACTGAGCCTCCAATTCCATCTCTTCCAGAACAAATCCACTCTGTGCATCCAGCCGCAAGAATTGATTCCCCATCAAAAGCAGCACACAGGGCTGCTCCCCTACCGTTCTGACCAGCACCTGCATGTCATCACAGGTTCCGCTGGAAAATTGTTTTTGCCAGACCCACCGGCCGCTTTCCAGATCCACTCTGCCGCAAACAATTTGGGCCATGGTCTGAAGTTTGTACACCCAGGGCTCCCCGGGATAATTTTCACTCTCCAGCCAGCTTTCGTCTTTGTTCCACATTCCCACGGCCAGCGCTCCATCCCCCAGGAAGGACAGTGTTCTTCCCGCGCCCATCTTCCATGGGAAAATCTGTGTCTGCCTCTCCTCCAGGTCGTAAACCAAAGCCGCACTATTCAGCGGTTCACCGGGGAGCGTGTCGATAAAGAACGCAATATAACGTCCATCCTCTGACGATTCCAGAGCACTGTCGCTCATAGAATATCCATCTATTTTCACTTCGTCCTGGTAAATTTCCCGGCCGGTGGTTCGATCTACCAGAGAGACAGCAAGGGTGCTCTGGATCAAAGAAGTCCAGATCACCACCACCTGATCCTTCTTTGGCAGATACAGTGCATAACAGTCACTGTAGGGTTCATCTCCGGTCGCACGCCAGATTTCGGTCCCTTCTGCATAGTCATAGCACACTGCATCTTTCCCATCCGTATAGATCAGTTGACGGGCATTGTCCACCAGCAAGTGCTCGGAAAGGTTTTGGACGCCTGTGCCGTTTACCGGCAGCTTCTGATCCAGTTTGCCTGTCTGGGTATTCCACAGATAAATGTTGTTTCCATCCCGCGCAAAAAGAATTCCATCTGCTGCAAAAAATCCCCCTGTATGTTTGTTTTCTCTCACAAAAACGCCGGTTGTGAACGCCTCATCGCCGATTTGATTTTCGGTTGTATAGACTTGCAAGGCCTTGCTCAGGGCGTATTCTGCCTCTGGCACGGCCGGCCGTGGATCCCCATCACGCTGTAATCCCCGCAGTGCCAACTCGATTGCACCCATTGCATCATTGGCCTGGAGTTTTTCTTCTGCATTGAAAGCCTGCAAACGGGACTGCTCGATCAGCGTCGCTGTATACTGCTGCTGAATTCGCACATTCTGCATCATGGCATAGATCAAAAAAGACGCCATACAGCAAAACACACCCACGCCGGCCACTGTCATCCGTTGCAGGCGATAAAGCCGATGCCGCTGTTTCAGGGTATCATAAGTTGTGTCCAGCATGGGCGCAGCAATCCGCAGCAGCACATCTCTGCGCAATTTCCGCCGTATCTGCGACACTGTCATGCCGCGGGCATCTGCCGCAAGCGCTTCGCCGTGAACGCCTTCCCGTTTCCGAAGCTGCTCCGGGAAGGCATTTTCCGGCCCGCCTTCAATCAATACCGCCAGAACACGGGAACGATCGTGATGCTCCAGGAAGGTTTCGATTTCCCAGTTGACTCAAACCGAACCGGCAGACCGCGGCGAGCAGATGACAATCAGCCATGGCGTTTTGGACAGGACGTCTTTCAGCTCCTGTGCAAAATCTGCACAGCTGGACATCTCCCCCTGGTCCAGAAAAACCCGCCGGAACGGATGCCTTTGGCGATTCGGCCCGCTCTTTCCGACCGCCTTCGGAAGCCTGAACTCCTCCAGCATCCGCTGCACCTCGGCTGCCACCACGCTGTCGACAGCGCCATGCGAATAACTGATAAACGCGTCATAGTTCTGGTCTGCCAAACTGGCGGAAACGTTCGATTCCATGCTTTTTCGTTTCATCATACAATCCTCAGCCGGGCAAAACCGCCCTGTTCGGTGTCCGGGTTATTCGCTCTTTGATTCTGCAATCAGCTGCTTGTCATACCCCTGCTGCACCAGAGCCAGATAGGCTTTCCATACGTCGTTCGGGATCTGCTGGGGAATTTGGAATCCATTTTTTCCGTAAAGCCTGATCCTCTGCAAATCTCCCACCATGATGTTGATAAAGTCATCCGGGCTCACTTGGGCGGAAGACCGATAGTACTCCAGATATTCTTCAAAGCTGTTCTGGGGAGAGGTCACCATAAACGACAGCGCAGGCCACTGTTTTTTGAGCGTTGCATACAGTCGCCGCTCCTTGAAGGGCTTATCCACCACAATCACCGAATGTACCGGGAGCTGCCGGTCCAGAATCAACTTCTTTGTATATTCTATGTTTTCACCGGTGTTTGTGGACTGATTTTCGATGTAAATTGCCTGTTCCGGAACGCCCGCAGCCATTGCCACTTCGGCAAACTGGTCTGCCTCCGGTTTGTTCCAGATGGCGCGGGTAATCCTGCCCAGACCTCCTGTAAAAATAAGATATCTTCCATAACCGGACAGGTATAATTCCGCCGCCCGCTCAGCCACATGGAGATCGTGGCTTCCAAACGCTATGATCCCCTCTGCGGGCACAATTTTCTGATGGAGATGATGATACTCCCAAAGTGTTTTTGCATCGTCCATAGCCGACATTTCAGCTTTCTCCCCTATTCAAAGACTTCTTTTAAATGCGCCAGCTTTTGTTCTTTTCCTTTCCAATAGTTCTTCTTTGCATTTTCCAGAGCCAACCGATAATACTGCTCCGCTGACTCTTTATCCCCTACATAGCTGTAGTATTCAAACAGATTTTGGTACAGACCAACGTGATAAATTTCATCCAGGTGATTCCTGCACTTTTCAAAGGAAGCTACAACTTCCGGCAGCAAGTCCCGGGCTTTCTCAAACTCATTGTTCAAGAGGAACAATTCCAGAAGCCGCCTCTGGGTATAAAAAAGTTCCTTTGGATTCATCCGGATTTCTTCCATGTGCGCCATCAGATAATCACTCATGATTTCCTCTTTGTTGATGACCGCCAGTTCCCGCTGCGGCAGCAGCAAAGCATCACTGTATGGAACATCAAAAATCTGATTTTCCTCTTTTATATATTCCACCAGCTTTTCGCACAGGTCATTGGCACAGCCAAAATTTCTTTCCTGCTTGTAGGTGACAGCCATCAGCCACCTTGCATACACGATTCGCTTGAATCCCACCTCATCGCCGCCCGCCTGGCTGCTGTAGATCGTCACCGCCTTTTCGAGCAGTTTTCTCGCTTGTTTGATGTATTGTCTGGATCCGGAATGAATGTAGATTACCGCCAGCCGTATATAGATCTCTGCCGCGCCTGTAAGATTGACCGAGCATTTTTCCAGCGCCTCCAAAACATTCCCAATCCCATACCGATCCAGCTGATACTGTTTTATCCAGCTGTCAATGTATGCTGCATTCGGATTCTGCTTGTATGCAGCTTTCAGGGCGGACAAAAAACGCATCAGCTCTCTGTTCAGGAAAGTCCGGTCTTTCCCTATGATCCAGATCTCAACCTCTGAAATCTCGCCTGGCTGCACAACTGAAGCGGCGCCCTCATAGGTTCCGCATTCCAGTTTGATTTTGTCAATCAAATCTTTCAGCGCGTCAGAACTGATTTCAAAGGCGTAATACCGCTGCACGTCGGTCAAAAAGAAGTTGAACACATCGGTCAGGGTACAATCTTCCAGCACAAACGGGATGACACACTTGGACTGGGTAAGGGCAAGGCTCATTTCCTTAGGGACCCATTGGGACTGCTGCGCACTGGAGGTCACCATCAGCAGAAATACCTTGCAGGATTTGATGGCAACCGGAATTTCTTTCGCATAGCTTGACCCGGTTGGTATGCTTTGCGGCGCCATCCAGCAGGAAATACCATTGAATTCCAGAATTTCCTTGATGGCACGGACCTTATGAAAGTCCTTTGAACTATAGCTTATAAATACAGATTCTTTCATCGTTTTTATCTGTTTACAGTCCTTCCCGGGACAGGGTCTTTTGCTGTCAGGCGGTGGGATCTGTTACCGAGACTTCCGCGTCCATAATATACCATTGATCTTCTATGTAAGACATATAAAATGTGATATACCGTGCAAAAGTCTGATCCCGCACCACAAACGAGCACCTTGTATCCACATAGGCCCACTTGCCCTGAATTTGTTCATCCAGAATCTCCGCATCCATGCTGCTGGAAATTTCAGACAAGCTGTCCATCATCTGGTCCGAGCCGGTGAGCTGAACCAGCAGCTCTTCCATCGCTTCGGTCCCGCTGTAGCCACTGACCGCCAGCAGCAGCCGAATGGGGTCGGCAATTTCAGGATTCAGGATCGACAGCATCGAATCTGCATCCAGACTATCCAGACTGTATTCCAGCTCTATAACGGTATTTTCCAGCTTATCCTTGCGCTGCCCGGCTATGATCCGGCCGCCCAGAAACACCACCAGCGCAATAATAAGCACCACGCCGGCTGCCGCAGCAATCCAGATCGGTAATTTTGTGCCGCGATGCCCCCTGCGGCGAGAACGCGTTCCCCTATGCCTGCGGGTTCGCGGACGGGTAGCCGTGGTATGTGCCATGATCCATCATTCCTTTCGTGTTGCTTTATTCCATGGATGCCGCATATTCTGCGGTCATCCTCTGTGCCAGCTGGGCACACGCCTCATTCTTTTGGGAAAAATCTTCCAGAAAGCCCCGCACTCTGCGCTGATAGCCACCCGCTATGCCCTGCTGTACCAGCTGTTCCACCCGCTGTTCCTCTGGAACCACAGCGGAACTGTAATACTGGGCCGCCCACAGTGCTTTCAGAATATCGCCGTCCTCCAGGCGGTCATCAATATAGATGTCCACCAGCTCGTCCACATTTTCGCCGTTCTGATACCCCGTCTCAATCTGCTCCAGCGCATTGGCATCATTGCCAGCTTCCAGGCTCTTTTGCAGGCTGAAGGGAGCGCTGAACAGGATCACCACCGTGATGACCACAAACACAGCCGCCACCAGTCCCAGGATGCTTCCCATCGCAAGCTTATCTTTCGATTCCGATCCGATGTTCTGCTGCTGCGCCTTCTGTTCTTCCCGCTCGGCCTGGGCCCGGAGCCTCCTTTCCCGGCGGATTCGCTTTTCTTCTTCGCTTTGGCGCTGTTCCTCCGCACGGCTGCTGCGCTCACGCTGATCCCGGCGGCGTTCCCATTCCGACCGCTGCCGGCGGTCCAGTTCCAGTGCAAACCCCCGCAGCGTCTTTTCCTGGCCCAGCGGGATACAGCACCAGGGCAAAAGCAGCCGAACCAGCGGATTGTCTCCGCAGACCGGATGCGGAACGGCTCTGCCTTGCAGCCGTTTCTCCTCTGCATCAGCAGTGCTTACTGCCTCCCGGGCAAAGGGCGGTTCGCCCTCATTCAGCACCCAATACAGCAGCACAGCCAGCGAATACAGAGTTTGCCTCTCTCCGTCTGCCTCCGTCCAGAATCCTTCCGGCCTCCATTCTGCCCGTCCCGGCCACCAGGGCGCCAACAGTGCCTTCTCCTCCGAGCTGAACAGCACCAGATCCGGCGTCAAGCATCCCGGCCGAAAACCGGCGTCGAGCATCTGTCCACAGCTGCTGCAAAGACCGCTCCAAATCTGACACAGTCGATCTTCATTCCCCTTGAATTCCTGCCAGACCCGGCGCAGAGGCTGCGCCGCCGGGGTCAGACAGAACAGCATCATCTGCTGGGGATTGATCAGATTGACCCGGAACTCCGCCTGTAGAACCGGAAGGATCCCTTCCGGCACCCTGGCGTGCATCTCCTGCATGGTTTGCAGATACCATGCGGCGGCTCCCTCCAGCGCCGCATCCCGTTGCGCCGGTGCTGCCTGATCGATGTCCACTGCCTGCTCCAGGTCTGTGCGATGTATCCCAATTCTCCACAGCAGTCCCCTCTCTTCCCCTGACAGGGAAACGCTCCAGCAGCTTGCCGCATCGGTTTGTATCAGCGGCTCGCTGTCGGTTTGAATGCCAAAGGCAGAGACTACACTGCTGTATCCGTAATACTGTTCCATGGGCTGACCTCATCCCAGGCGGCGGAGCTCTTCTGCCGCCGCACGATATTCCCTTGCATAGCTTCTCATCTTCCGGCAGGCTTCAAAGTCTCCCAGGCCTGTGATGGCCTCTTCCAGTTCCTCTGCTGCCTGCTCCAGCTGGGCCGCTGTGTCTTCCAGCTGACGGCGCACGCTGCCCACCTCATTTTTCAGGCTCCAATCCATCGGCTACCATCCTTTGTCATTGTTCCTGCGGCACTGCCCTGCGGATTCTGCTGCATGTATCTTCGTAATCCTGCGCCACCGACCGGACATTCTGCGCGGTCTGCCGGATCTCCGCCGCATGGTTGACCCGGCATCTTCTGCTGTCCAGCCGGTACAGCGCAGCATAGCTGTGGAAAATCCCATTTTGATCCCGCTCTCCGGAACTGTTCAATCTGCGGGTCAGACGCGCCAGGCGGCTGTCCACCCGATCGGCCAGATCGGAGGCCTTTTGAATTGCTGTCAGGGCATCGCTCAGGTGTTGAGAGTCCACCTTCAGGGTGGTGGCCGGGGCATAGCGCACACAATACCCGCTGACATACCGCTCTCCACCGGTCAGCAGACGGTCGCTTGCCCGTTCCAATCCGATCAGCACCGCGCCGGAAGCAGCGTCCTGCCAGTTTCCTCCCGGCCGCACAGATGCAGCCCTGGATTTTTCCAGCACACTGCACCCAAACTGCCGCAGCATGCCAGACGTGGTATCCCGCAGCCAGTTTTCCAGCTTGTTCAGTGCACCGGTACAGCCGTCCCGGAAGCTATCCACCCACTGTTTCAGAGTGCGAAACGCCCCCGAACGGGTAAAGCCATCCCACAGACTTCGCACAAATGCAGAAAAACGGTTTTTCGCCTCCTGGATGACTGCGCTTACCTGACCGCAGATCCGCTGGATGGTCTTGGCAGTCTGTTCCACGCCGCGGATCACAGTCTTTCCAAATGCTTTGGCCGTCTGTCCAATCCAATCCCGGATGGCAAGTACCGCCCGGGCCCATTCGGCCCCAAGGGCCGCCATGGATGCCGCCGCAAAGATTCCCATTGCAACCACCACGGCCGGCCCCGGAAACACAATGGAAAAAAGGCCTCCTGCACTGATCTGATCCTGTAAATAGGCCAGCGCCAAATCCCGGATATTTTCGGGTGTGAGCAGGGTCCCCAGAATTTTGCGCAGGACCAGCCGTTCCTCTTCCGAAAGTTCGTTCCAGACTGCCTGCATCCCCTCCTGGAAGGCTGCCGGCAGCTGGCTGATATGGAATCGGCCTTCTTCGTCGGTACACTGTTCCCACAGGGTCTGCTGTAACTGCTGAAGCCAGGGTCCGAGATCCTCCAGTTCGTAAATCCCATTCGCATCGCAGATGCGCGCAACCAGCCCGATTGCTGTGTTGAGCTCTGCATCCGAGAAGGTCAGCAGCTGTTCAAAAACCCGCTCCATCTCAATGCTCAGCCGGGTGCGCTCCTGGCCGAACACCAGCGAACCATCTTCCTGGAAATACCAGTTTCGGGAATCATGCGCCATGAAAACATCTGTAAATTTTCCCTCCGAAGATTGAAAATACCGGTAGCCGTCGTGGTCGTTCATCAACTGTCCCACAAACGAGTTGCTTGGAGACAAGGCGTACAGTCCATCTCCCAGCCTTTCACGCAGTGCGTCATACCGCCGGACGAAATCCGGGTTCTCCAACAGGCTGTTGCCGAACCCCGGCCCGTCGTAGTTGTAGATTCCCAGAATCCGATCCTGCTGCTCTGCGCAAATACCCGCGTACAGGGCCTCGTTTCCGCCTTTGGAGTGCCCTGACAGGATAAAGCCTCCTTCCGGATACTGCTGCATCAGGGCGTTCACATATTGGGCGCTGATTTCCTGCGCCAGGACCCCCGTTTCAGTGGTCTGCATCAGACCGTCTTCCAGCCAGGAATCCACCTGCGGGCCCGTGCCTGCCCAGCTGCAAACCTTGGTTCCATCCGGCAGCACAAAGGTTGCCATCTGTGCATAGGACCCGCAGACCGAGTCCGTTCCTTCAATGGCAAAAGAGCCCTCGTAATCAACGCAGTTGGTAATTTGCAGCTGGGCATAGCGCGGGCTGTCAATCAGCATCTGGTAAAGCGCTTGCTTTTGCTGCAATTCGGCACGTTCCGATTCGGACAGGCCTTCCACTGACAATTCCAGCTCAATCTGATCCAAACGGGAGCGCAGCGCATCCGCCAGCTTGAGACCCCGGCGGTTATTTTCTGAAATCGCCGCGTTTGAGATTTCATGGATCGGGGTATCCTGCTGCGCCACCTCATGCAGAAGCTGTGTATCTCCGGCCAGCTGAAAAAACACAACTCGGTCAAAATCAGTCAGGTTATCTGCGCGCAGCCCCTCCCTGCGATACTGCTCCGAAAGGCTGTTCGTTCTGTCAAAAAAACTCTGACTCAATCTGGACGCCTCCCTTTTTCAACCTGCCACAAGTTCGCTGAGAATCTGTTCGGCGCTGCGCCCTTCCTCTGGCGCAACACGGACCCGCAGCCCGCCCTGGATGGCATCCTGCCAGTCCGCCTGTACCGGCTCAGCCTGCTCCCGCAGCTCATTCAGCTTCTCTGCCGGAACCGCAGCTGCATACAGCGTGCCTGTAAACCCAAGCTCTCCCAGCTGGGCGCCCAGCCGGGCCGCCCTCTGGGCCAATTCTCCGGCATACTGTTCCTCAACCAGCAGATACCACCGGGCATAAATGGCATCCTCCTCCTGCACCAGGGACAGCGGATCGTCCGCGGTCCACTGCCGGGCAGGCAGCTCCCGGATAAATCCAACCCAGGCCGAACAAAATTCGCCGTCTTTCAGATGCTCGCCGGACACCTCCGTCATCTGGCGGCTGAGGCTCCGTAGGGACAGGTTATCCCGTATCTCACCCGCGCCGGAGCGGGTGATAAATACGTCAAAGGTCCCTTCTGAGCTGCTTGTCACCTGCACCGAATACCAGCCCTCCTGCTGGCGGCCTACCAGACCGAGTGTAAAATCCTCCACCCCCAGACTGGTCAAATACTGTCCGGCCTGTGCCCGCAGCTGATCGTAAAAGCTTCCTTCTGTACCGGCGGCGCCGCTCTCCAGGCACCCGCAAAGGCCCAGACAGACCAAAATCCCCACCAGAAGTCTTTTCAGCCGTACTGCACCCTTTCTTTTCATACAGCCTTCCTCCTTGTCCGGCAGCTTCCCCCGCGGGGTCATCCGTCCTGCTTTTCCAGTTCCCGCAGGATCTGCTGTGCTGTGCGGCCCGGCACCGGGGCCACCCGCAGCCGCAGTCCTCCCTGTGCCCATTGCATCGCCGACAGAAACCCCATCGACCCGCGGGCCTCCAGAAGGTTCATGGCCTGGTCCGGAATGCAGCCGACATACAGGGTGCCCGTCCGGCCCAGACGGGCCAGGGCTGCCGCCACTGCGGCAGCGCGGGGCGCCGGCTGGGGTGACGTGGTCAGAAATACCCAGCGCACGCCCAGCGCATCCCCCTGCGCCACCTGCTGTATGGCTGCCGTATCAGGCCATGGTTTTGCCGGCACTCCCCGCAGAAAGGAAACCTGCGCCCAGGCTGCTTCGCCCTGATGCAGCAGTTCCCGGCATTCTGCGGTACACTGCCGGTCCAGTGCTTCCAGCACCCGATCACTGCGCAGCTCCCAGGGGTCTTTCGCAGGCCGGACAAAAATCTGGAAATCCCGCTGCCCCGGGCTGCTGATCCGAAGGGCATACCATCCCCCCGGCCGGCTGGAAGGCGGCCCCGCGGCTGCATCTTTGATTCCAAGCCGCTGCGCCTCCTCCAGCGCTCTGCTTTGCAGCGCCGGGTAAAAAGACTTGTTCTCCATCCAAACCACCGCCTTCTGCCCGTCATCGGACTTTCTGCTCTACAGCAAATCAGCATCGGAGCACCGTTAGATGTCCCCGGAAGCAAGCTGATTGGCTGCATTCTTCAACTGACTTTGCAGATTGTTCATGTTGCTGCTGTGTGTCTGCACAAACTCTCCGAAGGTCTCCACGCTGGTCTTGAACTTCTGGAAGGTGCCCTGCAAAGAATCAAACTGCTGACGCATCGCCTTGCCCTCCGGGCTGTTGAAATCCGACGCGGTGTTGTCGATGATTCGCTTGGCTGCTTTCAGAATCTCAAACATCTGTTCTGCGCTGTCGTTCAGCTGCCGCCCCTGCTGGTAAAGGGCATCAATATCAATCTGAATGTGGTTGGCTGCCATTGCAATCTTCCTCCTCTCCCGCTGCTCAGCGGTTCATGGCACGGATGGTCTGCTGAATAAAATCGTCCACCCCATCTGCTACACCTTTTTCCATAAAATCGATGTACTGCTTCAAGCAGTCCTGCAAACTCTCCATGGTAGGCTGAAATTCTTTGAACTTGGCAGAAAAGGCGCGGTAGGCATCGTCATCCCACACCTGATCCAGATGCTCAATCAGACTCTTGCACCGGTCGCACTCGGTCCTCAGCTGATTGTTCTGATTTCTGAGATCCGACGCGCTGTTCCGGATGGCGGAAGTGTTATAAACAGACATGGACATTTTAGATTCCTCCTTTTTTGTGTTCCAGGCATCGGACAATGCCTGGCGGATTAAAACAGAATCAGTCTCGTTCCATTGCAAATGCTGCTCTCGGAAATCAGCAGATCCGGCGGATAGGCACCGCCCGTCTGGGCATTACACAAAATACCCGCTGTCTGGCCCCGGGCCAGCCAGTGTTCCGGGTCTCCTGTCATTTGGCAGATCAGCTCCACTGCCTGGCCAATCGTCAGTTCAGGCGGCAGCAGGGCATCCAGCGTCTGTGCCTGGGATGGAATCCGAATTTCCACCAGATATTTTTCCATATTCGGCGCCCTCCTTACCACGCTGCAAAACGGCAGCCTGACAGTATGCCTTGACGCAAAACTCCGGTTTTGACCTGACCGGCCTCCACCTGCCTGCTCTCAAACAGATACTGGCTGCCCTGCCGGGGCTGCTCCAGCACCAGGCCATCCCGAATGGGCCGGAAGGGTTCCAGTGCGGGCAGCGGACATCTGAGCCCCTCTGCATACTCCGAAAACACCAGATCATAGATGGGGAACTTGCCGCTCTTGGAGCGATAGGCCAACAGATTGTTCAACCGCGCCGCCCCAGCAGCATCCAGCTGCGTCAGTAGTTTTGCCGGCGCAATGACCACCAGGCCCATGGCAGACAGATGCATCGGCTGCCCAGCAGACATCTGCGCCCGGGCCTGTTGAAATTGTTCATTCATTCGATCAAAAAAATCATTGACCGCCCCTGCGCAGTCCTGCCCTGCGTATACCTTTACATGCTCCGCCGGCAGCGGGCCGCACTGGCCTGTACCATCCAATACACAGACCATGCCTCCCGCACAGGCCCGGGCCAGCAGCCCGATCAGCCCCCGCACCAGGCCCATCTCGGAAGGAAGGCTACACTGAAGCAGCGGGTCCGCCTGGAAATTCCAGAGCACCGGCGTGCCATCCCGGCATACAGCCACCGGCACCGCTTCCCTTGTACAGGGGAAGCGGTCGAACCAATCCGGCTCCAGATCCTGCGGCACCTGTTCCTCCGCCGGGGCCGTACTGCCGTATTTCTGCGAGATGCTCTGCACCAGCGCACAAATCTCTTCATAGGGATTTGCCGCATGTGCAAAAGGCACATCCACCTGGAATTCATAGATGGAATATCCCTTGCCACGGCCTGGCGTTTCACAGCGGATCAGCCCGCGTCCCCGGCCATCGGAAGGCGTCATGCCCTGCGTCCGGCCCAGAATACTGGCGTATTCATCTGCATTGGTCATCCGCAGCACATATACCTGCGGCAGCAGGCTGCGGAGCGAATAATGGACGCTTCGCTCATCCGTGCCGGTCAGCAGCAGGGTCAGGCCGTATTTCTTGCCAACACGCGCCAGCTCCCGCAGCCGGTCCAGCAGCTCGCCGCCATTGGGTCCGCCGGTGAATCCGCCTAAATCTTGCACCACACACAGACAGTACGGCAGCACATGTCCACTGTCCAGATAGCGTTCCAGGTCACCGCCAAAGGGCTGCAATAGCACCCGGCGGCGTTCCAGTTCTTGATGCAGCAGCTGAAGCATCTCCTCATACCGGTCGTACTCTCCTGCCAGCGCCACAAAGGCGGTGTGGCTGCCGCCCTGATACGCCTGCAAAGTGCCGGATTCAGCATCTGCCAGATAGAACTGCACCTGCTCCGGCGTATACTTCTTCATGCACTCAATCAGCACACGGCACACAAAATCGCTCTTGCCGGAACCCGCTGCACCATACACCACGCCATGCCCCAGGCTCGAGAGAGACAGAAAGACCGGTTTATGCCGGCGCTCAAACAAGTCATCGTACTCACCCACCTGGACCGCACAGCGGTCTTCCTTTGGCTTATCCAGCTGGTCGGTTCCCTCCTGAACCATAGCCAGCGGCTCGGCCCAGAGGAAGTGCTGGGTATATTTCTCTGCCTGCGCTGCTGCGGCAACCGCCTCCAATACTGCGGTTACCTCCTTGCGGTCGGGATTTTCCAGCGGACGGCTGGGGGCTGCCGAGCGCTTGACCCGGCCCTGTTCATCCAGCAGATCCACCGCCAGATCTTTGGACGGCTCATACCGGCTGCGCGGCTGGTAGGGCGTACCGCTGTAGCCGGACTGTCCCAACTCGTAGATCTCGTTCATGCCCACTTTCAGGTAGAAGCGGCCCGCCTGGGCCAGCTGTGCCGCATCCGGCGTATCCAGAACCGCCATACTGTCGCTCTTGTCCTGAACCTTGAGGCAAATCCGGAACCGCACGTTGGACCGGATCTGTTCATCCACCACGCCGTCTGGCTTCTGAGTGGCCAGAATCAGATGGATTCCCAGAGAGCGGCCAATCCGGGCAATCCGAATCAGCTGTTCCATAAAATCTCCCTGCTGATTCTTCAGTTCTGCAAACTCGTCTGCCACCAGAATCAGGTGCGGCATCGGCTCAGCTACCCGGCCTTCCCGATACAGGCTCTGATAGGTGTAGATATCCACCGAGTTCAGATGCAGCTGCTGGGTAACCTGCTGGAAGCTCTGTTGACGGCGTTCCAGCTCGCTCTCAATGGCAAGGAAACTGCGGCGCAGTGCATTCCCGTCCAGATTGGTGATGCAGCCCGCCAGGTGCGGCAGACCACGGAACACATCCGCCATGCCGCCCCCTTTGAAATCAATCAGCACAAAGGCTACTTCATCCGGCCGGTAGTGGATGGCGTAATCCAGAATCATCGAGATCAACAGCTCGCTTTTGCCTGAGCCGGTGGTTCCTGCCACCAGTCCATGGGGCCCGTGGGCTTTTTGATGCAGGTCCAGTGTGACCGCAAAGCCATCCCGATCCCGTCCAATCGTCGCCGCCAGGGTGTGGACCGGATCACTGGTCCGCCAGGCGTGCAGAATATTGAGCTGCTGGGTGTTTCCCGCCTGCTCCATCTCCAAAAAGCTCAGCGATTCGGGAAAACCTGTGCCCCGCTCCACATCATTCAGACGAATGCGGCTCATGTTTGTGAACAGCGCCAGCGCATCTCCTGTATAGCAGACCGAGGTACTGAAGCGCTGTTCCTGAACCGTTCCGCCCCGCCGCAGCTGGAGCGCGCTCCGGTCCAGATCTACAATCGCAGTACAGTTTTTGGGCAGCTGCTTTTCGCTTTCACACAGTTCAAGAAGGGTGATCCCCAGGTTTTCCTGGCATCCATACAGCTCCCGCAGCGCTTCGGCGCGCCGGCCCAGCTCCTGATCCGCATGGACAATCAGATACCACGGGTTCCACCGACGATGTTCCGGAGTGGCGCCGCTCTCCCTGCGTGCGCGATAGGTTTCCAGCAGCATCTGGGAAAGGGATTTGATCTCGCTCAGATCGTTGGCAATGTACTTGACCCGGCCATCCTCCCGCCAGACGTGGGGCATCCACTTGGCAAATTCCCAGCTGGTGCGCTCTTTTTCTCCATAGATCAGGACAATCCGCAAATCTTCATAGCTGTGCAGGGCTGTCAGCTCCACCAACATGCCGATGGTCTGCCTCACCACATCATCCCGGTTTCTGCCCACAATGCCCACCAGCCGGTCGGCTTTGAGGTCCAGCACCACCGGTGCCTGATGCAGAATCGGCAGCTCCTGGACTGCTTGTTCCATCTCCTGATAAAGCGGCGGAAGGGGGCCGATGGCCGTGGGTTCCGGTTTTTCCAGACGGCAGGCCGGGGCAAAATCACCGGTTCCCACCTGGACACACAGAAAGTCCGGGTCGTCGGCCAGACGCTCCCACAGGCCTTTCCAGCCGTCTCCTGCACTGCGGGCGGTACAGCTGAGCACCAGGCAGGAACCTCCGCCCGGCTGACTCAGACTGATCCCCTCTCCATCCAGCGGCGGATTGCGCAGCAGGAGGTTGAACCGCTCCACCTCGCATTCATGCTGCACATTTTGAGACAGCTGCTTTAAATATTCCCGATAATTTTCTTCTTTGCGCAGCTTTTGGGCGGCGGCCTGCCGCCGGGCCTGCCGCCGGCTGAACACCGGCACCATCAGGGACAGAACTACGCACATCACCATCAGCATACTGGAAAACAGCGTACCAATGCTTTTGCCGCTGGTAGCCGTGGTAATCATGGTTACCAGCATGGCAAAGGCCATCAGGGTGCTGGGCAGCATGGCCAATAGGCCCACCGGCTGCCGGACTTCCTCCTGCAGGCCGGGGGGAGGCTGTACGCGGATGGCATCCCGCTGCGGAAGCAGCGAGTGGGACGGCGCAATATGAAAGGAAGCATTCTGCTTTTTGCCTTGTTCCATGCAGCGTGCCGCTGTCAGCGGCTCCAGCGCTACATGGGCGCGGCCATCCGGCACGCTGAGCTGCAAAAAGCCCGCGCCTGCCGTCATCCACAAACCTGCAAAATAAACCCAATCCCCCGGTTCCAGCCGGGCCCGGCTGACTGCTGCCCCGCGGCAGTACAGCAGCCAGGGCGCCCGTTCCAGGTTTTTGACCTGCACGCCGCCTGCCTGCACCACCAGCTGAAGCGCCGGTCCGTCCACGCCAAAGCCATCCCACCGCACCGCGCAGGAACGGTCGCCGCCTATCAGCAGGGTTCCTTCCGCCGGCAGTGCATACAGAGGCAGCGTCTGGTCTTCCTGGGGGTCTTCATCGGGCAGAAGCCGCACCAGCTCTCTGGATTCCACCTGGATACTACAGGGGGTGCCCGGTTGCAGGGGCAGTTCGGTCTGCTCCAGCTGCCGAACCCGAAGCGGGTCGATGGCAAGAAACCGGCAGCCCTCTTCACATCGAATCTTCCACCCCTGTCCGGAACGGAGGATGACAGCAATCTGCATCCGCCGGTCTCTCAGACTGGCATACACCGGTATTTCACCTGTATCCTGTGTGCCGGTCCGGATCATCTCCATCCGGCTGCTGCTCATGACGGATATTCGCATGGATTCATCCTTCCCCCTTTCGCCTCGTTGGAACGGTTACAGCGGCGGAATTCTGCCAAACGGCGATTTTCTGCGGCTGGTCCTGCTGCCCTTCTGAAATGGGTAGTGCTGCTTGTACATCCGCAGGCCATCGCCATATTCGTCGTGAACTTGCAGACGCAGATATTCATACCGCTTTGCCCGCTGGATCTGATCGTGGCTCAGCATCATCTGGATTTCAGTCCAGACAGCCATGCCTTCATAGATGGGAAGATTTTCCTCGTTGGAAGGAATCTTATCCCCCCAGTTTTCATACTGCCAGATATGGGTCAACTCGTGGACAATGGTACTGGCCAGCGCATCCCGGGGCGAGCCGTTTTCCAGGTACAGCTCCCGGCCTCCACGGGCGCGCTGCCTTGCAAAGCCCAGTGTACGCCCATCCATTCCGCCTGTGGGCTTGAACTCTTTGCCCAGCTCGGCCGCAATTTTCTGGGCGTTCACCGACCGCACCTTGATGGGGCAGCGGATGGAAATCCCAAAGGTCTGCTCCATCTCCCGGCGGGTATCCAGGAAGAGCTTTTTCACATCCCGCGCGCGCCGCACGGCCGTCTTGTTGCACGCAGGACACCGTTCCCGTCCATCCTTCAAAACCGTAAACTGGCCCGGCTCCATGGGCGCACCACAGAAATCACACAGATGTTCCCCGTCTTCAATGTGACGGACATACGCCTCGATTTCGGGATCCCCGGTGCGGGTATGATGCAGCAGGGAATCCAAAAAGCCGTACTTGCAGAGGAATGCATACAGCTGGTCCAGTTTCAGGAATGCGGCGGTTTCCTCTGCGCCATAAGTAAGGTATTCCCGCAGGGTGTGCAGGCGCTCTCTGGCGCCTTCGCCGGTCATAACGCGGTCATCCTCACCCTCAAAGTCAATGCCTTCTTCCCGCAGCACAGACTGCTGGGCCTGCTCCGGCCTGTCTAACTCTGCATCCCGGCCTGGTTGGGATTTTCCCTCCCAGCGTTCCCGCGCAGGGTCCTGATACCAGTCCAGATAATCGGCCACGATTTCCAAAATTCTGCGCAGATTCCGCTCTGCGCTGACCAGCAGACCGAGATCCATCAGGCAATCCTCGATGAGATACAGCGCCGGTTCTCCTTCGCACGTCAGCACCGGAGACAGCGCCGCCCCATACGCCAGTTCGGGCCGGGGCCCATTGGTGGCCGCCGACAGGAAATCTGCTTCGCCCGGATACAGGGTCACAAACAGCTCATTCAGCAGGACACTCACCGGATAAAGAAGCTGTACATCGGGCAGTAAAATCCGAACCACCTTTTTGCGGCGGTAGCTGCGCAGGACCGGCTGATCTCCCAGGTCCACCCGATGGGCCGTCTGGAAGTCCTCCCGGGAATGCATAACATAATAGCCGCTGGTTTCCACCTCCACGTTCGCCTGCCAGATCTGTACCGACAACCCCCGCAGATCCTGGATGGGCCCGCAGGGCTCCAACTCATTCAGCTGATAGCTGCGCAGCTGCCGGTAGCACTGGCGGCTCACAATATGGTCGGCTGCCCGCCGCACCACCATGCCTTCTTCCCGGGTGATGCGTTGCAGCTGATAGTACCGGCCGTCGTAACTGAAGAACTGTCCCGGCAGCAGACTCTGGGTCACCTGGCCCATCATCCGCGCCCCCATAAAGCAGCGACCATTCTGTTCATTTTCCACCACAAAGCAGGCGGGCCGCAAAACTTCTTCATACAGCCGCCGGAAATCGTCCGGAGACACAGAAAAATACTTCCGGCTGATGGTTCCTGCGCCCAGCTCGTCCGGCTCCTCCCGGTAGATTACCCGCACGATGTCCTCCGGCAAATCTGTGTCCTGCACCAGCAGTTTGCAGAATGCCTGATAGACGTCCTTTTCCTTGTGACCGCAGAGCGTCAGTTCCTTTTTCACCATGGACTCTTCCTGCGGACTGGCGGTCATCATCAGCAGCAGCCGCAGTACGGTATTCCGCTCGGTGCGGGCAAAATCCGGACACAGGGCCGGGATTGCCTTGGGATCGTTTTCCATCATCTCTGCATTGCAGCGCATATAATCCCGCAGCAGATAGTTCTCGCTGAGTATGTTGACAAACGCGGTGCCTTCCGCGTGGGCCGCATAGACCCGCGCCAATTCAAACATATTGTTGTATTCATCTTCCACAATCACAAAGGCATCCGTCAAACGGTCCGCCTGCCACAGGCGGTTCTCAAACCGGATTCGCTCGTCCAGCACACTCTGCTCGACGCGGCAGTCGGCATAGGTGCACAGCGCCGCGGTATACTGTTCCGCGCTCCAGCGCATATCCCGCATCGGAATCCGGTTGTTGCAGTACCAATGGGACTGGCTGATTCCATGCCGGAGCGCCACCACAGAAAGTTCCGTTCCAAAGCCGAGATACCGGCTGATTTTGGGCAGAATCCGGTTTGCGACGCTGATCCCCTCCGCTGCCCAGAACATCTGATAGCGATGGTTTCTCGGAATGGGCGAAGCCATCACCTCCACCAGGCTCTGGCGCAGCGTATGACTCAGCGCGTCCACAAGGCCGTCGCTGTTCCGGTCGCACGCAGCATAGACAGGCGGCTGCTTGCCATCGCCCTCACACAGCTGGCAGATGGTGCGCAGGCCAATCTGTCCGGTTCCCATCAGGTTGCTGGGCTCCAGAAGGATCACCAGTGACACCTCTCTGAAAAAGTCCGTACAGCTCTGCTGCAACGGCATATTGTACAGATCATTGAACCGCAGCAAGCCTACATCCGGCAGAGCCGCTCCGCTGCTGTCCCTTTCCTCCAGCCATGCCACCGACCACAGCGACCGCAGATTGCAGCTGCGCTCCAGACCATCCTGTATCCAGCCCATCACATCCTGATCGCCGGACGAACGTCCCAACACCACCAGAATCTTGTGATGGTTCAGCAGCTGATGTACCACCGGCAGCATGAGGCAGTCGGTCAGATCGTGATAAAACGGGTCACAGAACAGCACACTCCGGCCCTGCATCAGGGCCAGCGCACCCTGGACTGTGTCCTGCTCAATCTCCTCTCCACAGGCAATCTTGTTTAAAAAATAATTGCTGGTGATCTGATCGATCGCGTCCGGGCTGCTGCTCAGCTTTTCCAGCAGATTTTCCTCCTCTTTCGGGGCGGGCAGCGGCGCTGCATCCCAGCTGTCCTGATACAGCAGTCTGTCTCCAAACAGCCTTTCCAGTTCCAGGCGCAGTTCTTCCAGATCTGCCGTCTCTCCCTCCTCGCTGCCGCCCTCCTGGGCCGCGTACTCCTGGCGGGTATAGCCTCCCAGAAAGAAACTGCACTCTCCCATAATCAGCACACCGAACACCGGGTACAGCGGGTAAGAATAGAGCGGGTCGGAGGGATGCAGCAAAACCAACAGAATATCCATTGCCCCCAGCGCAATGAACGCCCCATAGAATACACGCACCAGGTCTCTCAGCTGGCGGCAATGGTCCTTCAGCATCGGACAGGGATCCCCTGCACGCTTCTCATAAAACCATTCGGTCGCCCGGCCATACAGAGAAGGAAAGCGCTCGTACAGCTTTTTGCACGCCAAAAGTGCAAATCGCTTGAAGATGCAGAACGCCGCCACCAGGACGGTATTGGCCAGCATCTGGACGCCGTACCCCCGCAGCAGATAATCCAGCGCGAGGGAAAGCAGTCTGCTCACCACCGCCCCGATGCCGGGGATCAGACCGGTCAGGCCGGCCAGCCACCGGATCAGAACGATCAGTCCGTTGAGAATTCGGTCAACCAGAATCAGGGTGGGCACGCAGTATGCCACCGCCAAAAACACCATGAGATACTGACGGACGCGCTGGCTGCGCTTCAGGTTGATTCTACTGCTGTGCAGGCAGAGCAGCACAAAGGGAACGGTCAAAAGACAGGAGCGGATCAGTTCAAACAGGCTGACGTTACTCACTTGAAAAGCTCCTCTCTCTCAAATTCCAGGCCCTGTACAAAGGGATAGGGCACACGGATCTGCCGGCCCGACCTGTCCCGTTTGAGGATGCTGCGCCGGGTGCGCAGTTCGTAGGCCTCATTTTCTTCTGGCGGAATCTCGACGTTGAAGTACTCCGGCTGGCCGCTGTGCTCGTCTTCCATCCGTTCCAGCCCCATGCTCTCCATCCAGGAAATCGTCTGGCGGCAGCAGCGATCCAGCGCCCTGATATGACGCTCCATCCGGTCGGTCTGCTCCTGCACGGCAACGGTGCGGCTCTGGATTAAATCCAGCGCCCCCCTGCCCCGCATATAGGTGCAGATCTGGGTGAGATAACCGCTGTAAAATTCACACATGGCGTTGATTTTGGTTCCAAGGGTCCGCATCACCGCGTTGTAGTCTCCGACCTTCCGGCGCAGACCATGCCGGAACCACAGCAGAGTCAACAGGCCCACAACCGCCAAAATGCCCAGCCGTATAGCGCAGGCCAGCAAAATCGGCCCAAGCTCTGTTCCCTGCATCCGGGCACGAATCCACTCCGGCACAAAACCGGCCAGATACAGCAGCAGCGCGGCTACGCCTGCGATGGTTGTCATCCGCCGGCTCATCCGGCCTCCGATGGTTTCGCGGACCTGACGGTCGGCCTTCCGCCTGTCCCGACGGATCCTTCCCAGCGGCAGCGCTTCATCTGCATTGGTCTGGAACAGAGCGATCTCCTCTTCCATCAGCAGATGCTCCAGCTCTTCCTGTTGGTACAAATCCAGTTTCCGCACCTGTATGGGCACCACACTGCTGTTGCGGTGCGCATACAGACAGGCCTGGTCCAGCGCTCTGCGAGGTGCCATCAGCAGTTTTTCCATCGCTCTGCCGCTCTGACGAACCGACCGCCCCCACCAGTCCAGCTCATCCTCGGGACAATCCCGGGACAGGCCCAGATCGCCGTCCTCCACCTGGAGCTCGGAACTGTTCACAGGATCCATTGCCACCGTGACCTTAAAGGTGAAATCCGGCAGTTCCTGTTCCTTGGGCGGCTCCTCCTGATGGGCACGGGTCCGCAGGGCCGACGCGCGGCGCTCCATCATTCTGCGGATGCGGGACAGCCGGTTGCAGTAGTCGCTGAGCAGCTTTCGCCACTGTTCGGTGCTCAAATCCAAATGAATCTGGTATAGTTTTTCCGGCTCTACCCTGCCGCCGTCATAATCGTTGATGGCCAAGGTCAGCGCCGCCATCCAAAAGCGAAATTCCTCCAGCGTACCCCGACCATACCGGGACCCCATACAGTCCATGGTGAAAAATCTTGCCCGGGCCGGGTAGCGGTTGCGCTGTGCAAAACTCAGATCCTTTTTTGGTTCGGGACTGTCCGGCTCCTGGTTCTTTTTGCGGACCCGGGATGCCGGATACGGGCGGCTGACCAAAAACCATACCGCGCAGGGTTTTGGCCCCGAAAACTGGTATTTGTCCTCCAAAACGCTCCACTTGATTCGCTGCTGCCGAATCGATTCCCGCGTGGTTTTCAGGACGGTGTCCCGCATCCAGCGTCCGGTCTCCGGCTGCTGGACCAGGTCATCCGCAAATTCGTAGATGGGTTCAGGCACCCCTCCCAGCATCTGGGCCAGGCGGATCAGCGGGATATTGCTTTCCTCCACCTCATAGCCGTCCTGCCGGCCATTGCAGCAGAAATCAAAGGGATTGTCCAGTTCTGCGGGAAATTCCTGCTCCTGGTCCAGATCATCCTCCCGCTGGATCAGCGCCACCAGCGCCCTCCATTCGGTCTGGGCGGCCACCAGGCCGCTCAACTCCGGAAGCGCGGACTTGTAGTCTTTGCCCGCTGGGTTCCAATGGCAGAAAGCAATCTGCCCTTCCTGCTGGAACGGAAGGAAAAGCGTGCTGTACTCATGCAAAAACGAATCGGAATCATCTGTCGTGATGATAACAGTCAGCACCCGCGCCACCTCCTTTTCTCAGTTTTTGCCTCTGCCGCCCGTCATGCGCCAAAGGGATTTTTGGCCTGGGCATCTCGAATTTCATTCGCTGCACGGTCAATCTCCACCAGGACATTGTGCAGGTCACTGGAATCAATCAGGTATTCTTCCCGGAACCGGCGGTTCAGGGCACTGGTCACCATTCCCACCGTCTCATCCAGCAGCCGGTCCGGGCGCAGCGGCTCGCCATTGTTCATCCGGCCCTGCTTGGTCATGTTTTCCTTAAAGCGGATCAGCTGGTCCACCATCACCACCGCAAAGGCCGCATTCTGCAAATTCTGGCCGACAAACCGCGAAATATAGTACTCCACCAGTTCAATGATCGCATCCCGCAGCAGATTCATGTTGTCCACGTTGTATTCATCCACCGGCTTGCTGTACTTGTACCAGTAGAGGATATCAAAGATGGACGCGTCGGTCTCTTTATCAAACTCCTGAATGCGGAAGTAGTTCACCATATTTTCGCCGTGGTTCTGATGTACTTTCGCAGGGTCATGCCACCGGATCCGCCGGACAAACAGCGTCTCGCCAAACTTTTTGCGGTCCCGCAGTTCGATCTCAATCTGGGTATCCAGCGAGCGCAAAATCCGCGCCACCTGGGGCGGATTGATGGCCAGTGCATCCGCCAGCTCACTGAGTTTGTCGCAGGGGTTGGCCTTGGCGGCGTCCCCTTCCCGGCTGGGCACGATAAAATCCCGATTGTCATTGCTCTCCGGGGTATACAGATGATCGCTCACCTGATACTTGATGTTTTCCGAAATCAGACCCCAGACCATTGCACGGAATACACCCTTGATCTCTTTTTCATGGACCTCATCCGACAGGTCCGGCAGATACTTGGCCAGATGCCAGTTGCGGTCAATATGGGGCGTGATATCACTGTTGCGGGCCAGCACCGGACCCAGCTTGCTGACACGGCTCTTGTATGCCTCATAGTAGATGCCGGCCCGGCGCTTCATCGTCCGGGAGTTGATCTCCGGGCTGAACTGCTGCAAATCCACAGCGCGGATGCCGTAAAGTGCATGATAGAAAATCAGCTCGCAGTCATCCACCGAGTCATCCGCATAGCCGCCTTCCTCATTCAGTGCCCGGGTGATGAATCCTTCATACCGCCGGCGCACATTCTCACTGTAGCAGCTGACTTTGATGGGATGCCGGATTTCTCCCTGGGGCCGTTCGATGAAGGGTTCTGCCATGTTGGCTGTCTGCGTCAGCTTGCTCTGGCAATAGGCCTCCTGCTCCGTCATGGTGATGTCCTTGCGGTCTGCCATATAGCAGGCCTCATTCATCAGCGCATCAATGACATTGATCTCCAGTCTGGCGCCATTCTTGCGCAGCACGGCGCGGCGCCAGTAATCCATGATCTCGTTTTCATACATCTTTTTGAGGCCGCGGCTGTCAATCTCCTCGCGGCTCAGGCCCATCCGTTTGATTTCACAGTAGATGGTCCGGCTGACTTCGCTGTCCATGCTGCTGAATTCATAGGGCATCTCTTGCTCCATGGCGTCCAGGCACCGGCTGTTGGCACAGACATAGTAAGTCGTACTGCCCTCACAGTTGCTATACCGGCCGCGGATCAAATTCCGGTCGCGGCGTGTATCCTCCAGGCAGACCCGCAGGGTGCTGAAAAACAGCTCCATGCAGTTGACCAAACGGCCGACGTGTTCCCGCAGCGCTTCCAGCACCCGCATCCGAACCAGCTGATCCCGCTCTTCATCCACGCTCTTTTGATGGTTCTGGAAATAGTCCACCAGATCGTCCACCGCCGTCAGATTCACGCGCTCAGGGAACACAAATACCTTTTTGGTGACCCGGTAATCGGTGATGTCCTCGCGGATGCCCTCCGTCTCCTGGTCGTCAATCTGGTCATCCAATTCTTTCAGGTCCTTGTGAATTTTTTCCAGCCGCGTGCGGCTGTCTGCAATCCGCTTATCCAGCAGATTTTGCAGTCCATACAGGAAATACCTCACCGAGGCCGGATGCGCAAACTGGTCCTTGTTTCCCCGCAGCCAGTACTCCATGTGGGTGCGTTTGCTGGTTTCGGTCAGGTCGCCTTCGGCCAAAATGTGATTGTTGATGATGGAAGATGCCACAATCTGCGCACTGGCCAGCGAACGCTTGTGATATTCCATCAATTTGGCATAGGCAGCGTCGCGCTCTGCTTCAATGCCCTCGGTCTCATTTTTGCCCACTGAAGTCAGGGTGTTATAGCTGGTTTGCAGGTCCTGCTTGGCATTCTCCATCTGGACATCGGCTTCGATCTCCTGGTGGATCATCTCCCCCAGGTCGATCAGATAGTGCTCCCACTTGCCCACATCCTGGGTGGGATTGGCTGCATCCTGTGCCCGGCATTCCTTGCGGATGCGGGCGGTCAGTGCGCTCTCCTTGTCGGTTTCCACCGTATTGATGTAAAAGTCCCGCAGGCTCATCATCTCCGCCATGGGGTCCCGCTCCATCAGCTGCTCCTGGCGGCGGCTGTACTCCTCATACTTTCTGTCCAGATACAGCCAGCCCTCACCCATGCTCTTCAGCGCCCAGACATCCGCCATATAGCGGATTACGTCCTCTTTGGGATAGATCATGCAGCTGCTGCCTGCACCGCAGAACCGGTTGCGCCCATGGCCGGCGCAGAGGGTCAGAATCGTGTTGTCCTCGCTGGAATTGCTCCGGCCGCTCAAAGCACTGATGGACTGGGCATACACGATGTTGGCTGCCTGGTTCATGTACTCCTCAAAACTGGACAGCCGCTGATCGGAGGTATTCTGCGCCCCATACAGGAAGCAGAAGTTAAACGGCGCCAGCTTGTAATCCACCCGGGAATCAGTGGTCGGGTCCGGCATGGTCAGGGACAGGCTGTGCAGGATGCCGCTCTCCCTCTCACAGTCGCTGCGGCGCATGAACGCATCCAGCTCCCGCAGCGCCGCGTAGCCGTTGCAGCAGAGATTGTTGATCTCCTCCGGGCTCTTGGCTGCAAAGAAGATATCCGGCAAAAGCAAAAATCCACGCATCACACTGGCATTGCGCTTGAAGTGCTTGTCCAGATAATTTTTGATGTACATGGCCGCAGGCAGAATGATGCCGCTGCCTGTGCCGCCTGCAAGGCTGGAAACCACAATGACCCGCAGCGCCTGTCCGTTCACCCGTCCATCCAGCGGATAGAGACCATCAATGGCTTGTTCCAGCGGCTCCAGCGCACCTTCCCGCACACAGGTGTCAAACGCCAGCCGGCTGATGGCGCGCACCTGTCCGGCGCCCTCGGTGGGGGTCTTGGAATTCATAATGTGATGGGTGGGAAACCACACATCGCGGGCATAATGGTTTTTATCCAGATACTCGCCCACCGTGTAGGGAGCCGAGGTCTGAATCGTCACCAGAAAAGGATTTTTCTCCCGAAGCGTGCGCAGATCATTCACATCGGTATCAATGCAGACAAAACGAACCTGTTTTCTCTGCTGGGAGTTTGTCTTATTTGCAACCTTGGCGACAATCTTGCTGCCCGTTCCGCCCAGACCGACAATCAATGTAGGTGCGTTCATAAAATTTCCTCCTGCTCTTTTTTGTTCTGCTTTTGCTTCCGCTTCCACCGCATCGCGGCAGGTTCATCGACCATGTCTCCTGGATTTTCCTCTTTTCCTGCGGGAGCTCCCGGACTTCGCCGCCTTTTTGCTGCGTACCCCAAACTTGAACTCACAGGTCGGGGGAATGCTGCCCTTGCAGGTATTGCTCCGGCAGGTAATCTTGATTTTGCTGTTCCGCGGCCGGTGGTTGTCTCCCGGTTTGACCTCCTTGCCGTCCACATAAACCGGCTGGATGCTTCCCACCTGCGCAAACTTTTCGATGTTGAGAATCTCAAACCGGCGATCCTTATTGTTCAGGCATCGGTTTGCCGCCCGGATGTGCAGGGCGGGCGCCGAGATCTTGCCGCCGAACGACATATTGATCCGCGCTTCCTCCGCGCGGAACACACTGAACTTCCGGTGAATCACCATCTCCCGCTCAAATTCTCCGCCGGCAAAGATGCCCGGAGTCTTCTCCACCACGGTCAGCGTAACCTGAAGCCGGGCCGGCAGCCGTTTCTTGCGAATGAACCCCAGAATTGCTGCCAGCGCCAGCAGCAGCAGACACATGGCCTTGATCATCCGGGGCAGCACCTGCCGCAGCGGCGGCGGGCCAATGTTCACTTCACAGGACTGGGAAATATGCACTTCATGATCGGCTGTGCCACTGGTCCAGTCAAGCCAGAGGACGGCTTTGCCGTAGTAGGTGTCGTCTGCCCCCTGCCCTGCATAGTGGGGCAGAACCAGCACCTGGTTCCCGTCCGGCTGCGTGGTCCAGAGAATTTCCCGGTCATCCAGGTGACGTTCATACAGCGCCGCATAGATACGGTACAGCCATCCCAAAGCCCCGCTGCCGGCGCTGCCGGGATCGGCGGCTTCCATTCGGACCTCCAGCACGGCGCTGGCCATTTCTTCTGCGCCCGGTGCCAGCAGTTCCCCGGTTTCCGGGTTCTGAATCTGGGGGACAACCTGAACGGCCGAACCGTCCTCCAGAGTATCCAGCAGGAACTGATATGTTGCGCCGTCCTGGCTGACCTGTGGGAGCACAACCTCCAGCTGACCCGTCCAGACCTCCGGCCCCACTACGCTTTCAATGGAAACCCGGATTTGCTGCTGCCAGTCCAGCTGCGCCAGCAGCTCACCCATCAGCTCGCCGGAAGAAAATTTCACCGCGGTGCCGCCCTGTTCCAGGCCGGTCAAGGTATAGGTCTCGCCGCCATTGCTGTAGGTCAGGGTACAGGATTCCAGCTTGACCAGATTGCTGCGCACCGGCTCTCCTGAATCAGCATCCACCAGCTGAGCCGTCACATGATAGCTGCGATTATCCACCTCGGCTGTCTGCCGGTTCAGGTGATACTGGTTTCCCTGCTCGTCCTCCATCAGCAGTTCAATTTCCACCGCTGGGGTGTAATAAACTTCCACGTTGGACAAATCCGACATCGGCACCTGATAGGTTCCCGCTGGGATGGTGCCTTCGGACGAAAAGGATGCCAGAATGCCCTCTAGATTTGTGTCCACCAGAATGTTCTGCTGTTCCTCCGGGGTGTAGTTGCTGGGCATCTTGTCGCTGTAGCGCACTTCGGTCTGGGTCACCGCCTGTAAAGTATCCTCTCCGCCGGACAGCGCCCCAATCTCAATCTTTTGCCCCTGGGCAAAGATGGTCAAATCCCACACCGGAATATCCGTTGTAAATTCCAACCCGTATGCGGTCTCCTTCAGATAGCTGTGGTCCAGCGCTCGCTGGTTAAACACCTGATTGGCGACTTCGATGATGCCGGACAGAATTTCTTCCGAATTTTCCACGCGATACGAGTAGATTCCCAACTCTGGGGCCTGCCCAATGCTCTGGGTTCCCTCTCCCATCACAAAATAGATGACCTTGATCCCCTGTTCTGCCGCCTGACGCAGGTACTCTTCCACCTGCTCAATGGGGGTATCAAATTCGCCGTCCGTCAGGACGATCAGCCACCTGTCCTGCCCCTGCTCCACCGTTTCCAGATAAGCACAAGCCGCTTTAACACTGTTGAAATAGGTTCCCTGGCTCAGGTGGTCCATCTCATGTACCGTCTGAACCCGCTGGTCTGCATCCATGCTGCCCTGAATCCGCACCGGGGCGCGGCTGCTTTCCACCGAATTGCGGTAGGCACTCATAGGAAAGATGCTCATGCTGTCCTCTTTTTTGAGCATCGCCGCAAACACTTCCATCGCATATTTTGCGCGGCACCAGTTTTCTGTATAGCCATTGTCCTCGCGGACCATGCTGCCTGAATCATCGTATACCACCGCAATCTGCCGGGCATTCCCCATGCTTTCCACGGCCGCCGCAGCGGACGGCACCCACCCAGCTGCCATCCACAGCATCACCAGAACCAGCACAAGCACTGCCATCCAGCGGCTTATCGTTCCATCCTGCGTTTTCACCCAATTCCCCCTTTGCCCACTGTGTTACACAGCCAATGCCAGCCGTTTTGTCAACTGTTCCACCGTCAGCGTCTCTAACGCTTCGGGCTCTGTTTCGGCCCAGGCATATAGCTGTGCCAGCTGTTTCTGCGCTTCGGGTCCAGCCCCTTTGCTGTTGATCTTACCGCGCAGCGCATCCAGCAGCGCCAGCCGGTCCTTCCGTCCAGGGGCCAGTTCCCGCAAACTGAGGTAGGCCCGCAGCTTTTGCCGACCATTCTCTCTGGCCCATTCCTCAATTATGCTGTAAATCTCGTACTTTTCCGCAACTTCCCGCAAGGCCTGGATGTCATACATCTTATAATCATCCTTCCAGGGCTGTTCCCGGGTGGGTTTTTCCTCTGATTTTTCGCCGCCGGCCCGCCAGGCGGACAGCGCCTGTTCATACCGGCTCTGGGCAAACTCTTCCTTCAACTGATGCAGTTGCCAGGATACCCGGTCCAATCCATCCAGCTGTGCAAAACGGGCCGGGTCCCGCCGGGGCAGGTCCGCCTCCCAGTCCTGGTCTTTCAGCCGGGACACTGGCTCCGGGCCCGCAAAGTCAGTCAGGCATACATGCAGCCCGGACGCTTTGTCCCGGGATGTTACCTCTCCCTTGTTTCGGCAAAATTCGACCCAATCTGCCAGCAAAACACTCCGGTACCCCGACGAGCGCATATAAGCGTTCCAGCGCCGGTGTTCATTGTACCCAATTGCATAATCCCGCGCCTGGTCTGCGGGCGCCTGCAAATACAAGTGCAGGCTCTCCCGTATTTTCAGGGGCAACTGTTCCGGGCACAGGTTGGGCGCCAAAAAGCCGCCGCTGTACAATTTATACTGAATATGCAGCGCCGCGGCCAGCGACGACCGGCGCTTGTATTCATTTTCGGCACTGAACTCGCCCTTTTTCTCCTGCCAGGCGTTATTGATCATCCAGGCAAAGTCATGCAGGATGCCCCACTGGTTACTGCCTGAATACAGATCCTGCACCGAGCCAAAGGGATGCAGGGTACAACCGTCCCGGCTGCCTGCCTGCCAGGCCTGGAGACTGGCTGTCAACGCATTGTTATTGACCACGTAGTGCACCCACCCATGGAATGACTCGGTCAGATGGATCGCCCGCAGGCGCCGTCCCAGCGCCATGGCCACAGCTATATTGCGCCGATCTGCGCCCAGACTGACATACCATATCCGGCAGTCCCGGAGCGGCTGCTGCATGAGGCGCGCTTCGAACGCCTCGCTCTCCGGATCAAGGGCTTCAAAGGCAACCTGACAGTACGCCTCCTGTCCGTCATTTTCCTCCAGCTCCGGAATCTGTGCATGGATGTGCCGGGCGAACCGTTCCGCATCCGGGCTGATGAGGTGGATGTTCAAATGCTTGTTCAGAATCTGCCCGCACCAGTACACCGTCCGAAACAAATTTTCTGCCCAAGCATCCGTGCCCAGAATGGCCACCGTGTAGGCTTCCTCCTGCTGCGGGCCGCGGACAAACGCATCATACAGCGGGTATTCGCTCAGCAGCCGGTACACCGTCATGGTGACCGGCGAAATCATCCGCAGGCGTATCGTCTTTTCCTCGCGATACCTGGAAAAAGCCTGTTCCAGAAGTTCCGGTGCGCTGGAATCATGGGTGTAGACCCAGATCTCTGTATCGGTCGCCCGACTCCAGAGACCTTCGCGGTGACTGGCCAGTTGGAGCGCATCCTGTAAGTTTCGCTCCTCGTCCTCCCGCGCAAGAACATAGCTGAGCGGACGTCTCCAGTTCAGTTTCAGCTCGCCGATGCCGTCCTTGAGACAGATCCACCCGCGGCGCCGTGCCTCCTCGATTTGGTTTCTCTCATCCTCTTCGCCTTCATTCGCCGCCGTATTGGCAAATACAATCCGAACACCGCTGTGGCGGCCAGCCTCCGATGCCATTTCCGCAGCCAGGCCAAAGGTGTTGTCATCCAGGCTAGAGAAAATCACCACCCTGCGGCACAGGTAGGTTTTATACCAGTAACGGAACTCAGGAAAAATATCTGCCAGAATGTTGAGAACCGCTGCACCGCCCACAATCGGGGCGCACATCAAAATCAGCGTTGAGTACAGATACGCAAACGCGCCCTCTGTATAAATGGCCTGTGAGATGACGTCATAGGATGCATCCAGCGTAAAACTTTGCAGGGCCGCAATCATCCCATAAAAGAAAAGATCCCACGGAGTCATCTGCGGGTATGTCAGCCGCTGGGATGCCAGATTGACCAGGAAAACAGCCAGGAAATACCACCCGGTAAACCGGATCATGCGATGGGTCTGTCCATGCCTTACGTTCTGGGCAAATGCAATGGCCATTGCCACCATGGAAAAGATCACACAAAAAAGGCTCATTTTATTCACCTTGTCCTTCCGGTTCATGATTGCGGCGCCAAGCTCAAATATAGCATTTTATTTGAATATTCCGGCCGTTTTGAATGCAGTTTATGATTACTTCTATAATACAATCTGCCTTCTATCCTGTCAACCTTCTGCCGCCCTGGATATTACGGTAAACCGGACCAAAAATTTTCTCATTTTTCCGGCAACCTGCACAACATATCACCCAAAATATGCAGCAGCATTTCTATTGACTTTCCCCTCGTTTGGCTTTATACTTTGTAATAAATTTTTCTGTCTGTGCCGGGAAAACGCACCTCAAAGATATGCCGATTGAGAGCATGATTTTCCGGTTTGTTTGGTGTGTGATTTTTCAATCGGACTGTCTTTTATCCTCTCCCACTGCCAATTTTAGCGGCTGCCATACAACCCGGGAAATCTGCCGCTCTCCAAAAGCGGTTTTGCCCTTTCATTTCACAAGTTCATCGGAGTGCGCTGTCCCGCCGGGGTTGTTCAGTTCTCTTCAAAAGTATCTTTCATTCGTCGTTTTTTCTCTACAACACCGACTGAATGCCAGTCGAAAGAGGCTGGCCGTTCCCCATGCAGGCCTGCCGCATACTGGCAGCTGCTTCCGGGTTTTGCACCCCATGGCACCGGCTGAACGCAGCTTGTAATCCTCCCTTCATTGAAACCATTTCGTTTTCTGATGGAGGCGGCAAATCGTTTGTCCTGCGGGATGCAGGACTGATTTTCTATGGTGTAAAACCCACTTGTTTTTGCGTGCGCTTCTGTCCATCACCTATCTGTGTTTGATCTTTTTGAGCCGTGTTTTCAGGGGCGATATATGATTTATATTTTTCGCTTAAATTGGATGAAAAAGCTGTATTTCTTTTTTTGCTGAACAATGGATTACAGACCGCAAGAACGGCATTCATGCCGCTTCTTTTTATTCAAATAATGGATGCATTTTTCATTCGTTTTATCGAATCATGCGTCAAATTCGTCCATTCATTACATCAATTCCTCAATCTATTACAAAAAACACGGAGAGGCCACCGTTCATTGCCTCTCCGTGTTTCTATATTTTTGATTTCAAATTCTTGTATTTTTTATAATTTTCGGCACCTCGCCGGGGAGCCAAACCAAGCCTTCCGGAGACGGTCCGGAAGCCGCCGCAGGCGGTTCAGCAGCCAAACTGCCACCAGACCGCAAAGTATACATCCGGCCCACACTGCCAGACTGAATACGACTTTGGCGGGAGCTGCAACCGTCTGCGGCTGAAAGAACAGGCTGCAAAATCCGCCCCCCAGGATGCCGGTCACCACCAGCATCCACTTGACGCAATGAAACGTTGCCGCACAAAGCCGGCTGCGCCAGGAACGCCGCAGCCTGGGCAGCTCGGTCCATTCGCGCAGGGCGTCCTTGTCCAGCCCGAGGATCTTTTCCATCTGCGCGTTGTACGTCTGATACTGCTGTACGATATCTTTGGCAGTGAACCACCTGAGCAGCTTAAAATATACCGCAGCGAGCAGAATGATCACCCCGACGCTCAGAGCCAGCCATAAAATACCTGCCACTGCTGTTGCGGCAACGACGGCAGTATCCCGGTCCATATAGTTGGAAAACAAAGGATAAAAGAACCGGAACGCCGGTCTCATCTGCCAGGCAACCAGATGCACCAGCTTATCGCCCCAATCCATGCAAGTTCACATCCTTTCCTGTATGGTACGTTTCAACCATATTTTAGCATAGCTTCGCCTTGTCCTGCAAGAATCCAGGCAAAATTTGTTCGACCGCCCCAAAAGCTCATCTCGGATTTTTTCTGACCGTCAAGGAGAATCACGCCATGGAAAACAGAACGTTCCGCCTCTTTATCAGCTCCACTTTCCGGGATTTCATGGAGGAAAGAAATCTCCTGGCTCAACAGGTTCAGCCTGCACTGGAGCGGCTTTGTGCCGCATACGGCTATCATTTTCAGCTCATTGACCTGCGCTGGGGCGTTACCACCCAGTCGGCCCTGGACCAGCGCACCATGGATATCTGTTTGAAAGAGGTGGACCGCTGTCTGCAAGTTTCTCCGCGGCCAAACTTTCTCCTGATGATCGGCAGCCAGTACGGCTGGATTCCGCTGCCCGCACACATTTCTCCCCGGCAGTTTCAAAGCCTCTGGGAGGCGGCAGCACCCGCAGAGCAGGAATTTCTAGGGCGGTGGTACGTCCTGGATCAAAACCAGATCGGCGGCGAATACTGTTTGCGGCCCCGGAACGGTCCATGGCTGGAGGATGCGCGCTGGCAGCAGGAGGAGGACAAACTTCGCGCCCTGTTGCAGCGGCTGCAGCAGGCTATACCGCCGGCAGCAGGCGAACCTTTTATGGCATCAGCCACCGAACTTGAAATCTGGCACGGCCTGCTGCACGCTTCTTCCCGGCAGGGCCACACCCTCGCTTTTTTCCGCACCGAAACGGGCGTACCGATTCCGGATTCTGTCGCCCGTCTGCGCAACCAGGTTCGCCAGCGGCTATCCGCTGACGGGCAGAGCGATGCCCTCACCGAGCTCACCGTGGGTCCGGCGTACCAGCAGCAGTTTGTGGACTGGGCCATCCAAAGCCTCAGCAAACGGATTCTGGCGGAGATGCAGCGCATCGAAACCCAGATGAAACGCCTTTCCCTGCATCAGGCCTCTCAGGAACTGCTGCATACCTTCCACGCGCCCTTCTATGGCCGCAGCCGGGAACTGGACCTTTTGGCCCAGGAGTTGCAGCGTCCAGGCAGCCGGCCCCTGTGTCTTCTGGGCGCATCCGGCAGCGGAAAAAGTGCGCTGCTGATGGAAGCGGCACTGCATTTTCCCCATCCGGATGACCTGTTTTTCTTGTTCTACGGTTTGGAACAGCATTCCTACCGGATTCTCGACGGTGTGCAGCAGCTCAGTGACGAGATCTCACAGCGATACGGGCTACAGATCAAAGAACCTCTGACCTATCGCAGGCTGGGCCTTCAGTTCAGTCATCTGCTGAAACAGATTCCCGCCGATCAGCACTGCGTCGTTCTGATCGACGCCGCAGAAATGTTTCAGGACATTGGCCTTCTCCATACAGCTCTGCTGCCTGAAACACTGCCGCCCCAGGTCCAGGTACTTTTCTCCACCACTGACCACTCTCTGGCCCAGCGTCTTTGCCCCCAGGTCCGCATTCTTCCACTGGATGACCTCGAAACGGCCGACCGTGAAGAAATTTTCCTCCGGCTGCTGGCCCAGCGCGGCCGCTGTCTGGACGCGCAGCAGCTCGCATTCCTGCGCAGCACCGCATTTTCCCAACCTTGCAGTCCCCTCTATCTGCAATTCCTGGCGATTTTGTGTAGTCACTGGCGTTCCGGCACACAGCCGGAAGCGCCGCCGCCGGATTTGAAACAAGCTGCCATTCAGATCATTCACAGCATGTACCGGCAGCTCGGCCACGATGAGACTCTGGTGCAATATGCTCTGAGTACCATCGTCGCATCACCTTACGGCCTCGCTGAAGAGGATCTGCAAACGGTTCTGCTGCAAATTCCTCAGGTGCGCGTTGCCTTTGCGATGGAGGACCGTTACGACATCGCCCACAACCGCCTTCCCTTCGTGGTCTGGTCCCGGTTGTTCTGGGACCTGGATGGCGCTTTGCAGCTGGTTCCTTTCCACGGAATCCTGACGGTGCGCTGCTTCCATGCTGTATTCGCCCAGGCTATCCAGGATCTGTTTGCCGCTTGCTATACCCAGGCGCAAACCTTTCTGATCCGCTATTACACCCAGCTGCCTGTCTATCTGGATGCCGGGGAACGGCTGGTCCGCACTGGCAAGGTGTTTAATCTCCCATCCCTCCTGCGCCGCACCCGGGATCTCGATGCCCTTGCCCGGCTCTACCAACCGGATTTCGCGGATGCCTCCGTCCAGCTGGGCGAGCTGGAACACATGATCGATGACCTGCTCTGGCTGAAAAGCAACGGCCAGCACAGCCGGGACGCTCTGCTGGCCTGTCTGCAACAGAACCAGACTATGCTGCAATGCTATCGAGACGCTTTCCCCCTCTGCGCGGATGCAGCCGGTCTCCAGCAGGCTCCCGAGCTGCCGCTGCGGCTGGTTTCTGCCCATCCAAATGGCAATGGCCTGCCCTTTCCCTTTCGAAAAAACGTTCCCCTCATCTGGTCGCCCAGCGGGGCTCAGTATGCCGTCTGGGCGGGGCCTGATGTCTTTTTCTACCAGTTGGACAGCCAGACCGAATACCTCCACCTCTCCCTGCACGCAAGCGATTCTCTTCTGCATCAGCAGGCCGTATGGCCGCGGTCTGATTTGTTTGTGCTGGCATACGGGGCTTCCGTTTATGTCTACCAGCTGGAGGCAAACTCTGTCCAGCTCCTTTATCATCTGGATGGTTCCCTGGACTCTCCTCCCCTCCATGGATTTTATTGTGATCCACAGCTGGAGCTCCTGTTTTTGCTCGCAACAGATGACACCACGCTGATGGCCTATCATCTCACCGATGGACAGCTGCTCTATTCCATCAAGACACGTTTTTCAACAGCGTCCATTGTATTCTCCTCTCAATTTGTGATTGTCCTCAATCCCGTCCGCTCACCCGATTTATTTTCTATCGCCGACGGCCAGCCCGTCCAGGACAGCCCTCTGCACGCATCAATGCGCGCCATCGCCTTCCGTTCCATCCTCTTCCTTTCCTCGATGCCTTACCGTCTTCTGCCTTATCCTGACCCGGAGTCCACATCCTCTATTGTTACCCCCGTGTCTTTCCGGTTCGACGAGCTTCCTCCGACGCTGCCTCAGGGTGCCATCGTGATCCATCCAGACTCGCCAAAAACACGGCAATGGTTTCTCCCTCCGGACCCGCAAAAACTGCGCTGCCAGTTGAGCAGTCTGCGGTCTATCGTCTATGGCTATTCCTCCCTGCTGCTCTGGCTGGATCTGCCCCAGAGACGCTTTTATCAAATGCCTTTTTCTGACCCCATTCAGCTGTCCTGGGTCCATCCGGATGAAACCTTATCGGTCCTGACCGAACAAGGCATGTTCCTGTTCAAAAAGCAGGACTTTGCCCCGGTTTCACAGGAAGTCTCTTCCTTTGCTGTTGATCCCCTCGTATGGCAGTTCCGCTCTTCCACACATCTGCTCGGTGCAATGTTCCATTCCTATTTTTTCGCCATTCATCATCAGTTTTATCTGCAAGTAACTCTCCCCCTGAAGCAATTATTCCTGGCCGCCTGCATCACCCATCCCTGGCTCTCCCGACTTCCCGGGCAGGATAGTTCCTTTTCCTTTGTACTTACGCTGCTGGACGGCAGCTCCTCTGCGTCTTCTCCCGTCTCTGCCAGTCTCCGGTGCACCGGCCCCGGTGGAAGCTATGCGGTCGCCTATGAGCGGGCTGGGTGCATCTTGGTTTATCACCCCAACGGCCGGCCACGGCTGGAACTGCGCCCACTGGGTCAAACCCTTAACAGACATTTGCAGAAAATGTATTTTTCTTCGGACGAACAGTTTCTCCTGGTGCAGGGCAGCAGTTATCTGACCGTATACCATCTGTCCTCCGGCCGGCCACGGCTGCGGGCAAAGCTTCCCCCCTTTCTCGACTGCCGCGCCTCTTTTTCCGATGACAGCGCCAGCCTCACCATCTCTGTGCCAAATCGGTCTCCTATCACTGTTTCTCTGGCGCGGCGGCGCCGTCTCAACCTGTCCCGTACCAATACCCCTCTGGTACCGGTCCTTCGCCTGGCTTCTTTTCTGTTCATGATACGCCATACCGATACCCCGCCGGATGAAATTCTCTCAGACATGCTGTCCCTGCTGACCGAGCCGGAGACGGTCCGCCTCGGCTTCTCCACGCCCGGCGTCTACCGTTGCAGCACTCTCACCGTCATCCTCAACTGGGTCACAGGCACCCTGACCCTTTTGCAGCAGGGCCGCTCCCGTGTGGTGGAATCCCCGCTTTTGGATCTCCGGCTCAGCTTAAAGCAGGAAGACCTATCTGCTTTGCCCTTTGACCGTTTTCTCCAAGAAAAAAACGACAGTTCCAGCGTGCTGATCGATCTGGGCCAGGCACACTATCTTCTGGTATCCCGGCTCTTGAACTCTGTCTTTCTTCTGGACGCAGCAAACGCCCGGATTCTGGCCGCATACAAGCATCACGGCCCCATCCTGGACGCTCGCTTTGCAGACGGGCAGCTCACCCTCTTTTCCAATACATGCTCGGTGCAAATGTTGCAGATCCGGCAGGACTGGCGTCCAAAAGACAGCGAATAAGGGTAATGTTTTCCTCTCTGGGAGCCCGCTTCTGCATCCTGTGTCCTCAACCGGTGGCAATGCCCATAGAATTTTGCTATAATGGTTTTATCATTCCTCTGCATGCTGCCTCGTTGCCTTGATTTCTGCATTCTGAAAGGAGAATTTGCTATGGAAACCTACCATCCCGCTCCTGTGGACACTTCAGACGTTATCCTCAGTCCGGAACTTCTTGCGCTCACCGAGCAGCTTGCTGCATCGGTTCATGATACCTGGGCCATCGGCCGCATGCAGGAAGGCTGGCAGTATGCTCCTGGAAAAGTCAATCCCGATCAAAAAACCACCCCTCTGCTGGTTCCCTATGACCAACTTCCGGAATCGGAAAAGCAGTACGACCGGAATACCGCTCTGCAAACCCTCAAGCTCATCCATAAGCTCGGGTACAAAATCATCAAAGTATAACGCTGTTTTAGATGACAAAAGGCTGGCTGTCTGTGCTTTTCACACAAACAGCCAGCCTTTTGATGCTGCTGCCGAGCTGATGCGCCAGGTCTGGTTGCAGTCATTTCACAAAATGTGAATATGTTCTTTCATTGCATGTGCTTCAACTATTTCCACGTGTTTGTAATCACAGAGCATCCGCAGTATTTTCCCGATATCCTTTCTTAGCTTTCCGTAAATCACTTTTCTGCGATACTTGGGCACAAGTACAATGTGGTATTTGCAATTCCAACACGTATCCAACACGTATGTGATAAACTTTTTTCGTCCATATTGGATGAATCTCCTTTTGCTTGTTGGTGCGGTTGGCGTTACCCGCTTTCATTTTAGCAAAAGAAGGTTCTTTTTTCATCGTATCAACGCTCGTGCTATACTCGTCCACAAGCATAGCTTGTGGTTTTGTAGTCCACCACCAAAAACAGCCTAGAAACTTGCGTTTCTAGGCTGTTTTCTTTTTGTCCGACCACACTTTAGGTGTCCATATCCTGGGAATGCCCCACAAGAGATTTTACAAGCCCGCCGGGCAGCAGGCCACAGGATGCCTGCACCGGCGTTCCCATGGGGCCCCGGACTTCCACCGTCCGGACGCTTCCCTGCAGCCCGGCCGCGCCGGTCCGGCGGTTTTCCACCGGCCGGCCCGGGGCCGCCGCCTCCAGATACACCGGCAGCCGGTTTTCCCTCTTTGGGGCCTGGGATGCAAAGTGTCCCGGATATGCCCCTTCCCCTGCTTTTCACACTGGCGGCAGATAGTTCACCAGCAGTTCCACAAAGATATCAAACAGTACGGGGGATATCGAGTCCGCCTCCGGGTCTGCCGAGAGGAAAGGCAGCAATACCAGCTTGTCCACCTGGTCTGCGTAGCGGGGGTCCGGGCGGGCGGTCACCAGCATCACCTTCCCGTTGGTCTGCAGAGCCTCTTTCATGATATGTTCGCCGCCGCTGACAGAAAAGATCATGAGAAGATCGTCCGATTCCATATAGTCCGCAAGCTCGTTCAGGGCGTCCCGGCTGACCGCCTGGGCAAAACGGCGATGCTTGCGCATCAGGATTTCCAGCAGCTCAGCCGCATGGCGGCTCTTGCCGATGCCGCTTGCAAAGATACGGGGGAATTGGCCCATGTACACGCCCAGTTCCCGGAGATAGTCGGCGGTCAGAAGCTGTTCCGCTTCATGAAGCAGCTGATACAGCTGGCTGAAATAAAACAGGTGTTCCTGCCCGCGCTCAGACTGTTCCGTCTGCTGGGCCACCATCTTGATCAGGTCGGCGCGGAAATCCTGGTACCGGGCATACCCCAGCCCCTTCACAAAACGGGACAGCGCCGGCTGGGAAACTCCGCACAGCTCGGCAAAGGTACTGGTGGACATATGGGTGATGCCGGAGGGGTTCTGCATGATCCGATCGTAGATGATTTGATCGTTCTGGGTGAATTCCGATTTGTGCAGTTCCATACGCTGCAGCGGGTTCATAATACCTTCTCCCTCCCCAAATGATTCTCTCTATATCAGTTTAACAGAAATTCCGGAAAATACAATCCCGCAGCCGCTTCTGAATAAAAGTTTTATTCATTCATCTTGCAGAAAGGCGTCGGGCGTCCAGGGACCGCCCTTGCCGGCGGCCCATGAATCACATAAAAGCGACCAAAACCCAGCAGATTGTCAAAAAACGCGGGAGATTTTTGTATAAAACTTATATTTACAATCCGCGGAATCCACTGTATATTATATTCACAAGCCCGGGCAGCTGAACCATCTGAAACAGGAGGAAATCTACGTGGCACATAAATACGATGATTTAGCCGCATCGATTATTCAACATGTCGGCGGCAAAGACAATATTCACAATCTGGCGCACTGTTTTACACGGCTGCGCTTCACCTTAAAGGATGAAACCAAGGTGAATCAGGAGGCGCTGCGCAAAACCCAGGGCGTGATCCAGCTGGTCATGGCAGGCGGGCAGTGTCAGGTTGTCGTGGGCAGCAAGGTGGACGCCCTGTACGACCTCATCCGCCAGACCTGCGGTCTGGGCGAAGACAGCCTGGACGGCGGCGATGAAGGCAGCCACCAGCACAACCCCATCAACGCGCTGATGAACACCATGTCGGGGGTGCTGGCTCCCACGCTTGGCATCCTGACGGCCGCCGGCATCATCAAGGGCCTGATCTCCCTCTTTGCTTCCCTGGGTTGGGTTTCCACCGCCAGCGGCGTGTATATGCTGCTGTACGCTGTGGGCGACGGCTTCTTCTATTTTCTGCCCATCCTGCTGGGCTTCTCGGCAGCCCGGCGGTTCAAGTGCTCGGAATATCTGGGCGCAGCCATCGGCACTGCGCTGGTATACCCCGCCATGGTGAACATCGGCTCCACCCTGGAAGTGGCCGGCACCATTCTGGCCGGCACACCCTTTGCCATGGATTACTACAACACCCTGTTCGGCATTCCCATCATCATGCCGGGCAGCGGCTATACCTCCAGCGTGATTCCCATCATGCTGGCGGTGTATCTGGCCTCCAAACTGGAAAAAGCCTTCAAGCAGAGCCTGCCGGAGGCCATCCGCGGCATCCTGACCCCGGTGCTGGTGCTGGTGATTACCGTTCCCCTGACCTACATTGTGATCGGCCCTGTCTCGCAGGGCATCTGCGGCGCCATCTTTATGGTGGTCAAGGCCCTGTATGAGTGGGGCATCGTCGGCGGCATTCTTGCAGGCGCACTGGTCGGCGGCGGCTTCGGCGTGCTGGTTATGTTTGGCCTGCACTGGGTCATCATCTCGCTGGCCCTGTCCAACATCGGAATCAACGGCTTTGACTACATCATGGCTTCCGGCGGCATCGGCCCCATGATCGGCGTGGCGCAGGGCCTGTGCATCACCCTGCGCACCCGCAGCAAAAAAGTGCGGGATCTGGCGCTGCCCTCCTTCATCTCCCAGGTATGCGGCGTCGGCGAGCCGCTGATGTACTCCATCCTGATCCCATTGAAAAAGCCCTATGTCATCAACATTCTTTCCGGCGCAGTGGGCGGCGCGCCGGACGGCTTTGGCCCGGATCTGCTGCAGCCCTCCCGGTCCGCTCCTTATCGCCCGCTGGAAGACCATGCGGTCCTGGAGCTGGGCGGCGTACAGGTGCAGGCCATCCCCGTCCCAGGCCACACCGCCGGCATGATGGTGTTTTTGATCCCTGAGGACCGGATCGCCCTCTTTGGGGATGCCTGCGGCGAAATGACCCTGCTGAAAAAAGAAGCGCTGCCGGCGTATGCGCAAGCCCTGCGCCATCTCCAGACCTACGAATCACAGTTCGACACGGTGCTTCGCAACCACGGCACCTTCTGGTCGGACAAACGGATTCTGCGGGACAATCTGGCCCTGACCGAAGAAATCCTGGCCGGGCAGGACGCCGCTGTCCCCCTGCAGATGATGGGGGTTTCGGGTTTTGCAGGGCGTCCCCAGGAGCACCCCGGGAAATTCGGCAATATCTTCTATGCGGCCGCCCGGGACGCCAGCTGGTAACCGCCCCCAAAATCCGGACAACGTTACAAAGAGGAGAAGATCTCTCATGACAAAAGACCTGCGTTTTGACCCCCAAACCTATGCGGTAAAGCAGTACATGCTGGACGGAATTGAGGTCCGCTGCCGGGCGTTTGAGGACATTCCGTACTGCGCCGCACCTGCGGACCCGATCCAGAAGCTGAAGTGCGACACGAAGTCGCGTAATGTATTGCGTGTAAACGCTGCTCTATCCATTTGGAGTAACCCTACTGTGACCTGCACTGGTCAAAAGCCAGCGTTGGGAAGCTCACAGGACAATATGG
>NZ_NFLL01000017.1 GCF_002160895.1 Faecalibacterium sp. An122 | reverse complement strand
GTACTGGGGCGCTGGGGTTGGGTCTGCATGGCCAGCAGCCGGGCTTTCAGCTCATCGGGGGCCTTCAGCTCGTCCACCTCCATTTGATATTCAAACCATTTCATCCTCGATTTCCTCCTCCAGCATGGTATGTAGAAGGGCCCGCGCCCGGTGCAGCCAGCTGAGCACCGTATTGGTGGGTGCGCCCACCAGCCGCCCGATCTCCGCCGCCGTATACCCCTCGTAGTAGTGCAGATAAACGGCATTTCGGTAATGTTCGGGCAGGGCGCGCACCGCGTCCAGCACGCTGCCGTCGGCAGCCGCCGGCGCCGGCATGGTCTCATCCAGAGGGACATCCTTCTGGCTGGCCGCGCGGGTCAGATCATGGCAGCGGTTGATGGTTACCCGCAGAAGCCATGCTTTCAGGTGTTCTTCGCTGGAAAAGCCGCCGCGGTACCTCAACAGCTTCTCAAACACATCCTGAACCACGTCCTCTGCATCGGCGGTACTGCTGCAGTGATGCACTGCTGCACGGTACACCGTGTCACTGTATTTCTCCACCGCAAGGCGGAACAATTCTTCCTGACTGATACGCCACATAGTCGCTCCTTTACCGGCTTTGCAGGCCCTTTCACCTGAGATACGTTTTGCCCCTGGCAAATATTGCATCCAACCGCCGGTGTTTTTTATGGTGACCGCCCGGGCGGGTCCGGGCAGGCTGTTCGCTTGAATCCGGCTCTATTGTACCATCTCCTGTGGTACAGAGCAGGCGCTTTGCGCCGATTTTGCATCCATATCCTTTGGACATTATACCAAAGCCAGTCCGCGCAATGCGCGCACCTCTGGGTCAAATAGCTGCTTTCGCAGCTATCTTTTGCAGCTATTATACCATGGCCCGGCCCAAAACAAAAGGTCCCCGCTCCCTGAAAAGAACTGCCAGCCCAGCCAGCCCCTGCCTGCAAAAAAGCCAGGCCCGGGGGCCGGGTCTGGCTGTGCCGATGCAAAATTATCAGAACTGGGACCGCCAGCCCGCCTCAAAGGCCTCCTCGAAGGCCCGTTCGGCGGGGGTGTCGGGGGCCGGAATCTCCACCGTCTCCCCCGTCCAGGAGGACAGGTAGATGGCATTGGAGAGGGTCAGGCTCTTGCGGCCCTCCTCCCAGGGGGCCAGCAGGTCCCCGCTGCGGCCGGTGCGGACGCAGTCTGCAAAGTTCCGCAGCACATCCGCGTAGGCGTCGGGGTCCTTCTCCATGGGATGGGTCTCCCAGTGGGCGGAGGGCTTCTCAAAGCCGGTGCCGGGGGCGTTGCGGTACTCCAGCTCGGGGCGGTCCAGGCGGGCAATCTTGACCCCGTCCGGCTCGCAGACGATGAGGCCGTCGTCCAGGGCGATTTCCAGCCGGTTGACCCCCGGGGCCTCGCCGGTGGAGGCGGTGAACACGCCGGTGGCGCCGCCGGGCCATTCCAGATAGGCGGTGACCTCGTCCTCCACCGGGATGGGATGGTATTTGCCGTTGTGGCAGAAGGCCCGGGTCCGGGCCGGCATGCCGCAAATCCACTGAAGCATATCCAGATTGTGGGGGCACTGGTTCAGCAGGGTGCCGCCGCCGTCCTTCTCCCAGCTGCCCCGCCAGCCGCTGCCGGCATAGTAGGCGTTGGACCGGTACCAGTCGGTTACCGTCCAGCTCACCCGCTTCACCTTGCCCAGCTGGCCGCTGTGCACCAGCTGATGAATCATACGGTAGGACGGGAAGGTCCGCTGCTGGAAGATATACCCGCACACCAGCCCCTCGGGGCGGGCCTGTTCCATCTGGCGGGCCTGGCTGCTGCGGATGCCGGCGGGCTTATCGCTCAGCACGCACAGCCCCCGCTGCATGGCGGCCTCCGCCTGCTCCTGATGGAGCCGGTGAGGGGTGGCGATGATGACCGCATCCAGCGCCAGCTGTCCGGCGTCCACCGCCCCAAACAGGGCGTCCGCCGTGGGGTACACCGGCAGATCCTCTGGCAACGTCAGGCCCCGGGCCGCCAGCATCTCGGGCTTCACCCGGGTGACCGCCGCCAGAGCCATCCCAGGCACCTTCCCCGCCAGCAGCAGGCCCGCATACTGACTGCCCATATTTCCCATGCCGATGACGGCGGCGCGAAGGATTTCTTGTTCTTTCATGGTGCAAACGCCTCCCTTTTACTTCCAGATGCGGGGGCCGCTCTGGCGCTGATACCAGCCGCCGGACAGCCCCTGCCCTGTGGTTTCCTGTTCCAGTCCCGTCCCGGGGGTCACCGCCGGGGACGTCATCAGCAAAGCCGTATAGGCGTCCTCCAGCGCGTCGGCCAGGGGGTAGATCTCCTCCCCTGTCTCCATGTACCGCTTCATCCCCACCAGCATCCGGGCGATGGCGGTTTCGTCCTCCGGCAGGCCGCACCGGCCGAAGGGCGGCGCATACAGTTCCCGGTCCCGGAAGGTGATGCCCAGCACCTCCCCGCCGGGGTCCTGGCGGATGTCCAGGGTGTCCCATTCGGGCAGGTTGGCCTGGTTGAGCCAGCAGACCTCCCGGCCGTCCAGCTCGCCCCGGGTGCCCCGCAGGCGGAGGGTCCGGGGCCGGATGGGGCTTCGGTACTGGTCGGACATGAAGTCATAGGACCCGGTACGGCCGCTCTCATACTCAAACAGGGTCTGGCGCTGTTCCTTCATCACCACCCGGCCCTCGGTGAGGACCTCGGTGCGGGTGCGGGTGTCGGTGACCGGCACCCGGAAGGTATTTCCGGTGACGCGGAACTCCTCCCGGCCCAGGCCCAGCAGGCCCCGCAGCATGCCGGCGGCGTGGTAGTCATGCATGGCCGACAGGTACGCCGACACCGGCTCCCCCAGCAGGCCGCTGTCCATCAGCCGCAGCACCGCGGTATAGTAGGGGTAGAAGCGGTACTGTTCCGCTACCTGGACCCTGGCCCCCGCCTGCTGCATCCGCCACAGGGTGTCCAGCTCCTCCCGGGTGAGGGCGGCGGGGGTCTCGGACAGCACCCCGAACCCACGGTCCAGCCACTGGCGGACCACCGGGGCCATATTCTGCTTGCTCACCGCCGACACCACAAAGTCGGGGCGGCTGTCGGCCACGTCCGCCTCCCGGGAGGTGGCGGGCAGGCCGTATTCCTGCCGGAGACGGGCCGCCCTTTCCTCGGTGCGGCAATAGAGGGCGGTGAGCTCAAACTGCTGGGGCAGGGCCTGGGCGATCCGCCCGTAAAACAGGGACCGCCAGCCCGAGCCGATGACGGCATACCGGATTTTCTGCATGATGCGCTACCTCCTGCTTGTTCTCTAAAACGCGAAAAGGCCCCACAACGTGCTCGTTGTGAGGCCTCCTCTTGGAGCTGGTGACAGGAGTTGAACCTGCAACCCACTGATTACAAATCAGTTGCGCTGCCATTGCGCCACACCAGCAGAAGTGAATACGCAGATAGTATACCACTTTGCCGGCGTTTTGGCAAGGCAAACTTATTTCCCGGCTCCGGCCCGGAGGGCGGCGTCCACCGCCGCAAAGTCCTCCAGCGTCAGCTGTTCGGGGCGGACCCGGGGGTCCAGGCCGGCGGCTTCCAGGGCCGCGGTCACCTGGGGCCGGGGAATCCCCAGGCCGGCGGCGATGGAGTTGGCGGCGGTCTTGCGGCGCTGGCCAAAGGCCGCCCGCACCAGGGCGAAATAGGCTTTTTCGTCCGGCACCGACACGGCGGGGGTGGGGCGGATATCCATCCGCACCACCGCACTGGTGACCTTGGGGGCGGGATAGAAGCTGCCGGCCTGGACGCTGAACATCATCCGGGGCTGGGCAAAATACCGGACGGCGCAGCTGACCGCGCCGCTCTCCCGGGTGCCGGGCAGGGCCGCCAGCCGCTCGGCGGCCTCTTTCTGGACCATGACGGTGATGTTGTCGATGGGGAGCTTGTCCTCCAGCAGCTTCATGATGATGGGGCTGGTGATATAGTAGGGCAGGTTGGCGCAGACCACCACCTTCATCCCGGGGAACTCCTGGGCGGCCAGGGCCTTCAGGTCGGTCTTGAGAACGTCCTGCAGGACCACCTTCACGTTGTCAAAGCCGGCCAGGGTTTCCTCCAGCACCGGGGGCAGCCGCTTGTCCACCTCCACCGCCACCACCTTGCCGGCGCGGCGGGCCATCTCCTTGGTCAAAACACCGATGCCGGGGCCGATCTCGATGACGCCGCAGCTGCGGTCGATGCCGGCGGCGTCCACAATCTTGGGCGGAACCCCCGGGTTGACGATGAAGTTCTGCCCAAAGCCCTTGGACAGGGCGAAGTCGTATTTTTCACACAGGGCGCGGATGGTGGCAAGGTCGGTCAGCTCCATAGGGGGTTCTCCTCTCTCTCAAACCCACAAAAGACCTCCGGCGCGGGCCGGGGGTCTTTTGCAAAAACAAATTCTTCTCAGGCGGCTTCATCGCCGGAGGCAGCTTCACTGGAAGCAGCCTCACTGGATGCGGCCTCGGTGGAGGCGGCCGAATCGGCGCCGGCGTCCTCCGCAGGAGTCTCGGATGCTGCGTCCTCGGGGACGGCCTCACTGGAGGCGGCCTCGCTGGCAGCGATCATGCCGCTGACGGTGGCGCTGCCGGTCATGGTCTGGGCGGTGCTGACCGCGCGCTGGACCTGGGGATCGGTATCCAGGGTGAAGTCGTAGAAGGCGCCCTGTTCATCGCTGTTTAGGGCCCGCTCCACGTCCACCGTCAGGCCGGTGCCGTCAAAGCTCTCGCCGTTGGGGGCCACCAGCTTGGCCACCGTGACCACCACGGCGCTGCCGTCGCTCAGGCGCTGGGGGCTGCTCTGGATGGTGCCCTTGCCGTAGGTGGTGGTGCCCACCAGGCGGGCGCCGCTCATATCCCGCAGGCAGCTGGCGAACAGTTCCGCCGCGCTGGCGGTGTTGCCGTTCACCAGGCAGACCATGGGCAGCTCCACCACGCTGTCCCCGCTGCTGCTGCCCAGGGCCTCACGGGTGCCGTCCTTTGCCTCGGCCCAGGCCATGACCCCCTCGGGGCAGACCAGGTCGATGCAGTTGAGGGCGGCGTCCAGCAGGCCGCCGGCATTGTCCCGCAGGTCAAAGATCAGGCTGGCCGCGCCGGCGCTGCGCAGGCTGCGGATGGCGTAATCCAGCTCGCTGAGGGTGGTGGCGTCAAACTGGCGGATCTTGATATAGCCCACGTTGCCCGCCGTCATCTGATAGTCCACGGTGGTGGCGATATAGCCCGAACGGGTCAGGTCCACCGCCTGTTCAGTGGATGTGGAGTCCAGCCAGGCGATATGCACCGTGGTGCCCGCCTCACCCCGGAGCCGGGCCTGGATGGCGTCGGCGCTGCTGAAGGTCTTTACATCCTCGCCGTCAATGGAGATGATATAGTTGCCGGCGGTGATGCCGGCCTCCTGGGCCGGGGAACCGTCGTAGACCTTCAGGACCTTGGCGTAGCCGGTCTGGTCCTGGGCCAGCTCCACACCAATGCCCATCAGGACGCCGTTCTGGATGTCCAGCAGCTCGGTATAGGCCTCGGCGGTGTAGTACCGGGCGTAACGGTCGCCGGTGCCCACCAGGTAGCCCGCCGCGATGGTGTCATACAGCAGGGTCTCGTCAATGGTGTAGTAGTCATTGCTGCGGACGTAGCGGTCCAGCTCAGCAATCTTGCTGTACATGTTCTCTTTTTCCTTCACGTTGCTGACGGTGCTGTCAAACAGCCGCATGGCCAGCAGCATGGTGACCGAGAAGGTCACGGTCATGGCCAGGATGACGATGGTCAGCATCATCCCCACCGAGATTTTCTTATTCATCGGCGCCTCCTATCAGCCCAGCAGCATCGCAACGGTGCTGCCCAGCAGCGACAGTGCCAGCAGCCCTGCCAGGATGATGCACGCGACGCGCTGAAAGCGCTTGTGTTTATCGGTTTTCATACTTTCATACCGCCTCTCTGCGTTTTGGGATCAATTTAAATGGGAATGTAACTGCGGGGGTTCACCCGTCCGGCGTTGGTCTTGCCCTGCCAGACCTCCAGGTGGAGGTGGTTGCCGGTGGAGTTGCCGGTGGAGCCCACATAGCCAATGACTTCGCCCTGGCTGACATAGGTTCCCTGCTTGGCGGCAATCCGGCTCATATGGCCGTACAGGGTGGAATAGGCCTTGCCGTCGCTCATGGTGCCGTGGTAGATGACCACGTAGTTGCCGTAGCCGCCGGTGCTCCAGCCTGCCACCGACACATAGCCGCCGGCGGCCGCATAGATGGGCGTACCGCCCGGGGCGGCAAAGTCGATGCCGCCATGGAGCTTATACACGCCGGTGACGGGGTTGGTGCGGTAGCCGTACTCACTGGAAATGCGGCTGTAGGTCTTGAGGGGGCAGATGAACCCGGTGAAGCTCAGCTGGCTCTGGCTGGCGGCCGCCGACGAAATGATGGACTGAATCTGCTGCTGCACAGCCTCATAGTCCATTTCATCCGACTCGATGGCATCCTGGGCCTCCTTCTGGGCGGCCGCGGCCTCGTCCTGGGTCAGCTGGGCCTGGGAGATGCTGGCGTTCAGCTCGCTCTGCTTGGCCTGCATCTGGTAGTTTTTGGCGTCCAGATTGGCCTTCTGGGTTTCCAGGGCGGCCTTTTCAGCCTCCAGCTGCTTATAGTCGTTCTCCAGATCCAGCTTGGCGGCCTCCAGGTCGTCCAGCATCTGGGTCTCCTTGACCGAGATATCCTGCATCATCTCGCTGAAGGTCAGCAGCTGATACAGGTCGGTGACCGCCGACAGCATGGCCACGCTGCCGCCTTCCCGCAGCTCCTGCATGGCACCCATAAAGGTCTTGAAGTCGGCCCACTGGTTATCAATGTCGATTTCCTTCTGGTCGATCTCGGCCTGTTTGGCGATGATCTCCTGTTCCTTCTGGCCGATGGCGTTCTGGACCTGGGCGATCTCACCCTTCAGCACCGAAATCTGGCTCTGGATCACGGTGACCTGCTGGCGCAGCTCCTCCTCCAGAGCGGCGGCGGCGCTCTCCCGCTTTTTGGCGTCGGCCAGCTCCTGACGGTGCTGGGCCATGCTGGACTGGATCTGTTCCAGCTGTTTCTGCAGGTCGGACACGCTGGTGGCCGAGGATGCCTGCGGCACGGCGCTGAGGGCCGTCATCAGGCAGAAGGCCGCCGTCAGCAGACTGACCGTCCGCAGCAGCCGCTCCTTCAGCCGGATTCTCTTTCCATGCTTCGCCGTCTTCACCAATGCCCCTCCTTTTGTTGTCAACACGTTGTCGCACCCGGTCATCAGACGTTCAGGTGCTTGCGGATCGAGAACAGGCTGCCCAGGCCGCCCACCACGGCGCCGCCGGCCACGCTGCTGGTGAGCACGGTGGACCAGACAGCGTCCACCGGCACCAGCGAGGTGCCCAGCAGGATCTCCCACACGCCGCTCAGGCCGCTGGCGGCGCTGATGAGGTAGTAGTACAGACCCAGCACGCTGCTGGCCGACAGCACGCCGGCGATCAGGCCGATGGCCAGTCCCTCCATCAAAAAGGGCAGGGTCACCAGCCAGTTGGTGGCGCCCACGTACTTCATAATCTCGATCTCACGGCGGCGGGCAAAGACGCTCAGGCGAATGGTGCTGCCCACCGTGATGACGCTGACCACCATCAGCACCAGCACGAAGGCCCGGCCCATCCGGGTGACGCCCTCCTGGATCTGGACAAAGATGCTGCCCATCTCCACCGGGGCGGTGACTTTCACCACGCCGGGTATCGTCTCCATCTGGCTGCTGATCTGGTTCAGCTGGCTCAGGTCCGCCACCGTCACGCGGTAGTTGGCCTTGAAGGGGTTGTCGTTTTCAAACTCGTCCCAGAGGGCTGCATATTCCTCCATGTAGCTCTCGTAGGTGTTGAGGACGTCCTGTTTGGACATATAGCTGACGTTGGTCACGCCGCTGATGGCGGAAATCTGCTCCCCCACCGCCGCGGCGGTGGCGTCGTCGCAGGCGGGGTCCAGGAAGACCACCGTCTCGTTCTGGCGGCCCAGGTAGCCGATCATGCTGTCCACGTTGACCTCCACCAGGCTGGCCATGGTGTTCAGGCTCATACAGACCGCCAGGGACGCCACACAGGCGATGGTCATGGCCCAATGGGTCCCCAGGTTGCGCAGGCCGCGCCCGGTCAGAAATCCAAAAGTTGAAAGTTTCACAGGACTGCCTCCTCACGCGCAGCAGGCACATCCGAGACGATCCTGCCATGATTCAATGTAACAACACGCTGATGGAACCGGTGGACCAGCTCGTGCTCATGGGTGACCACCAGGACGGTGATGCCGGTTTTGCTCACCTGCTCCAGCAGCTCCATCATCTCGAGGCTCAGCTCGGGGTCGATGTTGCCGGTGGGCTCGTCCGCGATGACCAGCTTGGGCGCATGAACCAGGGCCCGGGCCACCGCCACGCGCTGCTGCTCGCCGCCCGACAGGTAGTCGGGGTAGCAGTTGGCCTTGTCCTCCAGGTGCACCAGCTCCAGCATATAGGGCACCCGCTCGTCGATCTCCTTTTTGGCGATGTTGGTGACGTGCATGGCGAAGGCCACGTTCTCATAGACCGTCATGCTGGGAATGAGGCGGAAGTCCTGGAAGATAATCCCCATCTGACGGCGTATGTAGGGGATCTTGTGGCGGCGCAGGGCGGCGATGTCGTTGCCGTTCACATACACCTTGCCCTCGGTGGGGACAATCTCCCGCAGAATCAGCTTGAGCAGGGTGGATTTGCCCGCGCCCGAGTGACCCAGCAGAAAGACGAACTCACCCGGGTCGGCGCGGAAGTTGATGTCCTCCAGCGCCAGGCGGCCGCCCTTTTTGTATTCCATGGATACGTGTTCAAAATTCACCATTGGTATATCTGGCATGGGTATACGTCTCCGTTTTTCAGATTTTTTGCCCTGAGGCAGTCAAAAACAAGACCGGCCCCACGGTGGCCGCCGGCCGGTCCGCACCGGCGCGCCGGGCGCCGGGGTACGTCTTTGGTTGAGCTGGGTCCCCGCCGGCCTGCGGGCCGGGCAGGGGCCAGGCCGCAAAAGGCGGAAACCCCCTGCCCCGCACTCAGGGCATGAGGTCCCGCCCCCACGGGCGCCGCCGGGCGCCTTAATATTTGGCCGGGTTGTTGGACAGGTACTTCTTGACCATCAGCGCCACCTTGAAGACGATGGCGTCGTCAAATTCCCGCAGGTCCAGGCCGGTCAGCTTTTTGATTTTTTCCAGGCGGTAGACCAGGGTGTTGCGGTGGACAAACAGGCCGCGGCTGGTCTCGGACACGTTCAGGTTGTTTTCAAAGAAGCGCTGGATGGTGAACAGGGTCTCCTGGTCCAGGCTCTCGATGCTGCCCTGCTTGAAGACTTCCTTCAGGAACATCTCACACACGGTGGTGGGCAGCTGATAAATCAGGCGGGCAATGCCCAGGTTGTCGTAGCGGATGATCTGCTTCTCGGTATCAAAGACCTTGCTGACCTCCATGGCGATCTGGGCCTCCTTGAAGCTGGTGGCCAGATCCTTGACGTTGGAGATGGGGGTGCCGATGCCCACCACAGCCTTGATGTAGTGCTCACCCGACAGGGTGTCCACAATGCTGGCGGCCAGCTTCTCCATGTCGGAGCGGTCGATGCCTTTGCGGATCTCCTTGACCAGGACGGTGTCGGTCTCGCTGATGTTAAAGACGAAGTCCTTCTGCTTGTCCGGGAACAGGCTGCTCACCACGTCGTAGGCCGAGATATCGCCGCCCGACACCACACGCACGATGAACACTACCCGGGACACATCGGTGGCAAAGTGAAGCTCCCGCGCCTTGGCGTAGATATCGCCGGGCAGGATGTTGTCCAGGACCACATTCTTGATGAAATTGGCTTTGTCGAACTTTTCGTCGTGATACTGCTTGATGCTCTGCAGGCTGATGGCAAGCACCGCCGCAAACTGAGCCGCCACTTCATCGGCGCCCTCCACAAAGACCGCATAGTCATTGTGCTTGGCGCTGGAGAACTGCTGATAGCTGTAACCGCCCCGGGCAAAGCAGTCCTTACCGGACACACGCTCGGCCACAAAGTCCTCCTGCACCTCGCCGATCAAATTCAGCTCAGAGCAGGCGATCACGGCGCCGGTCTCATCCACCACACCGACCACACGGTCGATCGCGTCCTTCATCTGGTAGATCACGCTCTGAAATACTCTGTTGGCCATAAACGCATACCCCTTTTCCTCGATTGTGCGGGCCCGGGAAGCTCCGATTGGCATATTTCCACAATTTCGCCGCACTACAATCTATATTTTACACAAAAGAATTTACTTTTGCAACATATTTCACCAAAAAAGATTGGTTTCTCTTGGTGAAATTATCTCCCAGGGCATTTTTCGGGCCAAAAACCACTTGAAAGCGTGATTCTGACCTCTATTTTATCTTGAAAATGTGATGCTTGTTTGAAAGTCTGGTGAAAGCCGGCCCTCACCGGACGGCAATTTCCGCCACTTCGGCGGCGGTCAGCTCCCGCCACTGGCCGGGGGCCAGGGCGTCATCCAGCCAGACGCTGCCGATGGCCTCGCGGTGAAGGGCGTTCACGCCGGCCCCATAGACCCCGAACATCCGCTTGATCTGGTGGTACACCCCCTGGCGCAGCACCACCCGCACCGTCAGGCCGTCCGCTGTCAGCGGCGTCACCTGGGCCGGGGACAGTTCCAGCCCGTCGGCCAGGGTGACCCCGGCGGCAAAGCCCTCGGCCATCTCCCGGGTAAGGGGGGTGTCCAGGGTGACCCGGTAGGTCTTGGGCACATGGCGCTTGGGGGCCAGGATGTCGTGGGCAAAGGCCCCGTCGTCGGTGAGCAGGACAAAGCCTGTGCTGGTTTTGTCCAGGCGGCCGGCGGGGAACAGCTCCCGCCGGGGGTAGGCGCTGCGCACCAGGTCCACCACGGTGGTGTCCCGCCGGTCGCTGGAGGCGCTGACCACCCCCTCGGGCTTGTTCAGCATGATGTAGACAAAGTCCTGATGGGTGCGGCTCTGGCCGTCCAGGCCGATCTCGTCCACCTCGCTGACCTGCTGGTCGGGCCGCCTGCAGACGGCCCCGTTGACGCTGACCCGTCCGGCGCGAATCATCTCCCGGCTCTCGCTGCGGGTGCACTGGGCGGCCTCGGCAATGTACTTATCCAAACGCATGGGATCTGTTCCCCTCCTCTCCCGGGCGGCAGGCCCGGACCCGCCGGCGGTGCGGCGGGGTGTATTGTGCCTCTTATTGTATCATATTTTGGGGCGTTTGGGAATGAATACATTTTTCTTTCGGGCCAAAACCCCGCCGCCAGCCAAAACCCCCGCCTTCCCGGGGTGGGAGAGCGGGGGCGGGTATAGGGTTAGTTCTTTGTCAGGGTGGGGTTATTCATGTCGCCGCCAAAGGTGTAGCCTGTGCCTTGAGCGTTCATGGCCTCAACGGCAGCCTCCCAGGTGGTACCATCAGGCACTTTGTTCTTGGGGGGAATCTCGCCGTTGTTACCACTCGGGCTATATTCGGGGTCAGTGGCCTGGTAGCCGTCGCCGATGCCCTTGGTCTGGTTACCGCTCCAGTAGCAGACTTTGTCGGACATCTGTTATGTAAAATTATACCAGAAAAAACGCCGGGCATCAATTCATTTAAAGCAATAAACCGGCCCCTTTGGGGTGTTCAAAAAGGTATACTTTTTTGAACGGACAGCCGGGCTGTGCAACATCTGATGAAACCAAAAAAAGTCCCAGCCGGACGACATGTGCGTACGGCTGGGACACCTACAGGGAAATTTGCCGCAGAGAGTGTGCGAGGCCGCAAGGCCGCGTGCGCGGTTCTGCGGCAAATTTTGTCCCCAGGGGGATATTAGGGACTGCGGAGCTGAGCCGCTGCCTGCGGCAGAAACAGGCGAAGCGGAGCAGGGGCCGCGGTCTGTCTTTTGCAAGGGCGCCGCGACGCCCGCCGCAAAAGCAGGGAACCGCAACCAAGGAATTTCTGTCACGCGCATGCGTGCAGAAATGGGTTCCCCCTAAAGCGTGTCGTTTTTCGACACGCTCAAACACCCCCCGCCCCAATCCAGGGCAGAGGGTGTTTTTTTATTTATACCGTTTCAGGCCGTTTCAGGCGGGCGGGATCAGACGCTCAGGTCGGCGTTCTGGTCCAGGGCCTCGGGGTACCGGGCAAAGATGGGCTGCAGGATATTGGCCAGGAACTCCTCCACCTGCTGGGGAGCGCGGCCCACAAAGTTCTCGGGGATGAAGCCGGCCTCGATCTCCTCGCGGGTCAGGCCAAAGGCCGGATCTCCCGCAATCCGCTCCACCATGTCGTTGGGCAGGCCCTCTTCCTTGACCTGCTTGCCGGCGGCGATGGCGTGCTGGCGCAGGCGCTCGTGGAGCTCCTGACGGTTGCCGCCCTTCTCCACCGCCTGCATCATGATGTTCTCGCTGGCCATGAAGGGCAGCTCGGCCATCAGACGGCTGCGGACCACCTTGGGGTAGACCACCAGGCCGTCGGTGACGTTCAGCATGATGTTCAGGATGGCGTCGGTGGCCAGGAAGCCTTCCGCCATGGCGACGCGCTTGTTGGCGCTGTCGTCCAGGGTCCGCTCAAACCACTGGGTGCCGGCGGTGAAGCTGGGGTTCAGCACATCCGCCATCAGGTAGCGGGACAGGGCGCAGATGCGCTCGCAGCGCATGGGGTTGCGCTTATAGGGCATGGCCGAGGAACCGATCTGGTTCTTCTCGAAGGGCTCCTCCATCTCCTTGAAGTTGGCCAGCAGACGCAGGTCGGTGGCAAACTTCATGCAGCTCTGGCCGATGCCGGCCAGGGCGTTGAGGATGAAGGCGTCCACCTTGCGGCTGTAGGTCTGGCCCGACACCGGGATGACGGCGCTGGGATCAAAGCCCATCTCTTTGGCGATCTCGGCGTCCACGGCGCGGATCTTGTCGGCGTCGCCCTTGAACAGCTCCATAAAGCTGGCCTGGGTGCCGGTGGTGCCCTTGACGCCCCGCAGCTGCAGGGTCTCCAGGCGATGCTCGATCTCGCCCAGGTCCATCACCAGCTCATTGGCCCACAGGGTGGCGCGCTTGCCCACGGTGGTGGGCTGGGCGGGCTGGCCGTGGGTGTAGGCCAGGCAGGGCATATCCTTGTATTCCCTGGCGAAGCGGGCCAGCTTGGCCAGCACGCCCACCAGCTTGGTGCGCACCAGTTCCAGGCCCTGGCGCATCACGATGATATCGGTGTTGTCGCCCACATAGCAGCTGGTGGCGCCCAGATGGATGATGCCGGCGGCCTGGGGGCACTGCTGGCCATAGGCGTAGACGTGGCTCATGACGTCGTGGCGGACCAGCTTCTCCCGGGCGGAGGCCACATCGTAGTTGATGTCGTCCAGGTGGGACTCCAGCTCGGCGATCATGGCGGGGGTGATGTTGTCCAGGCCCTGGTTCATCTCGGCCCGGGCCAGGGCCACCCACAGGCGGCGCCAGGTGCGGAACTTATTGTCGTCCGAGAAGATATACTGCATCTCGTCCGAGGCATAGCGGGTGGAAAAAGGACTGATATAGCGGTCATGCTGAGACATTGGTTTCTCTCCTATCTGGCCCGGCCGGCTGGGGCCGGGCCCTGCAACGTCGAACCTTACAGGCGGAAGTAATCCACGCCGCCCTCAAAGATGGGCTGGAACTTATCGCCGGTGACGTTCTCACACAGACGGTCGCCGCGGCGCTCCGAATGACCCATCTTGCCCAGGATACGGCCGTCGGGGCTGGTGATGCCCTCGATGGCCAGCAGCGAGCCGTTGGGGTTGTAGCGCTGGTCCATGGTGGGCTGGCCGTTCAGGCCGATGTACTGGGTGGCCACCTGGCCGTTGGCCACCAGCTGATCCAGAACCGCCTGGGGCGCCACAAAACGGCCCTCGCCGTGGCTGATGGGCACCAGGAACTCCTCGCCCAGCTGGCACCGGCTCAGCCAGGGGCTGCCGGTGGAAGCGATGCGGGTGCGCACCAGCATGCTCTGGTGGCGGCCGATGGTGTTGAAGGTCAGGGTGGGGTCCTCCGCCGTGATGGGCCGGATATCGCCGTAGGGCACCAGGCCCAGCTTGATGAGGGCCTGGAAGCCGTTGCAGATGCCCAGCATCAGGCCGTCCCGCTGGAACAGCAGGCGGCGGACCGCCTCGGTGACGGCCGGAGACCGGAAGAAGGAGGCGATGAACTTGGCGCTGCCGTCCGGCTCGTCGCCGCCCGAGAAGCCGCCGGGCAGCATGACGATCTGGGAGGCGTCGATGGCCTTGACCAGGGCCTCGCAGCTGGCGGTGACGTCGGCGGGGGTCAGGTTGCGGATGACCAGGATCTCGGGGTCTGCGCCGGCGGCACGGAAGGCCTTGGCGGTGTCATACTCGCAGTTGGTGCCGGGGAACACCGGGATGATGACCTTGGGCTTGGCCACGCCGATCTTGGGTGCGGCGGGCGGGGTGATCCTGCCCGAGATGGGCTCCACGGCGGGGCCGGCCTTCCGGTAGGGGTAGACGGGCTCCAGCTTGGACTCCCAGATCTCCTGCAGGGCGGCCATATCCAGGGTCTCGCCGCAGGCGGTGAAGGTGTAGTCGTGGACGGTGACGCCCAGCAGCTTGCCGGCGGGGGCGCCGGTGGCAATCTCCAGCACCAGAGAACCATAGGCGGGCTCGAACAGCTCCTCCATGGACATGTCGGCGATCATCTCAAAGCCCACATGGTTGCCCAGGCCCATCTTGAACAGGGCCTCGGCGATGCCGCCGTAGCCCACGGCGGAGGCGGACAGGACAATGCCCTTCTCCATCATCTGGGCAACGATGAAGTAGTTGGACTTGAGGGATTCAAAGTTGGGGGTGATGCCGTCCTCCTTGTAGAAGGGGCGCAGCAGCACCACCGAGCTGTGGCTCTTCTTGAACTCGGTGGAGACCACATGGTTGGTCTTGCCGATGGCGGTGGCGAAGGACACCAGCGTGGGAGGCACATCCAGGTCCTCGAAGGAGCCGGACATGCTGTCCTTGCCGCCGATGGCGCCGATGCCCAGGCCGATCTGGGCGTCCAGAGCGCCCAGCAGGGCGGCCAGCGGCTTGCCCCAGCGCTCGGGCTTGTCGCCCAGGCGCTCAAAGTACTCCTGGAAGGTCAGGTAGGCGTCCTCATACCGGAAGCCGGCGGCCACCAGCCTGGTGACGCTGTCCACCACCGACAGCATGGCGCCCTTGTACTGGTCGGCGCTCATGAGGTAGGGGTTATAGCCCCAGGCCATGCCCGAGCAGGTGGTGGTCTCGCCATCCACCGGCAGCTTGGCCACCATGGCCATCTGGGGGGTCAGCTGGTACGTGCCGCCGAAGGGCATCAGGACGGTAGCGGCGCCGATGGTGGAGTCAAACCGCTCGCTGAGGCCCTTCTTGCTGCAGACGTTCAGGTCGCCTACCATGGACTTCATCTTCTCGCCGAAGGTCTCGCCGGCCCACTGGGGCTGCCAGACGGTGCCCCGCTCCACATGGACCTTCTGGTGCTTTTCGGCGCCGTTGGAGTTCAGGAACTCGCGGCTGATGTCCACGATGGACACGCCGTTCCACACCATCTTGAGGCGCTTTTCCTCGGTGACGGTGGCCACCACGGTGGCCTCCAGGTTCTCCTCCGAGGCCAGGGCGATGAACTTATCCACATCCTCGGGAGCCAGGGCCACGGCCATCCGCTCCTGGCTCTCGCTGATGGCCAGCTCGGTGCCGTCCAGGCCCTCATACTTCTTGGTGACCTTGTTCAGGTCGATGAACAGGCCGTCGGCCAGCTCGCCGATGGCCACCGACACGCCGCCGGCGCCGAAGTCGTTGCAGCGCTTGATCATCCGGCAGGCGTCCTCACGGCGGAACAGACGCTGGAGCTTGCGCTCGATGGGGGCGTTGCCCTTCTGGACCTCTGCGCCGCAGCTCTCCAGGCTCTCATGGTTGTGGGCCTTGGAGGAACCGGTGGCGCCGCCGATGCCGTCGCGACCGGTGCGGCCGCCCAGCAGGACGATCTTGTCGCCGGGGGCGGGGCACTCGCGGCGGACATGGCTGGCGGGGGTGGCGCCCACCACCGCGCCGATCTCCATCCGCTTGGCCACATAGCCGGGATGGTAGATCTCATCCACCTGGCCGGTGGCCAGGCCGATCTGGTTGCCGTAGGAGGAATAGCCGGCGGCTGCGGTGGTCACCAGCTTGCGCTGGGGCAGCTTGCCGGGCAGGGTCTCGCTGACCGGAACCAGGGGGTCCCCTGCGCCGGTGACGCGCATGGCCTGATAGACGTAGCTGCGGCCGGACAGGGGGTCACGGATGGCGCCGCCGATGCAGGTGGCTGCGCCGCCGAAGGGCTCGATCTCGGTGGGGTGGTTATGGGTCTCGTTCTTGAACAGGAACAGCCAGTCCTGCTCCTCGCCGTCCACGTCGCACTTGATCTTGACGGTGCAGGCGTTGATCTCTTCGCTCTCGTCCAGGTTCTTCAGGATGCCGCGCTGTTTCAGGGTCTTGGCGCCGATGGTGGCCATATCCATCAGGCAGCGGGGCTTTTTGTCCCGGCCGGTCTCCTGGCGCAGGGCCATGTAGCGGTCAAAGGCGGCCTGGACCACTTCGTCGTCGATCTGGACGTCGTCCAGGATGGTACCGAAGGTGGTGTGGCGGCAGTGATCCGACCAATAGGTGTCGATCATCTTGATCTCGGTGATGGTGGGGTCACGGTGCTCGCTGCGGAAATACTCCTGGCAGAACTTGATGTCGCCATAGTCCATGGCCAGGCCCTTTTCGGCGATGAAGGCCTTGAGGCCGGCCTCATCCAGCTCACCAAAGCCGGTGAGGGTGGCCACGGCCTGGGGCACGGCGTAGGTCATCTTGAGGGTTTCCCGCACATCCAGAGAGGCCTCCCGGGCCTCCACCGGGTTGATGACGTACTTCTTGATCTCGGCCAGCTCGGCCTCGGTCAGGCTGCCTTCCAGCAGGTAGACCCGGGCCGACCGCACCAGCGGGCGCTCGCCCTGGCTGATGAGCTGGATGCACTCAGCGGCCGAATCAGCCCGCTGGTCAAACTGGCCGGGCAGGTACTCCACCGCAAAGGCTGCGCCCTCGTGGGCGGGCAGGGTATCATAGGTATTGTCCACCGGGGGCTCGCTGAACACGGTGTTGGCGCACTGGCGGAACAGCTCCTCCGAAATATCCTCGACGTCGTAGCGGTTGAGCAGCCGCAGGCCGATCAGGCTGCGGATGCCCAGCAGGGTGGTCAGCTCATTCTGGAGCTGACGGACCTCGCCGTCGAAGCCCGGCTTTTTTTCCACATAAATTCTGTAAACCATAGGCTCATCTCCTCTGTACTGGATACAGCTTTTTATCCGTCCGGCCCCCGCCGGGGCAGCCCGGTCTCCATGCCGGGCGGCCCGCAAGGGGTCCTTTTTTGCTTTTTGTCTTCCCTGCCGCCGGGGTTACTTCTGGGCCTCCAGGGCCTGGAGGGCCCGCCGGCCGATGTCGCTGCGGCGGTGGAGCTTGTCAAAGTGAATCTGGTCGGCAGCCTGATAGGCCTTGGCCAGGGCGGCGGGCAGGTCCCCGCCGGTGGCGGTGACGCCCAGCACGCGGCCGCCGGAGGTGACCAGCTTGCCGTCCTTGACGGCGGTGCCGGCGTGGTAGACGGTGACGTCCTCTGCGCCGGGCAGCTGGCCTTCGGTCAGGCCGGTGATCTCCTTGCCCTTCTCATAGCTGACGGGGTAGCCGCCCGACGCCAGAATGACGCAGGCCGCCGCGCCGTCCCGGAACTTCACCTCGGTGTCGGCCAGGGTGCCGTTGGTGCAGGCGTTCATGACGGTCAGCAGGTCGCTGTCCAGCAGGGGCAGCACCACCTGGGCTTCGGGGTCGCCGAAGCGGCAGTTGTACTCGATGACCTTGGGGCCGTCGGGGGTCAGCATCAGGCCGAAGTACAGGCAGCCCTTGAAGGGGCAGCCCTCGGCCTCCATGGCCCGGATGGTGGGCAGGAAGATCTCCTCCATGCACCGCTGGGCCACCGCCGGGGTGTAGTAGGGGTTGGGGGCGATGGTGCCCATGCCGCCGGTGTTCAGGCCGGTGTCGTTGTCGCAGGCCCGCTTGTGGTCCATGGAGGACACCATGGGCTTGACCACCTTGCCGTCGGTGAAGCTGAGGACGCTGACCTCCGGGCCGGTGAGGAACTCCTCCACCACCACCCGGCTGCCCGATGCGCCGAACTTCTTGTCCAGCATGATCTCCTGGATGCCGGCCTCGGCGGCGGGCTCATCCTCGCAGATCAGCACGCCCTTGCCCAGGGCCAGGCCGTCGGCCTTGATGACCACCGGCCAGCGGTTTTGGGCCCGGATATACTCCATGGCCTTGGCGGGGTCGTCGAAGGTCTCATAGGCGGCGGTGGGGATGCCGTATTTCTTCATCAGGTTCTTGGAAAAGACCTTGGAGGCCTCGATCTGTGCGGCGGCCTTGTCGGGGCCAAAGGCGGGGATGCCCACCGCGGCCAGGGCATCCACCATGCCCAGGGCCAGGGGGTCGTCCTGAGCCACCACCACGTAGTCGAACTTTTCCTCCTGGGCGAAGGCCACCATGGCCTCCACGTCGGTGGCCTTGATGTCCTTGCACCTGGCGTCATAGCCGATGCCGCCGTTGCCGGGGGCGCACCAGATCTCACCGCAGTCCGGGCTCTTTTTCAGGGCGCGGATGATGGCATGTTCGCGGCCGCCGCCGCCCACTACCAGAATTTTCATCGCAGTATCCCTCCCCTTTCCGGATCAGTGATGGAACAGCCGCAGGCCGCAGAAGGCCATGGCGATGCCGTACTTGTTGCAGGTGTCAATGACCTGCTGGTCGCGGATGGAGCCGCCGGGCTGGACAATGGCGGTGACGCCGCTGCGGCGGGCCCGCTCGATGTTGTCGCCGAAGGGGAAGAAGGCATCCGAGCCCAGGCAGACGCCGGTGACGTGGCTGAGGTACTCTTTCTTTTCCTCGGCGGTCAGGGGCTCGGGCTGGCGGGTGAAGGTCTCGGCCCACACGTCATCGCCGATGACGTCCTCGGGAGTGTCACCGATGTAGACGTCGATGGCGTTGTCACGGTTGGGCTTGGAGACGTCGTCCCGGAAAGGCAGGTTCAGCACTTTGTCCATGTGGCGCAGCTGCCAGTTGTCGGCCTTCTGGCCGGCCAGGCGGGTGCAGTGGATGCGGCTCTGCTGGCCGGCGCCCACGCCGATGGTCTGGCCGCCCGAGACGTAGCAGACGCTGTTGGACTGGGTGTACTTCAGGGTGATGAGGCTGATGATCAGATCCCGCTTCTGCTCCTCGGTCACCTCTTTGTTCTCGGTGACGAAGTTGTTCAGCATGGTGTCGGCGTTGATCTCCAGCTCGTTGCGGCCCTGCTCAAAGGTGATGCCGTAGACCTGCTTGCGCTCGATGGGGGCGGGGCGGTAGGCCGGATCAATGGCCACCACGTTGTAGTTGCCCTTCTTCTTGCCGGCCAGGATGGCCAGGGCCTCGGGCTCATAGCCCGGAGCGATGATGCCGTCCGACACCTCGTGCTGAATCAACTTGGCGGTGGGCACGTCGCAGACGTCGCTCAGGGCGATCCAGTCGCCGAAGGAGGACATGCGGTCGGCGCCGCGGGCCCGGGCGTAGGCGCAGGCCAGGGGGGACAGCTCCATGGCGGGGTCAATGTGGTACATCTTCCGCTCCACCTCGGTCAGGGGCAGGCCCAGGGCCGCGCCCGCCGGGGAGACGTGCTTGAAGGAGGCAGCCGCCGGCATCCCCAGAGCCTTTTTCAGCTCAAACACCAGCTGGATCGAGTTGAGGGCGTCCAGGAAGTTGATGTAGCCCGGGCGGCCGTTCAGGACGGTGACGGGCAGGTCCCCGCCGTTCTCCATATAGATGCGGCTGGGCTTCTGGTTGGGGTTGCAGCCGTATTTCAGAGCAAGTTCGTTCATTGCAATACCTCCGCGTTCAAATAAGTCATCCGGTTGAAAGGACGGGTTATTCCATTTCCTCGGGCAGGAGGGCGGGCTCCTCGGGGTCGTCCATCGAGCTGTCCACGGCTTCGTACTTGTTGTAGATCAGATCGCCGCTCTCGCCGCTCTCCAGGTCGATGACCCGGGCGAACAGGCTGACCTTGTTGTCCGGGTTCAGGTTCTCCCACAGGCCCTTGGCAAAGTCGCCCACCGTGCGGGGGCAGGCAAACCGCAAAGGCTCGCCCTCAAAGCTGGGGATGGGGTTGCCGTTGCACTTGTAGGTGCTGATGAAGTGGCCCTCCCCTGCCACCGGCTGGGGATAATCAAAGAAATAGCGCTGGACGCTGTCCCCGTTGCCGTCGGCGGACTTGAGGATGCTCATCTGGTAGCTGCCGTCGGCGTAGACCACCGCCGAGATGCGGGGGGTCCAGTTGGGGCCGTCCGGCTCAAAGGTGCGGGTGCGCAAAGCATCCGCAAAGCTCTGGCCGCGGCACATGCCGTCGTAGATGGTGTCGGTCTGGTCGCCGTTGGTGACGATATGGGTGGAGCCCAGGGTCAGCACCGGGTTATAGATGATGAGGCTGGGGTCCTCCAGCTTGGCGGGGTCGGCAGCCATGGTGCAGATGCCGCCCCGCTCGGGCAGCGGATCAAAGACGCGGTTGCGGCTGTTGGCGCTGCGGCCCATGATAAAGTAGCCGATGAACATCTGGCGTCCGTCGGGGGCCATGGCCACGGCAATGCCCCGGCCGGGATATTCGTTGTTCGCCAGGTAGGCGTTCAGGTCGATCTTTTCCATTTGCAGATTCCTCCTGTCATCACACGATCTCGCCGCTGCAGACCATGGCCACGGCCTGGGGCAGCAGCTTCCATTCGGCCTGCTCCATCACACGCTTCTGGAGCACCTCGGGGGTGTCCCCGGGCAGGATGTCCACCGCCTTCTGCAGCAGGATGGGCCCGCCGTCGCACTCCTCGTTGACAAAGTGGACGGTGGCGCCGGTGACCTTGCAGCCCCGGGCCAGGGCGGCCTCATGGGGCCGCAGGCCGTACATGCCCGGCCCGCAGAACGAGGGGATCAGGGCCGGGTGAACGTTGAGGATGCGGCGGGGATAGGCCTGGACCACGCTGGGGCCCAGCACCGACAGGAACCCTGCCAGCACCACCAGGCCGATGTCGTGGCTCTTGAGCACATCCAGCAGCGCCGCGTCAAAGTCGGCGGCGGTGGCGTAGTCCTTGCGGCGGACCACGCAGTGCTCCACCCCGGCCTTTTCGGCCCGCTCCAGGGCGTAGACCCCGGGCTTGGAGGCCACCACCAGGGTGATTTTGCCGTTGGGGTTTTCACCCCGGGCCTCGCTGTCCAGCAGCGCCTGCAGGTTGGTGCCGCCGCCCGAGACCAGAACCGCGATCTTTACCACAGTTCAACCCCCTCGCCCTCTGCGATGACGCCCAGGCGGTAGGCCTCCGGCTCGCCGTTGGCGTGGAGGATCTCCAGGGCCTTGTCTGCCTGATCGGCGGGAACGGTGAGGATCATGCCCACGCCCATGTTGAAGGTGTTGAACATATCACGCTCGGGGATGTTGCCGGCCTTCTGCAGCAGGGCGAACAGGCCGGGGGTGCGCACGTCGGATTTCTTGATCTTGGCGCAGCAGCCCTTCTTCAGGCTGCGGGGGATATTCTCGTAGAAGCCGCCGCCGGTGATGTGGGAGATGCCGCGGACGGCCACCTGCTCCAGAACGGCCAGAACCGGCTTGACGTAAATCTTGGTGGGGGCCAGCAGGGCCTCGCCCAGGGTGCGGCCCTCCAGCTCGGCGGGGGTCTCTTTCAGGACTTCGGGGTGGTTCTCCAGGTCAAAGACCTTGCGCACCAGGGAGAAGCCGTTGGAGTGGACGCCCGAGGAGGGCAGAGCCAGAATCACATCCCCCGGAACCATGGTGTTGTTGTCCAGGATCTTGCTCTTGTCCACCACGCCCACCGTGAAGCCGGCCAGGTCGTACTCGTCCTCGGGGTAGAAGCCGGGCATTTCGGCGGTCTCGCCGCCCACCAGGGCAGCGCCTGCCTGGACGCAGCCCTCGGCCACGCCCTTGACCAGGTCGGCGATCTTCTCGGGGACGTTCTTGCCGCAGGCGATGTAGTCCAGGAACACCAGGGGCTTGGCGCCGGCGCAGATGACGTCGTTGACGCACATGGCCACGCAGTCAATGCCCACCGTGTCGTGCTTGTCCATCAGCATGGCGATGCGCAGCTTGGTGCCCACGCCGTCGGTGCCCGAGATCAGCACCGGGTGCTGGATGCCGGTGCAGTCCAGCTCGAACAGGCCGCCGAAGCCGCCCAGACCGCCGATGCAGTGTTCATTCATGGTGCGGCTGACGTACTGCTTCATCAGCTCGACCGAGCGATAGCCTGCGGTGATGTCAACGCCGGCTGCCTTATAGCTTTCCGAATAGCTCTTTTCCATGATTTACTCTCCTAACTTTTTCTCCCCCTTGGGCCGCTGGCGCAGGGGACGGTCGTGGATGTCGGTCGAGAGCACCACCTCGGGCTTGACGGCGTACTCGCCGGTGAAGCAGGCGGTGCAGAAGCCGCAGCCGGCCCCTTTGGCCAGCTGGACAACGTGTTCGGTGGACAGGTACCCCAGGGTGTCGGCGCCGATGATCTCATTGATCTGGTCGACGCTGCGGCCGGTGGCCACCAGCATCTTCTGGTCGGGGATATCGGTGCCGAAGTAGCAGGGGTACTTGAAGGGCGGGGCCGAAACCCGGAAGTGCACTTCCTTGGCGCCGGCATCCCGCAGCAGCTTGATGATGCGGGCGGAGGTGGTGCCGCGGACGATGGAGTCGTCGATCAGGACCACCCGCTTGTCCCGGACGGTGCTGGCAATGACGTTCAGTTTGATGCGGACGCTGTTCTCCCGCTGTTTCTGGTTGCCCTGGATGAAGGTACGGCCGATGTACTTGTTCTTGATGAAGCCGATGCCGTAGGGGATGCCGCTGGCCTCGGCGTAGCCCAGAGCGGCGTCCAGGCCCGAGTCGGGCACGCCGATGACCACGTCGGCCTCCACCGGGTGTTCCTGGGCCAGGAACCGGCCGGCCTGCATCCGGGCCTCGTGGACCGAGCAGCCCTCGATGACGCTGTCGGGCCGGGCAAAGTAAATATACTCAAAGACGCACATCTGGCGGGGCTGTTTGCCGCAGTGTTCCCGGTTGCTGCGCAGGCCGTCGGGGTCTGCCACCACGATCTCGCCCGGCTCGATGTCCCGCAGATAGGTGGCGCCCACGGCGTCCAGGGCGCAGCTCTCGCTGGCAAAGACGTAGCCGCCCCCCGGCAGGGTGCCGATGCACAGGGGCCGGTAGCCCCGGGGGTCACGGACGGCGATCAGCTTGGTGGCCGACATGATCACCAGGCTGTAGGCGCCGTCCAGCTGGTCCATGGTGGCGGCCACGGCCTGCTCGATGCTCTGGTGCTTGAGGCGGTTGCGGGTGAGCAGGTAGCAGATGACCTCGGTGTCGGAGGAACCATGGAAGATGGCGCCGTCGTTCTCCAGGGCGTTGCGCAGCTGGACCGCATTGGTCAGGTTGCCGTTGTGGCACAGGGCCATGGTGCCGCGGCCATGGCGGACAATCATGGGCTGGGCGTTGGCCCGCACACGGCTGCCGGCGGTGGCGTAGCGGACATGGCCGGTGGCCATGTGGGCTTCGGGCTTGTGGAGGGAGGCCATCACCTGGGGGGTGAACACTTCGTTCACCAGGCCCAGGTCCCGGTGGCCGGTGATGACGCCGTCCTCGTTGACGGCCATGCCGCAGCTCTCCTGGCCGCGGTGCTGCAGAGCATACAGGGCGGAGTACACCGCCACCGACACGTCCTCGGTGCCGGCCTTATCGTAAATACCAAAAACACCGCACTCCTCGTGGAGGGGGTATGCAAAATCAGACATTCTGGCTCCTTTGCTGTTCCGTAATATTCCGGTCGGGGGCGGCGCTTACAGGGCGGCCAGCTCCTGCTGAAGCTTCTCTTCCTTGGCGGCGATCTCGCGGCCCATCTTGGCCCGCTCCTCCTCCAGCCGTGCGGCCAGGCCCTCGTCCGACAGAGCCAGGATCTGGGCTGCCAGCCAGGCGGCGTTCTTGGCGCCGTTCAGGGCCACCGTGGCCACGGGGATGCCGCTGGGCATCTGGACGGTGGCCAGCAGGGCGTCCAGGCCGTCCATGGCGCCGCCCTTCATGGGGATGCCGATGACCGGCAGGGTGGTGTTGGCGGCAAAGGCGCCGGCCAGGTGGGCAGCCATGCCGGCTGCGCAGAGGATCACACCAAAGCCCGCCTCCCGCGCCTGCCGGGCAAAGGCTGCGGCCTCGGCCGGAGTGCGGTGGGCCGACAGGATGTGGGCCTCAAAGGGAATGCCCAGCGCCTTCAGCTGGCTGCAGGCACCCTTGACCACCGGCCAGTCACTGTCCGAACCCATGATAACGGCTACTTTACGAATCATACTCTTTATCCTCCATCCTTTTCCTGAAAAACGGGCCGAAGCCCCCAGCAAAACAAAAAAAGGCTGTGATGCGGCTACACCACGGCCTTATTCTGCAACCAGGACGGTACGGCAAAGCACGGCGGGAGCATTCGGCGTCCGCCGGCTGAATCCCTTGAGCCAGAACAGCAGCGCCTGCGCGCCCTGCGGCTCAACCAAGCTCTTTGTCTGCAAGCCCATTGCACCGTCCATCCCCGGCGCCCCGCGGGACGCCTGTTTTTTGCTGTAGGGAGCGCCGGGCGGCGCCCCTTCTCATCTACAGTGTACGGCAAACCGACGCCTTTGCAAAGGGATTTTACACAAATTCTCCCTTGTGTTTTACCTGTTCGGAGCACATTCGGAAAGTTTTGTGCAATTTCCCCACGTAAACTTACAATAGTACGACTTCTTTTTTACAAAGGGTCAGGCGGGGTGCGGGCTTTCTTTTTTTAAACAAACTGCCGTCAAATAAAACCGCATTTATTCCGCCGCACGGTGGGTGATGGCAGCGGTTTTGGCCTTGGCCGCCCGGATCAGATCGGCCGGGGCGCAGCAAATCTGCAGGCCGATCCGTCCCGCCGACACATACACTTTCTCCTGGGTCAGGACGCTGTCGTCAAACACCGTGACGTATTGTTTTTTCATCCCCACCGGGCTGCATCCGCCCCGGATGTAGCCGGTGACCTTGTTGATGTCGGCCACATGGATCATGGCCACGCTCTTCTCCCCTACGCTGCGGGCCGCGGCCTTCAGGTCCAGCTCGGCCTCCACCGGGATGACGAACACGAAATAATTCCGGCTGGCGCCCTGGGTCACCAGGGTCTTGAACACACAGGCCGGGTCTTGCCCCATGCTGCGGGCTACCGTCGCCCCGTCCACAGCCACCCCTTCTTCGTGGGGGTACTCGTGGGCGGTATAGGCCACCTTGGCCTTTTCCAGCATCCGCATGGCGTTGGTTTTGGCTTCCTTTGCCATTGTTTGATACTTCCCTCTATCTCGTTTTTGCGCCGGACTTCGCCGGTTGATTTTATTTTACCACACTTTTCTTATAAAGAACACCCGGCGCGGGCCAACCGGGGGAAAATTTTTCCGTTTTCCCTCTTGACTTCACTGTCATGAAGTGTTATAGTATCCTCAACAATTCACTGTACTGAATCAAACGCATTTCACACACGGCCAAGCAAAGGAGAGGGAACCTATGATTATCATTCTCAAGCAGGACGCGCCGGAGGCGCAGGTCCGTGAATTCTGCCACGAACTGACCACCATGGGCTTTGAGATCAACGACTCGAAGGGCCGCGACACCCACATTCTGGGCCTGATCGGCGACACCAAGGCCATAGCCGAGAGCTGGGTGCTGGCCAACCCCGTCGTAGAGACGGTGCGCCGGGTGTCGGAGCCCTACAAGAAGGCCAACCGGAAGTTTCATCCCGATGACACGGTGGTGGACATCGAAGGGGTCAAGATCGGCGGCGGGAACTTTGCCATGATTGCGGGTCCCTGCAGCATCGAGAGCGAGGAGCAGATCACCTACTGTGCCCAGCGTGTGAAGGCGGCGGGAGCCAGCCTGCTGCGGGGCGGGGCATTCAAGCCCCGCACGTCTCCCTACTCGTTCCAGGGGATGCGCAGCGAGGGTCTGGACCTGCTCAAGCTGGCCCGCCGGGCCACCGGCAGCCCCATCGTCACCGAAATCATGAACACCGAGCACCTGCCCCTGTTTGAAAACGTGGACCTGATCCAGATCGGGGCCCGGAACATGCAGAATTTCGAGCTGCTGAAGGCGGTAGGGCGCCAGAACAAGCCGGTGCTGCTCAAGCGAGGCCTGGCCAACACCCTGGAAGAGCTGGTGATGAGTGCCGAATACATCATGGCCGAGGGCAACGAAAATGTGATTCTCTGCGAGCGGGGCGTCCGGACCTTTGAGACCAGCATGCGCAACACGCTGGACCTGGCGGCGGTGGTGATGCTGCACAAGATGACCCATCTGCCGGTGGTGGTGGATCCCAGCCATGCCTGCGGCCAGGCCTGGATGGTGCCCCAGCTGGCCAAGGCGGCGGTGGCGGCGGGGGCCGACGGGTTGATGATCGAGGTGCACAACGACCCGGCCAAGGCCAAGTGCGACGGGGCCCAGAGCCTGACCCCCGACCAGTTCGACGAGCTGACCGCCTTCTTAAAGGAAGAAGTCACCTTCTTCGGCAAAACCTGGAACTAACCTACTTTTCTGAAGAAAAGTAGGAAAAGGCAGCTTTGGCCCGGCGCGTCCAGTGGACGAAACAGCCGGGCCGAAGCTGGCGCAGCGCTCCGGTTTTTGCAAGCGCCCTCCGCGGCGCGCCGCAAAAATCGGCTAAGCGCAAGAGGTTTCACTGTGTACCATACAGTTTCCGGGTCTCCAAAACTTCCACGGAACATTTACGCTCCGGCTCGTTCGTTTCGTTTGCGTCTGCGACGCGGTACGATGCAAACCGGTTCAAAACCTGGTTTATTGCGTCAAGCATGGCCACCCTCTTGATCAGGCTCCCGGCCTGCGGCCCGCTTTTTCGTGAAAAAGCTTGGCAAAAAGCTTTACCTGGTACCGCTAACTGCTGTGGGCTTCACAAGGCCCTGCCGGCGGCAGACTTTCAGCCGCTTTATGAGGCTCCCGGCCTGCGGCCCTGTGAGTCCAAGGCTTTATGCAGCCTGTTTTTCATACGGTACCGCTGACCGTTGTCTGCTTCACGAAGTCCTGCCAGCGGCAGACTTTCAGCCGCTTTATAAGGTTCCCGGCCTGCGGCCCGCTTTTTCGTGAAAAAGCTTGGCAAAAAAACTTTACCTGGTACCGCTAACTGCTGTGGGCTTCACAAGGCCCTGCCGGCGGCAAGCTTTCAGCCGCTTTATGAGGCTCCCTGCCTGCGGCCCGCTTTTTCGTGAAAAAGCTTGGCAAAAAGCTTTACCTGGTACCGCTGACTGCTGTCTGCTTCACGAAGTCCTGCCGGCGGGTTTGGTCTGCACATGTTTATATTCTTCCTGCAATCCTCCCCTGTGCCCCGGGTCCGCCCGGGGCTTTTTTGATGCGGCGGTGTTTTCTTTCAGCGGGGTTTGTGGTATACTCTGAACGATTCATCATCGGAAAGAGGTACACCCTATGAAAGCTCATATTGCCCGCAACCAGAACGCCGGGGTTCCCATGGTCCTGGCCTGGAATCTGGCCCCCGGGGACCGGGGCATCCTGGACGGGATGGCCGACGCCTTCGGGATGAAGGTACAGGTGGTCGCTCCGGCCCAGGCCGGCCAGACGGTGGCCCAGCTGCTGGGAGAGGTGCCGGTGAACGCCGGCCGCACCCTGGCTCTGGAGCCGGGAGCCTGTCCGCCGGCCATCGTGCTGGCCAACTTCCGCCCGCGGGACGCCGCCACCCTGTTTGACCTGCTGGACCAGGCCAAGGCCCAGATTCCCCTGCGGGCCACCGTGACGCCGGCCACCCGGCAGTGGGTCTTTGGGGACCTGCTGGCCCAGATGCTGGCCGAGAAAGGACAGGTAACCGCCCCGTGAAAACCATCCAGCGCCTTTTTGCCCTGGGGGCCTGTCTGGCCCTGACGATGGCCATGCTGGCGGGCTGCAGCCGCAGCCCCAAGACCACCGTCAGCGACAACGCCCAGCGGTTCAACGCCTACTATTTTGATGTCTTTGACACCATGACCCAGGTCATCGCCTACTGCGACAGCCAGGCCGAATTCGACAAGCAGATGGAGGCCCTCCACGCCGATCTGGTGGAGTATCACCAGCTCTATGACATTTATAATGATTACGAGGGCGTCAACAACATCAAGACCATCAACGACAACGCCGGCGTGGCCCCGGTGAAGGTGGATCAGAAAATCATCGACATGCTGGACGAGGCCCTGGAGCTGTACGACACCACCAACGGCCAGCTGAACGTGGCCATGGGCAGCGTGCTGGCCATCTGGCACGACTACCGCGAGGCCGCCGAGGCCGATCCCTCGGACGCCGACAACGCCCTGCCCACCCAGGAGGAACTGGAAGCCGCCGCCCAGCACTGCGACATCAACGACATCATCATCGACCACGAGGCCGGCACCGTCTATCTGGCCGACCCCGAGATGCGTCTGGACGTGGGCAGCGTGGGCAAGGGCTACGCCGTGGAGCAGGTATGTCAGGCCGCCCAGGCCCGGGGCCTGGTCAGCGCCTCGGTGAGCGTGGGCGGAAACCTGCGGTCCATCGGCTCCAAGCCCAAGGGCCAGCCCTGGGAGAGCGGCGTAGTCAGCCCCTGGGATGACTCCATGCTGTACGACAGCTCCTCCTCCCTGATTGCGGTGGTCCAGTCCAACGACATGGCCCTGGTCACCAGCGGCGACTACCAGCGCTACTACACGGTGGACGGGGTGCGGTATCACCACATCATCGACCCCGACACCCTCTGGCCCGCCGATTACTTCACGGCGGTCACCATCCTCTGCCCCGACTCGGGCCTGGCCGACTGCCTGTCCACCGGCATCTTCTGCATGCCGCTGGAGGAAGGCATGGAGCTCATCGAGAGCCTGGACGGCGTCGAGGCCCTCTGGTGCACCAAGGACGGCCAGATCTACAAGTCCAGCGGCTTTGCCGCCTACGAGAGCCCGCTGGAGGAATAAAAAACCAAAAGAAACAGCCTCATCCCACAGGTCGGCACCTGCCAACCGGGATGAGGCTGTCTTTCTTTTTATCCTTTATTTTTCGCCGCTCTCGGCGGAGTTCGCGGTGGTCGAGTTGTTGGAACGAACAGGGTTCCCCTCTGCATCCAGGTACACCCATTGGATGGTATACTGCTTGCCCACGGCTTCACCCAGGTTTTTAATGTAATTTTCCAGCAGGGTCTGGGCCCGCTGCTGAGCCTGCAAAAGCAGTGTCTCATCCTGGCTGGCCTGTTCTTCTAAAATCGCCTGGGCCTGGCTGAACGCATACACTTCATCTTCGGCGGTGATGTCTTTGGAATCTTTGGCCACGATGTAGGAATCCTCATTCAGAGAGGAAGATTCCACCCGGCAGTCCTGCACTGTCGCCGCGGGAATGGTGACAGTAAGGCGGGTGTCATCTGCTTCAATGTTTACATAGGAAGCGTCGATGCCGAATTCCACCACGCCGCTGTATTCCACCCAGAAGTTCTTTTCGCCGCCCATCCAGAGGATGCCGTCCACCTCCTGCTGGAATTTTGCCACATTATGATAGTAGCATTCCATTACCGCCAGGTCACAGATGGCCCGCATCTCGGAAATGCTTGGCTCGGCATCCAGTTCTTTCTTCTGGCCGCATCCTGTCGTCAGGCACAGCACAGCTGCCAGCAGGAAACATGCCGCACGTTTTGCTTTTTTCATCTTCTTCACCCCTCAGTTTACCACCAGTTCGTATTCCTCACCCATCGGCTCGATCACCGGCTGAACCAGTGCCCGTATCACATTCTGCGCATTCTGATGCGCCAGCTCAAGGATAGCTCCCTGGTTTTCACTCTCGGCCTGCACATCCTTTTCACATGCTTTATAGGCTCGCTCCGACACAGTGGACGTATTGGCTCTGTCATTGAAGAACATGAAATCCATGGACGAAATATCTACGCTCACATCATTGATTCTCGCCTCCGGCAGATCCACCGTAATGGTCTTTCCTTCCATATGGATTTCAATGGCCGAAAAGTCAATGCCGGCTTCCACCTGAGCTTCATAAGACACATAAAAATCCACTTTGTCCGGGTTCTTTTCGTTGGTTACCTCAGCAATTCCATTGTATACCGCGGTAAAGGTGGACAGGTCGCTCACGTTCACAATCCTTTCCAGCGTGGAAAGGGCGGTGACCTGCGCTTCGTGATCTTTGCTTTCTCCGATCTGAAGCCCCAGAAAAATGCCGATGGCGGCAATCAGCGCCACCGCCCCCATCACCAGAGGCACACGCCTGGGAATTTTGGTCCAGCTGAGCCATGTTTTTACCTCTTCTTTGTTCATATCGGTTCCTCCTTTTGTATATTCGTGGATGTTCAGCGCACAGCGCCGCAATATACGCTGTAATTTTCGCGATTTGCACCCAAAATATTTTCCTCTGATTCTGTCACACAGCGTGTCCAGTATACTTGTTTCTGGCAAAATGTGCAAGCAAAAAGCGAAAAAACATCCCATCTATGCCAAAAGCCCGCCCTTCCGGAGCGTCAGCTCCCGGCAGGGGCGGGCATTTTTATGCGCGCGGCGCAATACAATATAGAGATACAGCCGTCGGGCGGTCAGGGCTGGAGCTTCTGGGGCGGCTCCAGCAGGTGGGTGGAACGGTACTCCCGGGGGGAGATGCCGTGTACATTCTTAAAGGCGCGGGAAAAATGCAGCTGGTTGTCGTAGCTGACCTGGGCCGCAATTTCCCCGATGGACAGGCGGGTCTCCTTCAGCAGCTGGGCGGCCCGGGCCATCCGGTAGTGGAGCAGGTAGGCCTGGGGGCTTTCGCCCACGGCGTCCCGGAACACTTTGCCGAAATAGCTGCGGTTGAGGCCGCTGACCGCCGCGATTTCCTCCACCGAGATGTCACGCTGATAGTTCTGCTCGATGAAGGTCAGGGCCTCCTTGACGTAAAAGTCCCGGACCCGGCGCTCGCCGCCGCACCGGCGGCCCGCCGAGCACTGGACCAGGCTGTCCAGAAACAAAAAGCCGTGGGCGATCAGGTGCACCGGGCTGGCGTCGGCGTGGTTGACGATGTACAGCATCTGCTCCTGCACCTGGCGGCCCGCCTCGGCGGTGCGGGGGGTATAGACCGGCTGGCTGCCGCTGATTCCCGCCAGATGGAGGCTCTCGTGGGCGCGCAGGCCGTCAAATTCCAGCCAGGTGTATTCCCAGGGGTCCTCCGGGTCGGAACGGTAGGTGGTGATCTGGCCCGGCACAATCAAAAACCCGTGTCCCGCCGGGATTTCGTATTCGTTGCCGTTGGCCAGCAGCACCCCCCGGCCCGCAATGGCGTAGTGAAACAGGTAATGGTTGCGGGCGTAGGGCCCATAGGAATGGGTGGGACTGGTGCGCTCCCAGCCGAACTGATACAGGTTCAGATCAATGAAACGCTCGTCCTTGAATACATGAAACTTCAGTTTTTCGGGGTCTTTCATCTCTTGATCCACGACAAACACCTCCCGGGTTTATTATATACCATAATGCGTCCCCATTTCAACTAAAAAGCTATATTTCCTAGAAAATGGAATATAAAAAACTGCATTGTGGCATTCAAAATCCCCTCCATACAATGTATAATATTTCCACAAGAGTGGAGTAAAAATTATGCAATGTGCACAACGCATAATTTTCTGTTCATATTTTCGTCACAATGACGAAATAGGAACAGTCCTGTCTGACCAGCTGTCCGGACAAGCGCATTCCCATCCTTCAACCCCTTACCCAAGCAAATCAAAGGAGATGGCTTATGAAGAAGATTTCTCGCCGTTCGTTCCTTGCGGCTACCGCTGCGCTGGCGGCCATGGGTCTGGCCGGCTGCGGCGGTTCGGACGATGGCACCGTCAACCTGACCTTCCAGATCTGGGACGTCTTCCAGCGGGACGGCATGCAGGCCATGTGCGATGCCTACACCGCCCAGCATCCCGAGGTCACCATCGAAGTGCAGGTCACCAGCTGGGACGAGTACTGGACCAAGCTGGAGGCGGCCACCATGGCCAAACAGGCCCCCGACATTTTCTGGATGCACACCAACGAGATCCTGAAATACGCCGACAACGACAAGCTGGTGGACTGCTCCAGCATTGTGGAGACCGAGCACTTCTCGGAGATCTCGCTGGCCAACGCCAGCGGCTCGGACGGCGTCCTCTACGCCGTGCCCAAGGACAAGGACACCGTGGGCCTGGTCTACAACAAAGAGATGTTTGACGCCGCCGGCGTCAGCTACCCCGACGAGACCTGGACCTGGGACACCCTGGTGGAAGCCTCCCAGAAGATCTACGACGCCACCGGCTACTACGGCTACATGGCCTACGGCGACGACCAGCTGGGTTACTGGAACTTCGTCTATCAGGCCGGCGGCAGCATCCTGACCGAGGACAAGACCCGCGGCAACTTCACCGATCCCGCCACCAAGATGGCCATGGATTTCTACATCGGCCTGCAGAAGTACGACTGGTGCCCCACCCAGACCTACTTCGCCGAGACCGCCCCCGGCACCGCCTTCTTCTCCGAGAAGGGCGCCATGTTCCTGGAGGGCGACTGGAACATCCTGCCTGAGCTGCAGAACTATCCCGACATGGTGGGCAAGTGGGACGTGGCCGTCCTGCCCAAGTGCCCCAACCCCATGAGCGGCGACGGCCGGGCCACCATTTCCAACGGCCTGTCCTACGCCACCACCAAGACCAACAAGCATCTGGATGTGGTCATGGACGTGCTCAAGTTCTTCGGCAGCGCCGAGGGCCAGCGCATCCAGGGCGAGAGCGGCGCCGCCATCCCGGCCTACATCGGCATGGAGGACAGCTGGGTCAGCTGCTTCGAGCAGTACCCCATCAACATCACCTGCTTCATTGATATGTTCGACTACTGCGTCCAGAGTGTCAACAACGCCGCCCGTCCCGAGTGGAAAACCCCGGTCAGCGACACCCTGCTGAAGATCTACACCGGCGCCCTCTCCCTGGACGACGGCCTGAACCAGATGCAGCAGATTGTGGACCAGGCCAGCGCCGAGTACTACGAAGAATAAAGGAGGCACATCATGGAAAAAACGTCCAAACTGGGCCGCGACGGAGCCGTCTGGGGTCTGATCATGGTGGCCCCCACCATCATCGGTCTGATCGTGCTGAACATCTGGCCCTTCATCGAGACCATTTACATGAGCTTTTCCAAGTCCCTGCCCTTCGGCGAGTTCGAGTTTGAGGGCATCGACAACTACATCGAGATGTTCCAGAACGCCGAGTTCTGGAAGGCCACCGGCAACACCATCTTCTTCTGCATTATGACGGTGCCCGTGGGCATCTTCCTGTCCCTGATCGTGGCCGTCCTGCTGAACAGCAAGATCCGCGGCCGCACCACCTTCCGCGCCATCTTTTTCCTGCCCATGGTCGTCGCTCCCGCCGCCGTGGCCATGGTTTGGAAGTGGATTTTTAACTCACAATATGGTATTATTAATACACTGCTGGGCCTTGACATCGGCTGGCTGACGGATTCCCACATCGTGCTGATTACCTGCTCCATCGTCCAGATCTGGAGCAACATCGGCTACGACGCGGTCCTGCTGCTGGCTGGCCTGCAGAACATCTCGGTCAGCCTGTACGAGGCAGCGGATCTGGACGGCGCTTCCAAGGTGCGCCAGTTCTTCAGCATCACCCTGCCCATGGTCTCCCCCACGTTGTTCGTCGTGCTGATTATGCGTCTGATGAGTTCGCTGAAGGTCTTTGACCTGATCTACATGATGGTGGACGACGCCAACCCCGCCCTGAACGACACCCAGACCCTGATGAGCCTGTTCTACCGCGAGAGCTTCATCGCCGGTGACAAGGGCTATGCCTCCGCCATCGTCGTCTGGACCGTCCTGCTGATCGGCGCCGTGACCCTCATCCAGTTCATCGGCCAGAAGAAGTGGGTCAATTACGAGGTGTAAAAGATGGATACTACTGCAACCAAAAGCATGAAAAACTCCAAGCGGGTTACCAAGGCTCTCACTTATGCAGTCCTGATCCTGGGCAGCATCCTCATGATCTTCCCCTTTGTGTGGATGGTCCTGACCTGCTTCAAGACCCAGGCCGAGAGCATGGCCATTCCGCCCCAGATCCTGCCCTCCCAGTGGAACTTTGACAACTTCGTCACCGCCCTCGAAAGCCTGCCCTTCGTCAACCTGTACATCAACACCGCCCTGCTGATCTTCTTCCGCGTGGTGTGTGCTGTGATCTTCAGCTCGATGGCCGGCTACGCTTTCGCCAAGCTCCACTTCCCCTTCAAGAACGCCCTGTTCGCCATCATCCTGGTTCAGATGATGCTGCCCAGCCAGATCTTCATCACTCCCCAGTACCTGATGCTGGCCAAGGTGGGCATGACCAACTCCATCTTCGCCCTGGTGTTCCCGGGCCTGGTCTCCGCCTTCGGCACCTTCTTCCTGCGGCAGGCGTATCTTGCCATCCCCAACGACATCGCTGAGGCCGCCTATCTGGACGGCTGCAACAAGTGGCAGGCTTTCTATAAAGTCATGCTGCCCCTGACCGGGCCCAGCATGGCCGCTCTGGCCATCTTCACCGCGGTGTTTGCTTACTCCGACCTGATGTGGCCTCTGATCTGCAACACCGACCTGAACATGATGACCCTGTCCGCCGGCCTGTCCACCCTGAACGGCCAGTTCACCACCAACTTCCCCGTCCTGATGGCAGGCAGCCTGCTGGCTATGGTCCCCATGGTCATCATCTACCTGCTGTTCCAGAAGCAGTTCATCCAGGGCATTGCCATGACCGGCGGCAAGTAAGCCGGCGCGTCACCCTCTGCACTGTTTGACCGGCAGCGTCCGGCCCGCCTGCCCTGCCCCCCGCGGGCGCAGGCGGCGGCCTGCCACCCCATTTGCCGCAATGGTGCCCGGCCCCCAGATTGGCTGGGCGCCATTTTTCAGGTTATAATGCTGAAAGAAGGAGGATACTGTCTATGAGTATCCGTAAAGACCCCGAAACCGGCCTGATCACCCTCCACACCGCCCATACCAGCTATCAGCTGTGGGCCGATGAGCTGGGCATTGTGCATCATCTGTACTACGGTCCCTCCATCGGCGAGGCCGACCTGCGCGGTCTGGAGTTCCGCTCCGACTGCGGTTTTTCGCCCCAGCCCGCCGGGCTGGACGCCCAGCGCGACTACTCCCTGGACACCCTCTGCCAGGAATACACCGGCAGCGGGGTGGGCGACTACCGCATCGGCTGCCTGCGCCTCACCGCCGCCGACGGCAGCCGTGCCGCCGACCTGCGGTTTGCCGGGGCGGAGATCCTGCCCGGCAAGTACGAGCTGCCCGGCCTGCCCGCCGCTTTTGACAACGGCGGCGAGTGCGAGACCCTCCGCCTCACCCTGAAGGACCCGGTGACCGGCCTGACGGTGGTGCTGCTGTACGGCGTCTACCACGACGCCGACGTCATCACCCGGGCCGCCCTGGTGGAAAACGGCGGCTCCGCCGCCATCCAGCTGGACAAGGCCGCTTCGGCCTGCCTGGACCTGCCCTTCGGCGAGTGGGAGCTGATCCACTTCCACGGGCGCCACTGCATGGAGCGTCAGCCTGAGCGCACCCCGCTGGCCCACGCCATCCAGACCCTGCGGTCGGCCCGCGGCGCCAGCAGCCACCAGCACAATCCCTTCGCCATCCTGGCCGCCCCCCACACCACCGAGGACGCCGGCGAATGTCTGGGGGCCATGCTGGTCTACTCGGGCAACTTCAAGATCGAGTGCGAGGTCAGCCAGATGCACTCCACCCGTCTGGTGGCAGGCATCAGCGACGACGATTTCCGCTGGACCCTGGCCCCGGGCGAGCAGTTCGTGACGCCGGAAGTGCTGTTCAGCTACAGCGCAAAGGGTCTGAGCCAGCTGTCCTGGCAGTATCACCACTTCCTCCAGCACAACATCATCCGCAGCGTCTGGCGGGACCGTCCCCGCCCCATCCTCATCAACAACTGGGAAGCCACCTACATGGACTTTGACGCCCAGCGCATCTGGGACATCGCCCGCCAGGCCAAGGAGCTGGGCGTGGAGATGCTGGTGCTGGACGACGGATGGTTCGGCAGCCGGGTGGACGACCGCAGCGGCCTGGGCGACTGGCAGTTCAACGAGAAAAAGCTGGGCTGCACCTTCAACGAGCTGATCGGCAAGATCCGGGAGATGGGCCTGCTGTTCGGCCTGTGGATCGAGCCCGAAATGGTCAGCCCCAGCGCCGAACTGTACAAGGCTCACCCCGAATGGGCACTGACCATTCCCGGCCGGGCCCCCACCACCGGCCGCAGCCAGCTGGTGCTGGACATGGGCCGTCCCGACGTGGTGGACTACCTGTACGGGCTGTTCCACCAGCTGCTGGCCGACCACGACATCTCCTACATCAAGTGGGACATGAACCGCAACATGACCGACGTGTTCAGCCGGCTGCTGCCCACCGAGCGCCAGGGCGAGGCCGCCCACCGCTATATGCTGGGCCTGTACGACCTGCTGGGCCGCCTGACCCGGGACTTCCCCGAAGTTCTGTTCGAGGGCTGCGCCGGCGGCGGCGGACGGTTTGACGCCGGCATGCTGGCCTACTGCCCCCAGATCTGGTGCAGCGACGACACCGACCCCATCCACCGCATCAAGATCCAGTACGGCACCTCCTTCGGCTATCCTCCCGCCGCCATGGGCAGCCATGTTTCGGCTTCCCCCAACCACCAGACCGGACGCAGCACCCTGCTGTCCACCCGGTCCACCGTGGCCATGGCCGGCACCTTCGGCTATGAGCTGGACCTGCAGCGCCTGACCGAGGACGAAAAGGACGAGGTCCGCTGCCACATCCAGCAGTGCAAGGAGATGCAGCCCCTGGTGCTGAACGGCCGCTACGACCGCCTGACCGACGCCATGACCGACACCTGCTTCACCGCCTGGCAGTTCACCGCCCAGGACCAGAGCCGCGCCATGGTCAGCGTGGTGGTCATCGACCCCCAGGCCAACCCCTGGCCCATCCATGTCCGCCTCAAGGGCCTGGACCCCAGCGCCCTCTACCATGAGACCCTCACCGACCACACCTACACCGGCGCCGCCCTGTGCCATGCCGGGCTGACACTGCCCATCATGCAGGGAGACTACCCCGCCGTCCAGATCATGATTGAAAGGATCGATGCCGTATGACCGAACAGGAAGACGCACTCTTTCGGGCCCGTTTGGCCCGCCACCACGACGAACTGCGGTGGCTGTACATGGAGCTGTACGACAATGGCTCCATGTTCGCCGAGCTGTGCAACCAGATGTACCGCTTTGCCGAGATGCGCAGCGCCGCCCTCAAGGCCCGGGACGCCGCCCGCGAGGCCGAGCCCGAGTGGTACAAGCACCGTGACCTGCTGGGCATGATGCTCTACATCGACAACTTCGCCGGCAACCTGAACGGCGTCCGCGGCAAGCTGGACTACCTGCAGGAGGCCGGGGTCAACTGCCTGCACCTGATGCCCTTCCTGAACACGGTGAAGGGCCGGGACGACGGCGGCTACGCCGTGGCGGACTTCCGCACGGTGCGGCCCGACCTGGGCACCATGGAGGACCTGGAAGCCCTCACCTCCGCCTGCCATGACAAGGGGATCAACGTCTGCATGGACTTTGTCATGAACCACACCAGCTGCGACCACGAGTGGGCCCAGCGGGCCCTGGCGGGGGACGGCGAGTACATGAGCCGGTATTTCTTCTTTGACAACCCCGAAATCCCCGCCGAGTACGAAAAGACGGTGCCCCAGGTGTTCCCCACCACCGCCCCCGGCAACTTCACCCGCCTGGAGGACGGCCGCTATGTGATGACCACCTTCTACCCCTACCAGTGGGACCTGAACTACCGCAATCCCCGGGTGTTCAACGAGATGATGTACAATTTCCTGTTCCTGGCCAACCAGGGCATGGACATCATCCGGATCGACGCGGTGCCCTACATCTGGAAGGAGCTGGGCACCAGCTGCCGCAACCTGCCCCGGGTCCACACCATCGTCCGGATGATGCGGATGATCGGCGAAATCGTCTGCCCCAGCGTCATCCTGCTGGGCGAAGTGGTGATGGAGCCGGTGAAGGTGGTTCCCTACTTCGGCACGGTGGACAAGCCCGAATGCCATCTGCTGTACAACGTCACCACCATGTGCACCACCTGGCACACGGTGGCCACCCGCGACACCCGCCTGCTGCGCAAGCAGCTGGACAGCGTCAGCACCCTGCCCAAGGAATATGTGTTCCTGAACTATCTGCGGTGCCACGACGACATCGGCTGGGGCCTGGACTACGACACCCTCAAGACCTGGGGCATGGACGAGGTACCCCACAAGAAGTACCTGAACGACTTCTTCCAGGGCCGCACCGAGGGCAGTGTCAGCCGGGGCGAGCTGTACAACGACGACCCCACCACCGGCGACGCCCGGTTCTGCGGCACCACCGCCAGCATGTGCGGCCTGGAGTCGGCCCAGACTCCCGCCCAGGTGGACACCGCCATCGGCTTTGACCTGACCCTCCACGCCATGATGCTGTTCCAGTCGGGCATCCCCATGCTGTACAGCGGCGACGAGATCGGCCAGCTGAACGACTACACCTACAAGGACGACCCCGCCAAGGCCGCCGACAGCCGCTACGTCCATCGCGGCGCCCTGCCCTGGACCCGGGCAGCCCAGCGCACCGACAAGACCGCACCGGCCGGCCGGATCTTCCAGGGCCTCCATCAGCTGGAAACCCTCCGCCGCACCATTCCTGCCTTTGAGGCGTCGGCTCAGGTCCGCACCCTGGACACCGGGGACGTGGCCGTTCTGGGCCTGGTGCGCACCGGCGGGGACCAGACCCTGGTGGGCCTGTTCAACTTCGGCGGCGACACCCACGAGGTGGCCCTGCCCGCCGGCACCTACCGCGACATGACCGCCGCCGGACGCAAGAAAAAGACCTTCTCCGGCTCGGTGACCCTGCCGCCCTACGGCTTCTTCTGGCTGCAGCAGCAGGGCTGACACACGCAATTTCAGCTTTCTGCACAGGCAGCGTTTCCCCCATACACCGCCAGCCCCCGCCGGGGCCGGCGGTTTTTGTTGTCCGGGGCACAGCCGGGCTTTTTTCCCGCTGGGGGCTTGACATTGACGCGGCGTCAACGGCTATACTGGCCTCAAGGAGGGAACCACACCATGGAATACACCATTCAGGAACTGTCGCGCCTGTCGGGGGTGACCACCCGCACCCTGCGCTGGTACGACCAGATCGGCCTGCTGAAGCCCAGCCGCATCGCGGCCAACGGCTACCGCTGCTACGGCCCGGCCCAGGTGGACCGGCTGCAGGACATTCTCTATTACCGGGCCCTCGGGGTGGAGCTGGCCCGGATCAAGGCGTACCTGGACGACCCCTCCTTTGACCGCCGGGCGGCCCTGAAAAGCCATCTGGCCGCCCTGGAAACCCGGCGCCGCCAGCTGGACCGGCTGATTGATTCGGTCCAGCGGACCATCGACGCCCAGGAAAGGAACGAGATCATGAACGACCACGAGAAATTTGAAGCCTTCAAAGAGGAAACCATCCGGCGCAACGAGGCCGACTACGGCCCGGAGGCACGCCGCCGCTACGGGTCCGGCCCAGTGGACGCCGCCCACAAGGCCATCCGGGGGATGACCCCTGCGGCCTATCAGGAATGGACCAGCCTGGACCAGGAAATCCTCGCCCGGCTGGAAGACGCCGTCCGGTCCGGGGCCTCCCCTGACGGGCCGGAAGGCCAGGCCCTGACCCGGCTCCACCGCCGGTGGCTGGCCTTTACCATTCCCACCTGCGACGCGGCCCAGCACCGGGGCATCGCCGCCCTCTATGTGGCAGACCCCCGCTTCACCGCCTACTACGACCGCAATCTCCCCGGCTGCGCCCGGTTTTTGTCCGAGGCCGTGGCCCGCTGGGCGGAGTAAGAGGGCCAACAGCTGATAAAGAGGCCGGAGCACCGCACTCCTGCGGTGCCCTGCATGTTCGGTGCATCAAGGCGGGGGCGCGCAAAACCGAGGTACAGCTCCGGGCTGCCGCTGCCCGAATTCTCTGCAACGGACATGGCCGTGGTGTTTATCGCAGGGCAAATATAGGGAGCTGTCCGGACGTGACGGGAAGCCAGGCCACGCAAAACCTTGCATCGCACCGCGCCGCAGGCGCAAACGCCGGGAGCGAGCCGGAGCGTAAATGTTCCGCGGAACGGCCGGAGACCCGGAAAGTGTATGGTACCCAGTGAAAAGCTTTTTGCCTACTTTTTCTCGAAAAAGTAGGCAGGTTTGGATTGAAGCCGGATGCAAAACCTGATATAATCGGTCAAAAACATTCCAGGAGGCAGCTTCATGCAGGAGCACATCTTCTCTACCCTCAGCGGGGATATTCATTACTGGACCGATTTCAGCGCACCGGAGACTATGACTTTGGTCTTTTTGCCCGGCCTCACCGCCGACCACCGTCTGTTCCAAAAACAAATCGAATCCTTTGAGGGCCGGTATCGCCTGCTGGTCTGGGACGCGCCCGGCCACGGGGCATCCCGGCCCTTCCATCTGGACTTCACCCTGCGGGACATGGCCGACTGGCTCCACAAAATCCTCCAGCAGGAACAGGTGGACACCTTCTGCCTGATCGGCCAGTCCATGGGCGGATATGTGGCCCAGAGCTTCCTCCAGACCTATCCCGACGAGGCCGCCGGCTTCATCTCCATTGATTCGGCCCCCCTCAAGCGGCCCTACACCACCAGCGCCGAAATCTGGATGCTGCGCCACTGCGAACCGGTGTACCAGGCCATCCCCTGGGACCTGCTGCGGAGCGCCGGTCCCATCGGCTGCGCCGAGACCCCCTACGGCCAGGCCCTGATGCGCCAGATGATGGACTGCTACGGCCATGCGGAATACGCCGCCCTGTCCGGGCACGGCTTCCGCATTCTGGCCGACGCCATGGCCGCCAACCTCCCCTACCGGATCGACTGTCCCGCCCTGCTGCTGTGCGGCATCCGGGACCACGCCGCCTCCACCCAGCGCTATAACCGGGCCTGGGCCCAGGGCGAGGGCCTGCCTCTGGTCTGGGTGCCCGCCGCCGGCCACAACTCCAACACCGACAACCCGGTCTTTGTCAACCGGCAGATCGACCTCTTTGTCCGCAAGCTCTCCCCGCTGCTGTGACGCCGGGCCCTGCTGCAACACGAAATCACCTTTTTGGGACGGAGAAACGGAGGCATCATCCCATGAACAAACACACCGGCACCTTATGCGTCTTTCTGGCGGCGCTGCTGTACAGCATCGGCGGTCTGTGCATCAAGGTCATCCCCTGGAACGGCATGTCCATCAACGGCGCACGCACCCTCATCGCCCTGGTGGTCATCGGCATCTATCTGGCCATCATCCGCCACAAACCCCGGTTCAACCGGTGGATCTTCCTGGGCTCGCTATGCATCTTCGGCACCAACGCCCTCTATTCCGTGGCCAACAAGCTGACCACCGCCGCCAACACCATCGTCCTCCAGTTCACCGCCCCCATCTTTGTCATTGTCTTTTCGGCCCTGTTCTGGAAGCGCCGGCCCCAGAAACTGGACATCGCCGCCTGCGTGGTGGTGTTCGGCGGGGTGCTGTTCTTCTTTGTGGACAGTCTGGAGGCCGGCGGCGCCCTGGGCAATGTGCTGGCCATCCTGTCCGGCGCGGCCTACGGCGGCGTCTTCCTGCTGAACGATTTCCCCGACAGCGACGCCATCTCGGCGGTCTTCTGGGGTGACGTGCTGTCGGCGGTGACCGGCCTGCCCTTCCTGCTGCAGGAACAGCCTCTGGCCCCCACCGCCCTGTTCAGCCTGGTGATTCTGGGCGTCTTCCAGGTGGCGGTGGCCTACATCCTGCTGACCATCGGCCTGCGCACCACCCCCGCCGTCACCGCCAGCCTGGTGTCCGGCATTGAGCCGGTGCTCAATCCCCTGCTGGTGGCGCTGTTTTACGGCGAGACCATCGGCCGGTTCGCCTTCGTCGGCGCGGCGGTGGTCATCTGCGGCGTGGTGGGCTACAACGTCCTGAAAGGCATGCAGGACAAGACCGCCCAAAGCCAAAAGACGGCCTGATCCCCAAAACCACAAAAAAGACCCCGTTTCCATCAGGAACCGGGGTCTTTTCTTATACCTGAAAACATAGCACCACCAGCCCGCCCGGGCGAGCATATGGTACCAATCGGAGCGGCGGGCAAAAGCCGTTAAGAAAAAACCGGGCCGTCTTTTGTAAGCGCTCGAAGTTTTAACGGGCCAAGGCCGTCGCGTTTTTTTAGGCTTTTGCCCAGAGCGACCACTTCTTTTGGGTCCAGGGTTCAGACCCTGGTCGTTAGGGTGGGTAGGGAGTCCAGAGGGCCTAGGGAGGGGGAGTCGAAACCCCCTCCCTGGCCCTCTGGCCCCAGCGGAGCGAACAAAGACGAAAAAGAAAAGAAGTGTTAAAGGTAGGGCAGCAAAGCACAAGAAAACCATCCCTCCGGACTCCAGGTTGCTCCCGCCATCCAAAAAACAAAAGCGCCCCGACCGTTCGAGTGCATCGTCCGGTCAGGGCGCAAACAGGGGAGAGGTCCCCGCGGTATTTATTTGTAGAACTGCTCCATGAAAGCGATGTCGCTGGCGGCCCGGGCAGGGACAGCCTCCTCCCGCAGGACGGGCAGGCTGGCCTGAGGCAGCTGGCGCAGCATGGCGAAGCCGCCGGCATAGTCGATGGCGGAATCCTCCAGGCTGGTGGAATAGTGGCTGCCGTCGGGTTTAAAGGCCTGGCCCTTGAAATGGACGGCGGCGATCTTGTCGCCGTACCAGCTGCCCACCTTGTCCCAGATGCGGCGCTGGTCGTCCAGAGCGGCGTTTTCGGCGCCGATGTAGTTGGCCAGATCGCAGATGATTTTCAGGTTGGGGCTGGCCATGGTGTCCAGCACCATCCGGGTGGCCTCGGGGGTGTTCATGGCGTGGTGGTAGACGCACTCGATGCCGAACAGCACCCCTGCTTCCTCGCAGGCGGGCAGAATCTCGCCCAGACTCCGCAGCAGGGCCTCCTGGGCATCCTGACGGCGGACGCCGGGCTGCTTGGCCATGGGGGTGGTCTCGCTGCCCATGCAGCGGGCCCCCAGAATCCTGGCGTTGCCGATCTGGCTCAGGACCTTGGCCACTTCGGCCTTGCGGCGGTCCTCATCCACATAGCTCAGCTCCACATAGGTGCCGTAGACGGCGATGGAGACCCCGGTGTCCTGGACGGCCTGACGGGTGGCTTCCACCAGCTGGGGGGTGACGTCGCTGTAGCTGGACACCCCTTCCACCGCTTTGGTGTAGGCCAGCTGGGTGCAGGCGAAGCCTGCCTGCCCGATGGCTCCCAGCAGGTCGGCGGGGGTATGGCGGCCGAAGTCGTGGCCCCGGGCGCCGGTGATGAATGCAGGCATGGTTTTTCCCTCCCTCAGCTGAACAGCCGGTTGGTGAACACGTCAAAGGCCCGGGCCCACCAGTGCCACTCGTGGGTCACGTCCTGGCCCCAGATCTCGGTGGATACCGGGATGCCGGCGGCCTTGAGGGCCTCGTCCAGGGCCAGGGTGGAGGCCAGAGCTTCCGGCTCCCGGCCGTCCTGGGCCTGGCCGGCGTACAGGAGAATCTGCCGGCCCTGGAGGGCGGCCTTGTCGGCGCTGTCCAGCAGGCCCACCGCCAGAGCGGCCAGGGGACTGTTGCGCAGGGCCAGATCGTCCTCGGCGCCGCCCATCCGGCCGGCCACGTCGTACCGGCCCGACAGGCCGATGGCGCCGCAGAACAGTTCGGGCCGCCGCAGCAGGCAGTTCACCGCCTGGTAGGCGCCCAGGTCGGCGCCCGTCACCCACAGCACCGGCTTGGGGGCGGCGGCCTTTTCGGCCGGCTTGTCCGCCTCGGCCGCAGAGGCGGCTTTGGCAGCGTTGCCGGCGGCGTTCAGGGCAAGGACCCGGGGAACCAGCTCCCCGGTGATGTAGCAGAAGTACTTCTCCTGCATTTCGGCCCGGCGGCGGGGAGACAGGCTCCCGTTCAGCAGGCCCTCGGCGTCGATGCTGTCGGCGCAGAACAGCTGAATCCGGCCGTTCTGGATCAGCCAGGCGGCGGCGTCGGGCATGGCGTTGTTCTCCCAGTCGTAGAACCGGCCCCCCTCGCAGGGGAACGCCAGCACCGGCACGCCCGCCGTGCCGTAGACCTTGAACTCCATGTCCCGGCCCAGGGCCGCGCTCCATTCCTTATAATAGATGCCTTCCATCATGATGCAGAGCCTCCTTGCGTCGTTATTTGAACTGATTTTGCTGGGGGTCGTACTGGTAGCCGGCCGCGGCCAGTTTGGCACACAGATCGGCCTGGTCCACGTCCAGGTCCTCGCACAGGGCGTCCAGGGTGGGGTAGTAGTCCCGGAGCTTCAGGTTCACAACGCTCAGCAGCATGACGGGATCGCCGGGCAGCGCCATAGAAAACACCTCTTTCTGCACAATAAAACAAAAAGCCGGCCACGCCAAACGTGACCGGCAACATACACCACAGACTTAGACAGCGCGGGTAATCTTGCCAGCGCGCAGGCAACGGGAGCATGCATAGACGTACTTGGGGGAGCCGTCGACGACCGCCTTGACGCGGCGGACATTGGGCTTCCAGGTACGGTTGGAGCGGCGATGAGAGTGGGAGACCTTGATACCAAAGGTCACGCCCTTGCCGCAGCATTCACACTTAGCCATGATTTTCGCACCTCCTATGAAGTGAAATCAGAAAGGGAATTCAAAACAATACAGTGTAATCAGCCCTATCATTTTACCAGACGCGGCGGAAAAATGCAAGTACCTTTTCAAAAAAGATCGCGGTTTTTTGCAAAGAGAGGATGTGAGGCCTTGTGCGGCGGTGGAAAAAATAGTATCATGGAACCATCCCCGCGGCGGGCGCAGGCCCCCGGGGGGAGAGTTTAAGGAACAACGGAGGAACCCAACCCTATGACCATGGGTATCTATTATCTCACCCGGCTGCTGGTGGCGCTGGTGGCCATCCCCTGCCATGAGGCGGGCCATGCGCTGGCCAGCTGGCTGCTGGGCGACCCCACCGCCCGCCAGCACGGGCGGCTGTCCCTGAACCCTCTGCGCCACTTTGACCTGCTGGGCACCATCTGCATGGTGGTGGCGGGGGTAGGCTGGGCAAAGCCGGTCCCCACCGACGCCCGCCGGTTCAAGCATCCCAAGGCCGGCATGGCCATCACCGCCCTGGCGGGCCCGGCGGCCAACCTGATTCTGGCCTATCTGTCCATGGCGGTGTGGAAGGCTGTCTATTACTGGGCCCCCGAAAATGACCTGACCCTGTACGCCACCTACTTTTTACGCTATATGGTGCTGATGAATGTGGGCCTGGCGGTGTTCAACCTGATCCCGGTTCCGCCCCTGGACGGCAGCCGGGTGCTGCTGGTGTTTTTGCCCCAGCGGCTGTATTTCGGGGTGATGCGTTACGAAAAGGTGATTCTGGCCATCCTGTTGGCAGTGGTGTGGTACGGCGCCCTCAACGGGCCCATCGCCCTGATGTCCAACGCGGTGTGGGGCCTGCTGTATGAGGGCACCGGCTGGGTGGACCAGCTGGCCTATACCGCTTACTATAGCCTCATCGGGACGAAGGTGTGACGGGATGGCAGAACTGACGTTCCATCTGGAGGACTTCGACGGCCCCCTGGAATTGCTGCTGACCCTGGTACAGGCCCACAAGATGGACCTGCACAACATCCCGATTCTGGCCCTCATCGACCAGTACACCGCGGTGGTCACCGAGGCCCGGATCCAGGAGCCGGACGTGTCCAGCAGCTTCATCGAGATGGCGGCCCGGCTGGTGGAGATGAAGAGCTGGCTGCTGCTGCCCCGCAGCAAGGAGGCCGAACAGCTCAAGCAGGAGCTGACCGGCCGCCTGATTGAGTACGACCGGTGCCGGCGTCTGGCGGCCCAGCTGGGGGCCCGGGCGGCGGAGGTGACGGTGTATGTGCGGCCCCCGGCCCGGCTGGAGGCCGACCCGCTGTACCCGCTGCACCATTCGGCCCAGATTCTGGCCGACAGCTGGCAGGCCATGGCGGGCCGGGTCAAGCCCACGCCGGTGAGCCAGGAGACCTTTGAACCCCTGGTGGCGGCCCCCTTTGTGTCGGTGGAGAGCCGGGTGGTGCACATTCTGCGCCGTCTGGCGGCCGGCAAAGCCCGCCGCCTGGACCAGCTGTTCCCGCCGGATCAGGAGGTGTCCGCCACGGTGGCCACCTTTCTGGCGGTGCTGGAACTGGTGCGGGCGGGCCGCCTGGAAATCGCCGGGGACGGGGGTTTGACCATCCGCCGGGGCCGCCTGGCCCGTCCGGCCCCGCCCCCGGCGGAAAAGGAGGAAGGATAAACCATGGAGCATATGGAACTGGAGGCCCTGCTGGAAGCGGTCCTCTTTGCCCACGGGGAGCCGGTGGGGGCGGACAAGCTGGCCGCCGCCCTGGAACTGCCCGAGGCCAAAATCACCGCCGGCCTGGCCGCCCTCCAAAAGCGGTACGAGGCCCCGTCCAGCGGCCTGACCCTGCTGCATCTGGGGGACCACTGGCAGCTGGCCACCAAAAACCAGTATGGCTACTGGGTGCGCAAGGCGCTGGAAACCCGCCGGGCGGTCCCTTTGTCCCCGGCGGCGCTGGAGACATTGACCGTCATCGCCTACAATCAGCCGGTGTCCCGGGCCTTCATTGAACAGGTGCGGGGGGTGGACTCCTCCTCCAGCGTGGCGGGCCTGCTGGAAAAGGGCCTCATCGAGGAGGCGGGCCGGCTGGACCTGCCGGGCCGGCCGGTGAGTTTCCGCACCACCGACCATTTTCTGCGGGTGTTCGGGCTGTCCAGCCTGGAAGACCTGCCGCCCATCCGCGCCGAGGCGGAGGAAGGAAAGGAGGGCCCCGCATGAGCATTCTGGGAGCCGTGGCGGCCGCCGTGCTGTTTGTGCTGCGGGCGGTGCTGATTCTGCTGGGGGTGGTGCTGGCCCTGGCTGTGCTGGGTCTGGTGATTCCCTTTTGCGCCGATGTGGCGTGGGAGGGCGACCCGGAAGGGGAGACCGACGGCACCCTGGAAGTCCGGGCGGGCGCGCTGGGCCTGACCTTTCCGGTCTGGCGGTATCCCGCGCCCCCCGCGGAGGAAGCCGCTTCCGGTCCGCCGGCAAAACCTGGTTTTTTTGCCCGCGCCTGGTCTAAACTGAAAGAGAAGTGGACCGCCTGGCGTCAGAAGCGGGCGGCGAACAAGCCTCCCCGCCCCAAAAAGCAGAAAGCCCCCGCCAAACCCCGGGAAAAGGCCCGCTTCACCCTCGGGACCCTCTGCACCATCCTGCGGGGTGCGGGCCGGATGACCCGGGCCGTGTTTGACGCACTGCGCATCACCCGGATTCATGTGGTGTGGCCGGTGGGGGCCGGCGCCGAGCCGGACCAGGCCGCCCGGGACTATGGCGCGGCCTGCGCCTGGCTGTACCCGGCGCTGGGGCTGGTCAACCGGTTCGTCTACCTGGATTTTGAGGAGCTGCGGCTGGTGCCCTGCGTGGAGGCGGACGCCCCCGTCCCGGCGGGACGGGTGTCCTTCCGGGTGTCGGCCCGGGCACTGTTCGTTTTTATAGCGGCGGTGCGGGTTCTCATCGAATTCTATCGGGAAAAGGTACTGGACGTATTCCTTTAATATGTGTTATACTGACCGGTAGAGGCATTCACAGGGCAGGGGCCGGAACGGCTTTCGGCCCCGCCCGCGTTTTCACTGTTTGATTGATTGTAAGGAGGCCAAAATCTATGGCTGAACATCCGATTCAGGGGCTCATGGGCGCAACGATGGATAAGGTGCGCCAGATGGCCGACGCCAACACCATCATCGGCAAGCCCATCAAGACCGACGACGGCACCACCATCATCCCGGTATCCCGCATTTCCCTGGGCTTCGGCACCGGCGGCGCCGACGGCGCCGGCAAAAACCCCGCCAACGGCGACCTGTTCGGCGGGTCGGGCGCCGGCGTCAGCATCCGGCCGGTGGCCTTCCTGGTCATCAAGGACGGCCTGGTGCGCACCATCCAGCTGTCCGATCCCTCCAACAGCGTGGACCGGGCCCTGAATATGCTGCCCGAGCTGGTGGACAAGATCCTGTCCATGCTGCCCGACAAGGCCGACAAGGCCGAAAAAGCGGAGGCCGCCCCGGCTCCCGCCGACAACGAAATGTAAAAACATTCCCACAGGTTTTGAGCGCCGGGAGGCGCACAAGGAGTAGAACATTATGGCATTGGAACGCATTCAGAAGATTATGAGCGAGCAGGGGCTGTGCTCCCGCCGCGCCGCCGAACAGATCATCGCCGAGGGCCGGGTCAAGGTCAATGGCCGGGTGGTGAGCGTGGGGGACAAGATGGACCCCGACCGGGACGTCCTCCACGTGGATGACGAGCGGATTTATATTGATAAGGAACAGAAGCTGTATTACCTGGCCCTGTATAAGCCCCGCGGCTATGTGACCACCGCCAGCGACGAGCTGGGCCGCAAGACGGTGATGGACCTGGTGTCGGATATTCCGGCCCGGCTGTACCCGGTGGGCCGGCTGGACAAGGACAGCGAAGGCCTGCTGCTGATGACCAACGACGGCACCTTTGCCAACGCCATGATGCACCCCTCGGGGGGCATCTCCAAGCTGTACCGTGTGACGGTGCAGCCCCGGGCGGAGGAGAGCCAGATTCTCCAGCTCAGCTCGGGCGTGGTGCTGGACGACGGCACCAAGACCCTGCCCTGCACCATCAACGTGGTGGTGGATGAGCCGGGCCGCACCGTCATGGAGATCACCCTGCGGGAGGGCAAAAACCGGGAAATCCGCCGGATGTGCGAGGCGGTGGGCCTGCAGGTGGTGCGCCTCAAGCGGAACGCCGAGGGCGTGGTCAAGCTGGGCATGCTGCAGCCGGGCAAGTACCGGGAGCTGACCAAGCAGGAGCTGACCGGCCTGCGTGCAGCCGCCGCCAAGGGCCGGGCCCAGACCCGCAGCGCCGCCGCGGCCGCCAAAGCCGCCAAACCGGCGCGCCGGACCGACGGCCCGGTGAAAAACCGTGCCGCCGGGCCCAAACGCCGGGGCTGAGGCGGGGTTTTCCCTGGAAAGAGGGAAAAATGGTACAAAAGTACTTGTGAAGAAGCTGACAAAATAGTATAATAAGGGCAATTGTGAAAGATATGGCGGCCTTGTGCCGCCCGAGGGAACAGGGAGGTCCGATCATGGCTTCAAAGATGAACCAAAAAGATATTCTTGCCCGGTTTTACGATGACGGTGTTTCCACGGCTCTGTTTGAGCAGGGCGCGGTGAGCGCCGCCTATGGCTGCGCCGGGGGCCAGCAGGTGTACACCCTCTGGCAGAACGGCGACGCGCTGGGCGCAAAGGACGTGGACCGTATGGTCCGCCTGCTGGACCTGGCGGCTGAGACCGGCTGCCCGGTGGTGACCTTTTACCAGGCTGCGGGCGCCAAACTGGCCGAGGGCCTGGACGCCCTGACCGCCAGCGCCAAGCTGAACGCCGCCATCGCCAAGGTGTCGGGCGTCATCCCTCAGGTGGCCGTGGTCCTGGGCGTCTGCGGCGGTTCCAGCGCGCTGGCTGCCGCCAACGCCGACGTCTGCATCATGGCCGAGGGGGCCGAGCTGTTCTTCACCCCGCCCTTCACCTCCGCCGCCAAGGGGGATAAGGTGGAAGGCGCCGGCACCGCTGCCGCCGCCGCCAAGGCCGGCGTGGCCGCCATCGTGGCCCCCGACGCCGCCGAGGCTGCCGCCAAGGCCGCCCGCATCGTGGGGATGCTGCCCTCCAACAACCTGGCCGGCCCCGCCTGCTTTGACTTCGAGGCCCCGGCTGCCGCCTTCAAGGACGGCCTGGCTCCCGAAAAGGCTGCCGCCGCCCTGGTGGACGCAGGCAGCGCCGTGGAGCTGTACGCCGGCTTCGGCAAGAACGTCTATACCGCCCTGGCCACCATCGCCGGCGAGGCGGTGGGCGTTGTGGTCACCGGCGAAAAGCTGTGCCACAGCTGCACCTCCAAGGCATCCCGCTTTGTCCGCCTGTGCGATGCCTTCAGCATCCCGGTGGTGACGGTGGTGGATACCGAGGGCTTTGTCCCCAGCGCTGCCGACGATATCGCCGGCGGCATGCGTGAGGCTGCCCGCCTGTCCGCTACCTATGCCGACGCCACCACCGCCCGGGTCTGCCTGCTGGCCGGCAAGGCCGTGGGCCCCGTCTACATCGCTCTGGCCGCCGCCGACCTGAAGATCGCGGTGGAGGGCTGCGTGGTCAGCCCGCTGGAGCCCTCGGCCGCCGTCTCGGTGCTGTATAAGGAGGAGCTGGACGCTTCGGCCAGCATCCCCGCCGCCACCCAGGCCAAGGCTGCCGCCTACGCCAAGGACGTGTGCAGCGCCCAGGCCGCTGTGGCCGCCGGCGCCGCCGACATGACCTGCGCCGCAGCGGGGGCCCGCTCCGCCGTGGTGGCCGCTCTGGATATCCTGCGCACCAAGCGCGCCTCCCGCCTGCCCAAGAAGCACGGCAACATGGCGCTGTAAAAAGCGCGCGGGGCGCGCTCCAGGGGGGACCCATTTCTGCCTGCATACGCAGAACAGAAATGTTTTCCCCCTGGTATCCCCCTTTCCGACAAAATTTCCCGGCGAACCGCGCACGCGCCGCCAAGGGCGGCCCGCACACTCTCGCCGGTCAATTTCCCTGGATGTGTCCAATCGGACGCACATGTCCTCCGATTGGACGGAATTGAAATGGCTCCGCATAAGCTGATTTTTCAGGAGGGTTTTTCGATGAAGTACTATACCATTACCGTCAACGGCGTCGCATACAGTGTCAGCGTGGAGGAGACCGCCGCAGGCGCAGCTCCTGCTCCCGCCGCTGCCCCCGCACCTGCACCCGCTCCCGCTGCCGCACCGGCC
>NZ_NFLL01000016.1 GCF_002160895.1 Faecalibacterium sp. An122 | reverse complement strand
TAACCACTATTCCTTCTGTTGTTGATCGCACCAAAACAAAAGAACTTTTGCGTCACGAAAGATAGGGTCCCTCTGCGAGGGCCGGCTCTCACGAGCTGGCCCTCGCATTGTTTGTTATATAGGAACTATCCGGTGTATAGAATGAACCCTGTGTTTCAGCCTTTGACGCTGCGGTCTGAATTTTCAAGCATCATGCTTGATGCGCAGAAAATTCAGGGCACCACAAGATGGCGCTTTTCTGTGGGTCAGAAAACCAGGTTTTGAGGCAGTTTGCATCGTACCGGAGCGCAGCTCCGAACGCCGGGAGCGAGCCGGAGCGTAACGGTCCCGCGGAAGTGCCGGAGACCCGGCAACTTGATGGTACACAGTGAAGCTTTTTGCCAAGCTTTTTCTCGAAAAAGCGGAGGAGAAACCTATTTGTCAAGTGGGATTTTGATTGTGAAAATAGCCAAGAATTTTTGCCGCAAATGTGCTTTTTGCCAATTTTAGGGTTTGGATACAAGTTTTTCTTGCAAAAAGACACAAATGCTGTATGATAAATGTATACAAGCCCTGCTGCGCGCATACCGAATGAAAGCGGCAGCAGGGAAGATGCAAGGCCTGCATTGGTCAGGCGGCAAGGAGGAATTAAGGAATGAGGAAACAGAGAGCACCGCGCCGTGGGCGCGGGCGTCGGCTGGCGTCGGCACTGCTGGCGGCGGCCATGATGGTCAGCGGGATGCCGTCCGCGCTGGCTGCGGCACCGTCCAGTGCGGAGAACAGCGCAGACAAGAGTTGGACGTTTACCTATTTTGGTCCGTCCACCAGCGACAGCCTGAACACCGTCCAGGCGGACAACGGCATCAACGGCAACATTGTGATGACGTCCTGCACCTACAACGAGGATGGCACCATCAACAAGAAGGGCGGCAAGTTCGTTTCGTCCGACCCTGCCGACGGCATCAGCCTCTATTACACCACCATTGACCCCAGCAAGGAGAATTTCTACCTTCAGGCCGATGTCACCATCGACTACGTCAACCCCACTCCCGACGGCCAGGAAGGCTTCGCCCTGATGATCCGGGACGCCATCGGCAAAACCGGCGAATCCGCCAGCTTTGAGTCCAATCTGGTGTCGGTCACCGGCACCAAACTGCCCTACGACGCCATGAACGGCTCCAGCGAGACCAAGGATATGGTGGGCGTCCGCAGCTATACCGGCATCAGCGACCCTTCCAGAATCGACAGCGACGCCCTCAAGGTTTACCGTCAGGGCTTTGATCCCAACGGCGCCACCATCAAGCAGGGCGACACCTACCGCGTCAGCCTGGAAAAAACCGACTACGCCTACATCGTGACCCAGTATGCCATCAATGCCGACGGCACCACCGGCAGCGTTCTGGGCCAGCATACCCTCTACATCCCCGCCAAGGACCCCAACGCCGAGAGCGTTTCGGCCTACAGCGAGCTGAATGATCCCATGATGGTGCAGGACAAGACCGCTTATGTGGGCTTTGCAGCAGCCCGGGGTATGAATGTGACCTATTCCAACATCACCTTCACCACCAGCGCCTGGAACGCCAATGGCTGGCATCCCCAGGAGGCGGAGAAGGTTCCCACCGACTACCAGATCACCAGTCCGGCCACCGCCGCCGAGACCAGCTACACCCTGGTGTTCAAGGCCAACGCCAACGGCACCGCCAACGTGTATCAGGACGGCGTCCTGCTGGAGCAGGGCCTGGCCGTCACCGCCAATACCGATCTGGCCCGGACTTACCCCATCGCCGGGACCACCACCTTCCGGGTGGAGTTTACCCCCGACCCGGCCTATAAGATTTCGGCCTTTGAGGTGCTGGACAGCTACGACACCGCCTCGATTGAAAAGACGGTCAGCGTCCGCACCGTGGGCAACGGCAGCACCGTCTACGTCACCCCTGCCGGCCAGAGCACCAACGGCGGCTCCAGCTATGAGGACGCCGTGGACCTGCAGACCGCTCTGGATTACGCCGCCGCAGGCCAGACCATTCTGCTGCAGCCCGGCAGCTACGACCTGAGCGGCAAGCTGCTGAAGGTCTCCCGCGGCCGCAATGGCTCGGCCGAGCAGCCCATCACCCTGAAGGGCGACAACGGCTATGCCATTCTGGACTTTGGCCGCAGCGGCACCGGCTTTGAGCTGTGGGGCAATTATTGGAACGTCAGCTTTGTGAACGTCACCAACACCGCCGACGGTTCCAAGGGCATGCAGCTGTCCGGCAGCTGGTGCACCCTGGAACGGATGAACTTCTACAACAACGGCAACACCGGTCTGCAGGTGTCGGGCTCCTCGGCCGAGACCATCGCCCAGTGGCCCAGCTACAACACCATCCGCAACTGCTCTTCCATGAACAACGCCGACTCCCAGATGGAGGACGCCGACGGCTTCGCCGCCAAGCTCACCACCGGCGAGGGCAACGTCTTTGACGGCTGCATCGCCGCCTACAACGCCGACGACGGCTGGGACTTCTTCGCCAAGGTGGCCACCGGCTCCATCGGCGCCACCACCATCCGCAACTGCGTGGCCTACCGCAACGGCTGGATCAAGGTGACCCCCGACAGCACCGAGAAGGACTGGACCTTTGCCTCGGTTTCCTGCGACGCCAACGGCACCCTGACCATTGATTCCAAGGCCCGGCAGATGGATGCCGGCAACGGCAACGGTTTCAAGATGGGCGGCTCCAACATGGCGGGCGCCCACGTCCTGGAGAACTCCATCTCCTATGAGAACAAGGCCAAGGGCATTGACTCCAACTCGGGCCTGGACATCAAGGTCTACAACTCCACCAGCTTTAACAACGGCAGCTACAACGTGGCCCTGTACACCAGCGACAAGAACGCCGTCACCGGCTATGAGGCGGAGGGCGTCCTGTCCTTCCGCACCGATGGCAAGGACATTGGCGAGCAGCTCAGCCCCCAGGGCCAGTCCAGCACCGCTATTTATGGCCGGACCAACTACTATTGGGACACCGAGACCCAGTCCAGCCACAACACCTCTTCCTCCGAGACCAAGGTGTCCCGCTTCTGGTTCTGGAACCTGAACACCCGCTGTGAGCCCACCCGCAACGCCGACGGCTCCATCAATATGCACGGCCTGCTCCTGTTGAACCAGATCGGCAAGAGCTTTACCGGCGGCAATGCCGGCGCAGGCGGCGAGGCCTGGGGCCAGTCCGAGCCGGACAAGGCCACCATCTGGGTGGTGGGCGACTCCACCGTCTCGGGCTTTGAGGACGACTACTACCTGCCCCGCGAGGGCTACGGCGAGGAACTGGACAACTACCTCAACGCCAACGTCTACAATCTGGCGGTGTCGGGCGCGTCCAGCAAGGATTTCCTCACCATGGACAGCTACAAGACCCTGCTGGAGGGCAGCGACAAGGTCCCGGCCATGGGCACCGCCTCCGACACCCAGCAGTTCCTGCTGATCGGCTTCGGCCACAACGACGAAAAGACCGAGACCGCCCGCTACACCAACCCCAACGGCGACTACACCACCCCCGGCAGTTTTGCCAACAGCCTGTATGTGAACTACATCCAGCCGGCTCTGGCTGCCGGCGTCACCCCCATTGTCTGCACCCCCATTGTCCGCCTCACCGATGACAACACCACCGAGAGCTACAGCGGCGAGTCGGGCCATGTCACCCAGACGGTGGAGGCCTACGGCAACGTCTTTGAGGGCGGCGACTACGCCCAGTCCATCCGCAATATGTGCGCCCAGCTGGGGATTCCCTGCATCGACCTGACCCAGCTCACCCGGGACCTGAACGTCAAAATGGGTGAGGACGCCCAGTGGATGCACGCCTTCACCGGCGCCAAGTATGCCGCCGACGGCGTCACCCTGGTCCCCACCGGCCTGGACAAGACCCATACCAACAGTTACGGCGCCAAGATGAACGCCTGGCTCATCGCCAACGCCGACAGCCCCCTGAAGGCCTACAGCCGCAATAAGTCCCAGCCCAGCTACAAGGCCGACTTTGCCGACGCCGCCAACCCCGACTATGAGGTCAGCAGCTACCAGGCCCCCGCCGCCGCCAGCGCCCTCTGGCCCGCTTACACCGACGCCTCGGGCCGTGTGTGGAACGGCACCGTCTTTGGCGATGTGGGCGGCCAGGACAAGATCAGCGGCGGTGATTTCACCGCCCAGGTCAACGCCGACGGCTCCATCACCCTGAGTGTGGCCAACAACCGCGGCAAGATTGCCGGCAGCTCGGACGGCCTGATGATGTACTATGTCCAGCTCCCCGCCGGAACCACCTTCACCCTGTCGGCCACCGCCACCGTCCACAGCATGGCTGCCAACAACCAGGTGTCCTTCGGCCTGATGGCCCGGGATGACCTGTACATTGACACCTATGTTCCCGAGACCATGGGCGACTATGTGGCCGCCGGCACCCGGAACCAGGGCGCGTTCAGCGGCTTTGGCCGCAAGAGCGGCGAACTGTACGATGGTCCCGCCGCCCAGAACGTCTACACCGCAGGGGATACGGTGGACCTGAAGATTGTGGGCACCGCCGACGGCTATACCGTCACCTACGGCGCCAATGCCCCGGCTTCGGCGGGCTTTGACTACCCCCTGACCGCGGTGGATTCCGATTACATCTATGTGGGCTTCTATGTCTCCCGCAACTGCAGCGTGACCTTCAGCAACGTCAGCCTGGAGGTCACCGGCTCGGCTGCGCCCGGCACAGGCGCAGGCACCGGCACCGATGTGGCCGTCAATGTGCCCCGCCCCCTGACCATCCCCGAGAAGATTCTCCGCACCGTTCAGGGCTGGTTTGGCGTTCAACCCCTCTGATTCCTGCCATCTCTTCCTGAGATAAACACAAAACACCCCATCCGCCTCCGTGCTCTGTGCGCGGGGCGGATGGGGTGTTTTTATGGGAAAAGGGTCAGGATGCGGCCTGCAAAGTATCGCGCGGACAGGTTGCCGAAGAGCGGTCGGAGGCGCTTCGGGGGACAATGCGCGCTTTGCGGCGGCGGGCGGCCTGACGTTCCGCCCGCTGTTCCATGGCCCAGAACCAGCGCATGGCATACACTGCGCCGAGGATGCAGGCGGCAGTCGCCGCCAGCCCGAGGGTGCCTTCTGCAAGGGCGCCCAGCGCCATCAGGATACCCAGGGTTGCTGCCAGAATGGAGCACTTCCAAAACATGCACTTCATATCCAAGATACCTCCTCAGCACAGATCCACAACCACGTGGACAACGGTAAGTTGTTCTTACGCTTTTATGATAAACCATAACTTGGTCGTTGTCAAGAGCAAATACAACTTTTATTTGATTTTTTTGGAAGATGCTCTTTACATGGACACTTTTTGGTTGTATAATAAAACCATCAATAACCGGCGTAATGCCGATGAGCAAAGGGGAGTTTTCCATGTCGTTTTCTGAGTTGCTGAAACAGTGCCGCAAAAAGCAGGGGCTCAGCCAGGCCGAACTGGCTGCAAAACTGGGGGTGACCCAGCAGGCCGTGGGCAAATGGGAGAGCGGAAAATCTTCTCCCGACCCCTCCACCGTGGCGCGCATTGCCGGGATTCTGGGCACCACCGCCGACTATCTGCTGGGCCTGTACCGGCCCGCTGCCGCCCTCACCGAGACCGAGAGCCGGTTTTTCGGCGGCTACGCCGAGAGCCTCATCCCGGTGATCGGCACCGTCAAGGCCGGATATGGCGCCCTGGCCTTTGAGGAGGACTACGGAAAAGAGTATGCCCGGGTGAAGGACCCGGCCAACTATTTCTATCTGGTGGTCCGCGGAGACAGCATGGAGCCCCGGATTCAGGACGGCGACCTGGCTCTGGTCCACCGCCAGGACACCCTGGAGAGCGGGGACCTGGGAGTCATCATCTATGGAGATGAGGGCGAAGGCACCCTCAAGCGCTATATTCAGCGGGGAAACTGTGTGGTGCTGCAGCCCTTCAACCCCAATTACAGCGAGCTGGTGATCAAGGGCGAGGACCTGAACCAACTGCACATTGCCGGACGGGTGGTGGAAACCAAGACCAAGTGGTGAGCCGCCCCGGTCAGGGGGAGTGAATCATGGAACAGTCGGTGATGGAAAAGCTGACCATCCTGGCGGACAGCGCCAAATACGATGTGGCCTGCACTTCCAGCGGCTCGGGCCGCCGGAGCGGGCCGGGAGGCCTGGGCAGCTGCTATGCGCCCGGATGCTGCCACGCCTTCACCGCCGACGGGCGGTGCGTCAGCCTGCTGAAGGTGCTGATGACCAACTGCTGTTCCTTTGACTGCGCCTATTGCGTCAACCGCCGCAGCAACGATGTGCCCCGGGCCACCTTCACCCCCAGGGAACTGGCCGACTTGACCATCGCCTTTTACCGCCGCAATTACATCGAAGGGTTGTTTTTGTCCAGCGCTGTGCTGGGCAGCGCCGACTATACCACCGAACGGATGATCGAGGTGCTGCGGCTTCTGCGGGAGGAATACGGCTTTCACGGCTATATCCACGCCAAGGCCATCCCCGGCGCCAGCCCGGCCCTGATCCAGCGTCTGGGCTGCCTGGCTGACCGGCTCAGCGTCAACATTGAACTGCCCAGCGAGGGCAGCCTGAAACGTCTGGCCCCCGACAAGGGCCGCAGCGATATCCTGCGCCCCATGGGCCAGATTGCCGCCTCGGCCGCCGCCAGCCGGGAGGCCATGACCCTTTACCGCCATGCGCCGGCCTTTGCGCCGGCGGGCCAGAGCACCCAAATGATTGTGGGGGCCACCCCCGAGAACGACTACCAGATTCTCCGGCTCACCGAGGGCCTCTACCACAAATACAGCCTCAAGCGGGTCTTTTACTCGGCCTATATCCCGGTGACCGAGGACAGCCGCCTGCCTGCCCTGGACACCAAACCGCCTCTGGTCCGGGAGCACCGGCTGTACCAGGCTGACTGGCTGCTGCGGTTTTACCGGTTCCGGGCGGATGAGATTCTGGATGAGTCCAGCCCCTATTTCAGCCCCTACCTGGACCCCAAGTGCGGGTGGGCCATCCGTCACCTGGAATTGTTCCCGGTGGACGTCAACCGTGCCCCTTACGAAATGCTTCTGCGGGTGCCGGGCATCGGGGTCAAGAGCGCCCAGCGGATCCGCACCGCCCGCCGCCAGGGCTCTCTGGGCCTGGAGGAACTCAAGCGGATGGGCGTGGTCCTCAAGCGGGCTCAATATTTCATCACCTGCCGGGGCTTCACCGGGGCCCAGGGAGGCCGCGGCGCCGCCCGGCGGCAGCGGATCGCCCACGCCCTCATTGATCCCGGGGTATTCAACGCGGGCTGTGAACAGCTGAGCCTGTTCAGCGCGCCCGCCGTCCAGCAGCTGGCCGCCCAGGGCACCCCGCCTCAGCTGGCGGGCCGGCTGGTGAAAGAGGAGGCGGTCCGATGCCTGGTCAACGCCCTTTGAGGGAAGCGGATATTATCTACAGCTACGACGGCAGTCTGGCGGGCTTTTTCTGCTGTGTGTTTGAGAGCTTTGCCCGGCGGGAACTGCCCTTTGCCATCTGGGACCCCGAGGCGGAACAGCCCTCACTCTGCCCGGTGCGGGATATCCCTACCGACCCTGAGCGGGCGGCCCGGGTCCGCCGCGGCATCCGGGCCAAACTGGGCCCTGCCGCCGGCGAGAAGGTGGCCGTGGCGTTTTTGTCGGGGCAGGCGGACAAAGAACTGGTGCTGCTCCGGTTCCTGCACCATGCCTTTTCGGTGGGGCCGGGTGCCCTGCGTCAGCTGGGCCGCCCCGAAGTGGCCGCCGTCAATAACCTGGAGCGAAACGTCCAGTGGGAGGCGGAAAAACTCCGCGGCTTCGTCCGGTTTGAGGAGAGCGGCGGGATGCTGGGCGCGGTGGTTCACCCCAAAAACCATGTTCTCCCCCTGCTGCGGCCCTTTTTCTGCGCCCGCATCGGCGGGGAGGACTTTTTGATTTATGATGCGTCCCACAGCGAGGTGCTGCTCCATCAGGGGGGCCAGACCCGGCTGGAAAAGCTGTCCGCGCCCCTGACTTTGCCGGAGCCGGACGCCGCCGAGGCCGAGTGTCAGCGGCTGTGGAAACAGTTTTATGAGACCCTGGCCATTGCCGGCCGCCGGAACGAACGGGGCCGGATGAACCACTGTCCCAAGCGGTATTGGGCCGATATGACCGAACTGCGGGACCAGGTTTAAGGATTTGTCAACCCCGTCGGGTTGTGTTATACTGAACCCACCAAGACAACGGGAGGGCAGGCGAGATGAAAGAGATTCTGATACTGGGCGCGGGGGCGTCGGGCCTGGCGGCCGCCATCGGGGCGGCCCAGACCGGGGGCAAAGGGGTGCGGGTCACCCTGCTGGACCAGAACCCCGCTCCCGGCAAAAAGCTGCTGGCCACCGGCAACGGCCGCTGCAACCTGGACAACCAGGCCAGCAGCGATCCCCGGCGGTATTTTACCGCCTCGCCCGGGGAGCTGGCAGCCCTGCTGGAAGGCATCGGCCGGGCGGACGTGCTGGGCTGGTTCCAGGAGCTGGGGCTGGTGACCCGGGCCGACGAGGAGGGCCGCCTCTATCCCTATTCCAATCAGGCCGCCGACCTCACCGGGCTGCTGCTGCGGTGGGTGGAGCGGCTGGGAATTTCCTGCCGCACCGGCTGCCGCATTCTGGAGCTGGGGCAGAAGGGCCGCCGCTATGCCGTCCAGGTGGAGGAAGGGGGCGCCAAGCGCCTCCTGACCGCCGACCGGGTCATCTGCGCGCTGGGCGGCAGCGCCGGGCCCCAGTTCGGCACCGGCGGCTTTGGGCCTGCCCTGGCCAAACGGTGCGGCGGGGCCTGTGAACCCCTTTACCCTTGCCTGACCCCTCTGCGCTGCGGGGACCCGGCCCGGATGCAGAAGCTGTCGGGCCTGCGGGCCCGCGGCGTGGTCACCCTGCTGGACGGGGAAACCCCGCTGGCCCGGGAAGAAGGGGAAATCCAGTTCGCCAACTACGGCCTGTCGGGCATCTGCGTCATGCAGCTGTCGGGGTTTTTGGCGCCGGGACGGGGGCCGGTCCGGCCGGTGCTGTCCCTGGACCTTTTCCCCCAACAGGAAGCCGATGCCCTGGCCGGATGGTTTGCCCGCCGTGCCGCCCATCTGCCTGACCCCGGCGCGTTCTGGCAGGGCCTGCTGGACCAGCGGCTGGGAGAGGCCCTCTGGGCCGATGCAGGGCTGGCGGCCTCGCCCGACCGGGTTCCGGCAGCGGGCTGGCAGGCATTGGCCCGGGTCTGCAAGGGCTGGCGGTTTGAGCAGCCCACCCTCTGCGGCTGGAAACAGGCCCAGACCACCGGCGGCGGCCTCTCTTTGAAAGAGGTGGAGCCGGATTTCCAGCTCAAGGGGTGCAGAGGCCTCTACTTTGTGGGAGAGACCCTGGACTGCGCCGGCAGCTGCGGCGGTTTCAATCTCCATTGGGCCTTTGGGTCCGGACTGGTGGCGGGCCGGTCGGCGGCAAAAAGCGAGACAACATAAAGAAAACCCGGCCAGACCGGCGGTGTAAACCGCTTGTCTGCCGGGTTTTTGCTTGTTCAAGATGGGATGAGGCGCAGGGAATCAGTCCTCGTCGTCCTGGTCGGCCTCTTCTTCCTCGTCGTCGGCGGCCAGGGGCTTCTTGTAGAAGATCTTGCACAGGACCGTGCTGATACCATACAGCAGGCACATGGGCAAGGCCACCATGGTCTGGGAAACGATGTCGGGCGGGGTGATGACCGCCGCCACAAAGAAGATCAGAACGATCATCACACCCCGTGCCTTCCGCATGAATTCAGGGCTGACAATGCCCATGCGGGACAGGATGATGACGACCAGGGGCATTTCAAACACTGCACCGAAGATCAAAAAGATGGTGATGCAGAAGCTGACGTAGCTTGCAATACTGGTGGTCTGAACGATGTAATCTGCGCCTTCCAGGGTGCCCATGAAGTTGAGCATGAAGGGCAGCGAAATGAAGTAGGCGAACATGACGCCCACCACGAACAGGCCCAGGCCCATCACCAGAACCAGACCAAAGAAGAAGCTCTCGCTTTTCTTCAGGCCGGGTCTTGCAAAAGCATATACATGATAGGCGATGAAGGGGATGGTGACGACCAGTGCTGCGATCAGAGCCACGCGGAAATACTGGATCAGTTTTTCCTGGGGATCGATGGAGATGAAGTTGTACGCTCCATCCGCCATGGCTGTCAGAAAGTTGATCAGCTGATCGGCAATGGTCAGGAAACCGACTGCCGCCACGATGTAGATGACCGCACAGATCACCACGCGATTGCGCAGTTCCTTCAGATGGCCGCTCAGGGTCATATTCCCTTCCGGGTCCACCGCCTTAGTGCCTTTTCTGTGCTTAATGTTCGTGGCCACAATTACTCCTCGTTGTTCTTGCTCTCGGTCTTGGTCTCAGCCTTCTTGGAGGCGTCCTCGTCCTCGTCGTCGATGCCTTCCTTGAAGCCCTTCATGGTCTGGCCGAACATCTTACCCAGCTTGGGCAGGTTCTTGGGTCCAAAGATGATCAGGACGACAATGAGGATCATAACTATTTCAGTGGTACCGATACGCATAATCTGTTACTCCTTTTTGCTTTCCGGGCTTTGGGCCCGTATCACTACTCTACACAGCCGCATTCTGCGGCCTGCTGCTTGGTTGGTGGACTGCCTCAGACCGACGCAGCGGTCTTTTCGGGGTCAGCGGGGGCCTTGTCCGGGTCAGCCGGGGTTTCGGCAGCCTGGGCAGGGGCAGCGGCCTCGGCGGGCGCTGCGGCAGGGGCAGCTTCGGCGGCGGGAGCAGCTTCCGCAGTGGGTGCGGCGGCTGTCTCAGGGGCGGCGGGGGCGGCAGCCTCGACGGGCTCCTCGCTCAGCTCCTCCAGCTCTTCCACCGGCTCCTCGACGGCGGCCTGGGCCTCAACTTCCGCCTTGCTGGTCTTGCCGATGCCGGCAAAGCTCTTGGTCACGTCCTTGACGCTGTTGTCCAGGTCCTTCTTGATGTCGGTCAGGGGAGACATGGCCTCCTTGATGGGCTGCTGGATCTCGTTGAGGGGCTCGACGATGTTCTCCTGAATATCCTTGGACGCGGTGCTGGTGTACTTGCGCAGGTCGCGGAGCATCTTGCCCAGCTTGCGGGCGTATTCAGGCAGCTGATTCGGCCCGATGAATACGAACGCCACGATCACGATGACCACCAGCTCGGTAAATCCGATCTTCATGTTTTACACAATTCCTTTCCGTCTCCTTGCCGGCCGGAAACCGGCTGCTTTGACTGCGTTGATACGCCCTGCCTGTGCCGGCTGGGAACCCTCCCGGTGCCGGCCGAATTGCGGACAAAGCAAGTATAGCATATTCCGCGTGTCTTGACCAGATGTTTTTCTATGTTTTTCTCGGCTGACAGGTAAAATTTCTGCATAATGGGCGGAAAGCTCTGTTTTTTGCTTTGTATGCAGCTGGCAGGAAGTTCACTAATCTTGTACCAAAAAAATAGAGACGGATTATGAGGCGTGTATGAATTTTTTGTGAACAATAGAAAAAATGTCGTAACGGTGCGAGAAATGCCAAAAATGAGAAAAAACAGAGGGAGAATTTTGTTTTCTCCACGTTGGAATATAACTGCAAAATTATACAAAACAACCGCAAAAGGAGCAGGCCGCCGGGACCCGCCTGTCCGGCGCAAAAAAGCCCCCGTCCGACCGGGAGGCCGGGCAGGGGCGGGAAGGCATGGTGCAGGGAGTAACCAGCGGTGAAAAACGCCGCCCGCTATTACAAAAGGGAGTGTGGAGAGACGGCTCAGTTCAGCTTCAGGTCGCCTTCCTTGATCCAGCCCATCCGGCGCTCGATCTCGCAGAACAGAACGCTGAGAACGGCGGGCAGCACGAAGCAGAGCAAAAGCATCCCGATCCAGTCCCAGGAGGTGATAGCCGCCTTGGCCCCCGAGGCCAGATCGCTGACCCAGCCGGTGTACACCCCGATGGGACCCACCAGGCCGCAGGTGCCCATACCCGAGGAGACGGCGGCGCCGTTCATTTCAAAGTGGAACAGACAGGTGGCCAGAGGGCCGGTGATGGCGCTGGCCAGGGTGGGTGCGATCCAGATGCGGGGGTTGCGGACGATGTTGCCCATCTGGAGCATGCTGGTGCCCAGGCCCTGGCTCACCAGGCCGCCGACCCCGTTTTCGCGGTAGCTCATCACCGCAAAGCCCACCATCTGGGCACAGCAGCCCGCCACTGCGGCGCCGCCGGCCAGACCGGTCAGGCCCAGGGCGGCGCAGATGGCCGCCGAGGAAATGGGCAGGGTCAGGGCCACGCCCACAATCACCGACACCAGAATGCCCATCACCAGGGGAGACTGCTCGGTGGCCCACATAATCAGGGTGCCCACCCGGTTGGCGGCCTCGCCGATGGGGGCTGCAATCAGCAGGGCCAGGGCCACGCCCGAAAAGATGGTCACCAGCGGGGTGACCAGAATGTCGATGCGGGTCTCTTTGCTGACGGCCTTGCCCAGCTCAGCCGCCACAATGGCGATGAGCAGCACCGCCAGAGGGCCGCCGGCGCCGCCCAGAGAGTTGGAGGCCCAGCCCACCGTCACCAGACTGAACAGCACCAGGTTGGGGGCGTGGAGGGCGCAGCCGATGGCGCAGGCCATGGCGGGGCCGCTCATGGCCGAGGCGTATCCGCCAATGGTAATCAGCATCTCCACCCCCAGCTGCTGGCCCAGGGTGTTCAGGATGGTGCCCATCAGCAGGCTGGCAAACAGGCCCTGCGCCATGGCGCCCAGAGCCTCAATCAGGTAGCGCTGAGGGGTGATGACAATATCTTTGCGTTTTAAGAAATCTTTCACATTTTCCATCTTCCTACCGCCTTTCCGGTCCAAGGGCCGGCCTCCGGCCCGCAAATGTTCTGCATCAGATGGCTCATAGTATATCATACAGGTGTCAAGACAACAAGATGTCGCCGGAAAATTGGGCGATATGCCAGAAATTGCCGGAAAAACGTGCAATAATTCTGTCTCCGGAAGCGTTTTACTCCCAGTGAGCCTCTGTCTTGTGAAACCCGGCCGGCAGCCGGGACGCTCCCGGGAGCGTCTGGCGGACCCCTTTAAAGATTGACGGCAGAGCGCATTCTGGTGTATACTTAAAACATAATTTCTGGATGTTATGGAGGCTGAGCGAAACGGAATGAGACGAAAGATTTCGACCTTGTTTTCAAGAAAATCAGGAAGGGGCCGCGATCTGGGCCAATGCGTAGCCGCACTGGTCATTGCTCTGACCCTCACTGTGACGGGTGCCGCAGGGTATGCGGCGTCCATTTTTGAGCCGCAGACCCTGTTGGTGGAGCCCGCGGCGGTATATGATGAGGAAAACGACCTTTACACCGTCCCGGAGCAGGCCGCCGAAGAACCGGCTGCTGAGGATGAGGACCAGGTGTCTGAGAGCCAGCAGGCCGCTTCGGAGGCCGCTGAGCCGGTGAAGGAGACTGCCCCCGAGACGGCGGAAGAACCCGCCGAACCGGCCGTGCAGCCCCAGGAGCCCGCAGCGGAGGAGCCCGCTGCCGCACCCCAGGACAGCGAGCCTGTGACCGATACCAACGCCGCCCCGGCGGAGGATGTGGAAACCGCCGCCGAGCCGGTGGAGCCCGAGGTCCCGGCGGCTGAGCCGGTGAATCAGCCGGTGCTGGAAGAAGAAAACGGCCTGACCGAGATGGAAGTGCCGGTGGTTTACGCCACCGACGGCGAGAACGTCTGGCAGGAGATGGACAGCGCCCTGGCCGCCGAGGACCCCCTCCAGGCCCGGTATGAGGCCACCACCATCACCCCGGACAGCAACGGCCGCATCACCCTGACCCCCGAGGAATTCAACCTGATGCTGGAGAACCAGAGCATCGACTGGGACAAAGAGAACTGCTTCACCTGGTTCTTCAACTGGCTGTTCAACTGGCTGTTCCCCGAGAAAGAGACGCCCTCCTATTCCGGCTGGCGCACCGAGGGCGGCAAGACCTATTATTATGACCCCGTCACCCACGAAAAGGTGACCGGTCTGCAGACCATCGACGACAAGATCTATTACTTCGACGCCAAGGGCGTCCGTCAGGACAATGTGACCTTCGGCATCGACGTTTCCCGCTACCAGCAGAAGGTGGACTGGAAGAAAGTCAAGGCGGCCGGCGCCTCCTTTGTCATCATCCGCATCGGCTACCGCGGCTATGAGACCGGCGCCCTGGTGCTGGACTCCATGTTCGAAAACCATTTCGCCGGAGCCAAGGCCGCAGGCCTGAAGGTGGGCGTGTACATTTTCAGCCAGGCCATCAATGAGGATGAGGCACGGGAAGAGGCATTTGCCTGCGCTTACGTCCTGAATGGCCGCAAGCTGGACTACCCTGTCTACTTCGACAGCGAGTACAGCACCTCCTCCCACACCGGCCGCGCCGACAACCTGTCCAAGGCGCAGCGCACCGCCTGTGCCGTGGCCTTCTGCGAAGAGCTGAAGAAGTACGGCTATGAGCCCGGCGTGTATGCGTCCACCAGCTGGTTCCAGAATCATCTGGACCTGTCGGCCCTGAAGGGCTACCGCATCTGGAACGCCCACTACGGCATCAGCGCCCCCGCCATGGATTGCGATATGTGGCAGGGCAGCTGTACCGGCAAGCTGACCGGCGTGAGCAGCAGCGGCCTGGATCTGAATATCAGCTACATGGGATAATCAGCGCGCTGCAAGCGCGTCACAAAGAGAAAAAGATGGTTTGGGGGCAAACGCTATGGACCGCGACCACATCGGCCTGATCGCCTCAGATATGGATTACACCCTGCTGGATGAAAACGGACAGCTGCCCGAAGGCTTTACCGAGCTGGTACGGGCGCTGGAAGAGGAGGGGATCTACTTTGCCGCGGCCAGCGGCCGGCCCCTCTATACTCTGGAAGCCATGTTCCCCGACCTGCGGGACCGCATGGCCCTGATCGGGGACAATGGCGGAGCCATCCGCTGGCGGGGCCGGGACATCTACCAGTCCCGGATGCCCACCGCCGACTATCGGGAAATGGCCATTGCCACCCGGGAGGCGGGGGACATCGGTGTCCTGTGCGGGCTGGAGAGCGCCTATGTGGAGCGCCAGTACCAGAGCTATGCCCGGGTGCTGGGCCAGTTCTACACCCGCGTGACCTATGTGGACGACCTGACAGTTCTGGACGTCCCGGCGGACAAGTACACCATCTACCTGCCCCGGGGCAATTCCCAGGAGGCCTACGACAAGATCTACGGCGAGCTGTACGGAGAGCGGTTCTCGGTGGCGGTAGCCGGGGCCAACTGGGTGGACATCATGAACCGGGGCGTGGACAAAGGCGCCGCCCTGCGGGCGCTGGGACGCAGCCTGAACCTGACTTCGGCCAACCTGATGGCGTTTGGCGATACCTACAACGACGCCGAAATGCTCTGCACCGCCAAATACGGGTTCCTGATGGCCAATGGCAGCCAGGATCTGCGGGCCCGGGTATCTTTCCTGGCCCCGCCCCACTGGGATCAGGGCGTCATCCGCATCATGCGCCAGGTCCTGGACCAGGGCGGCTGGGTCTCCCCCACCGATTTCAACCCCGCCCACTGACCTACTTTTTTGAAAAAAAGTAGGCAAAAAACTTTTCACCTGGTACCGCTGACTGCTGTGGTCCTCACAAGGCCCTGCCGGCGACGAGGTTTCAGCCGCTTTAGGAAGTTCCCGGGCTGCGCCCCAGTAAGTCCGGCGTTTTTGCGGAACCAATCGATCTTTTGGTTCGGCGCGCTGTTTTCAGGTCCATGGGAAAGTTTCATAAATATAGGATCTCCGCTTCTGCTTACCACAGGGGCGGAGATTTTTATTATATATTTTAATTGTTAAGCGTTTGTTTTTTGTTTGGAAAACGTCGACAATAGAAAACGGACTCTGTGTTTGGCGCAGCACTCCAATTTTCACAAGGGCGCGTTGCCGCCCGCTGGGAAAATTGGCTAAGCGCAAGAGGAAAGCCCGCAGGGCTGGGGGAAGTAAAAATCCCCGCTCCTTTTGCAGGAACGGGGAGTTGTGATTTTGTAGAGCTTTTCTGTGGGTCAGAATATCAGGCTTTGAGGTGGTTTGCATCGTACCGTGCCGCAGGCAACGGCAGCGACCGCATCCGGTGGATGAAACAGGGAGCTGTAGTTGGCTGCGCAGCCGAGGCGCTGCCTGCGGCAGAAACAGCCGAGGCGGAGCAGGGGCAGCGGTCTGTCTTTTGCAAGGGCGCGACGACGCCCAAAGCAAAAGCAGGGCACCGCAACCCGGAGCTGCGCTCCGGTTTTTGCAAGCGCCATCCTTGGCACGCCGCAAAAACCGGCTAAGCGCAAGAGGAAAAAACGCCGGGAGCGAGCCGAAGCGTAACGGCCCCGTGGAACTGCAAGAATCCCGGAAAGATTCCGGCGTGTTTGCATCGTACCCGGGCGCAGCCCGAACCTAGCGTGAGCGCGGCACAGTCTGCAACCCTCTGTCACCCTATAAAGAGCGGCCAGAGTGTATGGTACACAGTAAAGCTTTTTGCAAGGCTTTTTCACGAAAAAGCCGAAGTCAGGAGAAGGAGATGAGGAAGGAAGTGGTGTGATCCTCCTGGCCGCTGATGTGGTAGGCGGGCTCCACGTCGGTGCCCCAGCTGTCGATGCCGCCTACGCCGCGAACGGCGCCCATCACCGTCAGGACGGTGCGGCTCACCGGCGGCAGCTCGTCCTGGTGGGCGGCGTTCTCCAGCTCCTGGGCCGTGTAGGGCAGCGCCGAGAAGGCAAAGGGCTTTCCGTCTGCCATCTGCACCGTCAGAGACGACGTGGTGCGGCGGGTGGCGTTCTGCTGCTCCAGGGTCAGGGTGTGGGTGCCCATGTGGACGCCGCAGTCCTGGGGAACCAGATAAGCCGGGATGTGGGGCTCTTCGGTCCAGCGGCCGAAGGTCGCGCCGCGGAACCGGTCGGGGTAGGTCTCTCCCGACAGGCCGGTCCAGCAGACCCGTGCGGCAGGCCGCAGGGTGGACAGACGAACGCCGAACACCGGCAGTTCGGGAGCACCCTCGGTGCCGTGATAGTGGGCGTCCATCCGCAGGGCGCTGCCCGTTACCGTGTACAGGATGTCGGCAGAGGTGCCCGGCACCGACGGGAAAGCAAAGGTATACCGGATGCGGACACAGGAGTCGGTCTTTTCCTCTACCTTCCAGCCCGTCACCTGGGGATAGGCGTCGGCGGCCATCCAGGCGCCGCTCCGAATCGGGAATCCGCAGCCCTTGTCGTTTTCGGTGGCGGCACGCCAGAGGGCGGGCCGCAGCGCGCGCCAGATCCACTCGTTGCCGTCGGCGGTGCGCAGGGAGGCCAGGCCGCCCTCGGTATAGGAGAACTGCAGCTCAAACCGGTCACCCCGGACGCCCAGGTTCACGTCGCCCTCGGTGATGGTCAGGGGACCGCCGGCCCGCAGGGCAGGCAGGGCGCAGGCGGCCGCCCGGCGGGCGTTTTCGGCGTCGTGGGCGGCACGGTGGGCCGGCGTGTCGTACCAGTAGCGGGCTTCCTGCATGGCCGGCTTTTCGGCGCCGTCGGCAAAGACGATGCCGTTGCCGCAGAAGGCGTAGTCGGTGGGACGCTCCCCGAAGTCGCCGCCATAGCCCAGCCGGCGGCCGGCAGGGCCGTCCTGCCACAGGGCCTGATCCATATAGTCCCAGATGAAGCCGCCCTGATACTGGGGGTACTCGTCGATCAGGCGGATATAGCTTTCCATGCCGCCCAGGCTGTTGCCCATGTCGTGCATGTACTCGCAGAGGATGAAGGGCTTGGCGGGCTTGCTTTCCAGATAGGCGCGGATCTCGTCGGGCTTGGCGTACATCCGGCTCTCCATGTCGCTGATCCGGTCAAAGGCCCGGCAGTGGAACACGCCCTCGTAGTGGACCAGACGTCCCGGGTCATTGGCGTGGAAAAAGTCGCTCATGGCCAGGATATCCTCGCCGGCATAGGACTCGTTGCCGCAGCTCCAGATCAGGACGGCGCTGTGGTTTTTGTCCCGCTCGAACATGGACCGGGCCCGGTCCACCACGCAGTCCTTCCACTCGGGCAGGCTGCCCGGCACGTTCCAGGAGGGCTCCACCGCCCCCATCTTCTGCCAGGAACCATGGCTTTCCAGGTTGGCCTCGTCGATCATGTAGATGCCGTTCTGGTCGCACAGGTGATACCACAGGGTCTGGTTGGGGTAGTGGCAGGTGCGGACGGCGTTGATATTGTTCCGGCGGAAGGTCTCCATGGCACGGAACATATCCTCGGGACCGATGACCCGGCCTGCCTCGGCGCTCCACTCGTGGCGGTTGACGCCGTTGAAGATGATCCGCTGGCCGTTCAGCTCCATGACGCCCTGGTTCATCCCGAACCGGCGGAAGCCGGTCTCATAGGGCACCGTCTCCTGGACTTCCCCGGCGGCGTTCCGCAGGGTCAGGGTGACCTGATAGAGGGCGGGGTCGCTGTGATCCCACTTGCGAATCCGGGGCAGGGTCACCGGCTGGCCGTAGAAAAAACCGTCCTCTGCGGCCTGCAGGGGCATGGGGCCATCCCAGATGACGCCGCCGCCCGGCGCGGTCACGGTGCACTGAAGGGTGCAGCCCTCCAGCGAGGCCCCCTGGGCGGCGCTGAGCCGCAGGCGGGGGGACAGGGTGCCGGTGGTGTTGTCGGTCTCCAGACCGGCCCGCAGCCACAGATCCTCGATGTGCAGGGCGGGCTTGGCGTAGAGGTACACCGGGCGGAAGATGCCGAAGAACCGGAAAAAGTCCTGGTCCTCCAGCCAGCTGCCGCTGCAGTGCTTGTAGACCTCCACGCACAGGCGGTTTTCGCCCTCCTGCAGATAGGGCGTCAGGTCAAAGTCGGCAGGGGTAAAGCTGTCCTCACTGTAGCCCACAAACTGCCCGTTGCACCAGCAGTAGAAGGCCCGCTCCACGCCCTGGAAGGAGACGCAGACCCGCTTGTTCTGCAGGGCCTGGTCCAGGACAAAGGTCTTGACGTAGCTGCCCACGGCGGTGTCCTCCCAGGCGATCTGGGGCGGCCGGATGGCCCGGCGGCCATCCCAGGGGTACATGGTGTTGATGTACTGAATCTGACCATAGCCCTGCAGCTCGATGTGGCCGGGGACGGCGATCTCGCCGAAGCCGTCCAGACAAGCGCCGGCCTGCCAGAAATCAGCCGGCCGCTGATCGGGGCAGGGGCTGTAGGCGAACTGCCAGGGGCCGTCCAGGCTCTGGCGCAGCCCGTCGCCGGCGGCGTCGTACCAGGTGTGATCGGAGTGAGCGTCCAGCCGGTTGACCGCGAAAACCCGCGGATCTTCCAGCCAGCTCAGCTCGGGGCGGGAAGCGTTCATAGGGGGTACCTCCTTGCAAAAACCAGGCGGATGTGACAAAACCATTCTACATATGATTGTACCTTTGGGGCATAGCGCTGTCAACGCGAAAATCGCCCGTGAAAGATAGAGGAATGTTGCGTCACCGCCGGCAGGCGGCGGGACACGCGGGGGCAAAATGAAACTTTTTGCAATTTCCTCTTGACAATACGGCAGAAAACTGGTATCATAAATGGGCATTCGGTACGGCGTATGGGGTGCCCACGAGGAGAGATGTCCGAGTGGTTTAAGGAAGCAGTCTTGAAAACTGCCGTGCGGCAACGCACCGTGGGTTCGAATCCCACTCTCTCCGCCATTTTTTAATTGAATCAGTTTTAGCTGACTTTGCTCTGGAGTAGTACTCAAGAGGCCGAAGAGGCGCCCCTGCTAAGGGCGTAGGTCGGGAAACCGGCGCGAGGGTTCAAATCCCTCCTACTCCGCCAGAAAAGCACCAGGAACCACAGGATGGTTTCTGGTGCTTTTTTCATTGTCCGGACGTCTTATTCGGCCAGCGAGAAGGTGACGGTCACGTCGCCGCGGCCCAGGGCGTCGGCCCAGCCGGTCAGGTCATTCACCCGGCCCAGACGGGTATAGCTCCAGCTGTTGGAGCCGTAGAAAAGGACGATCTGGTCCCCCTGGTACAGGACGATGTCTCCCGCATGGGTGGTGGTCTGGCGGTCGTTGGAGGGCAGGCTCTCGCCCAGGGGGCCTACCTTTTCAAAGCCGCCGTAATTTTGCAGCCGGAGGGTCAGGGGAGATTCGGCCAGCCGCTGGGCCAGGGCCCGGGCGGCGTCGTTTTGTTCCAGCGTGGCCGCAAAGGTGCGGCCGTTTACCTGCAGTTGGATGGTCATGGTTTCTGCCTCCTTGGAAGGAATGGATGAAGCGGCCGCCGTCGGGGCGGGGCTGGACGCCCTGCTGGATGGGGTTTCGGCCGGGAGAGGGGCCGTACAGCTTCCCAGAAGCACCGCGGCCAGAACGCACCCCAGCAGCCGGAAAACAAGCGTGTTCATGGACAGGACCGCCTTTCAAAGTAAGATGCAGGGCGGGCTGTGCAGCCGCCCCGTTTTCAGTATAAAACCGGCCGGGAGAAATAGCAAATACCTGTCTCCCATAGGCTGATATAACCTCTGGGCATAACAAAAAGGTCCGGACAGGGCGCGCAGGGCGTCCGGTTCGGACCTTTTGTTATTTAATAGGTATTGCAGCGGGGAAGGGGCCGGGGATTATTCCCAGGCCGGGGCCGCCGGCATCCGGCACAGCCGGTGATAGAAGAAGGAAAAGCAGATCAGATGCACCGTGAAGGTGACCGCCCAGGTGACGGGATAGGACAGGTACAGGACGGTCAGGTTGTGGAAGGATGCAAAGACGGTGTAAATCCAGATGACCCGCAGGACGCAGGCGCCGGTCAGGGAGACAATGGTGGGGGTGACGGCGGTGCCCATGCCGCGGACCACGCCGCAGGTTACATCCATCAGGCCGCAGATCAGGTAGGGCAGACAGATGATGCGGATGCGTTCCAGGCCGTAGGGGATGATCTGGGGGTCGGAGGAATAGATGGACAAAAGTTCCCGCCCGAAGAAAACCGCCAGCCCGCCCAGGGCCAGGCCGATCACCGACACAATCAAGAGGCAGTCCCGCAGAATCAGGGGGATGCGCTCCTTTTTGCCGGCGCCGATGTTCTGGCTGGTGAAGTTGAGGGCCGCCTGATAGACCGAGTTCATGGCGGTGTAGACGAAGTTCTCGATGTTGGAGGAGGCGGTGCCGCCGGCCACCGCCAGGGTCCCGAAACTGTTGATGGAGGACTGAATCAGGACGTTGGAGATGGAGAACACCGCGCTCTGGATGCCGGCGGGCAGGCCCACCCGGACAATCTGCACCAGCACCGGCTTGCACAGACGCATTTCCCGGGGGTGGAGCTGGTAGTGGGTGCCCGGTTCACTCAGGCACTGGATCACCAGGAACGCCGAAAGATACTGGGAGATGGAGGTGGCCAGGGCGACGCCCGCCACGTCCATCTGCAGGAACAGGACGAAGATGACGTTCAGACCGGCGTTGGTGATGCCGGCGGCGGTCAGGAAAAACAGGGGGCGGCGGGTGTCGCCGGTGGCCCGCAGGATGCCTGCGCCGAAGTCATAGATCATCATGGCGGGCATGCCCACAAAGACGATCCGCATGTAGAGGATGGACTGGTCCAGCAGGTCGGCGGGGGTGTCCATCCAGCGCAGCAAAATGGGCATCAGAGGGACGCCCACCGCCACCAGCACCACGCCGCAGAACAGAGCCAGAAGCAGGGCGGTGTGGACGGTGTCGTGGACCCGCCGCCAGTCCTGGGCGCCGTAGCTGCGGGCCATCACCACGCTGCAGCCGATGGACAGGCCCAGGAACAGGTTGACCATCAGGCTGTTCAGGGAGGAGGTGGCGCCCACCGCCGCCATGGCGCTGCTGCTGGCGAACTGGCCCAGCACGATGATATCCGCCGCGTTGAATAAGAGCTGTAAAATACCCGAAGCCATCAACGGGATGGAAAAGCGCAGCAGATTGCCCACCAGAGGGCCGCTGCACATATCCACGTCAGGGGAATGCCGCTTCATTTGTTGTGCCTTCTTTCCGCAATAATCGTGTAAAAACCCAAGATTCTCCGCAAGAGAAACAAACGTCTCCTAGTTTACTCCACTGCCGCCGGAAAAGCAAATATCTATTTTGTATACATGGATGCGCGGATTGTATAACAGAGCCCGCCCTCCGGCGCCGGGGGCAGGGCCCCGGGGCGCAGTTTTCTGCGGGAAAAACGCCGGGAAATCCGGTCCAAAAGGCCACACTGGCCGCCGGTGCGGCGCTGTGGTAGGCTGAGACCGGAGAAAACCGCAGAAAGGAGGGCAGAACCCATGCAGTACAACAGCGGCCCGGACCGTTTCACAGGCGGCTGACGCCGGAAAGGAGGATTATGAAGGATATCATTGACGTGAGCCGCTACCAGGGGGTGATCGACTGGGAGCGGCTGGCGGGGAAGATCGGCGGGGCCATGCTCAAGACGGTGTCCACCAACAAGAGTTTCGGCGGCATCTACATCGACCCCCAGTTTGAGCGCAACTATGCCGAGTGCAGGCGGCTGGGGATTCCGGTGGGGGTGTACTACTACACCTACGCCCAGGACGTCCAGACGGCCGCCGCCGAGCTGGCCATGCTGCGCCAGGCGCTGACCGGCAAAACCCTGACCCTGCCGGTGGCGGTGGACGTGGAGGACAACAAGCTCAAGCCTTTGAGCGCCGACGCCCTCACCGACCTGGTGGCCTATGCCGCCGATACCATCGAGAGCTGGGGCCTGTACGCCATGGTGTACACCTATACCTATTACGCCAACACCGAGCTGGATATGGACCGTCTGGCGGCCTACGATCTGTGGATTGCCGACTATCGCGGCCAGCGCCCCGACCGCAGCCATGGGATGTGGCAGTACACCAGCACCGGCCAGCTGGAGGGCATCGCCGGAAACGTGGACATCTCCCACGCCTACAAGGACTATCCCTCCATCATCACCCGGGCAGGCCTGACCGGGCTGCGGGGGTGATGGAATGGAGAGCGTCATCGCGGCCGCCCTGTCGGGGGCGGTGACCCTGGTGGGGGTCCTGATCGCCAACAGCAAAAGCCAGGCCGTCACCGACACCAAGCTGGAGGAGCTGACCCGGGAGGTCCGGCTCCACAACAATTTCGCCCAGCGGGTGCCGGTGCTGGAAGAAAAGATGAAGGTCGCCGACCACCGCATCGGGGACCTGGAAAACAAACTGGAACACCTTACCTAAAAGAAAGGAGTACGCCATGAACGAAATTTCCATTGGCACCATTGCCCGCACCGCCTGCCTGGCCCTGGCCCTGACCAACCAGATCCTGTCGGCGGCGGGCAAGCCGGTGCTGCCCATCGAGGACAGCCAGCTGGAACAGCTGGTGACTTCGGGCCTCACCGTGGCCGCGTCCCTGGCCGCCTGGTGGAAAAACAACAGCTTTACCCCGGCGGCCATCCGGGCCGACGAGGCTCTCAAGGCCTTCCGCGGACAGTAAGCTGGTGAAACAAGGGTGATACCGCTTGACAAAGGGCGGGGGAGATAGTACACTCAACACAAGGAACTTCATCACCTTCACATAAAAGATGAAGAAGATTCACAAGTGGGGAAGTGTATCGGATGACTTTGTTTTCGTATGAGATCTTCGACGCGGTGGCGCGGCAGGGCAGCTTCAACAAGGCGGCCCAGCAGCTCCATCTGACTCCCTCCGCCATCAGCCACGCAATCGCCGTGATGGAGGAGGAGCTGGGCTTTGCCCTGTTCACCCGCGGCAAAAGCGGCGTGACCATGACCAGCTACGGCGCATCCCTTTACCCGGCCATTCGGGCGGTGCTGAACAGCGATGAAGCCCTGCAGCAGAGCATTGCCCGCCTCAACGGCCTGGAAAAGGGCAAGGTTCGTCTGGGGACCTTCAGCTCGGTGTGCACCCATCTGCTGCCGGGCATCCTCCAGAGCTTCAAGGCCCAGTATCCGCAGATCGACGTGGAGGTCTATCAGGGCACCTACGACGACGTCAAGGAATGGCTGCGCAGCGGCCAGGTGGACATTGGTTTTCTGGCCTCCAGCTGTCAGGAGGAGTTCACCCTGACCGAGCTGTTGCGGGAGCCGCTGCTGGCCCTGCTGCCGGCCGACTGGCCCGCTCCGCCCGACGGGGTGATGACCCCCGCCATGATGAGCCAGAAAAACTTTGTGGTGCAGGGTGACGCCACCGACGCCGACATGCGCCGGTTTTTGAAGAAGTACAAGATCGGGGTTCAGCGCTGCTGCCATGTCATCGACGACATGGCCAACATCGCCATGGTGGAGGCCGGCGTGGGCATGTCCATCCTGCCCCAGCTGACGGTGAAGGATTGCCAGGCCAATATCCAGATCCTGCCCATCGAGCCCTCGGAGGAGCGCGTGGTGGGTCTGGCTCTGCCCCGGCCCTCGGCCATGGCCCCGGCGGTGGAACAGATGTTCCGCCACATCGTGGACTACTGCACCGCCGGCAAGGCGGAAGCCTGAGCGTTCATCGGAAACCGCAAAAAGCGGCAGCTGTGAAAACAGCTGCCGCTTTTGCAGTTATTGGGTCTCCCGCATGGGCCGGCGGAAGGTGAAATTCTGGATGCGGTCGATGAGGTAGGAGGACAGGGTGACGGTAATCAGGGAGAAGGCGATGCGGGTCAGGGGGATGTAGCTGAGGGAGAGGAACAGGACCACCAGGTCGGTGAACAGGTAAGAGCGGGACAGCCGCCACCCGCTGACCCGGGAAATGGTGAGGGCCAGGGCGTCGTCGCCGCCGCTGGACCCGCCCTGCCGCACAATGATGCCCACTCCGACGCCCACAAACAGGGCGCCCGCCAGGGCCGCCATCAGAGGATGGCCGGACAGGTCGGGCAGCATGGGCGGGAACTGTTCCCACAGCTTGTAAAACAGGGATACGCTGAGGGTGGAAATGGCGGAAATCTTGATAAAGCCGCCGCCCAGATACTTGAAGGCCAGCAGATAACAGCTCAGGTCCAGCACCGGGGTGATGAAGGCGGGGGAAACCCCCAGCCAGTGCTCGACGAACAGCATCAGGCCGATGACGCCGCCCTCGGTGATGCCGGTCTGCTGGTGAATGTTGTGGATGCCGAAGGTGGCGATCATGGCGCCCAGAAGGATGAGCCCCACCCGCCGGAAGGTAATTCCCTCTCCCAGACGGCGGAGCCAGACGGATACGGTGCTGCGAGACATACAAACTCCTCTTGCATTGCGGATGGATTTCATTACAATGATAGTATAAAGGATATAGTAACTATAGTGTCAAGGGGGCAGACATGGAAAATCTCTTTTCGATCGGCGAGGTGGCCCGCTATCAGAACATCTCCAAACAGACCCTGATTTTCTACGATAAAATCGGGCTGTTCCGGCCCACCTGGGTGGACCCGGACAACGGCTACCGCTATTACAGCGCCAGCCAGATCGACTATCTGGACACCATCCTGATTATGAAGAAGATCGGCTTTTCCCTGCAGGAGATCCGGGCCCATATGGAACACTATGACCTGGACAGCAGCCTGGCCACCCTGCACCGTCAGCTGGACGTCATCGACCAGAAAATCGAGGAGCTGCGGATGCTCCGCAGCCGGGTCCAGAACCGGTGCGGCCAGATGGAGGCCTCGCTGGCCCACTGCCGGCCGGGGCAGAACATCGGCCTGGAATACGCCGGAGAACAGTATCTCCTCTGCCGGCCGGTGGAGCCGCCCTGTACCCTGCGGGAAATCAGCGTGGCCACCAAGCAGTGCTTTGCCGAGGCTTTCCGGGAAAAGCTGCCGGTGTTTTTCCAGTGCGGGGTGGTGGTGCCGCGGGAGCGGATTTTGGCGGGGCGGTACACCGAGGCTTCCCTGGCCTTTCTGCCCATCGAAAAGACCGACCAGGCCGGGAACATCCATCGGATGCCGGCGGGACGGCTGGCCTGCATCTACCATGTGGGGGATTATCTGTCGGTGGGCCGGTCCTACCGGCAGCTACTGGACTATTGCCGGGACAACGGCCTGCGGATTGTGTCCGACTCCTACGAATTCTGCATCAACGACTACCTCACCACCCACGATGAGAGCGAATACATCACTAAAATCGCCTTCTATGTGGAAAACGAGGCCCGGGAAACCTGACAACAAAAACGCCCCGCCGGTTTCAGGACCAGCGGGGCGCTGTGTTATGTGACGTTATGCAGATTCCGAGGAGCGGGAGAAGCGGCGGGGCGCCGGGTTCTCGTTTTCCTCGGGCCGGGGCGGGATGGGGGTCAGGCGGATTTCCGCCACCCGGCGGCGGGCGGTGTGGGTGACCACGCCGCTGTAGTTCCCCAGCCGGAAGCCGTCCCCGACCTTGGGCAGATGGCCGGTCAGGTCCTGCAGCAGGCCGTTGACGGTGTTGGAGTCGGTCTCCTGGGGCGGGATGTCCAGTTTGTCGTACAGGTCATCCACGCTGGCCGAGCCGGACACCAGCCAGCTGCCGTCCGACTGCTGGCGGAAGTCCTCCACTGCCTCGTCGTGTTCGTCCCAGATTTCGCCCACCAGCTCCTCCAGGATGTCCTCCAGGGTGATGATGCCCTCGGTGCCGCCGTATTCGTCCACCACCACCGCCATGTGATGGTGCTCCTCGCGGAAGGTGCGGAGCATGGCGGAGATCTTGGTGGTGCCGGTGGTGAACAGAGCCGGGGTCACCAGGCTCTGCAGGGTGGTCTGCTTGTGGAGGCGGGCCAGATAATAGTCCTTTTCGTGGACCACGCCGATGATGTCATCGATGGTGCCGTGATAGACCGGCAGACGGGAATAGCCCGATTCGGCAAAGACCTGGGCCAGCTCCTCCAGCGGGGTGGTATCCCGCACAGCCACCACGTCCACGCGGGGGGTCAGGATTTCCTGGACCTCCACGTCGTCGAACTCAATGGCGCTGCGGATCAGCTCGCCCTCCCGGTCGGTCAGCTCGCCTTCGCTCTCGGCCTCCGAGACCATGGTGATCAGCTCGCCCTCGGTGATGGTGTCGGGCTCCTCCTGAGCGCGGAAGAAATGGCCGATCAGCGTTTTCCACTGGGTGAACAGCCAGTTCAGCGGGGTCAGCAGGGTGACAATCACCTGCAGGATGGGGGCCACCGCGGTGGCGAATGCCTCGGGGGATTCCTTGGCCATGCTCTTGGGGGTGACCTCGCCGAAGATCAGCACCACCACCGTCAGCACAATGGTGGAGAGGGTGGGGCCCTTTTCGGCGCCCACCAGCTGGATAAAGAGAACAGTACCCAGAGAGGAGGCCGAGATGTTTACGATGTTGTTGCCGATGAGGATGGTGGACAGGAGCTTGTCATACTGCTCCGCCAGCGCCAGCACCCGCGCGGCCTTTTGGTCGCCGTTTTCGGCCCGGTTTTTCAGCCGGATCTCGTTCAGAGAGGAATAGGCGGTCTCGGAAGCGGAGAAAAAGCCGGAAAGAGCGATCAACACGACCAGCGCCGCAACGATCATCATACTGCCATCGTCCATAATGGATAAATCAACTCAACTTTCTTTGGTCAAAGGGTGAAAAACGGACGGGCCCGCCGGGTTCCAACGGCCGGAAACAGGCCCGGGGAAAGGGCCCGGAACAGGGCGGCTTTCCCGCGCATGGGCGGAGCGTCCGCCCAAAAAAATGTGCCTCCCGACGCCGGCTTCCGGCGACGGAAAGCACATTTCAATGCTTATCATAGCATATTTAGCCCATGTATTCAAGGGGCCGGGCCGGATTTGCCCACCCCTTTACAGAGGCTTTACCTGAGGATAAACTGGCTGCCGTCCCAGTCCACCATCAGGGTTGCACCCTCGGCAAAGTCGCCGCGGATGATGGCCTTGGCCACGATGGTCTCGATGCGGCTCTGGATGAACCGCTTGATGGGACGGGCGCCGTAGACGCTGTCGTAGGCGGCGTCCAGAATGGCGTCGCAGGCGGCGGTGGTGATCTCCAGCTTGAGGTGCTTGCCCTCCTCCATCCGGCGGCGCAGGTCGTTCAGCTGCAGGTCCACAATCTTGCGGGCCTCCTCTTTGGTGAGGCTCTTGTAGTAGACGATCTCGTCCAGACGGTTGAGGAACTCCGGACGGAACTTGCTGCGCAGCAGGGCGTCGATCTGCTGGCGGGCCTCGGCGCTCAGCTCGTTGGAGCCGGAGGCGCGGCTCTGCTCCAGGTCGTTCAGGATGATGTCGCTGCCCAGGTTGGAAGTCAGGATGATGATGGTGTTCTTGAAGTCCACCGTCCGGCCCTGGCTGTCGGTGATGCGGCCATCGTCCAGCACCTGCAGCAGGATGTTGAAGACGTCGGGGTGGGCCTTTTCCACCTCGTCGAACAGCACCACGCTGTAGGGCTTGCGGCGGACGGCCTCGGTCAGCTGGCCGCCCTCCTCATAGCCCACGTATCCCGGAGGCGCGCCGATCAGGCGGCTGACGCTGAATTTCTCCATATATTCGGTCATGTCGATCCGAACCAGGTTCTTTTCATCGTCGAACAGGCTCTCGGCCAGGGCCTTGGCCAGCTCGGTCTTGCCCACGCCGGTGGGGCCCAGGAACAGGAAGCTGCCGATGGGCCGGTTGGGGTTGGCAATGCCGGCGCGGCTGCGCAGGATGGCTTCGCTCACCTTGGTGACGGCCTCGTCCTGGCCGATGACCCGCTTATGCAGCACATCGTCCAGATGGAGCAGTTTCTCCCGCTCGCCCTCCACCAGCTTCTCCACCGGAATGCCGGTCCAGCGGGCCACGATCCGGGCGATCTCCTCGTCGGTGACGCGGTCCCGCAGGAGGCTGGCCTCCTTCTTCTCGGCGGCCAGTTTTTCCTCGGCGGCCAGCTCCTTCTGGAGCTCGGGCAGGCGGCCGTATTTCAGCTCGGCGGCCTTGTTCAGGTCGTACTCCCGCTGGGCCTTCTCGATGGCGGCGTTGGTCTGCTCGATCTGCTCCCGCAGGGTCTGGACCTTGCCGATGGCGTTCTTCTCGTTTTCCCACTGGGCCTTCATCTGCTTGAACTTGTCCTGCAGCTCGGCCAGCTCCCGCTCGATGTCCTTCAGACGGCTCTGGCTCAGGGCGTCGGTCTCCTTTTTCAGGCTGACCTGCTCAATCTGCAGTTGGGTGATCTTGTGGGCCATGTCATCCATCTCGCTGGGCATGCTGTCCATCTCGGTCTTGATCATGGCGCAGGCTTCGTCCACCAGGTCGATGGCCTTGTCGGGCAGGAAGCGGTCGGTGATGTACCGGTCGCTGAGGGTGGCGGCAGCAATCAGGGCGCTGTCGTTGATCTTGACGCCGTGGAACACTTCATACCGCTCTTTCAGGCCCCGCAGGATGGAAATGGTGTCCTCCACGGTGGGTTCGTCCACCTGCACCGGCTGGAACCGGCGCTCCAGGGCAGGGTCCTTCTCGATATACTGGCGGTACTCGTCCAGGGTGGTGGCGCCGATGCAGTGCAGCTCGCCGCGGGCCAGCATGGGCTTCAGCAGGTTGCCGGCGTCCATGGCGCCGTCGGTCTTGCCGGCGCCCACAATGGTGTGCAGCTCATCGATGAAGAGGATGATTTTGCCCTCGCTCTTCTTCACCTCGTTCAGCACGCTCTTGAGGCGCTCCTCGAACTCGCCGCGGTACTTGGCGCCGGCCACCAGGGCGCCCATGTCCAGACTGAAGATGGTCCGGTCTTTCAGGTTCTCGGGCACGTCGCCCCGGACAATCCGCTGGGCCAGGCCCTCGGCGATGGCGGTTTTGCCCACGCCAGGCTCGCCGATCAGACAGGGGTTGTTCTTGGTTTTACGGGACAGGATGCGGATGACGTTGCGGATCTCCTGGTCCCGGCCAATGACAGGATCCAGCTTCTGCTTGCGGGCCAGATCCACCAGATCCTGGCCGTACTTCTGCAGGGCGTTGTAAGTCTCCTCGGGGTTGTCGGTGGTGACGCGCTGGTTGCCGCGCACCGAGCTGAGCACCTTGAGGAAACTGTCCTTGGTGATGCCGAAGGCCCGGAACAGTTCGGCGGTGTTGCTGGTGGTCTCGCTCAGCAGGCCCAGCATCAGATGCTCGACGCTGATGAACTCGTCCTTCATGGCCTTGGCTTCCCGGGCGGCGGCGCTCAGGGCCTTGTCGGCGGCCTGGGAGATATAGATCTTGTCGGGGTCACGGCCCGAGCCGGACACCCGGGGCAGGGCAGACAGCTTTTCGGCCACGGCGGCGGTAAAGCTGCCGGTGTCCACGCTCATTTTCTGGAGCAGCTGGGGGATCAGCCCGTTTTCCTGGCTGGCAATGGCCAACAGCAGGTGTTCGGGCTCCAGGGCGTTGTGCTGGTACTCCACAGCCAGCTGCTGGGCCGCCTGGATGGCCTCGATGGTTTTCTGGGTGTATTGATTGGTATTCATAAAAGCTTCCCTCCATTCACCGGTGCGCTCGGCGCACGCGGGGGTGCAGTGATGCCGTAAAGTGGATGATTCCACCGGCGGTGCAGCGTGACTTTGTCACTCTTGCGACGCAGCTGCTAACACGGCGGCGGGAGAAAGAAACCCGACCCCAAAGGGGCGGATGTGCAAACGAATTGAATCATGGAGCGCACCTCCTGAACGGTTTTAGCACTCTAGCCTTACGACTGCTAATAGTATATTCCTTTCCCGCCTTTCTGTCAAGGGGAAAGGGCCGGAAAACCGGATGTTCACAAAAAGTTTACGCCTGCCGGGGAGATAGACAAACATTTGGCAATCTCTGCCCCTTTTGTTGTGGGAGCATCCAAAAAGCGGCTTGTGCCCTTGTAATGTGCGGGAAAAATGTGGTATAATTACACTGACCAGATAGGTATGTGCCGCCTGGCGGGATGCAGGGCGGCGTCTTGTCTATGGATAAACACTAAACGGAGGGACGTAAGCAATGGAAACGTATGGCATTGAGAAATACGGCATCATTGGCCCCAAGGCCGTGTACCGCAACCTGACCCCTGCACAGCTGACTGAGGCTGCACTGCGCCGCGGCGAGGGCAGCCTGAGCAAGACCGGCGCCCTGGTGGTGACCACCGGCAAGTACACCGGCCGCTCGCCCAACGACAAGTTCATTGTGGACACCGAGGGTGTGCACAATGACATCGCCTGGGGCAAGGTCAACCGCCCCATCAGCCGCGAGAAGTTCGACGCCATCAAGGGCAAAGTGGCTGCCTACCTGCAGGGCCGCGAGATCTTCATCTTCGACGGCTACGCCGGCGCAGACCCCAAGTACACCAAGAAGTTCCGCATCATCAATGAGCTGGCCAGCCAGAACCTGTTCATCCACCAGCTGCTGATCCGCCCCACCGCAGAGCAGCTGGCCGAGTACGGCGAGGCTGACTACACCATGCTGGTGGCCCCCGGCTTCAAGTGCGATCCCGCTGTGGACGGCGTCAACAGCGAGGCCGCCATCATGATCGACTATGAGGCTCACCTCATCGTCATCGCCGGCAGCCAGTACAGCGGCGAGATCAAGAAGAGCGTCTTCTCCACCATGAACTACGTCATGACCAAGGAGAACGTCCTGCCCATGCACTGCTCGGCCAACATGGACCCCGAGACCCACGAGACCGCCGTCTTCTTCGGCCTGTCCGGCACCGGCAAGACCACCCTGTCTGCTGACCCCGCCCGCAAGCTGATCGGCGACGACGAGCACGGCTGGAGCCCCGACGGCATCTTCAACTTTGAGGGCGGCTGCTACGCCAAGTGCATCAACCTGAAAGAGGAGAACGAGCCCGACATCTTCCGCGCCATCAAGTTTGGTTCTCTGGTGGAGAACGTGGTCATGGACCCCGAGACCCGCGAGCTGAACTTTGACGACGACAGCCTGACCGAGAACACCCGCGTGGGCTACCCCGTGGACTACATCTCCAACGCTCAGATCCCCGGCGAGGGCGGCATCCCCAAGGTGGTCATCTTCCTGACCGCTGACGCCTTCGGCGTTCTGCCTCCGATCAGCCGTCTGAGCAAGGAAGCCGCCATGTACCACTTCGTCACCGGCTTCACTTCCAAGCTGGCCGGCACCGAGCGCGGCATCACCGAGCCCCAGCCCACCTTCTCCACCCTGTTCGGCGAGCCCTTCATGCCCATGGATCCCCAGGTCTACGCCAAGATGCTGGGCGACAAGCTGGATGCTTACGGCACCAAGGTCTACCTGGTCAACACCGGCTGGGCAGGCGGCAGCGCAGCTGCAGGCGCCAAGCGCATGAAGCTGAGCTACACCCGCGCCATGGTCTCCGCTGCTCTGAACGGCGACTTTGACAACGTGGAGTTCAAGCATCACGACGTCTTCAACGTGGACTATCCCACCAGCTGCCCCGGCGTGCCCGCCGAGATGCTGGATGCCCGCGGCATGTGGGCTGACAAGGCTGCTTACGACGAGCAGGCCAACAAGCTGGCCAAGATGTTCGAGGACAACTTCTCCAAGAAGTATCCCCACATGGCCGCTGAGATCGCCAACGCTGGCCCCAAGGCAAAGTAAGGGATTTTTCCATCCAATCTGAATCATAAAAAGCCCGCCGTCCTGGTTTTCGGGACGGCGGGCTTTTTGTTGTTTTTGGCGCTGTGGAAACGATGGGGACTTATTCGCCCTGGCAGGTGCTCTCGGCGTCGGTGAGGAGGGCGCGCTGGCGGATTTTCTCCAGGGTGACCTCGCTGAGGATGTGTTCCGCCTTGCAGGCGTCCTCGGCGGCGGTCTTTTCGTCCACTCCCAGCTGCATAAAGAAGTGGGTCAGCAGGCGGTGACGGCTGTAGATCCGCTCTGCGATTTCTTTGCCCGGCGGCAGCAGGGTCAGATTGCCCTCGCCGTCCACCGCGATGTAGCCGTTTTCGCGCAGCTTTTTCATGGCGATGCTGACGCTGGCCTTGGTGAAGCCCAGCTCATTGACAACGTCGATGGAGCGCACCTTGCCCTGACGCTCGGTCAGCATCAGGATGGTTTCCAGGTAATCTTCTGCGGACTGGTGGATGGTCATGATTGGTTCTGCCTCCTGTTTTCTGCCCGGCGGGCAGGTGATGATGGGATTATGATAAGAGTACCACAACCGGCGTCGTAACGCAAGGTCAGGGGGCCGGTTTCAGGCCGTTACAGGCTGGCCAGATAGGCGGCAGGGCCGGCCTGGTACAGGTCGCCTCCCACGCTGTCCAGAATGACGGTCAGAGGCATATCCTGGACGGTGAGCCGGCGGACCGCCTCACAGCCCAGATCGGGCCAGGCGATGACCTCCAGCGATTCCACGCTCTTGGCCATCAGGGCGCCGGCTCCGCCCAGGGCGGCCAGATAGACGGCGCCGTTGCGCTGGACGGCGGCCTTGACGGCGTCGCTGCGCTTGCCCTTGCCGATCATGATCTTGTTGCCCAGGTCCAGCAGACGGGGGGACATGGCGTCCATGCGGCCCGAGGTGGTGGGACCCGCCGAGCCGATGACCTGACCGGGCCGCTCGGGGGTGGGGCCGACGTAGTAGATGGCGCTGCCCTCAATGGGGAAGGGCAGGGCCTCGCCGGCGTCCAGAGCCTCCATCATCCGCTTGTGGGCCTGGTCGCGGGCGGTGTACACCACCCCCGACAGCAGCACGGTGTCCCCGGCCCGCAGGGGGGCCAGGTCTTCTGCTGTGCAGGGGGCTGTCAGTTTGTATTCCATAGGGGTTCGACTCCTTGCTTGTAAACAGGTGAATGGCTGGGCCGGCGGCTCACAGCTGGGCGGTGGCCCGGCGGGTGACGTGACAGGAGACGTTCACCGCCACCGGCAGGCCGGCCACATGGGTGGGCATCTGCTCGATGGCCAGGCCCAGACAGGTGGTGCGGCCGCCGAAGCCTTGGGGCCCGATGCCCAGCGCGTTGATTTCCTCCAGCAGGGCCTTTTCCAGGTCGGCGTAGTAGGGGTCGGGATTGGGAACATCCAGGGGACGCAGCAGGGCTTTCTTGGCCAGATAGGCCACCTTGTCAAAGCTGCCGCCCACGCCCACGCCCAGAATCACCGGCGGGCAGGGGTTGGAGCCAGCCTGGCGGACGGTGTCCACCACAAACTGCTTGAATCCCTCCACGCCGTCGGCGGGCTTGAGCATCCCGATGCGGCTCATGTTCTCGCTGCCGAAGCCCTTGGGGGCCACGGTGATGGTGCAGCCCTCGCCGTTGACCAGATGGACGGTGATGGCGGCGGGGGTGTTGTCGCCGGTGTTGCCCCGGCGGAGGGGATCGGCGGCAATGCTCTTGCGCAGGTATCCGTCGGTGTAGCCCCGGCGGACGCCCTCGTGGATGGCGGCCTCAAAGTCCCCCTCAATGTGGACGTCGGTGCCCAGCTCCACAAAGACACAGGCCATGCCGGTGTCCTGGCAGATAGGCAGGCCGGCCTCGCCGGCGGCGGTCAGGTTGTCGCACAACAGGCCCAGGGTGGTCTGGGCCAGAGGCCAGGGCTCGGAGGCCCGGGCCGCCTGCAGAGCGGCTTCCACGTCGGCGGGCAGATGGGTGTTGGCCTCAATGCACAGGGCCGCCACCGCCTCGGTGATCCGCTGGGCGGGGATGGTTCTCATGGCGTTCCCTCCTTACAGCCGGGCCACGCCGGTCTCCCGGGCAGCCTGGGCCACGGCGTTGGCCACGCTCTCGGCCACGCGGGGGTCAAAGGCGTTGGGGATGATGTACTCGTCGCTGCGCTCTTCGTCGGTGATCAGGTCGGCGATGGCGTAGGCGGCGGCCAGTTTCATGGAATCGTTGATGTCCCGGGCCCGCACCGACAGGGCGCCCTTGAACAGGCCGGGGAAGCACAGAACGTTGTTGACCTGGTTGGGGAAGTCGCTGCGGCCGGTGGCAATCACCCGCACACCGCCGGCCTTGGCCTCGTCGGGCATGATCTCGGGGGTGGGGTTGGCCATGGCAAAGACGATGGCGTCCTTGGCCATGTGGCGGCACATCTCGGTGGTCAGGCAGCCGGGCTTGGACACGCCGATGAACACGTCGGCCCCCTCAATGGCCTCGGCCAGGCCGCCCTTGATCTGGCGGGGGTTGGTGACTTCGCCCAGCCAGTTCTTGTGGGCCTCGGCACTGTTGCAGCCCTTGTACAGGGTGCCGAACTGGTCCACGGCGATGATGTCCTTGGCGCCGGCGGTCATCAGCATCTTGATGATGGCGGTGCCGGCGGCGCCGGGGCCGTTCAGGACGATGTGGGCCTCCTCCATCTTTTTGCCCACCACCCGCAGGGCGTTGATGAGGGCGGCGGTCACCACAATGGCGGTGCCGTGCTGGTCATCGTGGAAGACCGGGATGTCCAGCTCCTTCTCCAGCACCTGCTCGATCTCAAAGCACTCGGGGCTCTTGATGTCCTCCAGGTTGATGCCGCCGAAGGTGGGGGCGATGGCCTTGCAGGCCGCGATGACGCTGGCGGCGTCGGGGGCGTTGATGCAGACGGGGAAGGCGTCCACCCCGCCGAACTGCTTGAACAGGACCGCTTTGCCCTCCATCACCGGCAGGGCGGCTTCGGGGCCGATGTCGCCCAGGCCCAGCACGGCGGTGCCGTTGGAGACCACCGCCACCATGTTGTTCTTAAAGGTGTAGCGGTAGACGTCCTCGGGGTTGGCGGCAATCTTGCGGCAGGGCTCGGCCACGCCGGGGGTGTAGGCGGTGGACAGATTGTCCCGGGTCTTGACCTCCACCTTGCTGACAATGCCCACCTTGCCGTGGTGGGTCTCGTGCATTTCGAGAGCTGCTTTATTGTAATCCATAGAATCCTCCTCCATATGGCTGACGTTTTTTCTATTGTAGCACAAAGGGGGCGGGCTTTTCCAGCCGCAGAGACCGCCATGGGGAAAGTTTATGGGAATTTTGTAAAAGAACTTTCTTTTTTTACAATTGTCCGCTATACTGAAGTACATCCTGCCCGGCCCGGGCAGATCTTTTGCACCCAATACAACCGGCGCGGCGGCCCGCTGCGCCCCTGTCATCAGGAGGTTTTTCACTTGAAGCATCTTCGTTCTGCTGCGGCGCTGGCCGCGGCGCTGGCGCTGGCGATTTCGGCGGCCGGCTGCGGCGCGTCCTCTTCGGAGGCCACCAGCTCGGTGCTGGGCCCCGCCGCCAATTACGACTATCAGAACTTTACCTACAGCCAGGGCCTCGACACCAACGGCCATTGGGAAGGGGTCACCGCCCTGGACTATGTGACCCTGCCCGAGGACTTTGCCTCCATCTCCCTGCGCAAGTCCGACGTGGAGCCCTCGGAGGAGGATCTCCAGGCCCAGTGGGACAGCCTGCTGGACAGCTACCGCATCAATCAGCCGGTCACCGGCCGGGCAGCTGAGGAGGGGGACATCGCCAACATCGACTACAGCGGTACGGTGGACGGCGTGGTCTTTACCGGCGGCACCGCCGAGGGCTATGACCTGACCCTGGGCAGCGGCACCTTCATCGCCGGCTTTGAGGACCAGATCATCGGCCACAACGTGGGGGACAACTTCGATGTGACCGTCACCTTCCCCGACGACTACGGCGACTCCACCGATGAGGCCGGCAACACCATCACCCTCTCGGGCAAGGAAGCCGTCTTCAACGTCACCCTGAACAGCCTGTCGGTCAGCGTCCTGCCCGAGGCCACCGACGCCTGGGTGGAGGAGAACTTCGGCGAGCTGAACGACCTGCACACCGTGGACCAGGTGGACCAGTACTTCTACGATGCCCTGTACCAGTCCAACCTGACCAACGCCATTGTGGACTACCTGACCGAGGAGTCCAAGGTGTCCAGCATTCCCGACGTGGTGCTGAACTACCAGGTGAACAGCCAGCTGAGCTACTACAACAACTACGCATCCATGTTCGGCTACAGCACCCTGGATGAGTTCCTGTCCGGCTTCCTGGGCTACGACAGCGCCGACGCCCTGCTGGCCGACACCGAGCAGGATATCCTGACCTCCTGCAACCAGCTGCTGATCTTCCAGGCGGTGGCCGAGAGCCTGAATCTGGCCCCCACCGACGCCGATCTGGAGACCTACGCCAGCTACACCGAGACCATGGGCGAGGGCTATGTCCATCTGCTGGCCCTCCAGGACCGGGTCCTGGCAACCCTGCGGGAAGGCGCTCAGGTGGCCTGATCCCAACCAAAACAGCATCGAACAAAAGAGCGCCCTTCCGGTTTGGAAGGGCGCTTTTGTTGTAAAGGTTATTCTCGGTAGTCTTTTTCCAGGGAGAAGCCCCGGCCCCGGACCTCGGTGACCTCGTTGACCACCATAAAGCAGGCGGGGTCGATGGCCCGGACCAACTTTTCCAGCCGGGGAAGCTGGCGGTTGGAGATGACGGTCAGCAGCAGCTGGCCGGGCTGGCGGAGATAGCCGCCCTCGGCGGACAGAAGGGTGACGCCCCGGTCCAGCTCCGAGAGGATTACCGAACGGATTTCGTCGGTGTGGGCGCTGATGATCTTGACCTCGGTGCGGTGCTCGCCCATCATGATGACCTTATCCAGGACGGTGGAGTAGACAAACACCAGCACGATGCCGTAGAGCACCTGTTCCTTGGGGCTGGAGACGGCCTGGGCCATCAGGATGGTGAGGTCAAAGAAGGTCATGCTGAACGCCACCGGGATGCGGAAATACTTCTGGAGAACCAGCGGGGGAATGTCCATGCCGCCGGTGGAACCGCCGGTGCGGATGACGATGCCCAGAGAAATGCCGATGCCCAGCCCAGCGAAGATGGTGCACAGCAGCAGGTCGTCGGTGAGGACGTAATCCTGGAACAGTCCCTCCCAGATGGCCAGGGTGAGGGGGGACAGAAAGGTGCTGGCCAGGGTGGAGATGGCGAACCGGCGGCCCAGCAGGACCCAGCCCACCACCAGCATCAGGACGTTGACAAAGAGAAGCACCCCCGACACCGGCAGGCCGCTGACGCGGTTGGCGGCCAGGGCGATGCCGGTGGCGCCGCCAGTAATCAGGCCGGAGGGAATCAGGAACAGGACCACGGTGAGGGAGTAAAGGGCGTTGCCGGCCACCAGGGCCAGGGCGGTCCGCAGAATGCGGAGCGTTTCGCTGCGGTGATTCATGGCAGACACCTCCTTGATGCAGTATGCCACGCAAACGGAAAGAAATCAAAGCCCGGAGAAGGCCCGCACAAAAGTATGATATGGGCCTCGGGTCCGGACCTATCCAGGAAAAAGGATTTTCCCCGGAACAAGGCAAAAAAGAAAAGCCCCGCGTCCGCCGAAACCAGCAGACGCGGGACAACTTTATTCTATCAAAAAGGCCCAGAGAGGTCAAGTGAAATCCCTGTGCATCAGATCTTCAGATCCTGCTCCCCCAGCACGTCGGAGGTGGGGGTGTCAAAGACCGGGATGTTGGCGTAGGGATCGGCGGCATCGTCGGCGGGCAGGGACTTCATATACTCGTCCATGGCGACGGCCACGTCCTTGGCCATGGCCACAGCCTCCACCACGGTGCGGGCGCCCTTGACGGCGTCGCCGCCGGCAAAGACGCCGGGACGGGTGGTGCGGCCGCTGGGATCCACCGTCAGCAGGCCCTTCTGGTTGGTGTCGATGCCGGTGGTGGTCTGAATCAGGCTGCTCTCGGAGCCCTGGCTCACCGAGATGATGACGCCGGTGTGGGCGTAGAATTTCTCGCTGCCCTCCACCTGGGTGAAACGGCCGTCCTCGCCCTTGACGGTGTCGCGGCAGATCAGGCCGTCGTCCCGGATCTCCACCGGGGCCTTGCAGAACCGGAAGCCCACGCCCTCCAGCTTGGCGTAGCTGACCTCATAGGCCGAGGCGCTGATGCAGCTCTCGTCCCGGCGGGCGTAGCAGGTGACGTGGCGGGCGCCGTTGCGGATGGCGGTGCGGGCGCAGTCCATGGCCGAGTTGCCCACGCCGATGACCGCCACATTGTCCCCCAGCCGGAAGGCCTTGCTGTTGGCCAGGTAGTCGATGCCGAAGGCCACATTGCCCAGGCTCTCGCCCTTGATGTGCATGGCGTTGGCCTTCCACAGGCCGGCGCCGATGAAAATGCTCTTGTAGCCGTCCCGGAACAGGTCGTCGATGGTGAGGGTGCGGCCGATTTCGGTGTTGGTGCGGACCTTGATGCCCTTCAGCTCCAGGTGACGGTACTGGAAGTCGTCCAGGACGCTGTCGGGCAGGCGGTAGTTGGGGATGCCGTACCGCATGACGCCGCCGATCTTGTCCCGGGCCTCAAAGATGGTGATGTCGTAACCCCACCGGGCCAGCAGCACCGCAATGGTCAGGCCGGCCGGGCCGGAACCAATGATGGCGGCCCGCATGCCGTTCTTGGGGGCGGGGCCGGCCACCATCTTGTTGGCGTAGGTGGTGGAAATGTAGTTCTCAATCACCGAGAAGTGTACCGGGTCGTGGGAGGGCATCCGGTTGCGGATGCAATGGCCCTCGCACTGCTTTTCGTGGTCGCAGACCAGGCTGCAGACGGTGGTCAGGGGGTTGTTTTCAAACAGCATCCGGCCCGCCTTGTCCATCTCGCCGGCCTTCAGCAGGCGGATGACTTCGGGAATGTTGGTGCTGATGGGGCAGCCCTGCTGGCACATGGGCTTTTTGCACCCCAGGCAGCGGTTGGCTTCGTCCAGAACGTGTAACGCCATAGATGATATCCTCCTTGTGTCCGATTGGTACGCTTCTCTGAAATGTTGTATCCAACAACAGCTTACTATAATAATACACCCTTTGGCCCCGGCTGTACAATGACGGATTCACTGATTTTCAGCAGGATTTTTTGGCTTTTTCGCCGGAAGTGCCAACGCCGGCGGGGCCAGGCTTCAAGAAAAGCCCCCGGCGGCGGGCCGGGGGCGGAAAAAACGATCAGTTGAACTTGACAATCTTGCGGGCGAGACGGTAGCCGAAGATGGTGACCTTGTCGCCGCCGGGGATTTTCAGGTTGGTGGCGCCGCCCAGGGACAGCTTGACCCGGCGGTAAACCCGGGGGCTCACATGGGCCCGCAGGTAGGCCCACAGATCGGCCTTCTTGACCTTGGCCTCGGGGCTGCCGTCCAGAATCAGGAAGATGTCGCTGATGGCCATCATGGTGGACAGATACTGGCTCATGTAGCTGCGTAGGCGGTGCTGCTCGGGGGGCAGGGCGTCCAGATCCTGGCAGTCGATCATGTACCGGGTCACCCGCAGCTGCTGGTCCACCCGCTTGACCATGACGCTCTCGTTGACGCTCTGGTCGGCCCGGCCGATGAAGTAGCGGTACAGGTCCAGATCCATGTAATACATGCTCTTGACGTAGGGCAGGGGCTGGTAGACAAAGATGTTGTCCACATAGAAGGTGTGCTTGGGCAGCACCATGCCGCAGCGGCGGAGCACCTCGGTGCGGTAGATGACCGAGTGCATCAGGATGTTCTGGTCGGGGCGGAAGTGGCCCACGTGCATCCAGGAGAACAGACGGTTCTGGGGGAACACGTTGGTGTAGCGGACGGTGTGGCTGGTGCCGTCCTCCACGTGCTCATAGACGTAGTTGCAGAACATCAGGTCGGGGGCGGTGCCGCGGTGGAGCAGGAGGCGGAGCCGGTTCAGCACCTTTTCCAGGGCCTCGGTGTCCAGCCAGTCGTCGCTGTCCACTACCTTATAATAAATGCCGGTGGCATTGCGGATGCCCTGGTTGACGCCCTCGCCGTGGCCGCCGTTCTCCTGGTGGATGGCCCGGACGATGGTGGGGTATTTGGCGGCGTATTCGTCGCAGATGGCGGGGGTTTCGTCCTTGGTGGAACCGTCGTCCACCAGGATGATTTCGGCGTCCTCCCCGGCGGTGAGCAGGGTGTCGACACAGTGACGCATATAGGCCGCGGAGTTGTAACAGGGCACGGCAAAGGTGATGAGTTTTTGATCCATAATTGTTTAACCTCGTTTTGGATGGATAGACGTTGGCGGGACAGCCGCAGATCCCGGTCAGATGCGAGATAACCTTCCGCACCGGGGCGGATGGGAATGGCGCCCAGGGGGCATCGTTCCGTCCAGTGTCCGCGTTACAACTATTATACCATGTCATGAGGCAAAAATCTATCCGCTCCAAAGACCTCAAAAACCCAAAAATGCTGGAAAATCCGCTAAAAACTCGTGAAAACAAGTCATAAAATGCGGACCGCTGGCCCCAAAACAAAAAATGTGGTATACTGCATACCGATTGACCGAAGGGAGGGCCATCATGGAGGATCAGTACAGCGTTTTAAAACGGGTGTTCGGCTACGACCGTTTCCGCCCGGGACAGGAAGAGATCGTGGAGGCGATTCTGTCGGGGCGGGATGTGCTGGCGGTGATGCCCACCGGCGCAGGCAAGTCCATCTGTTACCAGGTGCCGGCCCTGATGATGCCGGGGATCACCCTGGTGGTCAGCCCCCTCATCAGCCTGATGCAGGACCAGGTCCGGGCGCTGGTGGCGGCAGGCGTGCCGGCGGCCTACCTGAACAACAGCCTCAACGACAACCAGAAGGCCCTGATGCTCCGCCGCGCCCAGGAGGGCCGGTACAAAATCATCTATGTGGCGCCCGAACGGCTCCAGATGCCGGGATTTCTGCGGTTTGCCGAAGAACAGCCCATCAGCATGGTGACGGTGGACGAAGCCCACTGCATCAGCCAGTGGGGCCATGATTTCCGGCCCAGCTACCTGCAGATTCAGGATTTTGTCCGCCAGCTGCCCACCCGCCCGGTGGTCAGCGCCTTTACCGCCACCGCCACCATCCGGGTTAAGGAGGACATCGAGGACAAGCTGGATCTGGAGCGGCCCTTCCGCCTGACCACCGGCTTTGACCGGCCCAACCTGCGGTTTGAGACCATGCGGGTGATCTCGGGGGAGAAGCCCCACGCCCTGGTGAAGTTCCTACTGGAGGAGGGAGATGCCCCCGGCATCATCTATTGCAGTACCATCCGCCAGGTGGGGGAAGTGACCAACCTGGTGTCCCAGGTGGGAATTGCGGCGGCGCCCTACCACGGCAGAATGTCCCCGGAGGAGCGCAAGAAAAACCAGGAGGACTTCCTCTATGACCGCATCCAGGTGATGGTGGCCACCAACGCCTTCGGTATGGGCATCGATAAGCCCAACGTCCGCTTTGTCCTCCATTACAATATGCCCAAGGATATCGAGAGCTACTATCAGGAGGCGGGCCGCGCCGGCCGGGACGGGGACCCGGCCCGCTGCGTTTTGTTCTACGCCCCCAGCGACGTGCGGATTGCCCAGTACCTCATTGACCGGGAGGAACAATCCGGCGACCAGCCCGACGAGGTGCGCCAGGCCGTGGCCGAACAGGCCCGGGAACGGCTCAAGTACATGACGTTTTACGCCACCACCCGGCGGTGCCTGCGGGCGGATCTGCTCCGCTATTTTGGAGAAAAGAGCCCCATGACCTGCAACAACTGTTCCAACTGCCTGGCCGTCAAGGTGCCTGTGCCCCAGCGCCGTGCGCCCGACCCCAACGACCCCACAACCGATCCCAACCGCCGCAAGGCCAGCCGGGAGGCCGCCCGCCTCACCCTCAGCACCCAGGACGAGGAACTTCTGGCCGCCCTCTATGCCCTGCGCAAGGAGCTGGCCCGCAAGGAAAAACTGCCGGCCTTTATGGTTTTCTCCGACGCCACCCTGCGGGATATCTGCACCCGCCGTCCCACCACCAAGGAAGACCTGCTGCAAATCAGCGGCATTGGTGAAATGAAGGCCGCCCGGTATGGCCCTGCATTTTTGACCCTGGTCAAACGGCATGCCAAGTAAATGGTAAAAATATTTTTATTGTTTTGATTTCCTCCAACCCTGTAGGTTCACCTCTTGTGCTTAGCCCGTTTTCTCTGCGGGTCAGAAAACCAGGTTTTGAGGTGGTTTGCATCGTATCCGGGCGCAGCCCGGACGTAACGTGAGCGCGGCATAGTCTGCAACCCTCACAAACGGCATAAAGAGCGGCCAGAGTTGATGGTACCCAGTAAAGCTTTTTGCCAAGCTTTTTCTCGAAAAAGCGGGGAGCACTTGTAAGTTACGTTAAAATGAGGTAAAATAAAGCGATCTGAACGGATGCTGCCAAACGCGCAGCAATAGATTGGAAGGGAGGGGCCGAAAGGCTTTCAAAACACATGATCTTAGCCATCGATATAGGCAACACCACCGTCGCCCTGGGCGGCATCAAGGACGGACGTGTATGCTTTGTGGCCCATATGGATACGGTGCGCACCCGTACCGCAGCCGAGTACCGTGCTGAAATGGATCGGATTTTTTCGCGGCGGCGCAACCCTGAACGCAAAGTGTGGTTCGAGGGGGCTGTGCTGACCAGCGTTGTGCCTCAGCTCACCGGAGCTCTGGCGGTGTGCGCACGGCACTATACCGGCAAGGACCCGGTGATTGTGGGTCCCGATATCCGCACCGGCCTGACCATGGGGGTTCCTGATCCCTCCGCTGTGGGCAAGGACCGGATTGCAGACGCCGCCTATGCGGCGGCCAATTACCCTCTGCCGGTGATTACGGTGGACCTGGGCACCGCCACGACCTTTAATGTGGTGGATGAAAACCGGGTGTTCCGGGGCGGGGTGATCTGCCCCGGCCTGTCCACCGGACTGCGGGCACTGGGAGACCGGTGCGCCCAGCTGCCCCAGATTCATCTGGCACGGCCCCGCCACGCCATCGGCACCACTACTCAGGAATGTATGCTCTCGGGCTCGGTGATGGGCACCGCCGTCCTTCTGGACGGAATGGCGGCCCGGATCGAGGAGGAGTTGGGCAGCTCCGCTACTTTGGTGCTGACCGGTGGCCTGGCCAAATATGTGGCCCCCCTGTGCCGGCATCCCCTGACCTATGACCCCGAACTGATGCTGAAGGGTCTGGCTTTGCTGTATGAGATGAACAGCCGTCCGGCCCGCCGGGGCGACAGCCGCCGCCTGCATCCTTCGCGCCGGGAAGACCAGCCCCGGGGCGGGCGGCAGATGAAAAGGAGGACGGCAGGATGAAACTGGGCATTGTAGGCAGCGGAAAAATCGTCCAGGAGTTTCTGCCCTGGCTGGCACAGTCGCCGGTGGTGGAGGTGGCTGCCCTGTGCAGCACCCAGCGCAGCGCAGCTCAGGCCAAGGCCCTCTGTGAACAATATGGGGTCCCCCTTCATACCACCGACTATGAGGAACTGCTGAAGGCGGTGGATACCGTCTATGTGGCGCTGCCCAATCTGCTCCACACCGCCTATACCAGGGCGGCGCTGGAGGCGGGCCGGAACGTCATTGTGGAAAAGCCGCTGGCGCCCTGCGCCGCGGAGGCGGTCCAGCTGGCCGACCTGGCCCGCAAAAAGGGCCTGTTCCTCTTTGAAGCAGTCACCACCCTGTACATGGAAAATTACCATAAACTGCGTCAGCTTCTGCCCCGGGTGGGCCCGGTGAAGCTGGTGCAGTGCAATTTCAGCCAGTATTCCAGCCGGTACGACGCCTTCTGCGCCGGCCAGGTGGCCCCCGTCTTTGACCCCAACCAGGCGGGCGGCGCATTGATGGATCTGGCCGTCTATAACATCAGCTATCTGGTGGGCCTGTTCGGAGAGCCTCAGCAGGTCCATTATACCGCCAATGTGGAGCGCGGCATCGATACCAGCGGCATCCTGACCATGGATTACCGCTCCTTCAAGGCGGTGAGCATCGCCGCCAAGGACTGCGCGGCCCCGCCCCGGTATGTGATCCAGGGCACCCGCGGCTATCTGCTCCAAAAGAGTACCGCCAATTTCTGCGGCCCTTTCACCCTCCATCTCAACGATGGAAAAGAGGAACACTTCTCCCTCAACGGCAAGCGCCCCCGCTGTGCGGCGGAATTTGAGGCGTTTGCCCGAGCCATTGACGCCGGCGACCAGGAAATGTGCAGCGGCATGCTGGACACCTCCCTGGCGGTGAGCCGGGTTTTGACGGTGGCCCGGAAGGATGCGGGGATTCGGTTCCCCTGCGACAGGTAAACGCCTTTCGGCATTTTGTACCGGCACTCCAACCCAAGGCCGGACGAATCATGCAGCCGCCGCCCGGCGGTCGGGCCGCGGCAGAGAGGATGGAATAGAAAAAGGCGGTGGGAAGGTCCGGCTGTGGGGCCGGACGAAAAAGCTTTGATTCGCAAACACAAAAAACAATAGTTTTGCGCTGTATCCGTTTTTGAGGGCGGAACGGCAGCAGGAGGAATGACATTATGAATCGCAATCATACCAATCTTCAGGCATTGACCCGGCTGGCCCTGTTGGTGGCCATCGAACTGGTGATGAAGGCCATCGGCCTGGGCAGCGTGCCGGTGGGCCCGCTGTACATGAGCTTTTTGACCCTGCCCATTGCGGTGGGCGCCATCACCATGGGCCCTCTGGCCGGTCTGATTCTGGGCGCCGTGTTCGGTGCGGTCAGCTTCTATGACGCCGTCACCGGCGGCTCCGCCATGACCAGCGCCCTGTTCCAGGTCAGCCCGCTGCACACCTTTATCCTGTGCGTGGGCATGCGTCTGCTGATGGGCCTGTGCGTGGGCCTGATCTATGAGGCCCTGCGCCGCCTGGACAAGAAGGGGAACTGGAGCTGCATCGTCAGCGCCATGTGCGCCCCGCTGCTCAACACCGTTTTCTTCATGAGCTACATCGTCCTGGCTTTCTACAACTGCGACTACGTCCAGGGCCTGGTGGCCGCCAACGGCGCCACCAACCCCCTGATCTTTGTGGTCCTGCTGGTGGGCGTCCAGGGCGTGGCTGAGTTCCTGGTCAGCGGTCTGCTGGGCGGCATCGTGGCACGCGCCGTGGAGCGGTATATCAAATAAATCCAAACGATCCCTTTTGCATCGCAGGCAGGCCGGAAGGCCTGCCTTTTTTGCTGCGGTCCGCACACCCTGGCCCCGGCCCGCATAGGCTGAGTCACAGGGGGGGATGCACCATGACAGATAAGCTCTTTGCGGTGGTAGGCGACGACGCCCGGCAGGCGGCCGCAGGCCGGGCCCTGGCCCGGGCGGGGTTCCAGGTGGGCGGGCCGGGACAGATCGGCTGGGCCGACTATATTCTGCTGCCCCTGCCGCTGGATGTGGAGGCGGTGGGGCTGGCGGGACTTCTGCGGTCCGCCAAACCGGGGGCCCTGGCTCTGGCCGGCAAACCCTCTGCCGAGGCCCGGCGGCTTGCCCGGGAGGCGGGCATCACCATGGTGGACTACTTTGCCCGGGAGGAGCTGACCGTCCTCAACGCCATCCCCACGGCGGAGGGCTGCATCGGGATTCTGCTGGAGCGCCGGGTGCGGACTCTGTGGGACGCGCCGGTGCTGGTGACCGGCTATGGCCCGGTGGGGCAGGCGCTGGCGGTGCGCCTGACGGCCCTGGGCGCCCATGTGACGGTGGCGGCCCGGCGGGCCTCCCAGCGGGCCCTGGCCCGGAGTCAGGGGGCCCACTGGGTGATTCCGCTGGAAGAGCTGGCGGCGGCAGCCCCCGGCTTTGACGCGGTGGTGAACACCATTCCGGCCCTGGTCCTGACCCGGCCGGTGCTGGCGGCCCTGCGGCCCGGCAGCCTGATTGTGGATCTGGCCAGCCGGCCGGGGGGCACCGATTTTGCCGCGGCGGCCGCGCTGGGCCATACCGCCCTGCCGGCCCTCAGTCTGCCCGTGCGCTGTGCGCCCGAGAGCGCGGGAGAATATGTGGCCAATACGGTGCTGGAAATCATCAGGGAACGGGTGGAACAGGAGGCGGCAGGATGAACGGGAATCAGATCGGCACGGTGGCCTTTGCCCTGTGCGGAAGCTTTTGTACTTTTGAGGCGGCGGTGCCCCAGGCGGAGAAACTGGCGGCCCGCGGCTGGCAGGTGATCCCGGTGATGAGCTTTGCGGCGGCGGGCACCGATACCCGGTTCGGCAGCGCCGCCGGCTGGAAAGCCAAGCTGGAGGCGGCCGCCGGCCGCCCGGTGCTGGATACCCTGACCGGGGTGGAGCCCCTGGGCCCCAAACACATGGCCGACGCCCTGGTGATCGCTCCCTGTACCGGGGCCACTCTGGCCCGGCTGGCGGCGGGGCTGTCCGACACCCCGGTGACGCTGGCGGCCAAGAGCCTGCTGCGGGTGGGGTGCCCGGTGGTGGTGGCGGTGTCCACCAACGATGGCCTGGGGGCCTCGGGAGAGAACATAGCCCGCCTGATGCAGCGGAAGGGCTTCTATTTTGTCCCCTATGCCCAGGACGATCCGGTGGGCAAACCCCAGAGCCTCAAGGCCGATATGACCCTCATTCCCCGGACCCTCCGGGAGGCCATGGCGGGCCGCCAGCTCCAGCCGGTGCTGCTGCAGAGGCCTCTTTTCCCTCAATAAAAAGTGTGCTATACTATAAAAGATCCAGAAAGAGGCGGAGCGCCGGGCGCTTTTGCCGGGAAAGAGGGAAGAATGAAACAACTGACCACAGCTCTTGCAGCCTTTGCGGTTCTGCTGGTGCTGACAGCCTTCGGGCTGCCGGCCGGGGCGGCGGGCCCGTCTCTGGGCGCCACCCAGGCCTACTGTATCATTGATGCCGAGACCGGCCTGGTGCTGGCCCAGCAGAACATGGACCAGGAGCTGCACCCGGCCTCCATCACCAAGGTGATGACCCTGGGCCTGGCCTGCGAAAAGGCCCAGGGAGACTGGACCGGCGTGGTGACGGTGAGCCATGAGGATGTGTATTCCCTGGCCGGCACCGATTCCAGCCACATCGCCCTGCTGGAAGGGGAACAGGTCCCGGTGAAGGACCTGCTCTACGCCACCATGATGGCCAGCGCCAACGACGGGGCCAACGTGCTGGCGGAATACTTCGGGGGCGGGTCCATTGCCGACGGCGTCCAGGCCATGAACCACCAGGTGGCCGAGCTGGGTCTGGCCCACACCCATTTTGCCAACCCCCACGGCATCAGCGACGAAAACCACTATACCAGCTGCTACGACATGGCCCAGATTCTCCGCTGGGCTTTGACCCAGCCGGGGTTTGAGGAGCTGTTCACCAACAACGAGATGTATATCATGCAGCCCACCAACCTCCAGCCGGTGACCCGTTACTTCTCCCAGCAGGACTCCATGCGGATCGGTTCCAGCATGTTCTATGAGCCCACCATCCTGGGGTCCAAGATCGGGTATACCGACATTGCGCGCCAGACCTATGTCTGTCTGGCCGAGAAAAACGGGGTCAAGGTGATCTGCGTGACCATGCGCAGCGAGAGCAAGGCCGACCGCTACACCGACGTCCGCGCCCTGCTGGACTATGCCTTCTCCACCTGGACCGGCTATACCGATGTTCCGGGCATGACCGGGGCGGCCAGCATCACGGTGCGGGGCGGCGGCGACGTGCTGGGCACCCTGAGCCTGGATGCACCGGGCATCCGGGTGCCGCTGGCGGCGGGCCTGACGGCGGAGGACGTGACCCTCAGCATCGACCTGCCCGAGGTGTACACCCTGGGCGGCGAGCTGAACGGCTGGGCGGTGTACACCGTCCACGGCGGAGACTGGCAGGAAACCGCCAGCATCCGGGTGCCGCTGACCACCACCGGCCTGCGGAATGTTCTGGAAACCAGCCGCGGCGCCGCCCACCCGGCGGCCGGGGATGTGGCGCCCCGCTCAGGGATTCCCATGGTGATGGAGGCCGCTGTGCTGGCGGTGGTGATTGTGGGGGCCGGCGCTTTCTGGTACAGCCGCCGCGGCGCTGTTGTACGCTTAAACAGGGCACAACCTGCTGATAGTTCTTATAAACAAAAATAAAAGAGGTATACGATTATGGGTAAGTTCACTTTTACGCAGACTGAGATCCCCGGCGTGGTGGTCATCGAGCCCCAGGTGTTCGGCGACGACCGCGGCTATTTCATGGAGACCTACAAGAAAGAGGATTTTGCGGCGGCAGGCATCCCGGCCGAGTTCGTTCAGGACAACCAGAGCCGTTCCACCCGGGGCGTCCTGCGGGGCCTCCACTTCCAGAAGCAGCACACCCAGGGCAAACTGGTCCGCGTCACCCTGGGCGAGGTGTATGACGTGGCGGTGGACTGCCGCCCGAACAGCGCCACCTTCGGCAAATGGGTGGGCGTCACCCTCTCGGCCGAGAACAAAAAGATGTTCTATATCCCCGAGGGCTTTGCCCATGGCTTCCTGGTGCTGAGCGACGTGGCAGAGTTCTGCTATAAGTGCACCGACGTCTACGACCCCACCAGCGAGGGCGGCATCCCCTACGACGATCCCACCGTGGGCGTGGTGTGGCCCGACTGCGGCTGTGAGCACAAGACCAGCGCCAAGGACAAGCTCCATGAGCCCTTTGCCGCCCAGACCTTTGACTTCTTTGCAAAGTGGTGACGGCTGTGGCAAAACTGAAAGCAATGTGGGGCGCCCTGTGGCGCTACCGGTATCTGTTGTACAATCTGGTCAGCCGGGATTTCAAGCTGAAATACCGCCGCAGCGTCCTGGGCGTGGTGTGGAGCGTCCTCAACCCGCTGCTGATGTGCCTTGTGTACTGGGCGGTGTTCAGCAGCCTGATGGACATGCGGGGCAGCGGCATTGACAACTTCCCCGTGTTCCTGATGTGCGGGCAGCTGCTGTTCAACTTCTTCAACGAATCCACCTCCACCAGCATGGGCAGCATCCTTGCCGCCGCCCCTCTGCTGAAAAAGGTCTATATCCCCAAATATATCTTCCCTCTGGAGAAGTGCTGCTTCGCCATGGTGAACTGTGTGTTCAGCTTTGTGGCGCTGCTGCTGGTCATGATCTTCACCGGCAGCTCCTTCCACCTGACCCTGATCCAGGCGGTGTACCCTCTGGTCACCCTGTTCTTCTTCAGCCTGGGGGTGTCTTTGTTCCTGGCGGCGGCCACCGTCTTTTTCCGGGACATTCAGCACATCTGGAGCGTCTTTGTGACCGCTCTGCTCTACTTCTCGGCCATCTTCTATGACCCCGCCCAGATGACCTTCTCCATCGGCGGGTTCAATATGCAGCAGGTCATCGCTCTCAATCCGATTTACTGGTATATCACCGGCTTCCGCCGCACCGTTATGTGGGGTATCCCGCTGGATCTGCGGATGGTGGAGGTCTGCGGCCTGTGCGCCGTGATCTCGCTGCTGGTGGGGGTGACGGCCTTCCGCCGCACCCAGGACCGCTTTGTCCTGCACATCTGACGAGGGGGAGGAGACAACACCCATGGACACACCCAATACACAGCCCATCATCGAGATCAAAAATGTCTCGATGTGCTTCAACCTGGCCAGCGAAAAACACGAGAGCCTGAAAGAATACTTTCTGGCCATGGTCCAGGGCCGGCTGCACTACGATGAATTTTACGCCCTCAAAAACGTCAGCCTGGACATCATGCCGGGGGACTTTTACGGTCTGGTGGGCCTGAACGGCTCGGGCAAGTCCACCCTGCTCAAGACCATTGCGGGGGTGTACAAGCCCACCCGGGGCCAGGTGACGGTGCGGGGGACCATTGCGCCCCTCATCGAGCTGGGCGCCGGCTTTGACATGGACCTGACCGCCCGGGAGAACATCTACCTGAACGGCACGGTGCTGGGCTTTTCGCCCAAGTACCTGGACGAAAAGTTCGACGAAATCGTGGAGTTCAGCGAGCTGCAGAACTTCCTGGACGTTCCCCTGAAAAACTATTCCTCGGGCATGGTGGCCCGCATCGGCTTTGCCATCGCCACCATCACCAAGCCCCAGATCCTGATTGCCGACGAGGTGCTGTCGGTCGGCGACTTTTTGTTCCAGCAGAAGTGTGAAAAGCGGATGCAGGAACTGATGGCCGGCGGCACCACCGTGATTCTGGTGTCCCATTCCATCGAGCAGATCGAGCGGATGTGCTCCAAGGTGGCCTGGCTGAGCCATGGCCAGCTGAAGATGAACGGCGACACCAAGACGGTCTGCGACGCCTACAAGGCGGTCCAGCGGGGCCAGGCCTGAGGCCGGGACCCATCAAGAGATACGAGGGAAAACATATGAACGAACAGCAGCGCAAACGCATCCGGGAGCTGAGCCGCTATGCGGTGACGGTGGCCAGGGAAGAAGGCCTGCCCGCCATGGCCAAACGGAGCGCGGGCTTCATCAAGCGCCGCTTTTTCGGCAAAAAGGCCCGCTATCTGCCCGACAAAAAGGTTCTGGCAGCCCAGCGGGCCCTTTATGAGGGGAAAACCCGGGCAGACTGCGGCCTGCCCACCATCAGCATCCTGACCCCCCTGTACAATACGCCGCCGGTCTACCTGCGGGCCTTTCTGGATTCCTTTGTGGGGCAGACGGCGCCCAATGGCCAGCTCTGCCTGGCGGACGCTTCCGACAGCGCTCACCCCGAAGTAGGGGAGATTGTGCGGGAATATCAGGCAAAGAATCAACAGATCGTATATAAAAAGATCGAAAACCAGGGCATTGCCCAGAATACCAATGCGGCCGCCGCCCTGGCGGACGGGGAATATCTGGCCCTGGCCGACCACGACGATGTCCTGGCCCCCCATGCCATGTATGAGATGGGCCGGGCCATTCTGGACCTGCGGGCCGCAGGCCAGCCCGACGGTTTCCTGTACAGCGACGAGGCCCTCTTTGAAAAGGACATCCGCCGCCCCCGGGCCGCCCATTTCAAGCCCGACTATGCCCCGGACTACCTCCTCTGCTGCAACTACATCTGTCACCTGGCGGTGTTCCGCCGGGAGCTGTATGAGCAGATCGGGGGCGAGCGGCCGGAGTGCAACGGCAGCCAGGACCACGACCTGTTCCTCCGTCTGATCGAAAAGGTAGGAGGCGCCGCCCACCTGCCCCAGGTGTTGTACTATTGGCGAGTTCACGCCGGGTCCACCTCGGGGGGCACCGACGCCAAGCCCTATGTGGCTGCGGCGGCCAAGCGGGCCCTGGCGGACCACCTGGCCCGTACCGGCCAGAAGGGCGAAGTCACCGACGGCCTGTTTCCCAGCACCTACCGGGTGCGGTGGGAGGTGGAGGGCGAGCCCAAGGTCAGCGTTCTGATCCCCAACAAGGACCATACCGACGACCTGGAACAGTGCCTCCACAGCCTCTATGCCCGGACCCTCTGGGAAAACTATGAGGTCATCGTCATCGAGAACAACTCGGAGAAGCCCGAGACCTTCGCCTATTACAAGGAGGCCCAGCGCCGCTATGAGGGGCTGCGGGTGGTACAGTATCCGGGCAAGGGGTTCAACTTCTCGGCCATCAATAACTTTGGCCGGAAGTATGCCTCCGGCAGCTATCTGCTGCTGCTGAACAACGACGTGGAAATCACCGACGGCGAGTGGATGACCGAGCTGGTCCGCCAGTGCGCCCGCCCCCGGGGCGGCGCCATCTGCGGGGCCATGCTCTACTACCCCGATGACACCATCCAGCATGCAGGCGTCATCACCGGCCTGGGCGGTTATGCCGGCCACAGCCATAAGTATAAGAACCGGGGCGGCAGCGGCTATATGTTCCGGGCCGCCACGGTGCAGGACTTTTCGGCGGTGACGGGGGCCTGTCTGCTGGTGAAAACCAGTGTCTGGGACGCCGTGGGCGGGCTGGATGAGCGGTTCGCAGTGGCCTTCAACGACGTGGATTTCTGCCTGCGGGTGCGGGATGCAGGATATCGGGTCATCTGGACCCCCTATGCCTGGCTGTACCACCACGAGAGCAAGAGCCGCGGCTCGGACGAAAAGGACCCCATCAAGGAGCGCCGTTTTGCGGCCGAGCAGCAGCGTCTCTATGACCAGCACGGCCGGGACAACATCCTCAACGATCCCTACTACAACCCCAGCCTGACCCACGACCGGGAGGACTTTTCTGAGAGCGCCGACCTGAAACGGCTCCAGTCGGGGGAACTGCGGGTGCGCTACAGAGCGCAATAAAACGCAAAAACAAAACCAAAAGGAGAGATGCAGTGTGAACGTTCTGGGGCATTTCAGCACCATCACCCGGCACAAGATGCTGGTGATGCAGTATTGTTTTGCGTGCGGGCTGTATAAGCAGGGCCTGGCCCACGATCTAAGCAAGTACAGTCCCACCGAGTTCATACCGGGGTGCATCTATTACCAGGGAGACCACAGCCCCAACGAAGCCGAGCGCCAGGCCAAGGGATACACGGCGGCGTGGCTCCATCACAAGGGCTGCAACAAGCATCATTTGGAGTACTGGATTGATTACGGCGGGGGCAAGACCGGCCTGATCGGCATGAAGATTCCCCTGCGGTACATCTGCGAGATGGTCTGTGACCGTGTGGCGGCCAGCCAGGTTTATCTGGGGGAACGCTACACCGATGCCTCGGCCTGGGAGTATTACCAGCGCAGCCGGGACCATTACCTGATGCATCCGGCGTCCCGGGCCATGCTGGAAAAGCTCCTGAAAATGGTCCGCGACCAGGGCCAGGACGCCACCTTCGCCTACATGAAAGCCCTCCTTGGCCTCCACCAGGAATACTGACCTACTTTTCTGGAAGAAAAGTAGGCAAAGGCAACGGCGGCGACCGCGTCCAGTGGACGAAACAGGGAGCCGCCGTTGGCGCCGCGCTCCGTTTTTTGAAAGCGCCCGCCGTGGCGCGCCGCAAAAAACGGCTAAGCGCAAGAGGATTCACCTGGTACCACTGGGTGCTATGGTTCTCACCAAGTCCAGCCGGCGGCAAGGTTTCAGCCGCTTTATGAGGTTCCCGGTCTGCGCCCCGTTGAGTCCAAGGTTTTGCGAGTCCTAATTTGTTTTTTATTCCGTCGTGCTGCTTTCCGCATATAGGAAAGCTCCATAAGTACAAAATCTCCGTTTCTGCTTACCGCAGGGGCGGGGATTTTTGTTTATAGAGCTTTTTCGCAGGTCAGAAAACCGGGTCTTGAGATGGTTTGCATCGTACCGTGCCGCAGGCATAAACGTAACGAATGAGCCGGAGTGAAACGGCCCCGCGGAACCTTGGGAGATCCGGAAAGTGTATGGTACCCAGTGAATCCCTCTTGCGCTTAGCCAATTTTCTCTGCGGGCATGAATGCCCTTGTGAAAATTGGAGCGCTGCGCCAGCGGCAGCTCCCTGTTTCATCCACTGGATGCGGTCGCCGCCGCTGCCTTTTGCTTCCTTTTTCTTTCAAGAAAAAGGAAGGTTTTGATTTTGGGGGAAACTGTGCTACAATAAAGCAATCATGAATGAAAGGGGGCTTTGTGGATGTCCACGGCAGTCTGTCGGGTTCTGGAACTGAAACGGCCCGAAGAAATTGATCTGGCCCAGGCGGCTCGGTACTTGGGCGCGCGGGGTGAGCCGGATTCGGCCACAATGGCTTTGCTGGACCGGTGCGCCCGGCCTCTGCTGAATGCTGCTGCGCCCCGGGCGGTGTATCTGCGGGCGAAAAAAGAAGATTTGGCCTCCCTGTGGCAGGGGGCGGACGTGGAACGCCACCTGGCCGGCTGTCCCGAGGCGGTGCTGCTGGCGGTGACGCTGGGTCCCGGGGTGGATGCCCAGATCCGCCGCGCCGGCATCGGAGATGTGGCCGCCCAGGCGGCCGCCGATGCGCTGGCCAGTACCCTGGCGGAACAGGTCTGCGACCAGGCCGAGGAGATTCTGCGGGCCATGGCACGGGACCAGGGTCTGTATTTGACGGGGCGCTATTCGCCGGGATATGGGGATTGGCCCATCGCGGTGCAGTCCCGGCTGGCGGCCCTGCTGGATACCCAGAAGCGGATTGGCCTGTATGTCACCGATACCTTTTTGATGCTTCCGCGCAAGAGCGTGACGGCGGTGCTGGGTCTCAGCGATGTGCCCGTCACCGGCAAACGGGCGGGCTGTGCCCACTGTGCCCTGCGCGATAAATGCGAATACCGAAAGAGAGGCGTAACCTGTGAGAGCTGAAGAACTTTTTTCCTCCGCCCGCACCATCCTGCTGGATGGCGCCATGGGCACCATGCTGCAGGCGGCGGGCCTGCCCCTGGGCGCCAAGCCCGAGGCCCTGAACCTGGAAAATCCCGCCCTGATTGAGTCCATCCACGCCCAGTATGCGGCGGCAGGCAGCCGCATTGTCTGCGCCAATACCTTTGGCGCGTCGGCCCACAAGCTGGCGGGTACCCCCTACACGGTGGCCCAGGTGGTGGAGGCGGGCATTGCCTGCGCCCGCCGCGCCACGGCGCCCCATGGGGCATGGGTGGCTCTGGACGTGGGCCCTCTGGGGGAACTGCTGGAACCGGCAGGCACCCTCGCCTTTGAGGATGCGGTGGCCGATTTTGCCGAGATCATCCGGGCCGGCGCGGCAGCCGGGGCGGACCTGGTGCTGCTGGAGACCTTCACCGATCTGTATGAGCTGAAAGCCGCCCTGCTGGCCTGCAAGGAAAACTGTGACCTTCCGGTTCTGGCCAGCATGAGCTTTGAGGCCGGCGGCCGGACCTTTACCGGGTGTACGGTGGGCAGCTTTGCCGCCACCGCCCGGGGTCTGGGTGCGGATGCCCTGGGCATCAACTGCAGTCTGGGCCCCAAGGAAATTTACCCCATGGCCAGGACCCTCTGTGAGGCGGTTCCGGGGGATTACCCGGTGTTTGTCAAGCCCAATGCCGGCCTGCCCCGGGCCGACGGCAGCGGCTATGACATCACCCCCCAGCTCTTTGCCATGCAGCTCAAGCCCTACCGGGAACTGGGCCTGTTCGCGGCGGGAGGCTGCTGCGGCACCAATCCCGATTTCATCCGGGCGCTGCACAAGGTTTTTGACGACTGCCCGGTGGGCCGCCCGGCCCATCCCATGCCGTCGGTCCTGTGCACCCCGGTGCAGTGCGTCCAGGTGGACGGCATCACGGTGGTGGGCGAGCGGATCAACCCCACCGGCAAAAAGCGGTTTCAGCAGGCGGTCCGGGAAGGGGATGTGGACTACATCCTGGCCCAGGGCATCAGCCAGGCCGACAGCGGCGCGGTGGTGCTGGACGTCAACGTGGGCGTTCCCGGGGTGGACGAGGCTGCCGCCATGGAAAAGGTGGTAAAGGCCCTGCAGAGCGTGGTGTCGCTGCCCCTGCAGCTGGACTCCTCCAACGCCGAGGCCCTGGCCCGGGGTCTGCGGGCCTACAACGGCAAGCCCATCGTCAACTCGGTCAACGGGGAACAGGCGGTGCTGGACCGCCTGCTGCCCCTGTGCAAAAAGTACGGCGCCGCCGTGGTGGGCCTGACCCTGGACGAAAACGGCATCCCCAAGACCGCCGCCCAGCGGGTGGCCATTGCGGCCCGTATCCGGGATGCGGCCCTGGCAGCGGGGATTCCTCTGGAGGATATCTACATTGACTGCCTGACCCTCACCGCCAGCGCCCAGCAGGACGACGTCATGACCACCCTGGAGGCCCTCCGGGCCTGCAAGGAGGAACTGGGAGTGCGGACGGTGCTGGGCGTGTCCAACATCAGTTTCGGCCTGCCCTGCCGTCCCTACCTGAACACCGCCTTTTTGACCATGGCCATGCAGGCCGGTCTGGATTTGGCCATCATGAATCCTGCCAGCGAAGAAATGATGGGCGCGGTGTTTGCATACAATGTTTTGTCAGGCCGCGACCGGCAGAGCGGGGCCTATATTGCCCGTTATGCCGGCCGCGCCATGCCGTCGGCCGCGCCCCAGCCGGTGCAGCAGAACACCAGCGGTGCGGCGGCCGGTGAGGCAGCCGGGGAGAGCGGACCCTATGCCGCCCTGATGCGGGCGGTGGAACAGGGCCTCAAGGGCGAATCCGCCGCCGCCACCCGGGCCCTTCTGGCAGAGCACCCGCCCCTGGACCTGGTGGATCATGCCCTGATCCCGGCCCTGGACGTGGTGGGCGCGGGCTATGAGAAGGGGACTCTGTTCCTGCCCCAGCTGCTTCAGTCGGCCAGCGCGGCCCAGGCTGCCTTTGAGGAGATCAAGGCCGCCGTCGCCAAACAGGGCCGCCCCGGCGAGAGCAAGGGCAAAATCGTTCTGGCCACCGTCAAGGGGGATGTCCACGACATCGGCAAAAACATTGTCCGGGTGATTCTGGAAAACTACGGCTTTGACGTGCTGGATCTGGGCCGGGATGTGCCGGTGGAGACGGTGGTGGAGGCGGTGCGCCAGAGCGGCGCCCGGCTGGTGGGCCTGTCGGCCCTCATGACCACCACCCTCAAGAGCATGGCCGAGACCATCGAGGCACTGCACGCCGCCAAGCTGGACTGCAAGGTGATGGTGGGCGGCGCGGTGCTCACCGAGAGCTACGCCATGCAGATCGGGGCCGACTGGTACGCCAGGGACGCCAAGCGTTCCGCCGATATCGCCAAGGAGTTTTACAATGTGTAAAATACGATATCGTTTGTATTTTATGCAAGGTAAGGTGTTGATGTAGTTTTGAGAGGAGCAAAACCATGAAAGGCACGCTGGATGAAAGCTATACGGTGGAAGTGATCGAGCCGAAGCTCATCCAGGGGGAAACCATCTTGAAGTATGCATACGACCGGCAACAGTACCCGGATTTGCTGGAATGGCTTATAGAGAGATTCTGGTCCCATAAGCCCTTTCTGTACCAAGATGAGCTGCAGAGCTGTATGGTGATAGAGGCAAAGTATTCATGGATGAGCTGTTCTTACATGGATGAGAAGGAAATCGACTTGGATAATCTGTTTTTCCCGCCTGACATCTATGGAAACTTGGGGAAAATGGTGGAGCCGGGAAAAAAGTGGAGTATATGAAACGCTTTGCGTATGGCACCATTACGTTGAAGCCGTATGAGCCGGAGGGCGATGCCTGAGGCCAGCCCGGCTGCTTGTTTGCAAATCGTTCAAAAAGAACACAAAAAGCTGCCACAAATTGGCTGTATACTTAAAGTGCAGTCGGGGAGGAGAACAGACCTCCCCGTCAAGTGGATTCAACTCCCTTTCCAAAGGTCCCCCCAGACCTCACCGCAGCCCCGCCCAGCAGGGCGGCAGGCCGCGGCTCCGACATCCTACTGTTCCCCCGCCCATGCCAGGCAATCGCCGGGCGGCGGACAGACTACTTACTCTCTCCCGCTTCGGCGCGGAGTTCCTGATACAGGACAGCACCGGCACTTTTCCTTTTTCACGGTGCTGTCCCTTTTCTTTGCAGACGGTGGTCCGGCCTGGACGGCGGCAGCCCACAGGCCGGACACCGGCAAAAACCTTGTGCCAAAACGCGAAAAGCGCCCGGCCTTCTCCTTGCGGGAAGGCGGGCGCTTTTTGTATGGGCGGAAATCAGATCACATAGTCGTCCCCGGACTGGGCCGGCCGGGCCAGGTCGGCCAGGGTGATTTTGTCCAGATAATCCCGGATGACCTCGTTCAGGCCGCGCCACATCTCATAGGTGCGGCACTCGGACAGGCGGCCGCAGGCCGCTGCACCCGGTTCCAGACAGGTGACCGGGGCCAGATTCCCCTCGGTCAAAAGCAGGATATCGCTGATCCGGTATTGATCGGCGGGACGGGTCAGGCGATAGCCGCCGCCCTTGCCCCGCAGCCCTTGCAAAAGGCCGTTTTGGACCAGGGATTTCAGGATGTTTTCCAGGTATTTTTCCGAGATGCCCTGCCGGGCGGCGATTTCTTTGAGGGGCATGTATTTCTCCGACTGATGTTCGGCCAGGTCGATCATGACCCGCAGCGCATACCGCCCTTTTGTCGAAACAATCATATTCGTCTGCTCCTGTTCCAGGCTGCACATGGCAGAGCCTTTTTAACCTATTATACGACAGGGTAAGTGACTTTTCAACTGTGCTGTGGGAAAATGTTGACAAAATCCTCCGGTGCAGTTATAATTCCCTTAAACCGACTGGTTGAGTTGGTAAACCGCCCTGTGAGGAGGAATGAATATGAGCAAGATCTACACCGCAGCAGACCAGCTGATCGGGCACACCCCCCTGCTGGAGCTGACCCATATAGAGAAAAAAGAGGGCCTGGAGGCCCGCATCCTGGCCAAGCTGGAGATGTTCAACCCCGGCGGATCGGTGAAGGACCGTGTGGCGAAAGCCATGCTGGACGACGCCGAGGCCAAAGGCCTCCTGAAGCCGGGCGCCGTCATCATCGAGCCCACCTCGGGCAATACCGGCATCGGCCTGGCCAGTGTGGCGGCGTCCCGCGGGTATCGGGTCATCATTGTGATGCCCGAGACCATGAGCATGGAGCGCCGGCTCCTGATGAAGGCCTACGGCGCCGAGCTGGTCCTGACCGAGGGCAGCAAGGGAATGACGGGGGCCATTGCCCGGGCCAACGAGCTGGCCGCCGAGATCCCCGGCTCCTTCATCCCGGGACAGTTTGACAACCCCGCCAACCCGGCGGCCCACGAGGCCTCTACCGGTCCCGAGATCTGGGCCGACACCGACGGGCAGGTAGACATCTTTGTGGCGGGCATCGGCACCGGCGGCACCATCACCGGCGTGGGACGGTACCTCAAGAGCCAGAACCCCGACATTAAGGTGGTGGGCGTGGAGCCGGCCACCTCGGCGGTGCTCAGCGGCAAGAATCCCGGGTCCCACGGGCTCCAGGGTCTGGGGGCCGGTTTTGTTCCGGCCATTCTGGACACCTCCATTTACGACGAGATCATCCCGGTGACCGACGAGGAAGCCTACACGGCCGGCCGGAATCTGGGCCGCGAGGAGGGCGTTCTGGCGGGCATTTCTTCGGGCGCGGCCCTCTGGGCAGCGGTCCAGCTGGCCCGCCGTCCCGAGAACAAGGGCAAGACCATCGTCACCCTGTTTCCCGACACCGGCGACCGCTACCTCTCCACCCCTTATTTTTCCGAGAAAAAGTAAGCCCCCCTACTTTTCTGGAAGAAAAGTAGGCAAAAGACTTTTTACTGGGTACCATGAAGTTTCCGGGTCTCAGACAGTTTCACGGGGCCGTTACGCTCCGGCTCGCTCGTTACGTTTGTGCCTGCGGCACGGTACGATACAAACTCCGTGTACCTGGGTATGATGCAGCGTCTCTACCGCCCGGGTATTCTGTGCCGAAAAACAGCATCAAAGAAAAAACCCTGCTCCTGGTTTGGGGCAGGGATTTTTTGTTGGAACTTACATGGTATGGGTGGAAAAGACCGGCTCATCCTCCCACAGCACCGGCTGACCGGCCGCCAGGGTCTTGGGCATATCCAGCAAACGCTGGTTGGCGCTGCCCCGGAACCGGAGGCTGATATCATACTGAGCCTGCACAAAGGGGCCGTCCACCAGCACGTCCAGCAGGGACAGGATTTCGTCGGTGGTCTCGCACCGGCAGCGGGAGGGCTCTTTGCCCTGCAGCTGTTCCAGGGTATAGCCCGAGTAGCACCAGATGGTCTTGGTGGGGTAAAGGGCTTTGAAGTCGCGCAGGAAAGGCAGCAGCTCCCGCTGGTTGGCCGGCTCCATCGGCTCGCCGCCCAGCAGGGACAGACCCGTGATGTAGTCGGGCTGGGAGGAGGCAAAAATCTGGTTCCGCACCTCCTTGGTGAAGGGGGCGCCGTAGCCAAAGTCCCAGGCGATTTCATTGAAGCAGCCGGGGCACCGGTGGGTGCAGCCCGACACGAACAGGCTGGTCCGCACTCCCGGACCGTTGGAGATGTCGTAGTATTTGATGTTGGCGTAATTCATGGGAATTCCTCCTTGCCGCGGCGGACGGCCGCGCAGTAATGACAGCGGTAAATAGGGCGGTTTTGTTTGTGATGGAATTGCTGATGTGAGAAAGAAGTACAGTGTTTTCTATTGGCGCACATTTTTCCGTATAGTTGGAACGAAAAATATCGTCTGAACCGTCTGAAACTTGTGTGTGACGCCGAATTCTGTGATTGTTCACAAAAAAGTATTGAATTCCTTGTGCAAGGTGAATATAATACGGGCAAGGACGCAGATAGAGGGCGTCCGGAAAGCCCGGCAGCGAGAAGCCGGGAATAACTGCTCCGCTTGGTGGAAAGCGGAGACGGATTGCCGCAGCATTGAGGCGGGCAATCCAAACCCATTGCAAAGGAGATTGCGTATTATGAAATATATTGAGATGATTCTTGATTCCTTCAGCTGCAATGCCGCAGTGCAGAGCCGCATGGAGGACGCCTGTGTGGATCGCTGGGGCTTCTGCCTGGACAACCAGATCTGAGCAGAGCACCGGAGGATGTTCCAAAAAACCCGAGAAAGGAAGGACCTTTTTATGATCGAACGAGTAAGAGTGAAGAACATTGACCAGATCAACAAGATCGCACACATTGCCAGCGCCCTGAACAGCGATGTGGGCATCCATGATGCAAACGGCCAGATTGCCGATGCAAAGAGCCTTCTCGGGCTGCTTCGGCTGGACTATAGCCGTCCCGTCGAGGTCGTCTCGGAGAATGCCCATGCCCTGCGCGCCTGCGTGCGTGCCTGCGCAGTGTAAGCATCCGCCGGAATGAGCGGAACGCTGCAGGCCCTGCGCCTGTGACTGAATCAGAAGAAAGCCCCCGCCGGATTCACTCCGGCGGGGGCTTTTTGTCGTGCCTGGGGCACGCGCAGAAAAGAGGACCCGGGCCGTGATGTTCAGACTATGTTTCCACAGGGAACGGACTGTCCCTCGGGGCGGCCCCCCGGGGCAGCGCGGCACAGGGCATAAAAAGCCCCGCCGGGGGAGGAAAACCCGACGGGGAGCTTGTTAGAGGTGAAGCACCCGGTCCCGGATCTCCTGGGTACGGCCCTGATTCCAGAACTGAGTCCCGATGTAGCCGCAGGTGCGGCGGGCCACATTCAGCTTGCTCTGGTCGCGGTTGCCGCACTTGGGGCATTCCCAGACCAGCTTGCCGTCGTCCTCGACGATGCGGATTTCGCCGTCGTAGCCGCAGCACTGGCAGTAGTCGGACTTGGTGTTCAGCTCTGCATACATAATGTTGTCGTAGATGAACTGGAGCACGCTCATGACGGCCTCCAGGTTATCCTGCATGTTGGGCACCTCGATGTAGCTGATGGCGCCGCCGGGGGACAGCTCCTGGAACTCGCTCTCAAACTTCAGCTTGGTGAAGGCGTCGATGTTCTCCGACACATGGACGTGGTAGCTGTTGGTGATGTAGTTCTTGTCGGTGATGCCGGGGATGATGCCGAACCGCTTCTGCAGGCAGCTGGCAAACTTGTAGGTGGTGGACTCCAGCGGGGTGCCGTACAGGGAGTAGTCCATGTTCTCGGCCTGCTTCCATGCCTTGCAGCAGTCGTTCATGTGCTGCATGACGCTCAGGGCAAAGGGTTTGGCCTCGGCGTCGGTGTGACTCTTGCCGGTCATATACTTGACGCACTCATACAGGCCGGCGTAGCCCAGGCTGATGGTGGAGTAGCCGCCATAGAGCAGTTTGTCGATCTTCTCGCCCTTCTTCAGGCGGGCCAGAGCACCGTACTGCCACAGAATGGGGGCGGCGTCGCTCAGGGTGCCCAGCAGACGCTGGTGGCGGGCCTGCAGGGCCCGGTGGCACAGATCCAGACGCTCGTCGAAGATCTTCCAGAACTGGTCAAAGTTGCCCTTGGAGCTCAGAGCCACGTCCACCAGGTTGATGGTGACCACGCCCTGGTTGAATCGGCCGTAGTACTTGGGCTTGTTGGTCTCGGGGTCCACGTAGGGGGTCAGGAAGCTGCGGCAGCCCATGCAGGTGTAGCAGTGGCCCTCGCCGTTCTTGTCGACTTTCAGCTCCAGCATCTTCTTTTCCGAGATGTAGTCGGGCACCATCCGCTTGGCGGTGCACTTGGCGGCCAGCTCGGTCAGATAGTAATAGGGGGAGTCGGGGTGGATGTTGTCCTCCTCCAGCACGTAAATCAGTTTGGGGAAGGCGGGGGTGATCCAGACGCCGGCCTCGTTCTTGACGCCCTGGTAGCGCTGGCGGATGGTCTCCTCAATGATGATGGCCAGATCGGCTTTCTCCTGGGGATTCCGGGCCTCGCCCAGATACATAAAGACGGTGATGAAGGGGGCCTGGCCGTTGGTGGTCATCAGGGTGACCACCTGATACTGGATGGTCTGAACGCCGCGGTTGATCTCAGCCCGCAGCCGCTTTTCCACAATGGCCTTTTTCCGCTCGGCGGAGACGGGCAGGCCCTCCATCTCGCTTTCCACCTCGGCGGCGATCTTCTTGCGGGAGACGTCCACGAAGGGAGCCAGATGGGTCAGGCTGATGCTCTGACCGCCGTACTGGTTGGAAGCCACCTGTGCGATGATCTGGGTGGCGATGTTGCAGGCGGTGGAGAAGCTGTGGGGCTTCTCAATAAAGGTACCCGAAATGACGGTGCCGTTCTGGAGCATATCCTCCAGGTTGACCAGATCGCAGTTGTGCATGTGCTGTGCGAAGTAGTCGGCGTCGTGGAAGTGGATCAGACCTTCCTGGTGTGCCTTGACGATGTCGGGGGGCAGCAGCAGACGGGCGGTCAGGTCCTTGGAGATCTCACCGGCCATGTAGTCGCGCTGGACGCTGTTGACGGTGGGGTTCTTGTTGGAGTTCTCCTGCTTGACTTCCTCGTTGTTGCACTCGATGAGGCTGAGGATGCGCTCGTCGGTGGTGTTGGTCTGGCGCTTCAGGTTCTGGATATACCGATAGGTAATGTAATGGCGGGCCACATCATGAGCCTGAATGTCCATCAGCTCGTTTTCCACCATGTCCTGAACTTCCTCGACGCTCACCGCACGGCTCAGCTGCTGGCAGCGGCCGGTGACGGCGGCGGCGATGTCGGTGATCTGTTCCCGGGTCAGACGGAGATTCTCCTCCACCGACTCGTTGGCCTTGGAGACAGCCACAATAATCTTGGTAATATCGAAGGGCACCTCGGTACCGTTTCGCTTGATGATCTTCATGCGATTCCTCCTCCTTTGTCCGCTTGCGGCAGCAGACGGCGGCGAACCGCCCCCTGGCTGCCTATATATAGTAATAGAATAAAGCTTGCGCTGGAAAGGGTTGACCGCCCGGGAAATCTACTATATATAGAGGAGAGAACCCCTGAAAACGGTCGTCCCGCGCGGTCGTCCGCACGGTGTGCAAGACTATGATACCATTATTTAGTGGCAAGTCAAGGACTTCAACCCCATATTTAGTGTTTTTGGAGGGATGCCCAAAAAAGGCACAAGATTTTGGGGCGGAATCATGGCTCCCAAAAAGTCTTGAAAAAAGTTGGAAAAAATGCTTGACAAAAGTCAGACTCTGTAGTATTATACTCAGGCGCCCAGCGGAACGGCTTCCGCGAGAGTCCGAAAGAATGAAAGCACTTCAAAATCACTTGAAAAAAGATGAAAAAAGTGCTTGACAAAACGGACC
>NZ_NFLL01000015.1 GCF_002160895.1 Faecalibacterium sp. An122 | reverse complement strand
AATCCTCAGCACGCAATCGCTTGCGTCCTGTATGAATTACTTTTTGGAATTTTAAGTGTTTCCAACACTTTAAAGGTTCCGTTACAAGTATTCGATATTGTTCAATTTTCAAGGTCCTGCCCGTCAGCCTATCGGCTGGCGACCTGTTTATTTTACCACAGCGTTTCGAACTTGTCAAGCACTTTTTTCGAAGTGTTTTTCAGTTCTTTTCGCTTTGTGGGCCGCCCCGTCAGGGCGCTCACATATATTACTACAGACCCGGATATTTGTCAAGGGTTTTCCCCTAATTTTTTCCATTTTCTGCAGCCAGCAAGCCTTTCTGTTCGCTGTGAGGTAAATTTTACCACAAATTCTCCCAAATTGCAAGAACTTTTTTGCATTATCCCTCCAAAAGTTTCGTTCGCATCATTTGGAGGATCTTTCGCTCCCGCCGGGAAACCTGTACCTGGGTGGTATGCAGCAGTTTTGCCGTATCGCTTTGGGTTCGGTTCCCATAAAAACGAAGCCGAATCAAAGCCTGGTCCGATGCAGGCAGGCTCTCCAGCACTTCCTCCAGGCTGATTTTGTCCGCCAGTTCTTCTTCGGGAGAAGCCACCGGAATATCCAGCTGCCGCTCATCGCCGTCGTCTCCTTCCGGCGTGAGACTCATAGCCGGCATAGAAGCCCGAATGGCCAAAGCAATCGCTTCGGGAGCCTCTCCCAGTTCCTCCGCCAATTGCCCTACCGTCATCTCTGCGCCATACAGTTTCATATGGCGTTCCCGGGCCGCACTGATCCGCAGTCCCAGTTCCTTAATGGAGCGGCTGACCTTGACCGTACCGCCGTCCCGGAACAGTTTCTTGATTTCTCCCAGGATGACCGGCACTGCATAGGTGGAAAAGCACACGCCCCGGGTTTCATCAAAGCCGTCGCAGGCTTTCACCAATCCCATACAGCCCGCGCTGTACAGGTCATCGTACTCGATGCCGCGGCCGCGAAAACGGCCGGCACACGCATGCACCAGCCCCAGATTGTTCTCAATAAATACACTCCGCCGGGTCTTGTCCGATACCATAAAACTGCCGCCTCTCTTTATAGATTATGTATCGGAGCTCTTGGCGGCCAGCCGTTTGGTCATCACCACCCGGGTTCCCCGGGCCGGATGGGAGGTCACCCGCACCCCATCCATAAAGCTCTGCATGACGGCAAACCCCAGGCCCGAGCGTTCCTCGGGGTCGCCGGTGGTGAACAGCGGCTCCATGGCCTGTGCCACGTCCGCAATCCCTATCCCCTTGTCCGCCACGGTAATTTTGATCCGGCGGTCGGGATAGACTGCCACCGTCAGAACAATCTGTCCCACTCGGTCCGGATACGCATGCACGATGCAGTTGGTCACCGCCTCCGAGACAGCGGTCTTGATGTCGGCCAGCTGGGGCACCGTCGGGTCATATCGGGCCAGAAAGGCCGCCACGGCGCCCCGCGCATAGGCCTCGTTGACGCTGAGGGAATCGAACTGGATGCGGGTACTGTTTTCCGCTTTCATACCTGATGTCCTCCTTCTTCACTGCTGAGGGTTTGTTCCGGGTCGCTGCAGGGAATCCGGGCCAGATCCAGCACCCGGCGCAGCTGCCGGGGCGCATGCTGGACCCGAATCCGCCCGCCCAGAGCCTGGGCCCGGCGCTGCCGGCCCAAAATCAGGCCCACGCCCGAGGAATCCATAAAACCCACCCCGCTGAAATCCATCACCAGGATATGGGGTGTATGGCAGACCATGGCGTCGTCAATCTCCAGCCGCAGAGACTGGGCCGCGTCGTGGTCGATCTCTCCGGCAAGATACGCATACAGGGTGTCCCCTGCCATGCTGAACCGCACATTTGCCATCGCGTCTCACACTCCTTACAACAAAAAATCCCGTACACTATGCATCTAGTGTACGGGATATGCCTTTGAAATTTTAGGGAAGCGTGTCGAGGGGATCAGCGGCTTTCCAGCAGGCGCTCAGCCTCTAGGGCCAGCTCCTGGCTGCCGCAGATCACAATGCCGCGGCCGCCGGCAGCGCGGGCAGCCTCCAGAGCCTCTTCCAGGCTGGCGCAGGCCTGGGCTTCAAAGTGGAACCGGGCCAGATTGGTCAGGGTGTTCGCCAGAGCCGGCTCCGACCCCGCCGGAGCGGTGAGGTAAAGGCGGTCAATGGGCCCTTCCTCCCCCATGCCGGGCATCTTTTCCTTGTCCTTTTTCTGGTCGTCGGTCAGCAGACCGTTTTCCAGGGTGGCAAAGAAGTCCTCTGCCCCTTCCTGGCTTCGCAGGCCGATGACGGCATTCAGATGCCGGATCTTGGCCATCTGGAGCACACGCAGCAGTGCGGCGGCCTGCTGGGGCGTCCGGCAGGCGTCCAGAATCACCAGCGGGTCCCGGGAAACAATCCGGATGCTGCTGCGGTTTTTGGCGGCAGCCATGGCGCCCAGAATGGCGTCATCCTGGATGTCGTGGCCTTTGCGCCAGAGGGCCAGGGCCAATTCCACCGCCACAGCGGCGTTGCAGGCGGCGTGGTACCCCATAAAGGCCGGGGGCACGTCGTATCCGCCGTAATCCACCCGGGCGGTGGGCCTGTCGTCGTCGGGGAAGGTGATGTCCTCCTCATCGGGGACCACCAGTTCACAGTCCGCCTTGCCTGCGGCCACAATGATTTCGGTCAGGGCCGGCTTGGGCTGGCCGGGAGCGGTCACGCAGACCGTCCCCTTCCGCATGACGGCGGCTGCATCGTGGGCCAGACGCTCGATGGTGCGGCCGGTGCCGTCGGGGCCAATGTGGGTCACGGCGCAGGCAGGCACCTGGGGCAGAGCCGACGCCAGAGCGCCGTCTGCCGTCTCCACCACCGCAAAGGCACAACCCGCCGCCCCGAAGCAGCTGCAGGCTGCCGCCAGTTCCGCCGCCGGGCGGGACAGCAGCGTCCCCTCCAGAATCCGGTCTGCCGCCTCGGTATAGGCCTCGGCTGCAGCGCCGTCCAGAGGCTGGCCGTCCACCAGGATGCGGGAGGACAGGGGCTCGGCCCCCGCAGTGTACAGACCGGTGCGGAAGCCTGCACCCGTCAGGATGCCTGCCGTGAGGGAGGCCACCGCCGTCTTGCCCGCCGTCCCGGCGACCGGGATATACTGGACCGCCGGGTCCGCCCCGGCAGGCAGCGCGGCGGCAAAGTCCTGGGGCGAGTCAAACCCGTCGGGCAGAGAGGCGAAGAATTCGTCCGCCTCCCGGATGGATTGGATGGTGCGCATCGTTCGATTCCTTTCTGTCGGGGAGTTCCCCCAAACGGCTGAAACGCCCAAATTTCCAATATCTTGCGTTTGGAGATTCAGGCGTTTCAGATCTTTGTTTAAAATTCAGTATCGTCCCTGCGGCGTCCAAACAGCAGATGCCACAGGCCCAGGAACAGCAGGCCGCAGATCATGCCCATCACCACGCCGGAAAAGTCAATCCAGACATCGGTGACCAGGCTGCCCCGTCCATCATAGAACAGCTGGATGGTTTCATCGGTCAGGGCGGTCAGCACGCCGAACAGCGCCGGCCAGCTGAGATACGGCAGCAGGCATCTGTGACGGCCTGCCAGGATCCGCGTTACCAGCAGCAGGAAAAATCCCTCCATCATATATTCGCAGAAGTGGGCTGCCTTGCGGACCATATGGTCGGTCAGGCGGGCCGCCAGACCGGGATGTCCCAGCCGGCGCAGAACCTTCTGCAGAAAAGACAGCACCGTGCCGCTGGCGCTGGAGGAGACGCTGGCGGTTTTCATCGAGTTGGAAAAGATAAACCAAATCGTTCCCACCAGGGCCGCAAGCAATATCACCTTGATCCCTGTCCATACCCATCCGTAGCGTTTGCTGTTCATATACCTCCTTTAGCCCAGCGCCTGGATGCTCTGCTCGATGTTGGCCAGCTTGTCCTGGCTGCGGGCATACTTGGCGCGGGTTTCCTCCACCAGTGCGGCAGGGGCCTTTTCGATGAATTTGGGGTTGGCCAGCTGGTTCTTGAACATGGCCATTTCCTTTTCGGCCTTGGCCTTCTCCTTGTTCAGGCGGGCCAGCTCCTTGTCGCGGTCGATCAGTTCCATCATGGGGATGAAGCCGCGGGCGGCGTGGGTGGACACCTGGACCATGCCGTCGGTGCTGCCGGTGTACTTGTCGGTGAAGGACACCTCGGTGGCAAAGGCAAACTTAGCCAGGTAGATTTCCGCCTTCTGGAAGGGGGTCGGGTCGGCCGTCTCGATGACCATGCGGGTCCGCTTGGCGGGATGGACGTTCATCTCAGTGCGCATGGTGCGGACCGCCTTGATATAGTCCATCACCTTTTCAAAGGCCTCTTCCTCCTCGGGCCAGCTGAACTCAGGGTTGGCCACAGGCCAGGCAGCGGTCATGATGGTCTCGGCGCTGCCGGGCAGAGCCTGATACAGCTCCTCGGTGATGAAGGGCATGAAGGGATGCAGCAGCTTGAGGGCCTCGCTCAGGACGTGGACCAGCACCCGGCGGGCCGTATCCGCCTGGACGGCGTCGCCCGAGTTCAGGCGGGGCTTGGCGATCTCGATGAACCAGTCGCAGTAGACATCCCAGATAAAGCTGTTGATCTTGGCGGCAGCCAGACCCAGCTCGTAGTGGTCGATGTTGTCGGTCATGGCGCTGGCCACCTGGCCCAGCTTGGTCAGGACCCAGCGGTCGCTCATATCCAGCAGGCTGGCGTCGGGCAGACCGGGGGTAAAGTCCTCCGGCAGGTTCATCAGGACAAAGCGGGTGGCGTTCCACAGCTTGTTGGCAAAGTTGCGGGCAGCCTCCACCTTCTTCTCGCTGTAGCGCATGTCGTTGCCGGGGGTGGAGCCGTCCACCAGCATGAACCGCAGGGCGTCGGCGCCGTACTGGGCGATGACCTCCAGCGGATCGATGCCGTTGCCCAGGCTCTTGGACATCTTGCGGCCCTGGCTGTCGCGGACAATGCCGTGGATGCAGACGGTGTGGAAGGGTGCCTTGCCGGTATAGGCCAGGCCCGAGAAGATCATACGGCTGACCCAGAAGCCAATGATGTCATAGCCGGTGACCAGGGTGTCGGTGGGATAGAAATACTTCAGGTCCTCGGTTTCCTCCGGCCAGCCCAGGGTGCTGAAGGGCCACAGGGCCGAGGAGAACCAGGTGTCCAGGGTGTCGGGGTCCCGGGTCAGGTGGGTGCAGCCGCACTTGGGGCAGGCTGCAGGCGCTTCCTTGGCCACGATGGTCTCGCCGCACTCGTCGCAGTACCATGCGGGAATCTGATGGCCCCACCACAGCTGGCGGCTGATGCACCAGTCACGGGTGTTCTTCATCCAGTTCATATAGTTCTTGGTGAAGCGCTCGGGGACAAAGCGGATCTCGCCCTTCTCCACCGACTCGATGGCCGGCTTGGCCAGGGGCTCCATCCGGACAAACCACTGCTTGGAGACCATGGGCTCAATGGTGGTGTGGCAGCGGTAGCAGGTGCCCACCTCATGGCGCAGGGGCTCCACCTCTTTCAGGTATCCGCCGGCCTCCAGGTCGGCCAGGATGGCCTTGCGGGCCTCCATGGTGGTCATGCCGGCGTACTTGCCGCAGTCCAGCACCCGGGGCTCGTTGACGGTGTTCTTGCCGGCGGCAAAGAGGGCGTCGGCGGCGGCCTTGTCGGCGGCGCCGGTCATATGGCCGTCGTAGGTGAACACCCGCACAATGGGCAGGCTGTGACGCAGGCCCACCTCAAAGTCGTTGGGGTCGTGGGCGGGGGTGATCTTCACCACGCCGGTGCCCTTGGTCATGTCGGCGTGCTCGTCGCAGACAATGGGAATCTCCTTGTTCAGCAGGGGCAGCACCACATGGCAGCCGTGGAGATGGGCATAGCGGGGATCTTCGGGGTTGATGGCCACGGCGGTATCGCCCAGCATGGTCTCGGGACGGGTGGTGGCCAGCTCCAGCATCTCGCCGGTCTCCTTGACCGGATACAGCAGGTGCCAGAAATGGCCGTCCTGCTCGGTGTACTCCACCTCGGCGTCCGAAATGGAGGTGTTGCAGTGGGGGCACCAGTTGACCATCCGGTTGCCGCGGTAGATCAGACCCTCGTTGTACAGCCGGACAAAGACCTCGCGCACAGCCTCCGAGCAGCCGTCGTCCATGGTGAAGCGCTCCCGCTGCCAGTCGCAGCTGCTGCCCAGCTTCTTCAGCTGGCTGACAATGCGGCTGCCGTAGCGGTTTTTCCAGTCCCAGGCCCGCTCCAGGAAACCGTCGCGGCCCAGGTCCTCTTTGGTCAGGCCTTCCTTGGCCATGGCCTCCACCACCTTGGCCTCGGTGGCGATGGATGCGTGGTCGGTGCCGGGCACCCACAGGGCAGCATAGCCCTGCATCCGCTTGGTGCGGATCAGGATATCCTGCATGGTGTTGTCCACGGCGTGACCCATGTGCAGCTGGCCGGTGACGTTGGGGGGCGGCATCACAATGGTATAGGGCTTCTTGTCGGGGTCGGCCTTGGTGTGGAAATAGCCGCCGTCCTGCCAGAACTGGTAGATTCGGTCCTCCACCTGGCTGGGATCGTATTGCTTTGCGAGTTCCTTCATGGGCAAAATCCTCCTGTCTGTGTCGGTGGGGGACAAAAAAGCCGCCCCACGGAAATTCCATGGGACGGCTGAACATTTCGAGCCGCGGTACCACCCAAATTGCGTCCGGCCCTCGGGGCCGCACGCCTCTTGACGCCCCGGTAACGTGGGGCAGGCCGGGGGCGGCTGACAGGGCGCTTGCCTTTCACCGCTCCTGCTCCGGAGTGACAGCGCGCCGCCCTGCCCTGCCGGCTTTCACCTGGCCCGGCTCTCTGGAAGGGTGGATGCAGCGCGCACTCTCCCTCATCGCATTTAGTTGAAAATAAATATAGCGGTTTTTGGACGGTTTGTCAATACGCAAACCCGCTCCCTGTGCAGTTTCACAAACCTTTCCCAGAGCGGGACGGGGCCGTCTCAGTCCAGACGGAACACCTGTTCCAGCTTGGGCTGGGCGCCGGTGACCGGGTCCATCTCCAGCTCCAGAATATCCTTCATGTACTCGTTCCACCGGTCCACCACCGGGCTCTCGGCCTGAACCTTTTCGGCGTAGGCCACGCCCTTTTCGCACTCATAATAGCCGAACAGCTCATCGTTCACATAGAAGATGCTGTAATTGCAGATGCCCGCCGCTTTCAGCACCTCCACCATCTCGGGCCAGATCTCCTGGTGACGGCGCTGGTATTCCTCTTTGCAGCCGGGCTTGATCCGGCCTTTCCATGCCATGTGTTCCATCTCGCATACCTCCGCTGTGCAGTGTTGGGGCGGCGGCCCGCCGCCGTTTTCCCCGTAAAGATACCACACTTTCCCCCGGATGTAAAACGTTCCGGGCCCAAAGGGCACAATAGATGGAAAAAGTTCAATTTCTTCTGCAAAAAGTACAACAAACTCGTTCCGGTTTCGGGTCATCTGTGCTACAATGGGGGTATTCCCGGATTTGGTTTCAACCCACGAGGACTCCTATGCACAAACCTGAAACCGCTGCACTGATTTTCTGTACCCTTCAAGCCCCAGATCACCGCGCCCCCGCCGGGCCGCGGCGGACTTTCTGCGGGCTTTTTTCTATTGGACACCAAGGAGGCACCCCATGACTTTGCTGGAACAATGCCAGATCTGGCACACCCATGATCAACACCAGAAGATTTTCGATGCCCTCGAAGCCCTGCCCCCGGAGGAACGGACCGCCGCCACCGACATGGAGCTGGCCCGGGCCTGCAACAACCTGGCCGATCCCCAGACCCCCGAAGGCCAGGCCCTGCTCCGCCGGGCCATCCGGCTGATGGAGGCGCATGCCGATGCGCTGCAGGACACTTACAGCTGGAATTTCCGGCTGGGCTACGCCTACTATTATCTGGACGAGGAGGGCCCGGCCCTGCGGTATTTCACCCGCGCCCTGGAGCTCCACCCCGGCGACAGCCCCGACGTCAACACGGCCGCGGACATTCAGAGCTTCATGCAGGACTGCCGCAGCCGTCTGGCCCTGCCCCGGTTCCAGAAGACCTTCCGGGAGCGGACGGCAGCCGCCTGGGCAGCTTTTGCCCAGGGTGAGGAGCAGCTGCGCCGTCTCCTGGACGCCGGAGACGAAGAAAGCAGCCGCCAGGCCGTGGCCCTGTGCGGGGAGCTTCTCGCCCCTGCTCTGGAGAACACCCAGTTCGCCCTGGGCCGCACCCAGGAAAAGTATTTGTTGATGCTCACCCCCGAGGGCAGCCGCCCCCGGCTGTTCGCCGTGGATTATTTCAAGCGCCACGCGCCCGCCGAAGTTCTGGACCGGTGGGAAATTCTGGCGGGCCGCCAGCCGGAACCCGGCTTTGTGATGGTCTCGGAGAGCTGGGAGATTGCCCCGGCAGAGGTTCAGGTCTGGGTGGAGCAGCTGGGCGAGGACGGCGACCCAAGCGTGGGCCTGACCCTCTACTGCGAAAAACTTCTGCCCCTGCTGCAGCAGGACGAAAACCACGCCTGGTGGATGCTCTCGGTCCTCACCGACCAGATTCTGGGCGAAGTGGCCAGCATCCGGCTGGTGGGCTCCTTCCAGGTGGTGGACGCCCCCATGGATGGGGCAGCCGTCTCTCTGGACCAGCTGCCCGCCGCCCTGCAGGAGATGGGCCTGGACCTCTCCCCCGACCCCAAGACCTGCATCGAAGGCTACAGCAGCTATCACTTTGACCCTGAACCGGACCCCGACGCCGACTGGCGGAGGGATGTGATCGCCGGCTCCACCAACTGCCCGCCCCTCCTGATGGGCTATCTGGAAGAGGACGACCGTGCGATGGACGACTATCACCGTCAGGGCATCGCCGCCGGCTTTTTCTGCTGGCCTCTGGACAGCGCCCAGCCCGATGAGCGCACCCGGCAGTTTTTCGAGTTCCGGGACGCTCTGAAAGAAGCCCTGACCCAACAGGCCGGCCCCGACGCCTTGACCCTGACCGGAGACGCAGTGGGCATCCACTGCGGGTATCTGGACTTTGTGGCCTGGGATCTGCCCGCCGTTCTGGACGCTGCCAAAGCTTTCTTTGCGTCCAGCAACCCCGCCTGGGCCAACTTCCACAGCTTCCGGCGGAACGTCTCCACCATCCGCCTGTTCACCCGGGACGACGGCTCCGCCCTGGACCCCGAGACCGGCTCTCTCCTGAGCCGCCAGGACATCCAGGCACTGGAAGCCTGCTGTGAGTCCACCACCGGCTATTTTTACAAGATGCTGGGCTACCTGCAGGATTTCATCCAGGATGGCATTGAGGCCGGACGGTTCACCCAGCGGCAGGCGGAGCAGGACTTGCAGATCGCCCTCTGGTACGCCTACGCCTGCAACAACATCGGCGAATACGAATACTATTACCGGGCAGCCCAGTGGATGCCCGCCTCTGAAGTCAACGCCGCCGGCTGCGGCACCTGGTACTACCGCTATTCCTGTGCCCTGACCTATTGCGGCCGCCTGGAGGAGGCCCGCCAGTACGCCGAGGCCGGCCTGCGGGAGGAACCCGACTACCCCTGGACCTGGCTTCAAGCGGCCAAGCTGCGGGCCCACTTCGGAGACAAAGCCGGTGCGCTGGAAGCCGTCCGCCAGGGCCTGGAACGGGTGCCTGGAGATTACGAGTTCCTGACCCTGCGGGAGGAAATCCAGACCGGGGCCAGCCTGGAACAGATGGAGTATCACTGGATCGACCCCGGCGCCGACGGCGTTCTGCAGGAAGGCACCGACGCGGAAGCCGACGAAAAGCTCCGCTCCATCTCCTGCATCACCACCAACCCCAAGGGTCTGGCCCAGTTCCACGCCATCTTCCGGCCCGACCCCGACGACTACGAAAAGGACGCGCCCTATTGCAGCTTCCATTACCCGGTCAAGGGCCACCCGGTGGAGCTGGTGTTTGCCATGAACGAGGCCGCCCTCTCCAAGCTGGACCCTGCATGGCTGCGGACCCAGAAACAGCGTCTGGACAGCGGCCGCTGGCTGACCCGGCAGGCCTCCCTGGACGAGACCGGCACCCTGCAGCGGGTTCTGTTCAGTCTGGGCCGGCAGGTGAGCCTGATTTACAAGACCAACCGCAAGGACGCTCCCTATTTCCAGGTATGGCTGGACAACGACGGCAACCTGACCGCCCGCCCTGACAGCGAAAAGGACAGCGAGCCGGACACCGCTCCCCTCTGCTACACCGAGGAACAGATGCGGGCGGTGGAGAACCACATCGCCGCCAGCTTCGGCGCCTTTGAGAACGTGCTCCACGAGGCCGAGTCCCCCGATATTCACATCGACCTGTGCATGGTGCCCCCCACCGAGGACCGGCCCTACTGGACCCTGGTCACCATGGGGATGGGCGCCTACCGGATGAACATTCCCCGGGAGCTGGCCGCCTACCATCTGGAACGGGCCGAGCTGGCCATCTGCCTGCCCCCGGAGTGGAAACTGGACCCCGCCTCCCTTCGGGAGGAGCGGTGGTACTGGCCGGTGCGGCTGCTGAAATCCCTGGCCCGGCTGCCAATCTCGGAGGATACCTGGCTGGGCTGGGGCCACACCACCGACAATCAGGAGCCCTTTGCCCCCGGCACCGACCTGTGCGCCGCCATTCTGGTCGCCCCGCCCCAGCTGGAGGACGGTCAGGAACGGTGCACTCTGCCCGGCGGCGAAACGGTGAATTTCTATCAGGTGATTCCCCTCTACCGCAGCGAGCTGAACTACAAACTGGCCCACGACGCCGACACCCTGCTGAACCGGATGGACTGGGTCAGCTTTGTGGTGGACCCCGCCCGGCCCGACGCCACCACCGTCGATCCTCCCGCCTGGGATCATCCGGTCCTGGACGACGCCCAGATGCACCTGGAAAGCATTCATGAAAAGGCTCTTTTGGTGGATGAAGTCGCCGTATTCAATCACATGGCCATCTACCTGCGCTGGTGCATCGAACACGGCTTGATGTCCACCGTTTTCGCCGAGGACTACGCCGCCGTCATCCACCGCCTCCGGGAGGACCCCGCCCACACCGATCTGCGCGGCTTCATCCGGGACAAGCTGGCCGGACAGCTGCTGTTGAACTTCTTCAGCCCCGAGGGGGCGGCCTTCAGCGCGTTCTATTACGCCGGCGAGGACCCCAGCTATCCCGAGGACATCGACGCCCACGCCCTAGATTATTTCGGCCCCGAGCGCTATGTGTCGGAGGAGTTCCAGAACGAGGCCTATCTCTTTGTCCCCTACGACGAGGCCTACTACCAGGCCATGGCTCAGGTGATCCAGAGCCGGTGGGACCGCTGGGCGCAGGAAATCGCATCGGATGCCGCCCTTTCCGGCTCCTCAAATTGACATTTTCCGGGCGGTGTGCTACCATTTTTTCGATGTGTGAATCTTGAGGTGCAGGAGGTTATTGATTGTATGCGCGCACTCCCCTATGAAAATTACATTTTCGACCTGTACGGAACCCTGGTGGACATCCACACCGACGAGGACAAGCCCGAGGCCTGGGCGGCTCTGGCCCGATTCTACAGCTATTACGGCGCGGTTTACACCCCCGACGAGCTGCAGACCGCCTACAACCGTCTGACCCAAGAGCGGACCGCCAACTGCCGCGGCCTGCGCCGGGACAGCCACGAGGCCTTCCCCGAAATCGAGATCGAGGAGGTTTTTCTGGCGCTTTTCACCGAAAAAGGCGCCAACGTCAGCAAAGACCTGGCCGTTCATGCCGGCCAATTCTTCCGCGCCATGACCACCGAGTACCTCCGTCTGTACGACGGCACCCTGGAGATGCTCCGGATGCTGCGGGAAAGGGGCGCCAAGCTCTACCTGCTGTCCAACGCCCAGGCCATCTTTACCGCCTACGAGATGCGGGCCCTGGGGCTGGACAAGGTCTTTGACGCGGTGTATCTCTCCTCGTCCTGCGGCTGCAAAAAGCCCGATCTCCGTTTCTTTGAGCTGCCGCTGAAAGAGCACCATCTGGACCCTGCCCGCTCCATCATGACCGGCAATGACGCCGCCTGCGACATCGCGGGGGCCAAAGCCGCAGGGCTGGCCACCCTATACGTCCGCTCCAATATCTCCCCCAAGGAGCCCCTGCCCGACGCCGATTTTGTGATGCTCGCCATGGACATGGCCCAGATGGGCGCACTGCTGTCGGGTGAAGCCCAGCCGTAACACTTCCAGACAAAAAAGCTGCCCGGTGACCTGCATCGGGCAGCTTTTTCTTATGCGTTTTCCAGACGGAGGCAGTCTTTCAGATACTGACCGGTGCGGCTGGCCGGTTTTTGGGCCACCTGTTCGGGTGTGCCGGCAGCCACAATCCGCCCGCCAGCCTTTCCGCCGCCGGGGCCCATATCCACCACGTAGTCGGCGTTCAAAATCATATCCAGATCGTGTTCAATGACAACCACCGTGGCCCCCGCCTCAATCAGCCGCTGGAACACCCCCAGCAGCACCCGCACATCCAGGGGATGCAGGCCGATGGTGGGTTCATCAAAGACAAACACGGCGTCGCCCTGGGCTTTGCCCATCTCGGCGGCCAGCTTGAGCCGCTGGGCCTCGCCGCCCGACAGGGCCGGCGTCGCTTCTCCCAGGGTCAGATAGCCCAGGCCCAGATCGTCCAGTACCTGCAGCTTGTCTGTCACCTTTTTGTGGCCCGCCAGCCGCTCCAGGGCCTGCTTCACCGTCATTCCCATCAATTCGGGCAAAGAGACGCCGGGGTCGTCCCCGGCCGCTTTCTTGGGACGGCAGCGGACCGCAGAGGCGGCTTTTCCGTAGCGGCGGCCGCCGCAGTCGGGGCAGACGATCTCCACATCCGGCAAAAACTGGACGTCCATGGTGATCTGACCGGTGCCGTCGCAGCCGGGGCACCGGAGGGAACCGGTGTTATAGGAGAAATCCCCTGCCTTGTACCCCCGGGCCTTTGCCTCGGGCGCGGCGGCAAACAGACGACGCAGATCATCCAGCACTCCACTGTAGGTGGCCACGGTGGACCGCACATTCACCCCGATGGGGGTGGCGTCGATGAGGTCGATCCGCTGGACGCCGGGGGCCTCTGCGGCTCCCACATGACCGGGCAGAGGCTGGCCGGCGGTCTTCGCTTTCAGGGCAGGGATCAGGCTCTCCAGAATCAGGGTGGTCTTGCCTGATCCGGACACTCCCGTCACCGCAATCAGCCGCCCTTTGGGCAGGTCCAAATCCAGCGCCTGGACGGTATGAAGGGGCCGGGTGGACAGCCGGATATGCCCCTGATCGAACATTTCTTCCGCAGATGCCCGCACCCGGGCCGTGGATTTTTCCTGCCCGTTCAGAAAACCGGCAATCAGGGACCCCGGCGTGCTGCCCACCTGCTCCACGGTTCCCTGGGCCAGAACCCGACCGCCGTATTCCCCGGCGCCGGGGCCCATCTCAATGACCCAGTCGGCGGCTTTCAGGACCCGGACGTCGTGGTCCACCAGAACCACCGAATTTCCGTGGTCGATCAGGTCCTTCACCACCCCCAGCAGACCGTCCACATTGGAGGGGTGCAGGCCGATGGAGGGCTCATCCAGCACATACAGCACTCCGGTGGTGCGGTTGCGCACCGCACGGGCCAGCTGGACCCGCTGCCGCTCGCCGGTGGACAGGGTGGCGCCCGCCCGGTCCAGGGACAGATACCCCAGTCCCAGTTCCATCAGCCGCTGGGCGGTGTGGAGGAACTGGCGGCAGATGCTCCCTGCCATCTCCTGCATGGTCTGGGGCATGGCCGCCGGCACTGCCTCCACCCAAGGGATCAGCTCGTCCAGGGTCATGGCGGTGACCTCGGCCAGATTTTTGCCGCAGAGCAGGCTGGACCGGGCCTGTTCGCTCAGCCGGGTCCCGCCGCAGTCGGGACAGTCGGATTGTTTCAGGAACCGTTCCACCCGCTTCATGCCCTTGTCATCCTTCACCTTGGCCAGGGCGTTTTCCACCGTATAGACTGCGTTGAAATAGGTGAAGTCCAACTCCCCCGCCGATGCGCCGTTCTTGGGCCGGTAGAAGATGTGTTTTTTCTCCGCCGGGCCGTGAAACACAGTCTCCCGCTCCTGCGCGGTCAGCTGGGAGAAAGGCACGTCGGTGCGGACCCCCATCTCCCGGCAGACATCGGTCATCAAGGACCACATGAGGGAATTCCAGGGAGCCACCGCCCCCTCATCGATGGTGAGGGATTCGTCCGGCACCAGGGTGGACTCATCCACCGTCCGCACCACGCCGGTTCCCCCGCACCGCTTGCAGGCGCCCTCGCTGTTGAAAGAAAAACTCTCGGCGCTGGGGCCGTCAAAGGACACCCCGCACACCGGGCAGACCAGCGGCCGGCCCGCCGCCACATTCAGAGAGGGCGGCACCCGATGGCCGTTTGGGCAGCAATGGCTCCCCAGGCGGGAGAACATCAGCCGCAGCGGGTTGAGCAGTTCGGTGGAGGTGCCGAAGGTGCTCCGGATGCCCGGCACCGCAGGCCGCTGATGGAGGGCCAGCGCCGCCGGGATGGATTCAATGGAGTCGATGTTGGCCTCCGCCGCCTGGACCAGTCTCCGCCGGGTGTAGGCCGACAGAGCTTCCAGATAGCGGCGGGACCCCTCCGCATACAAAATCCCCAGCGCCAGCGAGGATTTGCCCGAGCCGGACACCCCCGCAATCCCCACCAGCTTGCCCAGAGGAATGTCCAGGTCGATGTTTTTCAGGTTGTGGACCCGCGCGCCCCGTATCTCAATATGATCTGCCATCTTCCAGCCTCCCTTATCCTGTATCGACCCTATTATAGCAGACTTTGCCCCATAAAAACAGCACGGAAACCAGCCCGTGCAAAGGCTCATTTCCGTGCTGTGCGGTTTTATGAAAGAAGGTTTCTCTGCAAAAATTCAGTCCGGGGCCGGCGGGGCGGATCAGATGCCGCTGGTGGCGGCGATCCGGCCTGCCCGGCGGCCAAAGGTCACGGTGCGGCCGCAGGCGGCGCCGGTGGACAGGTTGGGATAGGTGCCCGAGAAGTAGGCGCCCGAGTCATTGCCCACCACGTACAGGCCGGGAATGGGCTGGTTGTTGGTATCCACAGCGTTCATGTTCTGGTCGATCTGGATGCCGTCCATGGTGCAGAGGATGTAGCCGGTGTTCTTTGCACCGTAGAAGGGGGCCTTGCGGACGGCGCTCAGGCGGAAGGACTCCTTGCCGAAGTCCTCGTCCACGCCCTTGTCGTACAGCTCATTGTAGCGCTCCACGGTGGCCTCCAGGGTATCGGCAGGCAGGCCCAGCTTTTCGGCCAGCTCGGCGATGGTGTCGCACTTGAACAGGAAGCCGTCCTCGATCAGGCCGGGCAGCATCCCTTCCACCACCTGATAGGTCATGTTGGGGTCTGCGCCGTTGGGGAAGGCAAACATACGGCTGCAGCCGTGGGTCTTGAAGGACTGGATATAGGTTGTCCAATCGGAGTCAAAAATGGTATAATGGCAGTGATCCTCGTTGAACTCGTCGGCGTGGAGGATGCCCTCATAGGTGCCCGACTCGTTGAAGAACCGCTCACCCTTGGAGTTGACCTTCAGGAAGGGCTGGCTGCCCATCCAGAAGAAGCCGCTCTCGCCGCCCTCGGTCTGGGCGCGGCCGGGCACAGCGTCCGGCTTGAGGGCTGCACGGTCAAACATCATCATGCTGTGGGTCTCGTCGAACTTGCCGCCGGCCCAGATGCAGGCCTTGATGCCGTCGCCGGTGCAGCCGGGAATGGAACCGTTGCGGCCCACAATGGCCAGGTTCTGGGGCTGCAGGGCATCCATCATCTCATAGTTCATGGAGTAGCCGCCGGTGCAGACGATGACGCCCTTGGATGCGTTGATGCGGACGTAGTCCCCGTCCTCATTCTGGGCGATGACGCCGGTGACCCGGCCATCCTCCTTGGTCAGCTTGACCATGGGGGTGTTGTAGCGGAATTCCACGCCCAGGGTCTTGGCGTAGTCGGTCAGGACTTTGGCGCCGTCCAGCTCGTTCCCCTCGCCGTCGTCGCTGCCGGCCCAGCGGGGCGAGTGACCGGTGGCAAAGTGGACGTACCGGGAACCCTCGTCGTCGCCGCCGGCCTCATGCCACAGCTCGACGCCGCGCTCGGCCAGACGGTCGCCGTACCAGTCGATGGCCTCGCCCGACTCCTCGGCCCACAGCTTGACCAGGCGCTGGTCCAGGCGGCCCGCTGCAATCTTGGTCATCTCGGTGATGTAATCAAACTTGTCGATCTTGGTGCCCCATTCCTTCTGGTAGCGGCTGTCGATGGCGCCCAGGTCGTCCCGAACGCCGCCCGAGGTCAGCTTGTCGATGACCAGGGTCTTGGCGCCGTTCTCCCCTGCGCTGCAGGCCGCGAACAGGCCGCCGGTGCCGCCGCCCACCACCAGGACCTCGGTGTCCAGGGTCTCGACGATATCGCTGTCGGCGATCTCCGGCTCATGGCCCAGCCAGGCGGGAGTGCCGTCGTCCACCACCGGCGTTTCCTCTTCCTCGGTGGCCAGGCCCATGGCCTGCTCGATGCAGCTGGCGGCCGCTTTCTTGACGGCGTTGGAGGTGATGGTGGCGCCCGACACGGTGTCAATCTCGGAGCTCTGGGCGGCCATCAGGGCCTCCTGGAACTGCTCGGCCGAATCCACCGCCAGCTGGATGGTCTCCTTGGAGGTATCCACCTTTACCTCGGTGATGGCGCTGTCGCTGAAGGTCATGGTCACCGTCACGGCGCTGGTGCCGGTCTCGGTGGCCGAGTAGGTGCCGGGGGTGTAGATGCCGGCATTGCCGGCGGCAGAGGAAGCTGCGCCCTTGTCATTGGTGCAGGCGGCCAGAGCGCCGACGGTGGCTGCGCTCATGGCGGCGGCAGCCGTCGCCCGCAGAAAGCCCTTGCGGGAAATCTTTTCCATAGTTGTTGCTCCTTCGTTTTTCGTGTTTCCTGTTCGGCCTGTGATCCAGGCCCGGACGGTTTGTTACTTCCTTAACCATCCACTTGCCCTTTATTGTACACTTGACAGCAACCCGCAGGTCAAGAGCCTTGTCACCTTTTGCGCGCAGTCAGGAGGAAAACATGCATTCTGAGTCACATTCTCCCAAATACCGGATCGGCGAATTCGCCAAACGGATGGGTGTGTCGCCCCACTTCCTGAAATACTATGAAGAAACCGGCATCTTGAAGCCCGACACCCAGGAAAACCACTACCGCTTTTACAATTTGTGGGACGCCAGCGTCATTCTGGAGTGCAAGCGGATGAAAAACATGGGTTTCTCTGTGAAGGAAAGCCACAAGATCGTCACCGACAGCACCGCCGCCGACCTGGAGCAGATGCTCCAGATCCACCAGCAGGCCCTGACCGACGAGCTGAAGCAAAAGCAGCTGATCCTGGAAGCCCTACAAAACATGAGGGCAGACCTCAAGTTGTGCCAGGCCGGGGAATGGCATATCCGCACCGTGCCGCCTGTATGGTTTCTGCCCCACACCCTGGAACAGCAATTCGTCAACGACGCCGGCACATACACCCAGCTGGACCGCTGGGTGGAGGCCATGCCGGTGGTGCATTCAGCTCAGCGGGTAACGCTGGACCAGCAAAATCACTGGCAGCCCGAGTGGGGATTCTCGGTCCCGGCGGACAAAGTCGAGGCCGCGGGGCTTATGCCCGAGCCTCCCGCCGTCCTGCTGCCCGCCGGCCGGGTTTTTGAGCAGTATCTTTCCTATCCGGTCCACCGCGAAACGGCCCAGGAGGAGCACAATCAGCAGTACGCCCGGGCTCTGGAGCACATCCGCCATCTGAACCTAATTCCCGGCCGCATCATCCTCAAGGAAATAGTCAGCTACACTTTGCAGAACCACATCCGCCAGTCCTATTGTATCCTCCGTGTCCCGGTGGAGGAGCCCTGAATTTTTGTATAGCAAAACAAACGCCCCTGCGCCTTGTTGTTCAGCGCAGGGGCGTTCTTTTTATAGAGATTCAGCTCTCTCAGGTCATGGATGGAAAAATCCTGCCGGGACTCTTTCAGGGACTGATGCGCCCCGAGCGGCCTGGCTTAAAATCCTGCCAGCGCCGCCGCCAGTTTCAAAACGCCCGCCAGCACCATAACCACAATGGCGTTCATCTTGCCCTTTTGGAGAAGGAAAACGCTGATCCCAAATATAACCACCAGGACCCAGTTGGTGCTCGCCAGACGGATCACCGCTCCCGAGCCCCAAAAGGCAGAAATCAGAATCGAAATTCCCGCGGCGGCAATCATAGCCACCACCGCCGGGCGCAGGGAGGCCAGCACCCCCTGCAGCAGATCCAGACTGCGGTATTTGAGGTACAACCGGGCAATCAGGATGACGATGATGCAGGAGGGCAGAATGCAGCCAAAGGTGGCCGCCAGCGCGCCGGGAATTCCGGCGATTTTGATGCCCACAAAGGTGGCTGCATTGATGGCGATGGGGCCGGGGGTCATCTGGGAAATGGTGATGAGGTCGGTGAACTCCGACATGGCCAGCCAGGCGTGCTGGTCCACAATCTGGCTTTGAATCAGTGGGACGGCGGCGTATCCTCCGCCAAAGCTGAAGGCCCCGATTTGCAGAAAGCTCCAAAACAGCTGCAGCAGAATCATTTGGACCCCTCCTTCCGGCTGAGCAACGTCCGCACCACGCCCAGCAGGGCGCAGACCAGAACCACAATCACCACATTCACTTCAAAGAAACAGGTGGCGGCAAAAGCGGCCATCATAATCAGGACGGAAGATGTATTTTTGCTCTTGACCACGTCGGCCCCCATCTCCCATACCACCGAGGCAATCACCGCGCCCACGCCGGCCTGCATTCCTTCCAGCATCTGGCCGATGATGAAATTGGTGCGGAACAGATCATAAAAGACCGACACCGCCGAGATGATGACAAAGGGCGGGATGATGGTGGCCACAATGGCCACCAGAGCCCCCAGCATTCCATCCAGCTTGTAGCCCACCACAATGGCGCCATTCACCGCAATGGGCCCCGGGGCCGACTGGGCGATGGCCACCAGATCCAACATTTCATCCTCCTCGATCCAGTGGTATTCGTCCACAAACTTTTTCTTCATCAGGGTAACGATGACATACCCGCCCCCAAAGGTAAATGCGCTCAGGTAGAGGGTGGAAACAAACAGCTTGGTGAGCACTTTGACCCGATCCTTCATGCCGTCCTCCTTTTGACCATAGGTTTGTATATCAGCAGACCCATTATAATCATCCCGGCCCGGGCGGACAACCCCCAAAATACGACGTTCTTTGCCTCTGGTGTTTTGGGACGGATCAGTCGGTACAGGTCACCGTCATTTCTGCGATGAGGGCCTCGGTGCCGATATCCACAAAAATCCCCACTGCGCCGTGCTGCCCGCTGCCATGCTTCATATCCCGAACCACCAGCACCGGCTCCTCTGCCCCGTCCAGATAAAACGACGCGGTGCTGTCCTGTATCACCGCCCTGAGGATGAACCATTCATTCAGGGCCACCTCCACCGGCGCCTCATAGGCGGTGATGCCAAACTCCCGGAAATAGTCGAAGGTATACCCCGGATAGGAAAAATACTGGCATCCATGGGCTTTGCGGACGGGGTCGGTGCAGCCGCGGCCATTGGTGGGCCGGACGTAAAATGATTCAAACTCGGCATCCGCCTGGTTGGCCCGGTAGACAATCCCGATGAATCCACGGGCAAAGTCGGGGGCGTCCGGCAAAAGCCGGCTCTTCATCTTTACCTCAATTACACCGTTGTGGAACGAAAGCTCCTTGAGCTTTGCGTAAGTGTTCTGGTCATAGAGGTGGATTTTCTCCCGTTTCACCACCCGCAAAACTGGTACGCCGTCCTCCGATGCTTTATCCACAGCGGTGTGGACAGCGGCAAACGATTCGGGTGACAGAACAATCTGCTGTTTCATTTTGGTTTGCTCCTTTCCGGCGGGGTCCGCCGTGCGTCTTGCTGCCGTGCCTGGTTGGCTCCGGTCGGTTGATGTCCCTTTCATAATACCAGAAACCCGCGCCTCTGTACAGTACGCACAAATTTGCAACCGACTCCTTGCCCCGCCCTTGCAGTCTGTCCCCTTCTAGGCTATAATGAAATTTAGGCGAAAGCCCGCCCAAAAACGGCCCTGTCCGGATTCACTTCGGCTCGGCCCCCTGTGGGCAGTTCAAACCAAATCCATCCATCATCAACCGAAAAGAGGGATTTTTTGGAATATTACGGCACCATCGGCCCGGCCTGCGCCGATTCTGACACCCTGCAGAATATGGTCGAAGCCGGCATGACCGGCATTCGGATGAACCTCTCCCATGGCTCTCTGGCCGAGCATGCCGACTGGCTGGAACTGATTCACCGGGCAGGCATCCCCGAGCTGCTGATTGATCTCCAGGGCCCTGAACTGCGAATCGGTCGCCTGACCGAGCCGGTCTTTTTGAAGGCGGACGGTCCCCTTCTGCTGGGGGCTCAGGGGATTCCCTGCCCTGCCGCTCTGGTGGAGGAGGCGGCGCCGGGCCAGGAACTTCTGCTGGACGACGGCCGGCTGCTGGCCCGGGTGGACGCCGTGTCCGGCGGCACTCTGCACTGTACTGTCCTGCGGGGCGGGCTGCTGGAAAGCCGCAAGAGCATTGCCGCGCCGGGATTGGAAATCCATTCCCCCACCCTCACCGCCGAGGACCTCCAGAATCTGGACATGGCTGTCTCCTGCGGAGTGACGGGGGTGATGCTGCCTTTTGTCCGCGGCGCCGAGGACCTGCAAACCCTGCGCCAGGCTTTGAACCAGGTCGGCGGCGAAAAAATCCGCATTTTTGCCAAAATTGAAAACATGGCCGGCGTCCGGGCGCTGCCCGAGCTGCTGCCCCTGGCCGACCACATCGTGATTGCCCGCGGGGACCTGGGCAACGCCATGCCTCTCTGGGAGCTGCCCGCCTGTCAAAAGCGGCTGGCCGCTGCCTGCCGCCAGGCCGGAGTCCCCTTTATGGTGGTGACCCAGCTGCTGGACAGCATGTGTGCCCGGGCGGTGCCCACCCGCGCCGAGGTCTGCGACATCTACAACGCCGTTCTGGACGGGGCGTCCAGCCTGATGCTCACCGGCGAAACCGCAGCAGGCCGCTGCCCGGTGGAGGCCATGCAGTATCTGGTCCGGACCGCCCGCACCGCGCTCTGAGTTTTCCGGTGGACAAGCCGGAGAACACAGCGTGTATTCCTTCCTCTGCTCTACAACATCAAACGGCCGGGACCAGAAATCTGTCCCGACCGTTTTTCTTTTGATTTTGACTTGATGCCGGGGCAGAAAGCGGTTTATTCGGCCTGCTCCATCTCCCTTTTCCGCCAAATGACAATCCAGGCCCCCGCATACACCGCCAGATACGCCACCGACAGCCCCATGATGAGGGTATATTTCCGCTGCAGGCCTGCGGTGTAGCTCTCCGCGGTCTGATCGGCTTCCACCGTGATGTAGGCGTCCTCCTCGGGGATGGACAGGACCCGCCGCTCCACCGGTCCCTCCTCATATTTCTGCTCTGCCAGAGTCCGGGCTGTGCTGCCCTCCACCTGCCACCGGTAGCCGGAGCCGTCGGTGGTCTTATAGTAAACCATGTAAACAATTTTGGTGGGATGGGTACGCCCATACCGCCCGGTGGCGTTGTTTTTTACCGAGATAGGAAGGATATCGTAGGGCACAAAGGTATGCACCCCTTCATCCACATAGCTGTCCGCCGGGCGGATGGAGGCATAATCCCGGGCTCCGACATAGAGACTGGCGGCCGCCAGAATCAGCAGCGGAATGCTGAGCACTCTCCCGAGGTTTTTCGCCTTCTCCATCCAGGCAGCTGCCCGCTCCAGGCGAGCTGCGGGCACTTTTCCTTTCGCTTTAAGGGCGGCACTGCGGTGCCGAAACAGCTTCACGCAGAGGAATCCCACCCCCACGACGGCCCACACCACCGCCAGAACCATAGTCAGCGGAACCAGAAAAACCAGGATAAACCCATTGGAGAGCAACACGGGGAAACAGGCTATCAGCAGTCCCCAGCCCGCCAGTCCGCCCAGCAGGTTCATTCCCAGCCACAAGTACCATCGGTTCAGCTGCAGCCGCTGGGAAAACAGATTCCCCGCCAGAACAAAATAGACCGCTGCCGCCGCAGGAAACCCATAGAGAAACCACCTCATATCGTTCCCCGCTGCGATCAAAAAACTCGCCAGCAGTGCGCCGGCATACAGCACAGCCGACCCCAAAACAGCCGCGGCTCTTTTCATCTTGTGTTCCTCCTTTTGTCCGCATCTTTTGCCCAAAATCCGCGCCCGTCATCCCACGTCCGCTGGGCGGGCACCCCCACGGCCTGCCTCCATCAAAGAGCGGGCGCTTCGCGCTGATTGGAACCAATATCTGCTCTTGCAGTTATTATACCGTGTCCGCCAAAGCGGACCAAAACCGATCCATGCACAGCATGCACCTCTGGGTCAAATAACCGCTTCTGCGGTTATTATACCATTGCTTTTCTGCATCGTCCATCCTGCGTTCTGTCCCCGGGCATGGGAACCGGCTTTTTCTGTTCTTGCAGGATGGCGCCCCGACCGGTATAATGAACCTGAACACACCGACCCAAAATGGAGGAACCCACTATGACCCCTGCCCGTCAAACCCAAATCGAAGCTTATGCCTGGGCCTGCCGTCAGGAACAGGCCGACCTGCTGCGCACTCTGGGCCGGATTCCTGCCCCCTCCCGCCGGGAAGACCGCCGCGCCGCCTTCTGCCGGGACTGGCTGCAGGCCCAGGGCGCACAGAATGTCACCATCGATTCGGCCAAGAACGTCATCTGCCGTCTGGGCCCCAGAGACTGCACGTCCTTTGTGGTCTTTGCCGCCCACACCGACATTGTTTTCCCTGACCTGGACCCCCTGCCCATGCAGGAGGAGGGCGGCAAGCTGTTTGCCCCCGGCATCGGGGACGACACCGCCAATCTCGTCAATCTCCTGCTGGCCGCCCGGTATCTGATCCAACATCAGGTGCAGCTGCGCCAGGGCGTCCTGATTGTGGCCAACGCCTGCGAGGAAGGGCTGGGCAATCTGGACGGCACCAAAGCCCTGTTCGCCGCCTACGGCGACCGGATTGGGGCGTTCTATTCCTTCGATCTCTACATGCCTCTGTGCTGTGACACGGCCGTGGGTTCCTATCGCTACCGCATCACCTGCAAAACCCAGGGCGGGCATTCCTACGTCGATTTCGGGCGGCCCAGCGCCATCCAGCTGCTGTGCGGCATGGTGGAAGAACTATACCAGATTCAGCCCCCTGCCCAGGCCAAAACCACCTTCAACGTAGGCCGCATCGAGGGCGGCACCACCGTGAACTCCATTGCACAGGAGGCCTCCATGCTGTACGAGTTCCGCTCCACCGACCAGAGCTGTCTGGACCAGATGGAGCAGAAGTTCCGTCAGGCGGTTGCCCACTGGGAGGGCCGCGGCGGTGACTTCGAGGTGGAATTGCTGGGGGTGCGGCCCGGCAACGGCCCCCTGGACCGCGAGGCTCTGGCCCTGTTCACCCGGCAGAGCGACGAAATCATCCGCACCTTCACCGGGCAGGAACCAGACCACACCCCCAACTCCACCGACAGCAACATTCCCCTTTCTCTGGGCATCCCGGCCAACACCATCGGCACCGTGGACGGCGGGCTGCCCCACACCCGCCAGGAATGGGTGGACCTGGACAGTCTGCCCACCGGCCTCAAGATCGTCCTGGCTCTGATGCTGGAATACGCGCAGGAATGAGACTTATCCCGGGCCAGGCGGGCTGTCCCCTTCTGAATAAAAACGCGGAGGAATCGCGCTGCACCTAAGGGGCAGCCGGTTCTTCCGCGCTTTGTTTTGGACGGGACGGCGTCAGGCCGTCAGCCGTGTTCCGGTTCTTTTTTCTGTTCCAGCAGGGCCGGAATGGTGGTCCGCCGCTCCTGCTCCAGCAGCTGGCTGGTATGCAGTTTCCGGTCCAGATTGGCCTCGTAATCCCGGGCAAAATAGCAGGAAAACAGCACATTCAAAATATAGAGAATCGAGTTTTCGGTGGCGAAGGTGGAAATCTTGCTGTACAGCCGCTCCCGGGAGGAGATGCTGAAGGTATACCGGGCCGCGCTGCGCAGCAGGTTTTCCCCCGCGCTGGTGATGGCAATAATCGGCACCCCTGCCCCCTGCAGGATGGGCAGGATAGCCCCCGTCTCCTTGACGCCGCTGTTGCCCGAGTAGGAGATCACGATGGCGCAGTCGGTCTTTTGCAAGGCACTGGCCAGCAGGCCAAAGGTTCCCTGGACCGGGATATCCACCACCCGGCCGATGCTCAGCATTTTGCGGGCAAACAACTCCCCCAGCAGGCTGTTGGGACTGATGCCGAACAGGCCGATCCGCCGGGAACGCTTCAACAGGTCCACCGCTTCATCCAGCGGGGCGTGGTCCAGCAGGTCGGCTGTATCCAGGACGCTTTCCACCTGCAAAGAGCAGATCTGGTTGATGATATCCTGGCGGCTCGACTGGGCGGTAAAGGGAAAGTTGGGGTCGATGTCGGTGTAGTGGGATTCCTGGTATTTTTGTTCCTCCACAAAAGCCTTGAGAAAGGCCCGCCAGCCCGAAAACCCCAACTCTTTGGCAAAGCGGACCAGGGCCGCCTTGGAGGTATAGGTGGCGTCCGCGATCTCCTGGATGGAGTAGCGGTAGAGATGGGACTTCTCCTTTAAAATAAACTCGCCGATGTTCTTCCGGGTGCCGCCGCCATAGAGGACGGCTGCCTCCTCCACCCGCTGGATCAGATTCACACACAACACCTCCTGGCAGAAAGACCGCCCGTTCCGATACGCCTATTGTATCAGGTCCGGGCGGTCTTGTCGATTGGTTTTTCTCAGGCTTCTCCCAGGTCAGCTCCGTTGGTGGCAATCACCTGCTTGTACCAATAGAAACTCTTTTTGGGGATGCGGCGTTTGGTGCCGCGGCCTGCGTCGTCCATGTCCACGTAGATAAAACCGTATCGCTTGCTCATCTCGCCGGTGGAAGCAGACACCAGGTCAATGCAGCCCCAGCTGGTATAGCCCAGCAGCTCGACGCCGTCCTCATTCACCGCCTTCTCCATGGCCTGGATATGGCGGCGCAGGTAGTCGATCCGGTAGTCGTCCCGGACGGTGCCGTCCGGCTCCAGGGTATCCCGGGCGCCCAGACCGTTTTCCACGATGAACAGCGGTTTCTGGTAGCGGTCGTAGAGGTTGTTCAGGACAATCCGCAGGCCGGTGGGGTCGATCTGCCAGCCCCATTCGCTGGACTGCAGATGAGGATTGCGGAGGGTGGTGGCGGCATTGGTGGTGACGGCGGCCCCTGTCCTGGACAGGTCGGCCGCGGTGCACCGGCTGGAATAATAGCTGAAGGAAACAAAATCCACCGTTCCCGCCGCCAGGGTTTCCAGGTCTCCCGGCTCCATCCGGGGCGTCACGCCCAGGCGCTCCATTTTCTTGAGGGCATAGGGGGCGTACCGGCCCCGGACCTGCACGTCGCTGAAAAAGTAGTTGACGTGGTCCTGCTGGATGGCGGCCAGCACGTCCTCGGGATCGCAGCTCCAGGGATAGTACGTACCGCCGGCCAGCATGCAGCCGATTCTGGCCTCGGGGTCGATGGCGTGGCCCAGCTTCACCGCCCGGGCGCTGGCCACCAGTTCATGGTGGGCCACCTGGTATTTGACCCGGTCGGGGTCCTCCCCCGGCCCAAAGCAGACCCCTGCGCCTCCAAAGGGCAGGTGCATCAGCATATTGATCTCGTTGAAGGTGATCCAATATTTCACCCGGCCCTTAAAGTGCCGGAACAGCACCTCGGCGTACCGAACAAAGGCGTCGATGGTCTTGCGGCTGCGCCAGCCGCCGTACTGGTTCAGCAGGTGTACCGGCAGCTCAAAGTGACAGATGGTGATGAGGGGTTCAATGCCGTATTTCCGCAGTTCATCCAACACCTTGTCGTAGAAGGCCAGGCCAGCAGGGTTGGGCTCGGCCTCCTCCCCGGTGGGGAAAAGGCGGGTCCAGCTGATGGAAAAACGGTAGCATTTGAAACCCATCTCTGCAAAGAGAGCGATGTCCTCTTTCCAGTGGTGATAAAAGTCGATGGCCTCATGGCTGGGGTAATACTGTCCGGCCGGCAGGGTGCGGGGGTCCAGCAGTCCTTTGGAGACGGCGGCGCGGTCAGGTCCCCAGGGCACCAGGTCAATGATGCTGGGACCGCGGCCATCGGCATCGTAGCCGCCCTCGCACTGGTTGGCGGCGGTGGCGCCGCCCCAGAGGAATCCATCCGGGAATCGGTTTGCCATCTCAGTTTTCCTCCGTCTTTTCAAATTTCAGGGACAGGATATAGGTGACAATCGCCGTAACCACTGCGGTAATCACCAGAGCAATGATGATGTTGTAGAAATACATCATGGTATCGTCGCCGATGTACAGCAGAATGGCGGGCAGACCGGAGGAACCGGTGGCAAAGCGGTGGGTGTGGGTCAGGCCGGCGTAGAGGCCGCCGCAGGCGCCGCCGATCATAGCGGCGATCAGGGGGTACTTCTTGGGCAGGTTGACGCCGTAGAGCACCGGCTCGGTAATGCCCATCAGGGCGGTGATGCCGCCGGAAGTGGCCACCTGGCGCTCCTTGGTGTTTTTGGTGCGGAGGCTGACCACCAGGGCAGCCACGCCCTGGGCAATGTTGGAGCAGACGCAGCCGGGTCCAAAGATGCTGTCGTAGCCCAGTTCCGCCATCTGCATGACGCCCAGGGGGGCGACGCCGTTGTGGAGGCCAAACATGACCATCAAGGGCAGCAGGCCGCCGATCAGGACGGCGGGGGCCCAGCTGGCGTTTTCGGCCAGGAAGTTAAAGACCAGGGCCAGATACTCGCCCACCACGCTGCCGATGGGGCCCAGAACCGCCAGGGCCAGGGTGCCCATCACCAGGAAGGTGAGCATGGGGACAAAGACCAGGTTGACCGACTTGGGAATGATCCGGTTGAGGGCCTTTTCCACATAGGCCTGCACAAACACTACCAGAATGATGGGGATGACGGTGCCGGTGTAGCTCACCAGGTGGAAGGGGATCAGGTCAAAGAACCGCACCGGCTCCCCTGCTGCCACCATGGCGCCCCAGTTGGGGTGCATCATGATGCCGGCCACAGCGGCGGCCAGAATCGGGTTGCACTTGAGCTTCTGGGCCTCGGTAAAAGCCAGCAGAATGGGCAGGAAGTAAAAGACCGCGTCGGCAAAGAAATTGAAGATGGCGTAGGTCTGGCTGGTGGAATCCACCAGCTTAAAGACCACCAGGAGGGCCAGCAGGGCTTTCAGCATGCCGGCGCCGGACAGGGCCGGGATGATGGGCTGGAACACGCCCGCCACAAAGTCGATCACCCGCTCAAAGGCGCTCTTTTTCTGGGCGGGGGCCGTGTCCGCCTGGGCGGCGGGCTGGTTGGGCAGCAGCGGCTGGATGGCGTCGAACACTTCGGCCACGTCGGTGCCGATGACCACCTGATAGACACCGCCGTTCAGAATCACCTTTTTGACGGCGTCCAGTTTTTCCAGGCCGTCCTTGTCCGCTTTGGATTCGTCCGCAAGGGTAAAGCGAAGGCGGGTCTGGCAGTGATAGAGATTCTTGATGTTTTCTGCGCCGCCGACGCCGGCCACGACGTCCTGGGCGATCTGCTTGTAATTTTTACTCATATGAAACTCCCTTCACATCTCGGTTGGCGGAAGGGATGCGCTCCGGATCGCTCCCTTGTTCTGGGAATATTATACCAAACAGCGCTTGATTTGAGCAATATTCAGACTTTCAGTCTGTTTCACGCCCTCCCCCGTCAGGCAGAAGGAACGGCGTTCTTTTTGAAACAAAGTTTCACTCCCCTGCAACTACGCGTCCCGGACGGTTTCGCCGGGCGTTTTCTGTTTGCACCGCGGCACAACAAAAGGGCGCGCCCGCCGGAAAACCGGTTGGGGCACGCCCTGTTTTATAAAGGATAGAGATTCAGTGTTTGCTGTCCAGGAAATAGCGGACGGCACCTACCAGGCCTGCGTCGTTGGCCAGAGCCGCCGGACGGATCTCCAGACCCTGGGCAAAGGCGGGCATCACCCCTGCCTTCACCTGCCGGGCCAGAGGCTCGATCAGGAGCTCCTGCTGGCTGCTGACGCCGCCGCCAATCAAAATCAGCTGGGGGTTGAACAGATGCACCAGGCCGGCCAGGCCCTCGGCAATCTCGCCGATCCAGTCATCCAGCAGCTGCTGCACCGCAGCATTTCCCTGCTGTGCCGCTGCAAAGATGGCTCGGCCGCTGTCCAGGGCCGGGTCCATTTTCACGGCCCGGCGCACCAGGGCCGAGGTGGAAGCGTGGCGCTCCCAGCAGCCCACTGCGCCGCAGGTGCAGGGTTCGCCGTGGGCCGCATGAATCCGCATATGGCCCAGTTCGCCGCCCAGGCCCCGGGCGCCTTCCAGCAGACGGCCGCCGGTGATGACGCCGCCGCCCAGACCGGTGCCGATGGTGACGCCCAGCACGTCGGTGCAGCCCTTGGCCGCACCCACCCAGGCCTCACCCAGGATCATACAGTTGGCGTCGTTGGCCACCGTCACCGGCAGGCCCAGATCGGCCTCCAGCGCTGCCCGGATGGGGGCGCCGGGCCAGCCGGGCAGGCTCCCGCAGGTGCCTGCCACCACGCCCTGGCTGCTGTCAATCTGACCGGTGGCCGAAACGCCCACGCCCGCCGGCTCATAGCCTTCGGCGCGGCATTCCGCCAGCATCTGGGCGGCAGCTTTCCGCACCGTATCCAGAATGGGGGTCTGGTAATTGTCAAAGCTGACACTGGTTTCGGCCCGTTTCAGCACCTGGCCGTCCTCGGTCACCAGGCCCAGCTTGACCGCCGTGCCTCCAATATCGATTCCAAGATAGGTTTTCATGGTCACTTCAAATCCTCGATGGCCGCAGTAAAGCGGGCGGTGATCTCAGCGGGACGGGTGATGGCTCCGCCCACCACCAGAGCGAAGGCACCGGCTTCCAGCGCCTTGCGGGCCTGCTCGGGGTAGTGGATATGTCCCTCGGCGATGACCTTGGCGGGGCAGTTTTTGGCCAGACGGGCGATGAAGTCAAAGTCGGTCTCATTGATGCCCTGGGTCTCGGGGGTGTAGCCCCGCATGGTGGTGCCTACAAAGTCGGCCCCGGCCTCAGCGCAGGCCATGGCCTCCTCGTCGGTGGCGATGTCCGCCATCACCAGCTGCTGGGGGTACTTTGCCTTGATCTCACGGATGAACTCCGCCGAGGTCTTGCCGTCCGGACGCAGGGCGCTGGTGCCCTGCACCGCCAGAATATCCACACCGCAGGCCACCAGCTCGTCCACCTCTTTCATGGTGACGGTGATGTACATGGGGGTGCCGGGGTAATCCTTTTTGATGATGCCGATGACCGGCAGGTCCACCACCTCTTTGATCTGGGTGATGTCCCGCACCGTATTGGCCCGGATGCCCACGGCGCCGCTCATGGCGGCAGCCTTGGCCATCAGGGGCATGACGCCGCCCTCCTTGGTGTACAGGGGCTCATACTCCAGCGCCTGGCAGGAAACGATCAGGCCGTGCTGAATCTGCTTCAAAATTGCTTCTTTTTCCATCTGGATTTCCTCCTTCTGTGGGGCGGTTCAGCCGCCCATCCGGATCTTAACAACCGCCTTGCGCACCGAGCGTGACACCGGGCTGATGCAGCTGGGCTTGTGGTATTCTCCCGGCAGGAACAGGGCGAACCGCCCCTCCCCCAGCAGGCCGCTGGACTGTTCGGGGCCGGCGGCAAAACCGCAGTCCGCCTTTTCATCAAAGGCCCCGGTGGGCTCGGCCCGGGTGGTCCAGGCCCAGTACTCGCTGCCGGTCAGGTCAATCTGCAAATCGGCATAGAGATGGTGGACCTCAAAGTCTGCACCTTCCGCCGGGCGAAGGTCGGCGTCCATCACGTTGATGAACACGGTCTGGCCCTCCACCTCGGTGCGGCCGTTGGGCAGGCTGGCGAGGTCATGCTCCTCCAGCCAGCGGATGGCGATATCCAGCGCGGGGTGCAGGCCGCGGTAATGGCTCAGGCAGCTGAGGCTGTCGGTAATCATGGCGGGTCCTCCCTTTCGTTTCAGGCAGAACGCCCGGCGCTCCGTGCCCTTTGGGGCCGGCAGCCACCGGGCGTCTGGTTATGCAATGAAGGTATGCAGTTTTTACAGGGCAGCAGCCTTGGCGATGGCTTCGCGGATCATCCGCTCGGCCTCCACCACCACAGCCTCATCCTCGGGGATCAGGTTGGGCAGGGGTGCGCGGACACCGCCCAGCTCCAGGCCGTACATCCGGCGCAGAATCTCCTTCTGGACGGCGTACAGGTTGCCGTGGGCCTCGCACATCTTATAAATGATGCGGTCGGCCTCATACTGGACTTTGCGGGCGGTGGGGATATCGCCCTTTTCGATCAGCTCGTTCATCTTGAGGAACAGCTCGGGCATGACGGCGTAGGTGCCACCGATGCCGCCGTCGGCGCCCATGGCGCGGCCGGAGACAAACTGCTCATCGGGACCGTTGAACACCACGAAGCCGCCCTCGCCCCGCGTGGCAATGCCGGCGTCCTTGAACATCTGGATGTCCTGGGTGGGCATGGAGGAGTTCTTGACCGCCACCACGTTGGGGTTCTTCAGCATGGTTTTCAGCAGGCTCATGGTCAGAGCGGTGCCGGCCAGCTGGGGAATGTTGTAGATCACAAACTCGGTGTTGGGGGCCGCGGCGCTCATGGCGTTCCAGTACTCGGCGATGGCGTACTCGGGCAGGTGGAAGTAGATGGGCGGGATGGCGGCGATGGCGTCCACGCCGCACTTTTCAGCGTGTGCAGCCAGCTCCACCGAGTCGGCGGTGTTGTTGCAGGCCACATGGGCGATGACGGTGATCTTGCCGCGGGCCTCGCTCATGACGGCTTCCAGCACGGCCTTGCGCTCATCGGGATGCTGATAGATGCACTCGCCCGAAGAACCGCCCACATACAGGCCCTTGACGCCCTTGTCGATCAGGTGACGGGTCAGGGCCTTGACACCCTCGGCCGAGATGGTGCCGTCCTGATTGTAGCAGGCATAAAAAGCCGGGATAACGCCCTGGTATTTGGTACAATCTTTCATGATGAAAACACTCCAATCTCGTAGTGGGAAGCCGTCGGGCTCAGCCCTTGACAGCGCCCATGGTAATACCCTGGGTGAAGTACTTCTGGAACATGAGGAAGACTGCCACGATGGGCACTGCGGCCAGGGCAGCGCCGGCCATGATGAGGCCGAAGTCCGAGGAGACTTCGCCCTGCAGACGGGCGATACCGGTGGAAATGGTCAGAACCTCACGGCGCTGCAGCATGATCAACTGCAGGAAGTAGTCGTTCCAGGTGTTGACGAAGGTGAAGATGGCCAGGGCGCCTACGCCGGGTTTGACCATCGGGAACACGATAGAGACAAAGGTGCGCACCTCGCTGGCGCCGTCGATACGGGCAGCCTCCAGCATTTCGGTGGGTATGGTCTCCGAGAACTGCTTCATCAGGAAGATGCCGAAGGGCCAGCCAACGGTGGGCAGGATAACTGCCAGCAGGTTGTTGTTCAGACCCAGGGCACTCATCTCCTGCAGCAGGGGGATGACGATAACCTGTTTGGGCAGAGCCATGGCGCAGACCAGCAGGCTGAACAGCACGGTCTGACCATAGAAGCGCTTTTTGGCCAGAGCGTAGCCGGCCAGCGCTGCCGTGATGCAGGTGAGCGCCATGGCGGCCACCGCGATGATGATGGTGTTGAGCAGCCACTGGATGGCGGGCTGCTTGAACAGCCGCACATAGTTGTCCAGGGTGGGATTCAGGGGGAACCACTGGGGTTTCTGGGCGTTGATGGTGATGGCATCCTTCAGCGAACCGGTCAAAATCCAGTACAGGGGGAAGATGAAGAATACCGCCAGGAGCGCCAGCACGATGATTACAAAAATCTTATAACCGCGGGACTGGCCGTCCAGGCTTGATTTTGTCTTCTTGGACATCCCAATACCTCCCTTTTAACCGTTGTCCGTCTGCGCGACCTTGAACTGGATCGCGGAGAAGATGGCGATGAAGATGGCCAGCACGACGCCCATGGCGTTGGCATAGCCGAACCGCTGATAGTTGTACGCCATATCGAAGATGTAGTACATCAGGGTGCTGGTGCTGCCCAGAGGGCCGCCGCGGGTCAGCAGCTGGATCAGTGCGAAGCACTGGAAGCTGTTGATGGTGGTGATGACCAGCACGTACAGGGTGGTGGGCATGATCTGGGCCCATTTGATCTTCCAGAAAATCTGCAGCCGGGTGGCGCCGTCGATGGCGGCGGCCTCTTCCAGGGAGCGGTCCACGTTGCCCAGGGCCGCCACGTACAGGACGATGGGCTGGCCGATGGAGGTGGTGAAGAGGATCATAATGATACACCAGATGGCGGTGCGGGTATCGCCCAGCCAGTCAAAGCCGACGGTATCGAAAATCTGGTTCAGCAGGCCGTTGTAGGGGTTGAACATCCACTTCCACACCACGGTGACGGCCACCGAGCCGGTAACCACCGGCAGGTAGAACACGCAGCGGAAGAAGGAGCGCATCTTGGAGCGCATGGGATAGATGGCAGAGCCAACCCACAGAGAGAAGGCGGTGACCAGGGGGACCGACACCACCACGATCAGGACGGTGTTCCAGAGCGAACGGATGAAGGTCTTATCCTGGAACATTTCGATATAGTTGCTCAAGCCGGCGAAGGTTGCGGCCGAGGTGTCGATGCCCATGTCCAAAAAGCTGTAGACCAGGCACATTCCCATCGGCACCAGCACGAATCCCACAAAGAAGATCAGACTGGGAAGCATGAACAGATAGGCGGAAATTGTCTCCCGCCGGGCCAGCACGCGGCTGGCGGGACGTCCCTTGGAACCATTTGCTTTTTGTTCCTTAACGGAAGTCTGAGCCACGTTGATTCCCTCCTTTCACAGTTTGCATAAGAGACGGCGATTCACATAAAACGCGCCTGCCCCTGTGGTGACCAGGCGGCAGGCGCGCCGTTTGTTCCTGTCAGGATCATCCGGCTGTCAGCGGCGCGCCGGGGGCGGGCTCTGTACAAGGCCGGAGATGTCCTTTACGGATTGCTTGCTGCGACGAAGGCGTCAGCGGCTTCCTGTGCGGGAGTGCCATTGACCATGATCTCCTGCAGCATGTTGAACCAGTTCTGGCGCTGAGCCGTCCAGTTGGGAGCCACGTTGTAGTAGTCGCCCAGGTACGGCATCAGAGATGCGAACTCGCCCATCTGCTCAGCCTGGTCGGTGCCCTCATAGACATCGCCCAGAGACTCGCGGACCGGGAAGAAACCGGTCAGGCGGACGCTCTCAGCAGCCTGGCTGGCGTCGTCACAGACGAACTGGATGAAGGTCTTGGCGGCCTCGATGCGGGCGTCGTCGCCGCTGTTGAAGATGCCGAAGCCCCAGATACCGCCGCACAGCTCGGGCACACCGTCATCGGAGGGGAATGCCATGGCGTACGGAGTGAAGGTGACCTGAGAGGCATACTGTGCCTTGTTGGAGGCGTTCCAGCAGAAGGTGACGGCGGCGGTGCCGTTGGCGAACTGCTGCAGCTCATCCGATGCCTGGAAGCCGGCGTTGGCGTTCAGGCTGCGGTTGTCCACCATGCTCTTGAGCAGCTCGAGAGCCTTGACGTTCTCGGGGCTGTTGGCGGTGTACTCGGTGTGGTCGGCGTTGGTGTATGTACCGGAGTAGAGGTTGTTCACCAGTGCGCGGGTGCCCTGGTCGCCGCCCTGGCCGCCGCAGTAGATGATGCCGGGCACAGCGGCCAGGCCGGAATCACGGATGGTCTCCATGGCCTTGACGAAATCGTCGGTGGTCCAGGTGCGGGTCTCCTCGTCCAGATACTGGAGAGCGCCGGCCTTCTCAAAGACCTCGTAGTTGATGGCCATGCAGTGGGTGGTCATGCACAGGGGGTACTCATAGTAAGCACCGTTCAGCTGGCAGGCGCTGACCACGGAATCGCTGACTGCGGCGATGTCGTCCTCGGTGTCGGCCCACAGGTCGCTCAGATCCACCATCAGGTTGTTGGCGCCCCAGTTGGAAACCAGACGCTCGGGGCCTTCCATGATGATATCGGGGGTCTCCTTGGCGGTGATGGCCGAGGTGACCAGATTATCGCCGTTCTGGTAGTCCAGAGTCTCGTAGGTGACGGTGATCTCAGGATGGACTTTGTTGAAGGCTGCGATGATGTCGTCCAGCTTGGACTCGGTGCCGCCCCAGGAACCGATGGGGTAGGTCCACAGCGAAATCGACACGCCATCGCCGGAAGCGGTGGAAGCAGCGGTCGAGCTGGCGGTGGAAGCAGCGGTGCTGCTGGAATCCGAACCGCCGCAGGCAGCAAGCAGGCCGGCTGCGCCAACGGCACCCGTGACCTTCAGAAAGTCCCGACGTGAAATTGCTCTCTTCTTCATAGTGTTCTCCTTTTGTCGTGCCGGTTATCAAGCCGGTTGCCCTACCGGTCGGCCAGTGTGCGCCTCCGGTTCTCTTGAGTCCATTTTACAAAGAAGACAAATAAAAGTCAATACATTTTGTGTATTTTTTTGAAAATTTTTTTCAGACAGATTTTTCTGTGATTTATGATTTTCAAACAAGGCTTTTGCTTTCCTTTCAGAGGTGCTTGGCCGCCAGCAGGTCGGCCAGGTTGCTGCGGACGTCCTCCACCGTGTCTTCCTGGCGGCGGCAGACCTCGGTGAACAGGGCATCAATCAGGAACAGCTGGGCCATACGGGCCGGCACCGATCCCAGCTGCAGCGGGCCCTCGTTGGCGCCGCACTGCAGCACCACATCGGCATAGGCGCAGGCCGGCGACTTGGGGAAATGGGTCACCAGCACCACCGGCACCTTCCGCCGGTGGGCCAGCTCCAGCAGTTCCACCGCCTCCCGGGTGGCGCCGGAGTAGGAGAAAAAGAGGATGGCGTCCTGTTCGGTGAGGGTGGCGGTGTAGACAATCTGGGTGTGGGAATCACTCATGGCAAAAAAACTTTTGCCTGCCGTCGAAAAAATGTGGGCCGCCTCCTCCGCCATAATCATGGAGCCGCCCTGGCCCATGCAGAACACCTTGTCGGCCCGGGTCAGCAGATCCGCCGCCCGGCGGATGTTGTCGGGCCGGATGAGGGTCAGGGTCTGGGAGATGGCCTCCACCTCGGCGCCGTACAGCTTATGGCACATTTCCTGAATGTCGTCCTCGGGGGTCACTTCTCCGCTGAGGAAGGGCATCCCCCGGCGGCTGCCCACAACATTGGCCAGTGCCAGCTTGAAGGCATTGTATCCCTTATAGTCCAGCTTGCGGCAAAAGCGGGTGATGGTGGCCTCCGCCACCCCGCAGGCCTCCGCCAGCTCGGAAATGGACAAATTCTGCGCCTCCTGCTGGTGGTCGTTGACATAATCCGCCACCTTGCGCTCCGACGCGGTCAACTGGTAATATTCTGCACTGATCCGTTCCATCACGTTTCGCAGATTGGCAGGCATAGTGGTTTCCTCCTATCATCGCGTTAAAAATATCGGGTTCTGAGTGTATAGTATCATGTATGAAAAAAATTTTCAATCTTTGAAAAATCCCTCTGCTGCTTCCAAAAAAGGCCCCCGGCGGGCTGCGGGGGCAGATGACAACCGCTCCCGAATGTGCTATGATAACATCAGCCGAGGCGGGCCTGCCCTGTAAGGGCAGACGCCGCCTGTCCGACCCGTGTGAAAGGAGCCCTGTGCGATGTTTGGCAGCATATTCAACCCGGAAAACAAGTTCTGGCAGACGCTGGACCATCTGGCCGACCTCTTGATCCTGAGCCTGCTGTGGCTTCTGTGTTCCCTGCCGCTGGTGACGGCGGGCGCCGCCACCACCGCCCTCTACGACGCCGCGGCCCACTGTCTGCGCGGCCCCGAGCCCATGCCCTGGAAGCGGTTTGTGCAGACGTTCCGCCGGGAGCTGCTTCCCGCCAGTCTGGTGACGGTGGTGTGGGGCGCTGTGCTGCTGATGCTGGTGTACGCCCTGCAGATGACCGCCGCTGCGGCTTCTGCGGGGACCTCCGCCGCCTGGGCCGCCCTGATCTTCTGCCTGGTGGTGATGATTCTGCCGGTGGGGGCCGCCTGCTGGATGTTTCCCCTGCTGTCCCGGTTTGCGTTCCGGCCGGTGGACCTGATGCTCACCGCCCTGCGGCTGACGTTGGGCTGTCTGCCCCGCACCATCGGTCTGGTGGCCATTGTGGGGATTTCGGCCCTGCTGGTGCGGGTGCTGCTGATCCCCATCGTCATCCTGCCGGGGGCGGCGGCCTGGCTGTTCACCCTGCTGCTGGAGCCGGTATTCCGCCGCTACCAGCCCGACGACACCCCCGACGAACCCGTCTGCCCGGACGAGGAGGAGTCTGAAACCCAGGAGGAGGAAGTGTAATCCCCTCCCCCCGTATCTTTTATAAATAGGAAGGAGTCTTTCCCTATGGACGAATCGACACAGCTTTACCAGGCCCGCCTGGAGCGGGTCATCCAGCGGATGACCGCCATGGGCCTGACCCAGCTTCTGGTCACCGACCCGGACAGCGTCTGGTATCTGACCGGCTACGACAACGACCCCATCGAGCGGATGCAGGTCTTTTGCGTGCGGCAGGACGGCCGTCACTGCTTTTTCCTGAACCGGCTGTTCCCCGCCCCCGCCGCTCCCTGGGAGCAGGTGTGGTTCACCGACACCGACGACGCCGTGGGCCTTCTGGCCGCCCGGCTGGACCCCGCCGCACCGGTGGGCATCGACAAGACCTGGACCGCCCGCTTCCTGCTGCCCCTGATGGAGCGGCTGCCCGGCGCCCGGCCCGTCCTGGCCTCCGACTGCGTGGATCACTGCCGCGCCTGCAAGGACGAGGCCGAACAGGAACTGATGCGGGCCGCTTCCCGGATCAACGACCAGGTCATGGAGGAAGTGGCCGGCTTCTTCCGCGAGGGAGTCACCGAGCGGGAGGCCGCCCGGTTCATTGAGAGCCGGTACACCGCCCTGGGCTGCAGCAGCCCCTCCTTCCCCACCATTGTCTCCTTTGGCGCCCACGGGGCCGACCCGCATCACGAGCCGGACGACACCCCGCTGGCTCCCGGCGACTCCATCGTCATCGACATGGGCTGCCGCAAGGACCGCTACTGTTCCGACATGACCCGCACCTTCTTCTGGCAGGAGGCCAGCGAGGAGGCCCGGGCCGTCCACGATCTGGTGCGGGAGGCCAACGAGCGGGCCGAGGCACTGGTCCGCCCCGGCGTCCCCCTCTGTGAGCTGGACAAGGCTGCCCGGGACCACATTGCCGCGGCGGGCTACGGCGAATACTTCACCCACCGCCTGGGCCATTTCATCGGCCAGCGGGACCACGAGCAGGGAGACGTCAGCAGTGCCAACACCGCTCTGGCCGAGCCGGGGATGATTTTCTCCATCGAGCCGGGGGTGTACCTGCCGGGCAAGTTCGGCGTCCGGGTGGAGGACCTGGTGCTGGTGACCGAGGATGGCTGCGAAATCCTCAACCGCGTGGACAAGCACGGACGGATTCTGAAATAACCCTTTGGGCCGGGCCTCTCTGCAGGGGCCCGGCTCTTTCTGCGCCCGGCGGCCCGCACCGGGGCAAAAGCGGTGGTTATGCGTGGATCTTATCCGGCGATGCCCGGGACAGCCCTTCCCGCAGGGCAGACGACCCGCGGGGACGCAGGGTCCGCATTTCCATAAAATTTGGCCATTATTGCAATAAAATACAAAAAGTTTTCCAAATTCACTGGCAAAAAATTAGACGTCATGTTATAATAGTGTCAATTCGGGTTTAGGTATTCTGCCCGGTCTGCACCGGGAAATTGCAAATGAAGGAGGGCCCGTCATGGATTATCTTTTACCGCTGGCTGCCGGCGGCCTGACCTTGTTCGACGCCTCGCTGGTGTCCACTAGTCTGGTGCTGGTGTTCGGACTTCTGGTCGCCCTGTGCCTGATTATCACGCTGGAAGGCAAGCTGTTTGACTCGTTCAACGACAAGGACAGCGCCAAAAAGCGTGCCAAAGCAATGGACGAACTCAACAAGAGCGCCCAGAAAAAGCCGGCTGCACCTGCTGCGCGCGCCGCTGTTTCTGCGCCGGCCGCCCCGGCCCCTGTGGTCGAGACCGGCATCCCGGGCGAAGTTGTGGCTGTGATCTCCGCCGCCATCTACTCGATGGAAGGCGGCCACGCTGTGGTCCGTGAGATCCGCCGTATGCCGCAGGCAGGCGGTTCCCGCCGCGGCGCATGGGGCGACGCCGGTGTGGTACAGAGCACCCGGCCCTTTATGTAACTTCATCGGGGAAGGAAGCGTGATACAATGGGCGCAATTATCAACAATCTTCAGGAAATTTTTGCCAATTCCGGCTACGCACAGATTTTCACGGCGGTGGGCGGCTACCGCTATGCGGTCATGCTGCTGGTAGCCTGCATTCTGATCTATCTGGCCATCGTGCATCAGTTTGAACCCCTTCTGCTGCTGCCGATCGGCTTCGGCATGCTGATGGCCAACCTGCCGCTGGATGGCATCATCCATATGGACATCTTCATCAACGAGACCGGCCATATCAACTGGCAGATGCTGGGCAGCTCGGGCGGTCTGGCGGACTATTTGTACTTAGGCGTCAAGCTGGGCATTTATCCGCCGCTGATCTTCCTGGGCATCGGCACCATGACCGACTTTGAACCGCTGATCGCCCGTCCCTCCAGCCTGCTGCTGGGTGCGGCTGCACAGCTGGGTATTTTCGTGGCTTACATCGGCGCCCGCATCCTGGGCTTCAGCCCTGCGGAAGCCGCTTCCATCGGCATCATCGGCGGCGCCGACGGCCCCACCGCGATTCTGACCACCTCCATCCTGGCTCCGGAACTGCTGGGCTCGGTTGCCGTGGCAGCCTACTGCTACATGGCTCTGGTGCCGGTCATTCAGCCCCCCATCATGCGGCTGCTCACCACTGAGAAAGAGCGCCAGATCATCATGGAGGCTCCCCGCAAGGTCAGCCACACCGAAAAGGTCCTGTTCCCCATCATTGTCACCATCCTGGTCAGCCTGCTGCTGCCGGATGCCGCCATCCTGATCGGCTGCCTGATGATGGGCAACCTGATGAAGGAGTGCGGCGTGGTGGAGCGCATCACCAAGACCGCCGGCAATGAACTGATGAACATCATCACCATTTTCCTGGGCTTCTCGGTGGGCTGCACCACCAACGCAGAGACCTTCCTGAACATGCGGACCGTCATGGTCATCTTCCTGGGCGTCTTTGCTTTCGCCTTCGGCACCGCCGGCGGCGTCATCCTGGGCAAGATCATGTGCTTCGTCACCAAGGGCAAGATCAATCCTCTGATCGGCTCGGCCGGCGTCTCCGCCGTTCCCATGGCCGCCCGTGTCTCCCAGAAAGTGGGTCAGGAATTCAACCCCCGCAACTACCTGCTGATGCACGCCATGGGCCCCAATGTGGCCGGCGTTATCGGCAGCGCCGTGGCCGCTGGTATCCTCATCAACATGTGCCGCGGCCTGTAATCCCCAGCTTACCATAAAACGGCAGACGGCCGGGCTTTTGAAGCCCGGCCGTCTTTTTGTGTTTATCGGGTTGGATGCGGGAGCTTTTACAGCAGGCCGAAGTGAACAAAGGCGTTGTACAGGCCGTCCTCCTCCACGGCGGTGGTCACATAGTCGGCCGCCGCCTTGGCTCCATCCCCGCCGCTGCCCATGCAGCAGCTCTGGGCGCAGACCTCAAACATGGGGATATCCACCGCCGCGTCTCCAAAGGCGATGGTGTCTTCCTGCCGGGCGTTCAGGTATTTCAGCAGCACCTCCACGGCGCGGGCCTTGGTGATGCCCTTCACACCCAGGTCACCGAACAGGGCCGTCTCCCCCGCCCCGCCCCAGGTGCCGTTCTGCAGGTCGGGGAACTGCTCCCTGGCGTCCAGAAAGTCCTGATAGCTGTCCAGGATATAGCTGACCTTGTTCACGTCGTCCCGGTAGAGGTCGGCCCCATAGATCATGGTTGGGAACACCGTGTCGGGGCTGGCCTGGTCGGCGTCCGCCTTGCCCTTGCGGCGGCAGTACTCTTTCATCACCGGAACCGCCCGCTGGCGGAAGTTCTCGCTGCCGTACAGGCCGCTGTTGCTCTCCAGGTAGAATTCCAGTTTCCGGCTGTGGAGCCAGTCTACAATCCGCCGGCACTGCCCCGGCGTGACCAGCTGGTGCATCACCACTTCCCCGTCCGACTCCACATAGCTGCCGTTGCCGCCAATGTAGCCGTCCAGGCCGATGTCCCAGATTTCCTGTTTGTTCTCGGCCTTGCTGCGGCCGCTGCACAGGTACACCCGGTGCCCTGCCGCCCGGGCCATCCGGATGGCTTTCACCGCCGAGGCGGGCAGGCGGTTTTCGTAATCCACCAGGGTGCCGTCGATGTCAATGAACAGAATCTTTCCCATGGGTGTTTCTCCTTCTTTCTGGCGTTTTGCGGCCGGGCCGCAGTCCTTTCGGCTTTCATGATACCAGATTTTCGGGGTTTGGTACAGCCTTTTTTGCCCCCATCCAAACAAGAAGCTCCCCCGCAGAAGCCCGGCCGGGCCGCCGCAGGGGAGCTTGTTTCTTTCAGCGCAGATTTTCCCGGGGAAATGCAGGGCCGCTCACAGCTCTGCGCTGCGGGCAATCTGCTCCTGTTTTTCGCACTCGTCCTCCAGCTGGGCTTTCAAAGCGGAGTCCATCCGGTCCAGCTTGTCCAGCAGGCGGTGAATCTGACTTTGGGTCTTTTGGACCTGTTCCTGGGCCTGGACGATATGGTCCCGCACCGCCCAGTCGGTGAAGAAATTGTCGAAGAAGAAGTCCGCAAACCGCAAAAATCCATCCACCGTGACCTGCATCTCCGGGTTGATTTCCACATCCGCCAGCTCGGTCTTGAACCGCCGCAGCTCCATCTGGAGCCGTTCCGCCAGCTCCTGGGCCTGGTCCAGATGCTCATACTTGGCCAGGTCGCTGAAAACGCTCCCTCCCATCAGGTCTATGGTGCTCCATCCCTCGGCGTCGTCCAGGGATTCCTGCATCTGGCGGGCGGTTTCCAGCGCGGTGTGTCCCGCCTGGACCGCCTCCCGGATTTCCTTTTGGCGGAGTTTCATGGCCATGATCCGGGTCTCGCTCTCCACCAGCTCCTGGGCGGCAGGGCTGTTGGTGGCCTTGATTTCCTGCATCCGGGCCACCAGCGCCTCCTGGTAGCGGCGGTCGCAGCCCGACAGCTCTTTCAGCTGGGCCTCCATGCGGCCCAGCTCCCGGTCCAGGGCCGACAGTTCCCGGGCAGCGGCATCGTAGCGGACCCGGGCCGCATAAGCCTCCTGCCGCTCTTTGTCCAGCTTTTCCTCCATCCGGCCCGCCATCTGGTAGAAAAACGCCGCCAGGCCGCCTTTTTCCAAGCGGTCCACATCGGCCTGTTCCTCTGCCTTTGTCTTTTCCAGCTCTTTCAGCCGGGAGGCCACCTCCCCCCGCTGGGACTGCAGCTCATGGTACTTGGCCTGCACAATTTTCTGTTCGGCTACCTGCTGCCAAAGCCTTTTCAATTCCTCCATCTGCGGCTCCTTTCGGCCGGGCTAACCGCCGGCGGTCAATCCATCAGACCATACTTCTTATACCAGGCAAAAATCTGGCTGTAGATCAGCTTGTTGCCAAAATACTGGCGATAGGTGGCGGATTTTTCTTTTCCGGCTGCCTTCAGCTGCTCCATCTGCTGTTTTTCCGCCTCAGCCTGGCGGGTCAGGTCGGCCAGCATGGCCTCGAACGCCTCCAAACGATCCATCTTCACCCCTCCGTCCCGTCACAGATTTCCTTCAGGCGCTGCTTCAAAAGCTGATACCGCAGGCGCTTTTCCTCTTTGGCAAAGTGGACCTCCCGGAACTGCCGGGGATTGTCCTCATAGCAGAGGGTTTCCCCGCCGAACTGCTCGCTGGTCAGGTCAAACACACGGTCATCCACCACGTTGTAGCAGTGGTAGTTCCCGCGGGGGCGGAGAACGCCATACACCTCCCCGCCGAAGATATCCTGCGCCAGGAACGCCGTGATGGAGCACTGACCCAGGGTCTTGTTTTCGGGGGTCCAGGCGGCCTGCAGCCGCGGCGCACAGGTCTCCCGGCACCACACCTGCGACAGTTTGTCGTACAAATCCAGCGGGGTGCGGATGCCCGGATAGCTTGTCTCCCGGGCCGGGACGTCCGCCTGTTCCCAGCCGTAAAAATGATATTGATCCATGGTGCGCCTCCTTTGTTTCATTGTAGCACACTTGCCCGGGGAAGAAAAGGACCAATCCCGCCCCGAACAAAAAGCGGCGAAGGGTCTCCCCCTCGCCGCCGTTGGATTCAGATTTTGCCCTCAGTTGAGGAAATTGAAGGACAGGATAACCACGCCCAGGGTCACCAGAATCACGCCGGTAGCCCGGTTGAGGGTCACGGGGTCCGCCTTGTTGGCAAAGACGGCGGCCACCCGCGCCCACAGGAAGGTGAACACCACGCACAGGGCGAACACCACCCAGTCCGGCTGGCCGCCGATGATAAAGTGAGACACCGCCCCTGTCAGAGCGGTGAAGGTCATGATGAACACACTGGTGCCCACAGCGGTTTTCAGCTCATACCCCAGCACCGAGGTGAGGATCAACAGCATCATCATGCCGCCGCCTGCGCCCATAAAGCCGCAGATAAAGCCGATGCCCACCCCGAACACCAGAGACTGCACCGCCCGCTTGCGGGGGGAGACCGAATCCATGGACTCCTTGGTGGTCATCACCGGCATCACGATGAACTTGACGCCCAGCAGAAAGGTCATGATGACCGAGAAGTTCCCCATGGCGGCCGCCGGCATAAGGCCGGACACATAGCTGCCCACCACCGTAAAGACCAGCACACTGACCATCATAATCAGGCCGTTGCGGACATCCAGATTTTTGTTTTTTCCGTAGGTGTAGGCCGAGACGGCGCTGGCCAGCACGTTGGAGGACAGGGCGATGCCCACCGCCATATAGGGGTCCATCCCCAGAAAGGTCACCAGCATGGGGGTGATGACGGCGGCGGCGCTCATGCCGGCAAAGCCGGTGCCCTTCCCCGCCCAAACAAAAACGCCAGCCCGAAGGCTGGCATCCAACCGGGCTGATGTCAGGAACAGGTTATGTTTTTGATCCGGTCGGCGGAATATTCCGCCAGAAGGCCGCTGTAGATTTCCCGGCTGCCCGAAAGTTCCAGCAGCTCCATGGGCTTGACAATCTCCCCGAAGCTGTCGGGCCGGGTGACATCGTAGCGCACCAGCACGTCCTTCACAAATTCCGAGCAGTAGTAGCAGTTTTTCCGGCGATAGGCCAGGTTGAAAAAGGCCAGCACCAGCCCCAGGTAATTGTAGTGGTAGCGCTGGCGATCCTGATACATGTACTCCAGATGGCGCTTGATCTGCTCATACTGAGCCTGGGTCACCGGAACCCGCAGCACCTTGGCCCGGGTGCGGACAAACCGTCCGAAGGTCCCCGAGACGGGGCTTTCCTGGACAAAGCCGCCCCACACCGGATTATAGGGGTGAAGCCGCCCAAAGGAATACAGGGTCTGAAGCGAAGCATCCACGCTGATGGATGCGTGATTATAGGCATCACCGGTCACCATGCGAAGAATCTGGGAGAGAATGGTGCCGGTCTGGGTAATGACAATAAAAACAGCTGGTCCGTTTTGGACAGTACAGGTCATGAGGGATGTTCCTTTCCTTCTTTGGGGTGAAGCCGCCCTCCGGCTGGCTTCGGAGGCCGCCCGGACTGGCGGGCAGGCCCCTGTCTTTTATACGAATCAGCGGGACCTTTCATCGCAAGGGAATCCCTGGCTGTGGGACGTTTCTTTTCCTCCGGGGGAGCTTTTTCTCATCCCCGCCGGCCGCCGGAGGCGCCCCCAGGGTGCCGCACACCCTGACCGGCTCCTCACAGAACCATGTCTTTCCACCCATTTTTCCTCCTTCACGCTGTTGGTAAACTCGATCTATTGTACCATGTTTCAGGTGTCAAAACTGTGACAGATTCGGGAAAGTTTGGTCCCAAAATCAGGCCGGAACGGGATTTCCGGGCAGAAAAACAGCAGGGCCCCCAAGAGGGAGCCCTGCTTTCGGCGGGATTTACTTCAGCTGATTGAGGCCGGCGCGGCGGATGATGGCGGGATAATCCTTATAGGCAATATCCAGATCCACATTGCCGTTGATCCCCGGAATGCTGCCGGTGCTGCTGTACTGCCACATCCCATAGGGCAGCGGCAGCTTGCCCGGCGTCTTGGTGTAGGACGTGATCCAGAGATCGTAGGCTTTCAGCTGGCTGCTGTCCAGGTTGTTGATCAGCCAGTTGCGGCTGCAGTACAGCCCGGTGTAATATCCGGCCTTTTCCAGCGCCTCACAGAAGGTTTTGACGACATTGGTTCGCTGCTGGACGGTCATATTTTTGGTGGCGGGGTTGTATTCCTGGTCGAACCAGACGGGATACTCCAGCTTCTTGCCCCGGATTGCCGCCAGGCAGGCCCGGGCCTCGGCCTGGGCCGAAGCCGTATCGGAGGCGTAGCTGTACCAGTAGGCCCCCACCGGCAGGCCCACCGACTGACATCCGGCGTAATTGGTCCCGAAGTTGGGGTCCACCACGTCGCCGGAACGGCCCAGCCCTGCCCGCAGAATCACAAAGGACACCTGTCCTGAGGCTTTCACCTGCTGCCAGTTCACCCTCCCCTGCCATTTTGACACATCACAGCCCTTTTTGTTTGCCATAGGGCTCACCTCCTGATGGATTGGTGACGCAGTCTGCCAGGCAGACAGCACTTCTTTGCCCCATCCTATGCCGCCGGGCTGCCCCGCGCCACACAAAAAGACCCGGCCTGCTCCATCCAGGCCGGGGAAAAGATGCAGTTTTCGAATATATCGTTTGTCGGCGGGCGGATCTGCCGGAGCGCGGCGCGTCTTACGGCGCTTTATGGTTATGGAAGGCGGAACAGATGGCTTTCACGCATTCTTCCTCCCCCAGGGTGCCGCTGTTGAGGCACAAATCGTAGTTTTCGGCGTCGCCGAAGCGCTTGCCGGTATAGTGTTTGTAGTAGGTACAGCGGTTTTTCTCCAGTTTTTCCAGGTCGCCGCCCGGCTCATGGTAGGTCCCCTCCACCCGCTTTCTGCGGGAATCGGCGTCGGCGTAGATATACACCCGGAGGGTCTGGTGATGGCCGTACAGGATGGCATCGGCACAGCGCCCCACCATCACGCAGCTGCCCTTGGCCGCCAGTTCCTCGATGATGCCCGCCTGCTGCAAAAACACCTTGTCCATGACAGGCTGGGCAAACTGCCCCCCTGCGGTCAGGTCGCTGAGCAGGCTGGGAACATCTTTGGTCTCGCTGTTCTCAAACAAACGGATATCCATGGAGCTGTTTTGGGTCGCTCTCTCGATGATTTCCCGGTCGTAGAAGGGCAGGCCCAGCTGCTGGGCGACCTTTTTGCCGATTTCCCGGCCGCCGCTGCCATACTGCCGGCTGATGGTGACCACCAGCTGTTCCTGCTGCTCACCGGGCGCTTTGCCGCCGGAACCATTCATCTCGCCGGCCCACTCAAAGCCCTTTTTCGCCGCCAGGACTGCAATCAGCTCATTGATGACCGCGGCCGCCGCAATGGTGCCCTGGACAATCCGGGCGCATTCCGGCGCCGGTTTTGTCAGCACCGACACCGCAATTCCGGTGAACACCAGAGACACGCCCGAGTGGGGCAAAAGGGTCAGGCCCAGGTACTTTTTCACCGTCTCAGGGGATTTTGTGATGGCCGCGCCCAGATAGGCGCCGCCGTATTTTCCGGCGGCACGGGCCAGGATATAGATGGCGGTAAACAGGCCGGCCCCCAGAATCAAGTGGTAATCCAGCGGCGCGCCCAGATTCAGGATCGTCACAATCATGGCCCCGCCCAGAAGGGGGCTGAAGCTCCCCATGATCTGTTCCAGCCGGGTTTCGGAGATCATATTGGAGAAGGTGGCCGAAAAGGACATGCCGATCAGCATAAAGTTCAAAACCGGCCGGGGCAGCATGGCATTGAACACAAAGCCCCCTGCGGCAGCCACCAGAATCATCCCGATCAAAAGCGCCAGGGTCTGGGGTTTGTCCCGCTCTTTTTTCAGCACCACGCCAGCCACCAGACCGACGGCCACGCCGATCAGGATAGGGAGAACAATCACCAGCGCAATCATGGAGGCGGGCAGCGACCCGGCCGAGAGATTGCCTGCCACCAGCCATGACGACAAAGAACACCACACAGCCCACAATATCGTCCAGGGCGGCCATGGGAATCAGGGTCTGGGTCACCGGTCCGCTGGTTTTGAACTCCCGGACGATGGACAGCGCCGGCGCCGGCGCAGTGGCCAGGGCGATGCCGCCGAACACCAGAGCCAGATACACCGGCACATCCGTGAACCAGAACACCACGCCGAACACCAGCGAAACCACCGCAAAGGTGCCCAGCGACTGGGTGAGGGTGGTGATGATGATGGCTTTGCCCGAGCGCTTGATCTTGTTCCAGACCAGCTCGGTGCCGATCATCAGGCCCACGCTGCACTCCAAAACATGGACCAGCGTCTCATACCATGCAGCGTCCAGCATCTCCTGGCTGACCAGGGACAGGGCGTGGGGCCCAGAATCATGCCGGTGAGCAGCCAGCCCAGAATGGCCGGCAGTTTGATCCGGGCCACCAGCTTGCCCATAAAATAAGCGGTTCCTATGGTAAATCCAAACCTCAGCAGCGTTAAAATCATTGCATTTCACCTGACCTTATAAGACAGCCTTCAGGGGCTGTACCGACATTTTTCGCGGGGAATCCGGGGCTTTTCAGGTGCGGCGGCCTCCCGGCGGCTCCTTTGCAATGCCGTAGAGCATGATATCGAAGATGGACGACAGTCTGCCCTCATGGTCCTGGATCAGCTCGCGGAAATCTCCGCCCTGCTCGGCCTTTTTCTGAAAATAGCCGTTGAACATTTCGCTGGTCATCAGGAAATATTCCAGCGCGGCCTCTTTGGTGATGCCGTCCCGCAGGGTCAGGCAGTCCAGCACGTCCAGGCAGCACTGGCTGAAGTAATCGTCCAGACCTTTGCGCATCTGGGCCAGCTCCCGCACCAGGTGCCGGGGAGGCTGGATGACGGTATTGAAAAAGATATTGGCGTAACAGGGATTCTCGGCCAGAAATTTCTGCCGCGCCATCAGAATCTGCTGCATCCCCTCTTTGGCGTCCTGAAATGCCAGGGCCTGACTTTTCAGGGAATCGGTCATGGCGTCGTAACAGATTTTCACGCAGTTCAAGTACAGGTCGTCCTTGCCCTTGAAATTGTGATAGAGCAGACCTTTGGGGATCTGCCCGGCCTCGCAGATGCTGTTGACCGAGGCGGCATCGTAGCTCTTGCTGCCAAATTCCGCCAGGGCCGCGTGAAGAATCCGCTCCCGTGTCTTTTGGGTTTTCTCCTGCTGTTTCATGGTCCAGCCTCCTCAATATAGACTGTTTGGTCTATTATATGAAAAGTAGACCAATCAGTCAACAATAAAGTGTAAACTTTTTCTGAACAAGGCCGGGCTTTTCCGGCACAAAAAAGGCCCCCTGCGGCAGAGCCTGCGCTCTGCTGCGGGAGGTCGGTGGAAGATTTGTTTTTGTGGGAACGACTTTACCAGATGCCGATGACCTGCTGCATTCCCAGGCTGACCACGGCAATGGCCACCCAGCAGCACAGGCCCATCAGAATGGGCTTGCCGCCGGTGCGGACCAGCTTAACCAGATCGGTATTGAGGCCGATGGCCCCCATGGCCATGATGATGAAGAACTTGGACAGCTCCTTAAAGGGCTGGAACACCGAGGCGTCCACTCCGGCGGTGGTGGCGACGGTGGTAATCACCGAGGCCAGCACAAAGAACAGGATGAAGAAGGGGAACACCTTTTTCAGGGAAAAGCTGCTGCCCTGGTTGCCGCCGGCCCGCTTGGCCTTGGCGGTGCGCCAGACGGCCAGTGCCAGGGTGATGGGGATGATGGCCAGAGTGCGGGTCAGTTTGACGATGGTGGCCTGATCCAGGGTATTGGCGCCGGGATGCATTCCATCCCAGGCGGCGGCGGTGGCGGTGACCGACGAGGTATCGTTGACGGCAGTGCCGGCAAACAGGCCGAAGCCCTCGTTGGACAGGCCCAGCACGCTGCCCAAAGTGGGGAAGGTCAGGGCCGCAATGATATTGAACAGGAAAATCACCGAGATGGCCTGGGCGATTTCATCGTCGTCGGCGTCGATGACGGGGGCGGTGGCGGCGATGGCCGAGCCGCCGCAGATGGAGGAGCCCACGCCCACCAGGGTGGAGATATTGGTGGGAATGTGCATCAGTTTGTGCAGGACAAACGAGACAATCAGGGAGGTGGAGATGGTAGCCAGGATGACGGGCAGCGAGGTGGCGCCCACCCGGGCAATCTCGGACAGGTTCAGGCCGAAGCCCAGCAAAATCACCGCATACTGCAAAATTTTCTTGGATGTATAGGCAATGCCCGCCTGGGTGGCCGCCTTGTTGCGGTAAAACAGGGCGATGACCATGCCCAGCAGGATGGCGAACACCGAGCCGCCCACCACCGGGAATGCTTTGCCCAGCAGCCAGCAGGGCACCGCCAGGGCCAGGCAGAGAAGTACGCCGGGGGCCAGTTCTTTCGTTTTTGTCATAAGATTCCTTCCTTTCCAATCAATCACACAACAGCACCAATATACTCCCAATTCAGCATTATGTAAAATGATGCTTCTTTATTTTTCGATAACGTTTTGTTATAATTGATTCAAAGGAGGCTGTACCATGCTGGATTTCCGCGTCGAGACCTTTCTGACGGTCTGCGAAACCATGAACTTCACCCGGGCCGCCCAGCTGCTCCACATCACCCAGCCGGCGGTATCCCAACACATCCACGCCCTGGAAATGCAGTACGGCACCCGGCTGTTTCTCTATGAGGGCAAGCAGCTGCGGCTGACCGAGGCGGGACAGCTGTTTTTGCAGACCGCCGCCACCATGCGCCACGATGTCCGCCGCCTGCAGGAAGCCCTGCAGCAGATGGATTCCCGGCGGCATCTGCGGTTCGGGGCCACCCTCAGCATCGGGGAATACCTGCTGCCCTCTCCCCTGCTGCGGCTGCTGACCGATGATCCCACCCTGCAGCTGCGGATGATTACCGCCAACACCCAGGAACTGCTCCGGCTGATGGATCAGGGCGAGCTGGATTTCGCCATTGTGGAGGGCAGCTTTGACCAGCAGGTCTACGAGGGCCTGGTTTACTGCGCCCAGCGGTTCATCCCGGTGGCGGCGCCGGACTATCCGTTCCCGGGGCCGGTGCGCCGGATGGCCGATCTGCTGGATGCCCGGCTTCTGGTGCGGGAGCCGGGCTCCGGCACCCGCGGCGTCCTGGAACAGGCTCTGGAAGCCCGCAACCTCACGGTGCACAGCTTCCGCTATCTCACCGAGCTGGGCAGCCTCAATCTCATCAAGTCCCTGGTCTGCGCCGGGGCCGGCATCTCCTTCTTTTACCAGCCGGTGGTCCAGGCTGAGCTGGACCGGGGCGATCTGGCGGAAATCCCCCTGGAGGACGGGGAAATCCGCCACGACTTCACCTTTCTGTGGCGGCGGGGCAGCGCCTTCGCCCCCTATTACCGGGAGGTATTCCGCCTGCTGCACCAGGACTGAAACAAAACAATCCCCCATCTCTGCCAAGCGCAGGGACGGGGGATTGTTGAATAACAGGGCGCAGTCAACCCGGAGGGTCAACCCGCAAACTGGACTTTGATGCTTCCGTTGTCCACATGGAACTCAATGGACTTGCCGGCGCCGGTCTTTGTACTGCTGGGCAGGTTGTTGCTGCCCATCCCCACCGAGGTGCGGATGTTGTAGTCCTCTTCCCGGCCGGCCAGGGTCCCGCTGATGGTGCCGTTGGACACCTCGCACTCGTAGTCATCGGCCTGGGCGTTGTCAAAGGCAATGCTACCGTTGCTCAGCTCCAGCTCGATCTTCCGGGCGGAGGTGTCCGACACCTTGACGCCGCCGTTTTTCACTTCGCCCGACAGCTCTCCCACCGTCAGGCCGCTGAGGCTGACGCTGCTGTTGCTGTTTTCCAGCTCCAGGCTCTGCACTTCCACATCCTGGATCTTGACGCCGCTGTTGGTGCCACGGATCTCGATTTCCTGGTACGCACCAGCCGGCAGGGTGATCTTCATGGACGTCTCCACCTCCGAGCGGTTGCCGTTGCTCTGGCCCCGCTTTTCGATCTTGAGGGTGGAACCCTCCACCCAGAATCGGTACAAGGTCTGATCCGACGGCTCCACATATTCCACTTCCACCTGGCTGACGTCCGCCGTCTCGATGCGGATGGCGGCATCCTGACTCTCCACGTCCAGCCCGGTGATATTCTGGCTGGTGGTGTAGGTCCGGCGGGTCAGGCCGGAAATCTGAACCTCCTGGGATGCCTGGATGGAGTCGGCTATATCCTCCAGATCTTGCCCGATGACCTGGTTGCTCTCGTCCAGCACCTTGCTGGCAATCTGGAAAGGCACACAGCTGCACAGCAGCGCCGCCGCCAAAGCCGCCGAACCGGCCGACAACAGGATTTGTTTCATAGGAATTTTCCTCCTTTTCATCAGCTGAGATTGAGGCGGTGTTCGAGGAAATAGACGGTGATGCCGTAATAAATGGCTCCCACCACAGCGGTGCAGCCCGAAATCACCCAGAGGGCCAGATGAAAGGTCGTCACCCAGTTGTGATGGAACTCCACCTCGGGAATGGGCATGACCTCGGTCAAAACGGTGGTGGCCATGCTGAGGAGCACAAAGCAAACCACCGACAGGGCCATTTTATGGCTGCTGAAGCTGTGGCCTGCGGCCAGGGCGGCGTAAAACTGGAGGCAGAGGGTGCATCCCGCCACAAATCCCAGCACCGCCAGTTCCAGCAGGAACAGCCCATTGTCCGGGAAGGACACCGCCACCCCATGGATGCTCACCAGCGGAACGCCCACCTGGATTCCAGCGGCCCCCATGGTAAAGTCGGTTCTGTCCACCAGAATGCACAGGGAGACCAGGCTCATGGCCAGGGTCCCGGCGAACCATACCACCGCCGTCACCAGCTTGGCCCACAGGTGCTGGTGCACCGTCACCGGCAGGGTGAGCATCAGGTAGCCCTCGTCCCCCAGCAGGTTCTGCTTGAACCGCAAAATCATGGCCGCCACATTCACCAGGATGCAGGCCATCACCGCCAGGATGCACAGGGCGGTCAGCAGGTCGCCCAGGTCGCCCAGGTTATCGATGAAAAACCGGGCTCCCACGGCCAGGGCCAGCATCACCAGATACATGGGAATCATCATCCGGGCGGTGGCCCGGAACTCCTGTTTCATCAGTTTGATCAGCATTTGAACACCTCCCGGAACAGCGCGTCCACGCTCATGCCATGTTCTTCCCGCAGCTGGTCCACCTCCGACTGGAGGGCCACCTGCCCGTTTTTCAGAAAAATCACCTGATCCAGCAGTTTCTCCACGTCGGCGATGAGGTGGGTGGAGATAATCACCGCCGCCTCGGGGTTATAGTTGCCGATGATGGTGGAGAGGATGTAGTCCCGGGTGGCGGGGTCCACCCCGCCGATGGGCTCGTCCAGCAGATACAGCATGGCCGCCCGGCTCATCACCAGAATCAGCTGGACTTTTTCCCGGTTGCCCTTGCTCATCTCCCGCACCCGCAGGGCCGGGTCAATGTGCAGGTCGGACAGCATCTGCAGGGCGGCATCCTGGCGGAAGTCTGCATAAAAGTCCTGATAAAACTGCAGAAGATCCCGCACCGACATCCAGGCCGGCACCGCCATCCGCTCGGGCAGATAACTGATCTGGGCATGGCTGGCAGGCTGGCCCGGCTTCAGCCCGCAGGTCTGAATTTCCCCCGAGGTGGGGGTCAGCAGGCCGCAGGCCAGCTTGATGAGGGTGGTTTTGCCGCTGCCGTTGGGCCCCAAAAGCCCCACAATCCGCCCCGGCTCCACCGTCAGGCTGACATCCTCCAGGGCCACCACCCCGCCGTATCGCTTAGTCACATTGGTACACTCCAAAACAGCCATTCAGCTCTCTCCTTTCGTTTCCTGCTCCACCAGCCGGAGGATTTCCTCCCGGCTGTAGCCCAGCTGTTCCATCCCCTCCACAAAGGTCTGGATCTGCCGCCGGGCGCATTGATGGCGCGCCTGCTCGATCCGGGCGCGGTCCTCGGTCACAAACCGCCCCGCCGTCCGCTGACTGTACACCAGGCCCTCCCGCTCCAGCTCGGTCATGGCCCGCTGCATGGTATTGGGGTTGACCCCGGCCTCGGCGGCCAGATCCCGCACCGAGGGCAATCGCTCCCCCGGCGGCAGGCCCCCCGACACAATCGACGTCTGAATCTGCGCGATCAGCTGCGCATAAATCGGCGCGTCACTGGAAAACTGCCATTTCATATGCCGCCTCCCTTTCGCTTCGTGTTGTTGTATTAATATAATAATACAGTTTTCGTCCTTTGTCAACAGGCAAAACAAGCTTTTTTCACCCCGCAAAAAGCAGCTTGCAGACGTGATTTTTCATTTATTGTAAGCAGGCTGCGCGGTCGGCGGCTTCTCCGGGTGTATGCGCCGGATCCTACAGACCGCACACCTCACACAGGAGTGATACACTGTTTGCCGGGGCGGCCGGTTTGGGCTGTGCCCTTGATTTTTCCCGCCCGGTGGCCTATCATGGGAGCAAACCGGCGGGCGCTGCCCCCACACCACAGAAAAGAGGTACCTGCACATGGAATACCGCAAATTTGACAACACCTATTTTCTCCGCATCGACCGCGGGGAGGAAATTCTGGCCAGCCTGGCCGCCCTCTGCGAAAAGGAGCAGATCACGCTGGGCACCATCACCGGCATCGGTGCGGTGGGCGAAGTAACCCTGGGGGTCTTTGACCGCCAGCAGTTCGCCTATCAGTCCCAGACCTACACCGGCGACTTTGAAATCGCCTCCTGCACCGGCACCGTCACCACCATGGAGGGAAAGCCTTATTTCCACCTCCACATGGTGGTGGGCAACCCCACGCTGGACGTCTGCCACGGCGGCCATCTGAACCGGGGCGTCATCAGCCTCACGGGAGAATTCGTCCTGACGGCTCTGTCCGGCCAGGTGGAGCGGAAATACAGCCCTGAAGTGGGCCTGAATCTGTTCCAGTTCGTGGACTGAGGCCCCTGCCTTCCCCATCACCGCCGCCGGCTTCTTCCGCCGGGCGGCGGCTTTTTTCGTCTGGACCCAAAAAGAGGGCGGCAGCCTTTCCGGCTGCCGCCCTGCGCTCCCTCCAGACCCGCTGGTTCTCAATACAGCATTTTCAGCACCTCTACACAGGCATCAATCCCCAGCAGGCCGCTGTCCAGCGAAATCTGATAGTTTTTTGCATAGCCCCATTTCATAGTTGATGGCCGCCATGGCAGCCACCAGAGAAATCTGGGACAAAAAGCTGGTGATTCCCAGCAGCAGTGTGCGGCCGCAGACTGCTCGGCTGAGACGAAAATCCCGCCGGGAGGGCTGTATTTGCCGCATATGAAGGAGATACCATACCGAGAGTGCTGCGGTGATGACCTGGCCTATCACAGTGGCCACTGCAGCCCCCATCATTCCCCACCTGCACCCAAAAATGAAAATCGGGTCCAGAACAATGTTGGCGGCAGCTCCGGCCAGGGTGGCCGCCATGGCAAAGCGGGGATTTCCGTCGGCCCGGATAACCGGATTCATGGCCTGGCCAAACATATAAAAGGGAATGCCCAGACTGATATAGAAGAAATACTCCTGCGAATATTGAAAGGTCTCCTCATTGACCGTGCCGCCGAACAACGCGATGATCTGGTTTTGCAGCAGCAGATACACCGCTGTCAGCACCAGACTTCCGGCCACACTCATGACCACAGCATTCCCCACACTGCGTTTGGCCGCGGCCTGGTCCCCCTGACCCAGGCTGATGCTCACAAAGGCGCAGCAGCCGTCTCCGATCATCACGGCAATGGCCAGCGCCACCACCGTCAGAGGAAAAACCACCGTGTTCGCAGCATTGCCATAGGACCCCAGATAGCTGGCATTGGCGATGAAAATCTGGTCGACGATGTTGTACAATGCGCCTACCAGCAGAGAAATGATGCACGGAACCGCGTACCGTCTCATCAGACGGCCCACCGGTTCGGTGCCCAGAAATTGACTGTTCTATTCCATAAAACGTTTCCCTCTTCCTCACAAAAAGCGCGCAGCCCTCTGTCGCTGGATTTACGCCATAGGCTACGCGCTGGTTCCGTCTATTTCAGTCCAGATAGTTTCCCACCGGGCTGGCATTGTGCTGCCGGATGATTTTGACCAGGATGGACCCATCCGGCTGTTCCTGCTCCTCCACGATCCTGTGGAGAATATGGTATCGCTCCAGGTTTTTCTTGTATTGTTCCACTTCCTGCCGCACCAGGACCGCCGACTCGCTGCGGTTCCATCCCTCCTTCGGCAAAAAGCGCAGCGTCTGGCAGATACAGGCCGCCTGCACACGTTTCATTCAATGACCCTCTCTTTCCAAAAAATAAAACGCGCAGCCTCCACGCAACCGGAATTACGCATGGAAGCTACACGTTGTATCTGTTATTATAGGTCATTCCATCCAAGAAATCAAAGGGATTTTTGTACAAAGAATCCGCTGTCTCTTTTGGAAAAAGTGTCCTGATCCGCCCGGATTCCCCCGCTTGTCCCCTTTCGGCTTTCCCTCCGGCTGCGGTGTTCCAAATAAAAACGACGCTGCCATGCCGCAAAAATAGGCGCCGTCCCATTTTGTCCATTTCTGAATCATTCCGCCCCTCATTTCGTTTGACTTTTCGCGGGTTTCATTGTAACATATTCACTGACGTTTCCGTGGCGCAAAGCAGCCGCTGCGCGCCGGATGAAGGCCCCGTATTCCTTTGGGGGATATGGCGCCACGACCAAGCACATTGCGAGGCCCGCCGGGCCGGAAAGAGAGAGTTGGTATTCCCATGATCTACGCCTTGATCCTATTCGCCGTCACCTATGCGCTGATGCTGATGTTCAGCGCATACCGGCCCTATATTGCCGTGGGGTCGGCCGTTATTTTCATCGCCACCGGCATGCTGCCCTTCAACGAGATTGTGGGCGCCATCGACTTCAATGTCCTGCTGATGATCGCCGGCACCATGGGCCTGGTGCAGCTGTTCATTGACAGCAAGATGCCCGCCCTACTGGCCGACCTCATTATGGAAAAGGTCCCCAACGTCCAGATGGCTGCCGTGGCGCTGGCTCTGTTCGCCGGCGTTATCTCGGCCTTTGTGGACAACGTGGCCACCGTCCTGATGGTGGCCCCCATCGCCATGGAGATCTGCAAGAAGCTCAAGACCAATCCTGTCCCCTTCATCATCGGCGTGGCGGTGTCCGCCAACCTGCAGGGTGCGGCCACCCTGGTGGGCGACACCACCTCCATCATGCTGGGCTCCTACGCCAACATGAACTTCCTGGACTTTTTCTTCTACCGCGGCCGTCCCAGCATCTTCTGGGCCGTGGAGCTGGGCGCCCTGGCCTCTGCCCTGATTCTGGCCTGGCTGTTCCGCAAGGAAAAGAACCCCATCCCCAAGGCTCCCACCCGCACCAAGGTCACCGACTTTGTCCCCACCTATCTGCTGGTGATCATGCTGGCTCTGCTGATCTCGGCCTCCTTCATCCCCAACAAGCCCGACATCACCAACGGTCTGATCTGCACCTCCCTGCTGGTGGTGGGCATGATCTACACCCTGTTCAAGACCCGGGACTTCTCGGTGGCCATCAGCCCCGTCAAGGCCATCGACTTTGAGACCATCGGCCTGCTGTTCGGCCTGTTCCTGGTCATCGGCGGCATCACCCACATGGGCGTGGTGGACGCTGTGGCCAACCTGCTGGCCCAGATGGGCGGCGGCAGCCTGTTCGTCATCTACACCGTCATTGTCTGGGCGTCGGTGCTGTTCTCGGCCTTCATCGACAACATCCCCTATGTGGCCACCATGCTGCCGGTGGTCACCGGCCTGGCCGCTGCCCTGAACGTGGACCCCACCGTCCTCTACTTCGGCCTGCTGTCGGGCGCTACGCTGGGCGGCAACTGCACCCCCATCGGCGCTTCCGCCAACATCACCGGCATCGGCATCCTGCGCCGCGCCGGCTACGAGGTCAAGAGCAGCGACTTCTTCCGCATCGGCATCCCCTTCACCCTGGCCGCTGTCATCCCCGCCTACATCTACATCTGGGTGATGTTCCACTGATTCATAGCCCAACGGCACAAAGAGCGCAGACCTTTTCAGGGCCTGCGCTCTTTTCTTATGCGTTGATTCGCCGGGACGCCCGGCCCCTTCCGGGGCGGATACTGTGCGCGTGCCGGAAGGCACCGGCCGGAGGCGTCTGCACCCGGGCGGCCCCCAGGCCATCCAGCCCCCTGCAGAGGGGATCGCATCACCCGGCAGGCGCTTTCCCTCCGCTGACACCCAGCAAAAAGCGCAGGCCCCGCAAAAGGCCTGCGTTCTGGAAATACTCTTTAGTCCTCGGGGGTGTCGTCCTTGGGGATGATGATGTTCAGCACGAACACAATCAGGAAGGACACCACCAGGCTGCTGCCGAAGATGTTGCGCAGCAGCTGGGGCACAAACTGGAGGATATCGGGGGCGGCGTCAATGCCCAGGCCCAGGGCCAGGGCGATGCCCACGATCATCCGGTTGCGGTAGTTCAGGGGCTGCTCATTCAGCAGCTGGATGCCCGACATGGTGATGGCGGCAAAGACGGTGACGGTGGCGCCGCCCAGAACCGGCTGGGGAATGGTAGCCATCAGGCCGCTGAACTTGGGGAAGATGCCGGCGGCCAGCATGATGACGCCGACCATGGCAAAGACCCGGCGGGCCACCACCTTGGTGGTGCAGATCAGGCCCACGTTCTGGCTGTACGGGTCGGTGGGCAGACCGCCGATGCAGGCGCCGATCATGCCGCAGATGCCCTGGCCCTTGATGGCGCCGCCCAGCTCCTGGTCGGTGCACTGACGGCCAAAGCCGCCGATGGCGGTGGAGGACACGTCGCCGATGGTCTGGACCGCCTGGACCATATACATCAGAATCATCATGATGATGGCGTCCACGTGGAACTCCAGGCCAAAGTAGAAGGGACGGGGCAGTGCAAACCAGGATGCGGTCTGCAGGTCGGTGAAGCTGACCACGCCGCCCATGGCCAGGGCCGCAATGTAGCCCACCACAATGCCGATCAGCATGCCGGAAGCCTTGATGAGGCCCTTGCCGAAGAAGTTGCAGGCCAGGGTCACCACCAGGGTCAGGAGGGCCAGGAACCAGAACTTGCCCGAGCCGAAGGTGCCGTTGACCTGGGCCGCGCTGCCGCCGCCAATGTAGCTGATGGCGGTCTTATACAGGGACAGGCCGATGCTCATAACCACCGTGCCGCTGACGATGGGCGGGAAGAAACGCCGGATTTTGCCGATGAACGCGCCCACAAAGATGGACACGAAGCCTGCCACCAGCTGGGAGCCGAAGATGGCCGCAATGCCGTACTGCTGGCCGATGACGGTCAGGATGGGCATATAGGCGAAGGCCACGCCCATGACGTTGGGCATCTTCATGCCGAAGCCGAACACCGGGAACAGCTGCAGCAGGGTGGTGATGCCGCCGATGATCATGGCGGCCTGGGTCAGCATAATCTTTTCCTCGGCGGACAGCCCGCAGGTCCCTGCAATCAGCATGGGCGGGGTGATGTTGCCGATCAGCATGGCCAGCACGTGCTGCATGGCCTGCGGGAACGCCGCACCCCAGGAGGGTTTGCCGTCGAATTTCATCAGTTCGGCGTTGGTTTGAGTGGAACTGCTCATTTGATATCCTCACTTTCCAAAGTTACTCCAAAAATACCAACAGTGGACAGTATATCCGAAAATACGCAGGAAAGCAAGGTCAAAATAGGTCATACCTATGAGTCATACTTTTTCCAGATCCTGCCAATTTCCGCCTGCCGGGCCGGTTTTCCCCGGGGCGGCGGGGCCGGGATGTATCCCAGATTTTTTCAAAAAAGCCCCGTCCAAAGGCCGGCACGGAAAAAACACGCTGCAAAATCAATTCCCTTCCGGCTGGGTTTTCAGCCAAAAAAATCCGCCCGTTCCGGCCGGAGACGGCACAGACAGGCGGACTCGTTTCAGATTGGGTCGGGTTCGGGGCGGCCCTTCCCCAAGGCCCGGAGCACCTCCAGATCCTCGGGACGGTCCACGTCGGCCAGTTCCTGCGGGCTGCGGGCCGGAACCAGCCGCACACGGTCAGGGTACCTCTGGATCACCGCACCGCCCCCCTTGCCCTGGGGCAGGTGCATCAGGTCCTCGAAGGCCCAGGCCGGGAACAAAACCGGAGCCCCTGGTTTCTCCTGCCAGGCGGCCCGCCAGATGGGGCCGGGGGCGCAGGCCCCGCAAAGGGCCAGGGAGAGTACCGTTTCCCGGGTGAGAAGGGGCTGGTCTCCCGGGCAGAACAGGCAGCCGTCCAGGCCGGAACCGGCCTTCAGGGCTTCCAGACCCAGACGCACCGTGTCGCTGCGGTGGGGCTGGCTGTGCAGAACCACCGGGACCCCCTGGGCCCGGCAGAGGTCTGCCACATCGACGTGGCGGGTCACCACCACCCGCCGGGCAAAGAGGCCGCCGGTGGCGTCCAGGGCGTACTGGACCAGAGGTTTGCCCTCCAGATTCGCCAGCAGCTTGTTGCCGCCGAACCGCCAGCCCAGCCCCGAGGCCATGACCACGCAGCCCAGCTGCCCCAGGGGCTGATCCAGGTCCAGGCAGAACACATCCGGCCGGCGGCAGAGCTCCTGCAGCAGGGGCAGCTCCTGCCGGCGAACCACCGCCAGCACCCGCTTTTGATCCAGCAGGGCCCGCAGGGCGTCACAGTAGGCGGGGGACCCGGTTTCCAGATACCCCACCTCGTCCACCGAGACCCACTCCCCCGGCGCCTGTCCGGCCCGGGCCAGAGCCGCCGCCCCAAATCCATTCAGGGCGTCCGGGTCAGGGCGCATCCCCTCCGGGGCAACGCGCCCGATCTGCACCGTTTCACCGGCGGCGTTTTCCTTTAAAAATACCCCCTGTCCCCGCTGGACCCAGGTGGTCACCCCCGGCAGCCCCTCCGGGGCCAGGGCGTGCAGCAGGGTGGTTTTGCCGATGCCCCGGCTGCCGGTGAGGATCAGGTGGCGTTTACCGCTGCTGCGGAAAGAATTCCAGATACAGCTGGCGGTTTGCACGGATGCAGGCATCCCGATACGCTTCATACTGGGTCAGCCACTCCTTTCCTTCGGGGGTCAGGCAGCTGCCGCCGCCTGCCCGGCCGCCCGCCGTCCGGGCCGTCAGGGCAAACCCCAAGGCCTTCTCGGCGTGCTGGATCAGTTTCAGGGCCTTGGTGTAGGCCATCCCCATGGACTGGGCCGCACCCCGCAGAGACCCCGTCTCCTCCACCGCGTGGAGCAGGCGGCAGGGCCCTTCCCCAAAGAATTTCTCTCCGTCCTCATCCAGAAACAGAATCCGCGTCACCGCTCGCATGGCTGCCTCCCTTTCGCCGGCCCGACGCCCCAAAAAGCACCGCACAGGGTCAAAATCACCCCCCGGGCCGCCGGCTTTGCCGGGGGATCGCCCTCCCTGCGGAAAGGGCGCAGGCCCCGCGCCGTTGTTGTTTTAAAACTACAGCGAAATTATAACAATATCCCTTTCCAAAAGCAAGGCTTACTGTTATAATAAATGAGTATGATCGCTGAAAAACGGCTGTTCTGTCGAAAAAGCGTCAGCCGTCCGTGAAAGATAAGGGAAACTGCATCATGATGAACATTCAAAACTACGTCCAGGCCCAAAGCCTGGAGGAGGCCTATCAGCTCAACCAGAAGCGGAACGCCCGCATTCTGGGCGGGATGCTCTGGACCAAGATGGAGACCGGCAATGTGGGCACCGCCATCGACCTGTGCGGTCTGGGGCTGGATACCATCCAGGAGACCGAGGACCAGTTTTCCATCGGGGCCATGGTCACCCTGCGGCAGATCGAGCAGCACCCCGGCCTGAACGCCTACACCCACGGCATGGCCGCCCGGGCTGTTCAGGACATTGTGGGGGTCCAGTTCCGCAATATGGCCACGGTGGGCGGCAGCGTCTGGGGCCGGTTCGGCTTTTCGGACGTGCTGACCCTGCTGCTGGCCATGGACACCTCAGTGGAGCTGTACAAGGGGGGCATCGTCCCGCTGGAAACCTTTGCCGCCATGCCCTATGACCGGGATCTGCTGGTGCGGGTCATCATCCGGAAAGCGCCGCTGGCCCTGTCGTATCAGGCCATGCGGATGCAGCGCACCGACCTGCCTGTTTTGAACTGCGCTGTGGCAAACGTGAACGGAGCATACCGGGCCGTCATCGGGGCCCGCCCCGGCAAGGCCATGGTCCTGCGGGATGAAACCGGCCTGCTGGCCGGGGGCATCACTGAGGACAGCGCCCGGGCCTTTGGGGCATGGGCCGCCGAACAGGTCCCCACCGGCAGCAATGCCCGGGGCAGCGCGGCCTATCGGACCCATCTTGTCAACGTATTGGTCCGGCGCGGGGCGCTGGAGCTGGGAGGTATGTAAGGCATGGAAATCAAACTGACCCTGAACGGCCGGCCCGTCACCGGCTCCATCGACCCCGACTGCCTGCTGATCGATTTTCTGCGGGATCACGGCTGTCTGAGCGTCAAGCGGGGGTGCGACACCTCCAACTGCGGCCTGTGCACCGTCCTGATGGACGGCAAGCCCATCCTCTCCTGCTCGATGCTGGCGGCCCGGGCCGCCGGCCACAGCGTCCAGACCCTGGAGGGCCTGCAGGAGGAGGCCGCTGATTTTGTGGGCTTCATCGCCGACCAGGGCGCCGACCAGTGCGGCTTCTGCAACCCGGGCCTGGTGATGAACACCATCGCCCTGCTGCGGGAAAACCCCGACCCCACCGACGACGAGATCCGCGCCTTTCTGGCCGGCAATCTCTGCCGCTGCTCCGGCTACGACGGGCAGCTGCGGGGCATCCGCAGTTATCTGGACAGCCGCAGGGAAAAAGGAGACAGCCGCCATGGAGCATAAAGAATATCATTCCATCCACCAGCCCGTCCGCAAAAAGGACGCCATGCAGCTTTTGCTGGGCAAGCCGGTCTACACCGACGACGTCACCCCCCGGGACGCCCTGGTGGTGAAAATCCTCCGCTCGCCCCACGCCAACGCCATCGTCCGGGAGATTGACACCGCCGCCGCCCTGAAAGTGCCCGGCGTGGTGGCTATCTACACCTGGCAGGATGTGCCTCACAACCGCTTTACCATCGCGGGCCAGACCTATCCCGAGCCCTCCCCCTATGACCGCCTGATTCTGGACCGGCACGTCCGGTTCGTGGGGGATGCGGTGGCCATCGTGGCCGCCGAGACCGAGAAGGCCGCCCTGCGGGCCATGAAGATCATCAAGGTGCAGTATGAGGTTCTGGAGGCGGTGCTGGACCCCCACACCGCCCTGGACAACCCCGTCCTGGTTCACCCTGAGGAGGACTGGGTGGCCCCCTGTCCGGTGGGCGGCGACAACCGCCGCAACCTGATCGCCAGCGACACCAACAGCTCGGGCGACATCGACGCGGTGCTGGCCGACTGCGACATCGTGCTGGACCGCACCTATCACACCAAGGCCTACAGCCAGGCCATGATGGAGACCTTCCGCACCTACACCGAGATGGACGCCTACGGGCGGCTCCATGTGGTTTCCTCCACCCAGATCGTGTTCCATGTGCGGCGGATTCTCTCCCGGGCACTGGGCCTGCCCAAGAGCCGCATCCGGGTGGAAAAGCCCCGCATCGGCGGCGGCTTCGGCGCCAAGCAGACCGCCGTCTGTGAGGTCTACCCTGCCTTTGTCACCCTCAAGACCGGCCGGCCCGCCAAGCTGATCTATACCCGTGAGGAAGCCCAGATTGCCGGCAGCCCCCGGCACGAAATGGAGATCCACGTCCGGCTGGGCGCCGACAAGGACGGCCGCATCCGCGGCATCGACCTGTATACCCTGTCCAACTCGGGCGCCTACGGCGAGCACGGCCCCACCACTGTGGGCCTGTCGGGCCACAAGTCCATCCCCCTCTACACCGGCAGCCTGGAGGCCTACCGCTTCAGCTATGACGTGGTCTACACCAACCTGCAGGCCGCGGGCGCTTACCGCGGCTACGGCGCAACCCAGGGCATCTACGCCCTGGAAACCACCGTCAACGAGCTGGCCGAGCGGCTGGGTATCGATCCCACCGTCCTGCGGGACCGGAACATGGTGCGGGAAGGGATGCAGATGCCCGCCTACTACAACGAGACCGCCAGCGCCTGCGCCCTGGACCGCTGCATGGAGCATTGCCGCCAGATCTTCCACTGGGACGAAAAGTACCCGGTGCGGGATATGGGCAACGGCAAAGTCCGGGCGGCGGGCGTCGCTATGGCCATGCAGGGCTCCTGCATCTCCAACGTGGACGTGGGTTCCGCCACCCTCAAGCTGAGCGAGGACGGCACCTATAACCTGATCATCGGCGCGGCCGACATGGGCACCGGCTGCGACACCATTCTGGCCCAGATGGCCGCCGAGTGCATGGACTGCAGCGTGGACGACATCGCCGTCTTTGGCGCCGACACCGACGCATCCCCCTATGACTCGGGCTCCTACGCCTCCTCCACCACCTACATCACCGGCAAGGCCGTGGAACAGGCCTGCGCCCAGCTCAAAACCAAAATCTGCGCCATCGCCGCCGAAATGATGGGCTGCGACGCCGGTGAGATCGTCTTTGAGGGCAAACAGGTGCGCCGCCTCTCCACCGGCCAGACCCTGACTCTGGAGGAAATCGGCTATAAGTCCCAGGTGTTCAACACCCAGGCCGCCGAGGTCACCGCCACCCATTCCTCCCCCGTCTCGCCCCCGCCCTATATGGTGGGCATGGTGGAGATCGAGCTGGACAAGGAGACCGGCCAGGTCACCATCCTGGACTACATGGCGGTGGTGGACTGCGGCATCCCCATCAACCCGGCCCTGGCCCGCATCCAGACCGAGGGCGGCATCGTCCAGGGCATCGGCCACACCCTGATGGAAGACGTCCAGTACGACCACAACGGCCGGCCCATCGGCTCCTCCTTCCTGCAGTACAAGGTTCCCACCCGTCTGGACATGGGCCATCTGCGGGTGGAGTTTGAGCACAGCTATGAGCCCACCGGCCCCTTCGGCGCCAAGTCCATCGGCGAAATCGTCATCAACACCCCCGCCCCTGCTCTGACCCACGCCATCTACCGGGCCACCGGGGTCTGGCACCGGGAAATCCCCATCAGCCCCGAGAAAATCGCTCTCGGACTGGAATAACCCATCCTCAGGCCGGAAGCCGGACGACGGTTTCCGGCCTTTCTGCGTCTGTTTTTTGTTTCTCCACTTTTTTCAAAAAAGTGCTTGACAAATCACCCCCATCTCTGCTATAATAACTGATGTCGCCGGTGCACAGCACTTAAGACAGTCAAAAATATGGGGGTATAGCTCAGCTGGGAGAGCGCTTGAATGGCATTCAAGAGGTCAGCGGTTCGATCCCGCTTATCTCCACCAAGACAAAAAGCCTTGAAAACACGATGTTTTCAAGGCTTTTCTTTTTTCGTAAGCGGCACAAAGCAAAGGGCATTTTTCGGCTGCGCCCGAGCCAGCTATACCCCCTTGCGATATTGATTTTGGCAAAAAGGCCTGTGTTTTCGACTTGTTTTTACAAAATGTGTGCCTGGTTTGTGCATGCCATTCAGCCGCCTGCATCTACACTCAAGCAAGCAGTACCCCCGAAGGTCTATATTGTTTCCCGCATTATCTTACAGGGAAATCCCTTTATATAGGTCAGCAAAGTCCCGTTGCAGTGCCTTACTCTCGTCGGGGTAATTCCACTATAGGTGTTCACATGAATCGCTACTTGGTTGTTGTTAGTGCAGCGTCACTGGAGGGACGCCAGCTCTCAGGCTTCCAACGCTTTGTCCAGTTCCTTTTTCGGGGGGCCGGGTCGACATCGCCGGGGCATTGTTCAGCGAACCATTGATCATGTTGTAGTTCTGTTCGGTAGACAGTGCCACGGTCCTCAGTGGGTCATCCTTGGTATCTCCCCATTGAAGTGCTTACCTGCGTCCTTTGGGGCAAACTGACATGAAGTTTAGATGCCTTGGCAACCGATAGACTTAAGCTAGGGTGTATCTGAGAAGTCGGCTCATATGTGCAAAATGGAGAAAATGACAGCAGAAGCAGCAAGGAAAAGAAAAGCCTGAAAAGAATCCGCTCTCTTATCATAGCGGGTAGCGAT
>NZ_NFLL01000014.1 GCF_002160895.1 Faecalibacterium sp. An122 | reverse complement strand
GGATCGCTACCCGCTATGATAAGAGAGCGGATTCTTTTCAGGCTTTTCTTTTCCTTGCTGCTTCTGCTGTCATTTTCTCCATTTTGCACATATGAGCCGACTTCTCAGATACACCCTAGGGTAATTACAGGCCGGTGTGCAGGTATTCTTCGCGCATTTCCGGGGGGACCATCCGGCCGCCGGTGGCCCACGCAATGTGGGTGGCCTGGCTCATCTTGTCCTCCAGGCCCTGGGCGCGGATATAGGTCTCCAGGTCCGCCGGGCGGATCAGGGCGGCGAAGGCGGCGCAGGAGCTGGGCTCGATGAAGGTATTTTCGGTGTCCAGCAGGGCCCGCATCAGGTCATACAGGCGGTGGTCGTCGATGGTGGCGATGCCGGACAGCATGGGCTCCACCACCCGGCCCACAAACGCCGAGGGACGGCCCACGGCCAGGCCGTCGGCATCGGTTTTGCCGCTGATATCAAAGTCCCGCACCGAGACGCCGTCGTGGAGGCCGGTGGCCATCCCCAGCATCATGCAGCAGGCCTGGGTGGGCTCGGTGAAGAAGCAGTGGACATGGTCCCCGAACACCTGCTTGAGGCCATAGGTCACGCCGCCCGGCGCGCCGCCGATGCCGCAGGGAATGTACACAAACAGGGGGTGATCCTGGTCCACCGGAATGTTCTGAGCTTCCAGCTGAGCGGCCAGGCGCTTGCCGGCCACCGCATAGCCCATAAACAGGTTGACCGAGTTCTCATCGTCCACAAAGTAGCTCATGGGGTCCAGGTCCGAATTTTTGCGGCCCTGCTCCACGGCGGCACAGTAATCGTCCTGATACTCCACCACCGTCACGCCGCGGCTGCGCAGCAGGTCCTTTTTCCACTGCTTGGCGTCGGCGGACATATGGACGATGACCTTAAAGCCCAGCTTGGCGCTCATGATGCCGATGCTGAGGCCCAGGTTGCCGGTGCTGCCCACCTGCACGGTATGACGGCCGAAAAATCTGCGGAACCGCTCCTCGGCCAGGATGCTGTAATCATCCTCCGGGTGGAGCATGCCGGCCTCAAAGGCCAGGTCTTCGGCGTGCTTCAGCACTTCATAAATACCGCCGCGGGCCTTGACCGAGCCGGCGATGGGCAGGTCGCTGTCCTTTTTCAGCATGAGGCGGCCGGTGATATGGGCGGCGAACTGGTTGTTCAGGTAGTCCTTCATGGCGGGAATCTCGGCCAGCTCCGACTCGATCAGGCCATGGTTTTCGGCGGTCTCGGGAAAGACCCGCTCAATGTAGGGCGCAAAGCGCTCCAGGCGGGCCCGCGCATCCTCGATCTGCGCGGGGGTCACTGCGGTGATCTGCTGGCGCTCCGCCGGAACCATCCAGTCGTTCAGCCAAAAGGTCTCCCGCAGGGCGGCGGCATCCGCCACCGCCGGAATGGCATCAATATACTTCTGGAAACGGTTGTCCATCTCAATTGGCTCCTTCTATTTCTTCATGTTCGGTGGTCAAGTATCCGTTTGCGGGGTCAAAAAACTCTTTGGTCAGGGCCCGCACCCTGGGGGCCATCCACAGCAGGGCCGCCACATTGGGCAGAATCAGCAGACCCAGGGCGCAGTCCTGAATGGACCACACCAGTTCAATGGAGGTCATGCTGCCCAGCAAGATCAGAACCGGGAACAGCACCCGGTACACCACAGCCCCGGAGGGCTTTTTCAGGTAGGTCAGGCTCACATGGCCAAAATACCACTGGCTCATCAGGGAGGTGAGGGCGAACAGGATCAGGCTGACCGACACCACATACTGCATCCCCGGCAGCACCGACCCAAAGGCCTCCGCCGCCAGATTGGCCGCGTCGGTACCGGTGGTCCATGCGCCGGTGATGAGGACCACAAAACCGGTGGTGCTGCAGATCACCATGGTGTCCACAAACACTTCCACAATGCCATACAGGCCCTGGCGCACCGGATGATCCACCTGGGCGCCTGCGTGCATGACGGCGGCCGAGCCTTCTCCGGCTTCATTGGAGTACAGGCCCCGGGCCACGCCGTACCGCATGGCCTCCCGCATGGTGATGCCGGCGGCGGCGCCCATCCCCGCCTGCAGCGAAAAGGCGCCGCGGAAAATCTCCGCGAACATGGCCGGGATCTCCGGGGCATGGGCCAGCAGCACCACCAGGCCGCCGGCCACATACAGGCCGGCCATCAGGGGGACGGTCTTTTCCGCCACCAGAACCAGACGGCGGAACCCGCCGCTGATGACCAGCACCATCAGCACAGCCACCAGAATCCCCGCGGTCCAGACCGGGATATGGAAAGACGACTGGATCACGTTGGCGATGGTATTGGACTGAATCAGGGTAGCGCAGGCGTTCTGGATGAACAGCAGCACCGCCACCAGCTCGCCCAGCCAGGGCTTATGAAACGCCTCGGCGATGTAATACATGGGGCCGCCCAGGATGCCGCCGTCCTTGTCTGTGCCGCGGCAGCACATGCCCAGCACGATCTCGCCGAATTTGGTGGCCATCCCAAAAAAGGCAGCCGCCCACATCCAGAACAGGGCCCCCGGCCCGCCGGCCAGGATGGCTGTGGACACGCCCACGATATTGCCGCTGCCCACGCAGCTGGCTATGGCCGTATACAGAATCTGCAGGGAGGTAAAGCCGCCGCCCGCATGCCGGGACTTGCGGCGCAGCTGTCTGCGGACCCCGCGCAGCAAAAACGGAAGCCGCCGCAGCTGAACAAAACCGGTGATGGCGGTATAGACGATGCCCAGGCCCACCAGCACAAACAGCAGCCAGTTGCCCCAGAGAGCATCCGCCAGCGCACCGATCTTCAGCTCCAGATAGGTAAGGACTTGCTGCATGGAACAGACCCTCCCTTTCAGGCCAGACGGTTGACGCCCTCCGCATCCGGCAGCGAGACGCCCATCATAGCCGCCAGGGTCGGTGCGATGTCGATCAGCTCAAACTCGCCCGGGTCGCTGCCGGGGCGCACGCCCTTGCCCCACAGCATGAAGGAGGCGCGCATCTCGGGGAAATTCTCGCTGTAGCCGTGCTGGGCCTTCTGGGTCAGGCGGGTGCGGCAGTAGTCCCCTGTCACATCGTCCCGCAGCTCATAGCCCTTTTTGGCCACCAGCACGTATTCCGCGTCGGGGAAGCCGCCGCGGGCCCGGGCGCCCTCCCGGTCCACCACTTCCAGAATGCCGCTGTCGGGGTCCTCCGTCAGCCGCTTCATGATGCCCTCCAGGGTCCGGCGGGTTGCCTCGTCCTGGGGGTCCGCCATCCGCACCTCGGCGGTGCCGCCGGCGCGCTGGCTCCAGGCCTTCCAGGAGGTCACATTCCCCTCCGGGTCCAGCTCAATCAGGCCGGCCTGATGCAGCAGAACGTTGGGGCTGATGTTGTAATGATTGTCCAGGGTGCCGTGGTCGGACACCACGCACACCACCAGGTCGCCCTGGGTGATGCGCTCGGCTTCCTCGATCAGCTGGCCCAGCATAGCGTCGATCTTTTCCAGGCTGCGGGCCGCTTCCCGGCTGTAGACGCCGTACTGGTGCGCGCTCTCGTCAAAGCTGGCAAAGTAGGCCGACAGAAAGAAGGGCTTCTGGTCGATCTAGGGAGCCAGCTTGTTTTGCAGCATCCACAGGGCTGCGGCGCCGCGCTGGGCGTCGCCGCCGTCGCTCAGGTCCAGGCCGCCGGCATAGCGGCCGATATCGGCCTCCATCTCGCTGATAAGGCCCTGGGGGCAGGACACCATATCAATAAAAATGCTGTCCAGCTCGCTGCCGTCCCACCAGAATTCCGGGGCAATGTAGTCCCCCTTGGCGCCCACCGAGGTGGGGAACGCCACGCTGGCGGAACAGTATCCGCCCTCCTTGGCAGCCTGCCAGAGGGTTTTCACCTTCCGGTTGGCAAACCAGTGCCATGCGCCCAGGTGTTTGCCGGTGGGGTCAAACATCCCGTTGTTGACAATGCCATGGGTTGCAGGCCGGGTCCCCGTGATAATACTCTGGTGACAGGGATAGGTAAAGGTGGGAAACACACTCTTGACCCCCTTGCGGGTCACCATGCCATTTTCCAGGAAATACCGCGTCATGGTGGGCAGGTTGACCCCCAGGCGCTGCTGCTCCAGTACAAACTCGGGCTTCAGTGCATCCACCGAAACCAGAAGAACACTCGGCTTGCGTTGACGATTCATAAAGTGTCACTACTCCTTTGTCAGGTGCCTTCAGGTACCACGACCGGTATGCCAGCTTTCTGGAAAGGTTCGATCTGCTCCGGCGTGGCCTTTGAATCCGTGATAATCATACGAATGCGGTCGATGTCACACATTTTCACCATGGAGTTGGACCCCAGCTTGGAACTGTCTGCAATGATGATCGTTTGATCTGCAGCCTGCATCATCTTATCCTGCACAACGATCTCGTCCATGCGCTGATAGGTAATGCCCCGCTCCACCGATACACCGCAGGTGGTGAGGAAAAATGTGTCGACGTTCAGTCGGGAGAAGATCAAGGTGGCAAAATCGGAGGAAAACGCGTCCTCGTCCGGGCGGTAAACCCCGCCGGTGACCACCACCGTAATGCCGGGAGCGGTGCCCAGCTCCTGAAGGACAGACAGGGAATTGGTCACCACCGTCAGATTATGAAATCTCTGACGGATGACCCGGGCCAGCGCCAGCGAAGTGGTGCCGGAATCCAGGGCAATGGCCTCCCCTTCCCGGATATAGTCCGCCGCCAGCTGCGCAACCTCTTCCTTCAAAGCGGCGTTCTGTGTTTCGCGCTTTTTAAAAGAGGTATACGGCGAGCTGGCAGCAGAGTCCTCCAGCGAGATGGCCCCGCCATGAATCCGCCGCAGCAGGCCCTGGTCCTCCATGGCCTCCAGGTCGCGCCGGACGGTCTCGCCCGATACGCCCAGCTTCTGGCGGATGGTACCGCTCTTGACACTGCCTTCCTTGCTCAGAAGGTTCATGATCTCTCTGTATCTTTGTTCGGCCAGCATATTTCAAGACTCCTTTGCCGCAGAATTTCCGTTCACATCCACAGTATAGCACAGAATCCCACACAGTTCAACGCAAGCCTTCCCAAAATATCGCACAAAAACCCACATTCGCAATTGTACATTCACACGAAATCGCAACGAACCACTTGAAATCGCACAGAAACGCAGATATAATGAGGTCGCTGCGGAGCCGTTCACACCTCTGTGCAAAGAACAATGGTAAGGAGTGACATGACGGATGGAACAGATGACCTCATCCAATACAAAAAAGAAATGGATATCTTTTGGCACCCTGATGCTGGGCGCCGGCACCATTTATAAACTGGGCTTTTTGAAAGACGCCTTCTACGCCCCCATGCAGGAGTTCATGGGGCTGACCCACATGCAGATCGGCACCGCCATGAGCGTCGCCGGCCTGATTTCCACCTTTGGCTTTTTGGCGTCCATCTATTTGACCGACCGCATCTCCAAGAAAATCATGATTCCCATGTCCCTGTTCGGCATCTGCCTGTGCGGACTGTGGCTGAGCACCTTCCCCTCCTACGGGGTATTTCTGCTGATCTACTGCCTGCTGGCGGTCTGCGCCGACATGCTGTACTGGCCCACCATGCTGAAAACGGTGCGCCTGCTGGGCAACGAGGACGAACAGGGCCGCATGTTCGGCATCATGGAGGCCGGCCGCGGCCTGATGGACACCATCGTGGCCTTCTGCGCCCTGGGCGTGTTCGCCGCCTTTGGCAGCAACGCCTTCGGCCTGCGGATGGCCATTCTGTTCTACGCCGTGGTCCCCGGCGTCATCGGCGTGATCTCCTATTTCCTGCTGGAGCCCGACACCGCCCCCACCGCACAGGACGGAAAAGCCACCAGCAAAAACAAAGCAGCCTGGGACGGCGTGGTCCGCGCCCTGAAAAACCGCAACATCTGGCTTGTCTCCCTGAACATTTTCATGGTTTACAGCGTTTACTGCGGCCTGACCTACTTTATCCCCTTCCTGGAGGAAGTGTACGCCCTGCCCATGACCCTGGTGGGCGTATACGGCATCATCAACCAGTACGGCCTGAAGATGCTGGGCGGTCCGGTGGGCGGCTTCGTGGCGGACAAGGTCACCCATTCCGCCATCAAGTATCTGCGCATTGTCTTCCTCATCACGGCGGCCGTCCTGCTGGTCTTTAACTTCCTGCCCCACCAGCAGCTGGGCGTGGTGGTGGGCATGAGCATCACCCTGAGCATCGGCGCTCTGGTGTTCAGCATGCGCGCCATCTATTTCGCCCCCATGGACGAGGTCCAGGTGCCCCGCGAAATCACCGGCGCCGCCATGTCCCTGGGCTCCTTCATCGGCTACCTGCCGGGCGCCTTCATGTATGCCGTCTACGGCGGCATCCTGGACCGCATCCCCGGCCTGGCCGGCTACCGCGTGGTCTTTTTCATGATGGCGGTCTTTGCAGTGCTGGGCTTCCTGCTGAGCAGCTACACCTTCCGCATCGTCAAAAAAGAACGCCAGGCCAAATCCTGACCCTGCCCCGCCTGGCAGTCCCTGCATTCCTATACCCATTCTCATTCCTATTTCTTATTCCTTCAAAGTCCAAGCAGAAAGCGGCCCGGTTCAGCCAACGCTGTTCCGGGCCGCTTTCTGTTGTTTTGAGGCAAAGGGCGGATATACGCCGCAGACCCTGAGGAGCGGACGGGGCGCAAAAACGAACTTTTAAACCGAACAGCGCATATTTTCACGCTCTGCCGTCTCTGAACCGTCCGCCCTGCGGGAGTTTTCGGCATACAAATACGCCGGGGAACAAATTGTTCCCCGGCGTTGGTTTTGGGTTTATTCGGCTTGTTGTTCCCGATACACCACCAGCAGGCGCAGGGCGGGTTCGGCCCGGGATGCTGTGATACAGACGGTCACCTGTTTCGCCCGGACGGGCGCAAAGCGGCAGATCCGCTTGTGGCCCACCACCGTGAAGCCGGCCACCGTCCGGCCGTCGGCCCGGATTTCACCGGCCTCGATGTGCTGGCCGGCGGGCAGGTACTCCCCCAGCACCACGCAGGAGATCTCCTGGGGCTGGGCAAAGGTGAGGGTCAGGGTGGGCTGCCCTTCGCCGGGGGCACTCTGCCACCAGGTATCGCTGCGGCCATCGGCGGCGCAGGCGAGCGGGTTGCCTTCGGCACTGCCCGGGGCGCTGAGCTCTCCCAGACCGGTGCGGTCCAGCGCAAACAGGTTCTGAATCTTCCGGCCCAGCCCAGCCAGGGCGGCGCAGTCGGGAGGGGCGATCCGCCCATTGGGGGCGGGCGGCACATTCAGCAGCAAAGCCGCATTGCCCCCCACCGCATCCAGGTAGATGTCCAGCAGTTCCTCGGGGGTGCGCACCTGGCTGTCCTCCTCGGGATGGTAGAACCAGCCCGGCCGGACGGAGGTATCCACCTCGGCGGGGTACCAGGCCAGTTCCCCGGCCGCGGCAATGACGTCCCGGCTGCCCAGGTCCTCGTCCTGCCGGTTCACCCGGCGGGAGAAAGTACCGTCGTCGGCCTGCTGGGAGCGGCCGGCGGTATAGGCGGCATCCATCAGCTGGGCGGGCACCACGCTCCATTCGCTGGGGCGGCAGTGTCCCGCCTCGTTGCCGCACCATCGGACATCCGGCCCGCACACGCTGAGCACTGCGCCCGGCTGGAGCCGGCGCACCGTCTCATAGTACCGGGGCCAGTCGTAGACCTGCCGTTTGCCGTTGGGGCCCTCGCCGCAGGCTCCGTCCATCCAGACACAGAACAGTTCCCCGTAGCGGGTGCACAGCTCGGTCAGCTGGTGGACGCGGTCGATGGGCTTGCGCAGGATGGCGCGGCGGGCGGTGACCCAGTTCTCCTTGGCCTCCCGGATGGGGTCGCCCCCCTCATGGAAGGTATCGGGGAAGAAATAAGGCAGGAACCGGCCCTCGGTGTACTTGACGCCGGGAATATCCGAAATCAGCCGCAGGGTGGAGCCATTGCCCACGCTGCCCACGATGGCGTCCACGCCCGACTGGGCAAAGACCGGGCCGAAGGGTTCGGTGCCGATCCAGTGGTCTCCCAGGAACATCATGGCTTCCTTGCCGTATTCGTGGACGATGTCGGTCATCTCCCGCACCAGACGGTTGACCTCCCGCTGCTGGAAGGCCTGGAAGTCCTTGAACTCTTTGCTGGGGACGCGGTACTGGTTGTTGTAATAGCCCTGGTCGATGATGTACTCGGGGCGGAATTTGTAGCCCACTTCCTTCTCAAACTGTTCCAGGATATAGGGGCTGACCGAAGCGGAATAGCCGTACCAGTCCACGTATTTTTCCCGGCGCAGCTCATCGAACACCAGGGTGAACAGGTGGAAGAAGGTGGTGAACCGCACCACGTCCACATAGGGATGGCTCTCTAGGAAGCGGCGCAGGCGCTCCAGGGTATACTGATGGGTCTTGGGCTGGCGGACGTCAAAGGGGATCTGGTGCTCCACATCGGTCCAGCCGTTGATGACCGAATTGTACATATGGACGGGGTCCCAGATCAGGTAGGCCAGGAAGCTGACGGTATACTCATGATAGGCGGCGGGGGCGGAAATCACCACCGCTTCCTTGTCCGCGTCATAGCTCCATGCGCCGGCGGGCAGGGGCTGGCCGGTGGTGCGGTCCATGACTTCCCACCAGCGGGCGATGTCGTCCCGGTCGTTGACCTGCAGCAGCTCCCGGCTGATCCCCTTCATCAGGGGAATCTGCAGCGCGCCCTCACCGTCGGCGGTGAAGAAGGGGGTCATGATATAGCACTGCTGGATCTCGTCGGGGTTGGCCTTGGCCCATGCGTTGTCCTTGCGGGTGGTGTAGTAGGTGGCGTACACCTTGGCCCCGGTATTGCGCAGGGCCTCGGGGAACTCGGTGCCGTCACAGTCCCGGATGGCGTCGGCACCCCAGCGCTGCATCAGGGTCAGGGTCTCGGGTACGGCGTCCAGATCGGTGGGTATGGTGACCCGGCCGGTGCGTTTTTCGTCCATCATAACATAATCCTTTCCGTTGTCGTTCAAGTCAGTCCAGATACAGCCCTTCGGGGCACTGGGGGGTAAAGGCGAGAACCGTTCCATAGCCTGTGCAGCCGTCGGCGCACAGCAGTCCCGCCTCGTGGGGGCCTGCCTGCCAGCTGAACAGTACCGTCCGGCTCTGACCGTCTTTGTCCACCCGGACTCCCTGGGCCAGGCGGGAGGCAATGGGCTTCCCTGCCCCGTCGGTCACCGGCACAAGCCGGGCGTCGCAGGGGCCGCCCAGGCTCAGCACCCACACCAGCGCCGTTGTGCCGCTGGTGGAGGCCGTCAGCCGGAGGGACGGCCCGGTGCAGAGGGTGTTGTACACCGGGGCGCGGGGGGATTCAAAGGCACAGCCCGTCTGGCCGCTGAGCCAGTGGAGCTGGGCACAGGTGCGGCTGCCCTTCCAGAAAACACTGCGCGGATTGAGGGTCAGGGTTCCCTGTCCGAAGTGGAAGTAAGCTTCCGCCTGGTGGCCGCCTGCGCTGCGGATGAGATCCGCCCCCACCAGAAGGTCCGGCTTGAGAAAGACCAGACGCCGTTCCACCAAAGCTCCCCGGGACAGGTATCCCCCATGCCCTGCGAACAGGTAATCCGCCGCCGGGTCAAAATGGGCCCGGGCCGGCAGGGGCTGGGCGATGTTCTCCCACTCCCAGGTGGCGCGGTACTGGGTGAAGTCGGTTTCATCCAGCCGGAGGGTATTGTGGGCGGCGGGGCTCTTCAGCGCCTGGCACCGGGGGCCATCCACATAGGTCAGGCGGCCGGGGTCCACCAGCACCGCCTCGCCCCCATGCCACACGTCCAGATGCAGCAAATCTCCATGGCCGTGGCCGCCGCCCAGGCGTCCGGCCCGCAGATGGATGAAGGTATCCTCCGGCTGCCAGCCGCTGCGCAGCATATAGTTGCCGCTGGCTTCCAGCTTCTGGGAGGGGCATTCGGGCCAGGCGGCCGGCCGGGCGGCCAGCCGCGCGGCGGCGTCGGGGCCGAAGTCCCACAGGGTTTCCTCACACAAGGGGCCCCGGGCCGCCGCTGCCAGCAGGGGGTCCTCCCACAGCAGGGCGCCCGCCGCCAGCAGGTCCCCGGCGTCGATGACGTCGCTGTCCCCCTGGGGCAGGATGGTGCGATCGGGAGCGGCCCACACCGCCAGAGCCCGGCACATGGCCCGGGCCTTTTCTTCCAGGATGGGCGGCGTGGGGATATCGTTCTGTTTTGCCAGCAGCAGGGTGTCCAGAACGGTATGGAGCACCTCACAGTGATACATGGGGCTCTGTTCCCACTGGACGCCGTCGGGCAGGACGGCGCGGCGGAGATTTTCCGCCAGACGATCCAGAGCCAGCTGCTGCCAGTCCTTGCGGCCCAGCCACAGGCCGATCAGGAACAGGCCGTGGGCCTGGATGGCCCCCCAGTTGCTCAGTTTCTGAAACGGTCCATGGGCCGATGCCAGATACGCCCCGTGGCGGGCCAGGCTCTCGTCGGCCTGAGCCCGCAGGCTCTCGGGAACAGCTCCCCGGAACAGGCAGAAGGCGCGCAGCCAGTTCTCCGGCCGCAGGCCCGCCTCCAGGGCACGCCAGGTGGTGGACTCGCTGGCGGGGGTGTGGGGCACCTGCCGCAGCCAGTCCTCTAGCAAAAACACAAAGGTATCCCGGTAAAGGGGCCGGCCGGTATACAGCCAGGCCTTGCCCAGATTCACAAAGATGGTGTGGCGGTTGAGGGCATAGGTCCACTCGGGGTCCCCTGCGGGGACGGCGTCCCACACCATCCCATCGGGAAAGCGGACCGGCTGGCAGGTGGGTTCCATCTCCCAGTGATCCTGAAACAGAAACTCCCGCCGGCAGATTTCATCCGCCCGGGCAATGGCTGCCGCGGCGGCGCCGGGGCAAAGGTTCCGCACCGCCCGCGCCGTGGCGGCGGTCTCGTTTTCAGCCCATAGGATCATACGCGTTCTCCCCTTTCGGTCTCACAGGCCAGGGCAAACCGGCCCCAGCGGCGGGCAAGCAGCAGGCAGACGGCCAGGGCCGTCCCCGCCATCACCGCCCACAGGGCCAGCACGGCGCCCCAGCCAAAACCCTGGGCCGCTGCGCCGATCCCCCATGTGGCAATGGCCGCCCCCAGGTAGGTGATGGCATTGAGACTGCCGGACAGGAATGCGGCCCCTGCGCGGCGGCCCGCCCGCACCGGCATGACGTTGATAAACATAGTATTGATGCCCAGCATCAGGGCGGTGGTGGCCGCCAGCAGCGCCACCGACAGAGGCAGGCTGTATTTTACCGCCGCCGGCAGAGCCAGCAGGCAGACCAGCGCCCCGGCGAACAGAGCCGCCGAGGTTTTCACCTCGTTGCGGAAGACGCAGCGGTCCAGCCAGCCGGCGCCATAGGCTCCGGTGAGGTTCACCAGAGGCAATGCCATCGAAACGGCCGCCGCAAAGGCGGGGCCCACCCCGAAATTGCTCTGGATCATGCTGGGGACCCAGCTGGTGACCCCGTCCTTGAGGCCGCCGTGGAGCATGGCGGGCAGAATCAGGCCCATCAGTCCGGCCCCCGCAAGGACAGGCAGCAGCCGAACCCCCGAGGGCTCTTTTTCCGCCGCCGGGACGGGGGCTGCGGCCGGACCGGACTGAACCGCCCGGCGCAGAGAGGGCGTGCCCAGCATCCACAGCACCGCAGCCGCCAGCATCACCGCGCCGCATCCCCAGAACGCCATCCGCCATCCAGCCAGGGCCATGGCCGCCGCGCTGAGGGCATAGGCCGCCAGGGTTCCCGCCGGGGTGGTGGAGTTGATGGAGACGCAGGCCTGGTCTTGCTGCACCAGGGGCATACATTCAGCGAACAGCCGGACGATGGGCGGCCAGACCATGGCCTGAAACAAACCGTTGGCCGCCCACAAGATGGGCATGGCCCCAGCCGGAGCCATGCCCATTCCCATATTGCATCCCGCCGAAAGCAGCAGTCCCGCCGGAATCATCCCAAAGGGCGAAACCCTCTGGCTCAGCAGACCGCAGAGCACCTGCCCCACGGCGTAGCAGACAAAATATCCGGTGGACACAGCCCCCGCCGCCGGGAGGCTGAGAACTCCCTCGGCAGTGATGGCCGCCATGACGGCGGAATAGTTGTACCGGCCCACATAAGCAGCCGCATAGGCCGTCCAGCTGAGCAGGAACAGACGCCGGCCCTGCTGTCTGGTTTCCAGGCGGGCAAAGGTCCCCTTCCTCATGCCCAATACGGCTGCCAGCCGCGGGTCCGCCGGGTCAGGGCCTCCATGTAGAAGTAGTCGCCCCAGAGGTTGGCCTCGTCAATGCCGTAATCCTTGACGGTATTGTAGGGGCTGGACTTGCAGTAGACGCCGTGGAGCAGCACGCCGCCGCCCGGGCGGGATGCGCCGGCGGCACAGTGCCGGGCCAAAGCCAGCAGCAGGCGGTCTGCCGCCTCCCCCAGTTCTGCCTGTTCCTCCGGGGTCAGATGGGGCAGGGCCTTATAGATGCCGCAGGCCGCAATGGCGGCCGCCGAGGAATCCCGGGGCTCCTCCCCCTGGGTAAAGACCAGATCCCAATAGGGTACGCCGTCCTCCGGCAGGCGCTGGAGGAAGAACCGGGCGCAGGCCCGGAACCGGTCCAGATACTCTGCCTCGCCGGTGAAGCGGTAGGCCAGCGCCATGCCCAGGATGCCCCAGGCCTGGCCCCGGGCCCAGGCGCTGTCGGCCTTATAGCCCTGGGCGGTCATGGCCCGCACCGGCGCGCCGGTCTCGGGGTCCATATAGCAGGTGTGGCTGGTGGAGCCATCGGGGCGGAACAGGGTCCGGGCGGCGGTGGCAGTATGGGTCCGGGCCATCCCGGTATAGCGGTCATCTCCCGTCTCGCGGCCCGCCCACCACAGCAGGGGCATATTCATCAGGCAGTCGATGATGAGGCGGTATTCCGCCGGGTCGCCGCAGCGGCCCCAGGCCTGGATGAACTGGCCCACCGGCTGGAACCGTTTGGTCAGCCGCTGGGCTGCCTCCAGGGCGGCCTGGCGGCCGGTTTCGCTGCCGGTCAGCTGCCAGGCGGCCACGCAGGAGGGGGTGTAGAGGAAGCCCAGGTCATGGTGATCCAGGTTCTCCCCCACTGCCAGCCGCCGGGCAAAGCTGTCCACCTGGCGCAGGGCCGCCGCCCGGAAGCGGTCGTCCCCGGTGGCCTCATAGGCCAGCCAGCACTGGCCGGTGAACAGGCCGGGGGTCCAGTCGGTATTGATGCCCACGGGGTACACCCCGTTTTCGGTGCAGGGCAGCGGGAAATCCTCCCCAAACTGGGTGATGTTGCACTTCACCTGCTCTGCGGCGGACCGCAGGGCCGATGCAAAGAGATCCATCCGGTCCATCCTCAAAAGCTCCTCTCAGTCGTCCAGCCAATAGGCGTTGGAATAGGCGCGGCGGCCCGAGGCATCCCGGCATTCCACCCGGATGTACTCCTCATCGCCCCGCAGGGGGAATGCCGCCCCGGTCAGGGTCTGGCCCGGGGCCGCCAGTTCCATCAGGCAGCGGCGGCCGCTGGTCACCACATAAATCTTCTCCACCGGGCTGCAGGACACTTCCAGCGCGCCGTTCCGGATCACCAGGTGATGGATTTCCGGGCCGGTGGAGGCGTAGAAGTTCCCCTGCCGCAGGGCCTCGATCACCTCGGCATAGCCCAGGCGGGGCAGCTTGAGCATGGTGAACCCGCCGAAGGCGTCGCACCGGGGGTCCCCCGGCTCATAGACGTTGTGGTTGTCGTCGGTGGACAGGCAGAACAGCCGCCGGCCGGTCCGCAGCATCTCATCGTAGGCCTGGGGCGCATAGCCGTACAGGCCGTCCAGCTCGCAGCCGTGGTTGTAGATCTCCATGGCGAACACGTGGTCCAGATCCTTATAGTCCTGCCAGTTCTGCAGCGACCAGTAGGGGTGGTTGTAGCAGCACAGGAAGCCTTCCGCTTCCTTCCCGGCCAGGAACTCGTTCAGGGCCGCCAGGTCGCCATAGCGCTGGGGCGGCTGCTGGGCCTCAAAGCCGGTGCGGGTTTCGGGGTGGGTATCGTAGAAGTTCAGGTGATAGGTCCGCACCCGCTGAAAGTCTCCCGACGGCGGGAACGGCTCATTCAGGTCGGCCTCATAGGCCGCCAGCGGGATGAAGGTCTCATCCATCAGCTCGGGATGCCAGCCATAATGGCGGTGGTCGGTGAACGCAACCACCGAATAGCCCCGCTTCTGATACTCTGCCTTCACCTGCTCTTTGGTCCAGCGTCCGTCCGACAGGACGGTATGACAGTGAAGATTGGCCTTGTAAAACTGCCCGGCCTCAGGCAAAAGCGCGCGGTCTTTCATTTTTCTCGACTCCTCGACTTAACCCTTGACGGCGCCGGCGGTGATGCCCTCGACGAAGTACTTCTGGCACAGGAAGAAGGCAATGATGACGGGCACCAGAACCAGGGTGGCGCCGGCCATCTGGGCGCCGTAGTCCTGGGCCAGGCCGGAGGCCAGCAGTTTGATACCGACCGAGATCATCTGCTTGTTGATGTCGGAAATGTACAGGTAGGGGCTCATGTAGTCGTTCCAGCTCCAGACAAAGCTGAACAGCAGCATGGTGGCCACCTGAGGCATGCACAGGGGCAGGATGATCCGGCGATAGATGGTGAAGTGGTTGCATCCGTCGATGCGGGCGGCCTCGCTCAGGGCCTCGGGCACCGCCACAAAGGCCTGGCGCAGCAGGAACACAAAGTAGACGTCCACCGCCGCGGGCAGGATCAGGGACCACATGGTGTTCAGGATGTGCAGTTCCTTGAAGATGATGTACCGGGGCATGATCATGATGTCGCTGGGGATCATCAGACCGGCCAGCAGCACCAGGAAGATGGCGTCACGGCCGGGGAACTTGATTTTGGCGAAGCCGTAGGCCGTGATGGTGATGATGAAAAACTTGAGGATCAGGGTCAGGCCGGTCATGACAACGGTGTTGCCGAACCAGCGGAAGAAATCGTAGAACTCGTTCTTGAACAGGGTCTTGAAGTTCATCAGGGTGAAGTTCTTGGGGATGATCTGCAGCGGGGTGGACAGGACGTCGCCGCTGGGTTTGAAGGACGACGACAGCATGAAGACGAAGGGATAGATGCAGCAGATACCCAGCAGCACCATGATGACGGTGATGACGATCTTGAGGATATGCTCTTTCTTTGCACGCATGGCGGGATACCTCCTTACTGGTCAGCCCACTTCTTCTGGCCGCGCCACTGGATCAGGGTGATGACCATGACGATGGCGAACATCACCAGGGCCTGGGCGGCGGCGTAGCTGGTCTCATACTTCACGAAAGCGGTGTTGACGATGTTCAGGCTCATGACGGTGGTTGCCTGGCCGGGGCCGCCGTCGGTCAGGGACTGGATGACGGTAAAGTTCTGCAGGCTGGTGATGATGGAGCTGATGGTCAGGAAGAAGGTGGTGGGCGCCACCGACGGGATCACCACGTTGCGGATCTGCTGCCACTTGTTGGCGCCGTCGATCTCGGCGGCCTCGATCTGGGATTTATCCACGTTCTGCAGCGCGCCCAGATAGGTCAGGAAGTTCAGGCCGATGCCCTTCCACACGGCGATGAGCACCACCGCCGGCAGGGCCCATTTCTGGTTCAGCAGCGGGATGATGGGGTCCTCCACCCCAAAGAACTTCTGCAGCAGGTAGAAGGGGCCGCGGGGTCCCAGAATCAGTTGGAACACGACGGCGACGGCCACCATGTTGGAGACGTAGGGCAGGAAGAACATGGAGCGGATGCCCTTGGCCCAGAACACGCCCTTGTTCAGCAGGTAGGCCAGGATAAAGCTCAGGATCATGATAACCGGCACATAGATCAGGGTGTACAGACCCGACCGGCCCAGGGCCGCCATGGCTTCCTTGCTGGAGAAGAAGCGGACAAAGTTCTTCAGGCCCACAAAGTGGACGTTGTCCAGCTTGGTGATGAACTTGACGTCCAGCATGGACAGCACAAAGGCCGAAACAAAGGGGATGCCGGTGAAGATGGTGAATGCGATCAGATACGGCGTCACAAACAGGTAGCCCTGGAGCGCTTCGCTCTTGGAGGCTGCGCTTTTCTTCGCCTTGACTTTAGTGGAAAGGGGCATGATGGTTCCTCCTTTTCTCAAAAAATGCCGCCGCTTGCAGGGGCGGCGGCGTGAAAATGACGTTCAGGGAAAGACTCAGTACAGCTCAGCCTCTTTGATGGCCTCGTTGGAGCGGTCCTGGATGTTCTTCATGGTGGTATCCAGGTCCTGCTGGCCCATGCCGTACAGCGGAGCCTCCGACACCCAGATCTGGCTGATGGTGGTGTCGGCGGTGCCCACGATCTTCTCGGACAGCACCTTGCGGTCGCTGGCGAACCAGGCTGCCTTGAACTGGTCGGCGGTGATGCCGTCGTTGGCGTAGTTGGGAGCCAGGTCGTTCTCGATGTAGCTGGTGATCTCCTCGTCGGTCAGGTCGACACGGGCGGGAACGCGGCCCTGGCCCAGGGTGTACTGGTTCTCGGCGATGCAGCGGATGGCCTCAAAAGCGGCCTCCTTGTTCTTGCTGGTGCTGGGCACAGCGTAGCAGCCGGGCACGGTGAGGGTGGAGGGTTCCTGTCCCTCGGGGTAGGGCATGGGCAGGATGGCGCACTTCCAGTCGCGGGGGTACTTCTCGCTGTCGGTCAGCAGGGAGGCGGCCCAGCTGCCGCAGACGAACATACCAAACTGAGCCTTGTCGTAGCTGCCGGAGGCGTTGGCCACGCCGGTGGAAGCAAAGGCGTTCCAGGGGTAGACGCCGGCCTTATAGGTGGTGATGTCGGGCTGGATCTTCAGCTCGTTGCCCAGGCTGTAGAAGAACTCGACGCTGTCGCGGAAGCGGACGTCGTCGTAGTTGGCGGTGCCGTCGGCCTTGTAGTGCTCGGCGCCGTTCTGCAGGGCGTACATGTAGTTGTAGCAGTCGTAGTCCAGCATCAGAGAGCCGTAGATCTCCTCGTCCAGGTTGGTCAGCTTCTGGGCGGTCTCGATGTACTTCTCCCAGGTCCAGCCCTCGGCGGAGGGGATCTCCACGCCGGCGTTCTCAAAGACCTTGGTGTTGATGTAGGTGCACCACACGTCGGTGAAGGCGGGCAGGCCGTAGACCAGGCCGTCGTCGTAGACGGGAGCGCTGTCGCCGAACACGCCCTTGATGTCGTAGCCCTCGGCGCTGGCCACCTCGTCCAGAGAGGACAGGACGCCGGCGTCATAGAACACCTTCAGCTGTGCGGTGGTGCCGTAGATGATGTCCAGCTCGTCGCCGGCCTGCAGGCTGACCAGGCGCTTGTCCACCTCGCCGGTGTCGGCCTTGGGGATGATGCTGAACTGGATGTCGATGCCGGTCTTCTCCTTGACCATCTCCACGATCATCTTCATCTCAGGGCCGGTGGCCTCGGTGTCCGATGCGGCGTAGTACAGGGTGACGCCGGCATAGGGCTTGGTGGGATCAGCGGGAGCCGTCGAGGAGCCGGAAACCGAGGCGCTGGAAGCGGTGCTGTCCGAGGAGCCGCAGCCGGCCAGCAGGCCGGCGGTCATGGCGGCGGCGCCCAGGCCGGCGCACTTCAGGAACGAGCGGCGGGAAATAAACTTTCTTGACATGATGTTCCTCCTTGAGATGTTGGATTCGTGTGCTTTCTCTTAAAGCGGGCTGTTCGCCCCGCTTGCTTATGGCTCTATTATAAGTCGAAACCCATTTCTTAAAATAAGCAGAAATTGAAGTCCGTCTGCATTTTTTGACTTAGTACAAGAACAGCCGATCCATGTCAATTTCTGCAGATGCGTCCCCTGCCCTGCCTGAAAAGGCGCAAAAAGCCGTCCCAGCCACCGGGAGGCAGATGGGACGGCTTGTGTCGGGTCAGAACCCGCGCCAGGGCAGAATCAGCTCCACACGGGTGCCCAGGCCCGGCTTGCTCTGGACCCGCAGGCAGCTGGAAGAACCTGCGTACAGACGCAGACGGGCGCTGATATTGTGCAGGCCGATGCCGGTGCTGCGGTGGTTGGCCCCGGCCTGGGGCTTGCGGCCATGGAGAATCTGCTGGCGCAGGGCCTCCAGGGCGGCGGCATCCATGCCCACGCCGTTGTCGGTCACCGTCAGGACCAGGTTGTCCCCCCGGTGCCAGGCGGCCACCCGGATGCGCAGGGTATGATCCAGCCCCTCCATGCCGTACAGGAGGCTGTTCTCCACAATGGGCTGGAGAATCAGCTTCAGCACCTCCACGTGCTCGGGGTCACAGCCGTGCATCCGCACTTCATAGTCCACCTTGTTGCCGTAGCGGCTGCGCTGGATGTTCATATACATCTGGACGTGTTCCAGCTCCTGCCGCAGGGGGACAAACAGGCCGCCCGAAATACTCAGCCGGTACAGTTTGCCCAGGCTGGAGGCCAGTTTGCCGATATCGGGCCGGCCCGCCTCCCCTGCCTTCCAGACGATGGACTCCAGGGTATTATAGAGGAAGTGGGGGTTGATCTGGCTCATCAGCACCTGCATTTCCAGGTCCTGGCGGCGGCGCTGCATCCGCATCTTCTGCTCGATGCCCAGACGCAGGCTGTCCAGCATGGCGTTGTAGCCCTCCATCATCTGGACCACTTCCGCCGGGCCGTGGGGCTTGACGTGGGCGTACAGGTCCCCGGCGTCCACCCGGCGCATGGCCTGTTCCAGCTGGGCCAGCGGCATCATGAACCGGCGGTAGAGGTAGACAATTAAAACGGCAAACACCAGCAGGCAGCCCAGCAGCACCCCAATGATCTGGACGTACAGCGAATAGGTGACGGCGGTGATCTGTTCCACCGGCACCAGCAGCAGAACCCGCCAGCCGGTGGACTCCCCTACGGCGGTGGCCACATTGTACAGCACGCCCCCCACCCGGACGGTGGCGGAGTCCTCCTGCAGGCCGGCGGCCGCCTCCACCACTTCCGCCGGGGCCTGGCAGGCCGCCACCGCTTCCTCGTTGCTGGAGGAAATCAGCTCGCCGTCCCCGGTGAGGACATACACCTCCGCCCCCAGCCGCTTGGCCTGGAGTTCATACAGCTCGTACAGGGACTGTTCCTTGACGGCGAAGATATGGACATAGGGGTAGCCGCTCTTGAGGGCCGAGTAGACCCGGCGGCTGCCGATCACCGCCAGATCCTGCCGGGGGTCGCCGTACGTCTCGGTCCGCAGAAAGTTTTCCTGCAGGGGGTAAAAATAGAACTTGCCCAGCTTTTCGGGGTTGTTGACGTCCAGCTCCTCCAGTTTCTTGATGAGCAGGGTGGTGACCTGGTTGGGGTCCTGGAAATCCAGCACGTCCCGGCGGCCCACCAGGTAGATGGCGCCGATCCGCTCCTGCTGAACCAGGCGGGAGTAGCTCTCAAACAGGGCGTTGTTGGTGTGAATGATGGCGTATTGTTTGGCGATGGGGTCGGCGCTGTAGTCCCGGTCCAGGATTTCCAGCAGCCGCTCGTCGGTGGAAAAGGCATCCGACACGCTGTAGATGCCATCGGCAAAGTGGTCCAGGGTGGTGCTGATATCCTGGGCGGCAAAGCGCAGAGCCTCGGCGTCGGCGTCCTGCTGGACCCGGATGGTCCGGGCGAACAGCAACGAGATGATGACCAGCATGGGCACAAAGCAGGTCACCAGCGCCATCAGCATCCGGCGCCGCAGGGTGGAGCCCCCGGCCTTCATTTCGCCCCTCCCTGTACCGCACGGTACTCCGCCGGCCGCACGCCGTAAAACCGTTTGAACACCCGGATGAAGTTGGAGGTGTCGGCATAGCCGCACTGGGCGGCAATCTGATAGACCTTGACGTCCGGCTCGGCCAGCAGTTCGGCGGCCAGCCGCATCCGCTTTTCGGTCAGGTAGTCACTGAAGTTGCAGCCCAGCTCATTTTTGAACACCCGGGAAATATAGGCCGGGGTCTTGTGGACATAGGCGGCCACGCTCTCCAGGGACAGGGCGTTGGAACAGTATTCGGCGTCCACATACTCCCGCACCCGCATGGCCACGCTGTTGACGATATGGCCGTGGCCGCGCCGCTGGGACAGGGCCTGCTGGCAGCCGAACAGGCAGGCCAGCACAAAGTCCCGCTTGGCGTTCAGGGTCTCGCTGAGGTAGATATCGGTGTAGTGGGCCCCCAGGGTCCGCAGCACCTCCTCCATCTGGACGCCGTACCGCAGGCCCCACAAGGACACATGGAACAGCAAAGACAGGCACAGCTGGTCCACATAGCGGTATTCCAACCGGCGGGAGGCCAGGGGCAGCAGGACCCGGTCGATTTCGTCCCGCAGGTCCTCATAGTTCTGGGCCAGGAGGGCTTTCTCCACCTGGTCGGTGTCAAAATAGGGCATATCCGCCGGCTGGTCCAGCCGCATCCGGGAGAAAAAGTAGATGGCTTCCCGCCCGGCAAAGGCGCTCTGTTTGGCGCTGCAGTTGGCCTGCTCATAGGCCCGGGGCAGCATCCCCGGCTCGGTGCACAAATCGCTGATGCCCGCCGACAGGGTGGCCCGCAGCCTGCTGCTGACCGCCCGCTGCAGGGCCTGGATATCCGCCAGCACGTCGGCCGGGTCCATCTCGTCGCCGCTGCTGTAGAGGACCACCACGTCCTCCCCCGCCAGCTGGAAGGCCAGCCGGTGGAGGGGGCCGGCGGGCTGGGCCGACACCACCTCCCACACCTTCCGCCAGAGGGCCATCTGGTCCGAGCGCTCGTCTCCGCCGTGGCCGTCCAGCACAAAGGCCGCCACCTGCAGGTTGTCCAGGTCGATGCCCGCCTCGGTCAGCATCGAGAGGAAGCGGTCGGTCTCCTCGGGAGAGGCCACCCCGTTGAGCATGGCGGTGAGCCACAGGTGAAAGTGGCGCAGAACGCTCTCGGTGATCTGGGCGTTGCGCAGCCGCTCATGGTCCATGGCGGCCTTCAGCCGGCGGAAGGATTCCTCAAAGTCGTCGATGTCGGTGGGCTTGAGCAGGTACTCGGCCACATGGTTTTTGATGGACATATTCAGATACTTGAAGTCGCTGTATCCGCTCAGAATGACGATTTTCACCTCGGGGTAGTCCCGGCTGAGCCGCTGCATCAGCTCCACCCCGTCCATTCCCGGCATCCGGATATCGGACAGCACCACATCCGGCCTGCAGGTCTCCATCTTGGCCAGCACCTCCTGGCCGCTGGCGCACAGGGCGCAGACTTCATAGCCCCAGTCCCGCCAGGGGAGGCTGTTGGCTATGCCGTTACGGATATTTTCTTCGTCGTCCGCAATGATCAAACGATACATGGAAACTCCACCTTCCCGTCTTTACAACGCCGCATCCCAAAAAAGCGCGGCAGAGGGCTGCCGCGCTTTTTCACTTCCTTATAAGTACAACTTTATTATACTGCCGGAAACCGCGGCCTGCAAGCTCTGTTTCATCGGCTGTTTTTCGCTTTTGGGTGGCAGATTTTGCTGTCCGGGGTCAAAATCCTCCGTTGTCGATCAGCTCCTGCAGCTCCCGGACAAACCGGCTGACGTGGAACCCATCGCACACCGCATGATGAACCTGCACCGCCAGGGGCATGGTCACGCGGCCCCCTTCCTCGGTATACCGGCCCATGGTGAAGATGGGCAGCAGGTAGGTATACCCCCGCTGCAAATTCAGGTTGAAGCCCTCAAAGCTGGTCCAGGGCAGCATGGACACCGTGAAGATATTTTTGGGCGGGCAGGGCTTCCCCTCCATCCCCTGGCGGCTGCCGTATTCCAGATGGTCTTTTTCATAGGCGGCGAGAAAGGCGTTGTAGTCCTCCGCGTACTCGGTCCACAGCTCCGAGAAGGTCTCGGTGTCGGGGTGGAACACGGTATAGGAGGGGTTCATCCGGCTGAACACCCCCGGCTGCCCCGCCTCATCCAGGGCGGTGCGGAACTCGGGGTGACGGTTGACCACGGTGGTCAGGTAATACAGCATGGCGGGGTACAGCTTCTGTTTTCGGACGCGAATGGGGGTGATATCCAGCTTGACCGTGATGCTGTAGGTACAGGGAACAGCCGAAAAATAGTGTTCAAAGTACTCTCTCCGGGGCCAGGTTTCGGGGTCGATCTTTACAAATTCCATTTTGACAGCTCCTCACAGAACAGATTCCGTTTCCGGGCCCGCCTGTCCAGCCGGGCCGGCCGCATTTCATTCAGTATAGCATAAAGAAATGGGGAGTGAAAGGAAGCAAACGTCCATTTTGAGCGGCCGCCTTGACACGGCCCCGCCGGGGCGGTATCATGGGGCCAAAAGACCGGCCGCATTTCCCCCGTTTGTGCTTGAGAGAGGAGCGTTTGTCTATGAAGATTGCCGTGGTCACCGGCGCATCCAGCGGGCTGGGGCGGGAGCTCACCCTCCAGCTGGCCCGCACCGAAAAGCATCTGGACGAAATCTGGGTCATCGCCCGCCGGCGGGACCGTCTGGAAGCCCTGCGCCCCCTCTGCCCTGTCCCCCTGCGGGTGCTGCCTCTGGACCTGACCGCCCCCGGCGCAGCGGATGCCCTGGAAGCCGGGCTGGCAGCCGCCGCCCCCGAGGTGGCGGTCCTGGTGAACGCCGCCGGCTTTGGCCGGATGGGCGACTGGCAGGCCGTCACCCGCCGGGACAGCGCCGCCATGATCCAGCTGAACTGTCAGGCCGCCGTGGAGGTCACCCAGATCTGCCTGCCCTACATGGGGCCGGGCGGGCGGATTCTGGAAATCTGCTCCACCTCGGCCTTCCAGCCCTTCCCCTACCTGAACGTATACGCCGCCACCAAGGCCTTCCTTTACCATTACAGTCTGGCGCTGGGGCGGGAGCTGCGTTCCCGCCGCATCACGGTGACGGCGGTATGTCCCTACTGGATTCGGGACACCGAATTCATCCCGGTGGCCCGTCAGGGCGAAAGCCAGGCGGTGCGGCATTTCCCGCTGGCCTCCACCGCCCGGCGGGTGGCTGTGCGGGCCCTTCTGGACAGCCGGCACGGCCGGGCGGTCTCCACCCCGGGGCCGGTCTGCACCGTCCACCGGGCCGCCGCCAAATGTCTGCCTTCCGGCGCCCTCATGACCCTCTGGGAGGGTCTGCGCCGCCTTTGATCCCCTAAAACAGCAAGCCGCCCGTTCCCTCTCCGGGAGCGCGGCGGCTTTTTTGTGCGTTCAGGGCTTTTTGGGGTTCAGGGTCTGCTGGGCGCAGGTGATGAAGGCTTTCAGGAGGGGGCGGTCCTTCCAGCTCTTGTAATAAAAGCCAAAGGAAACCGGCTGGCCCCCTTCCAGGGGGATCTGGCGCAGGCCGGGCAGGGCGGGCACCAGCACCGACGGCAAAACCGACACCCCATAGCCTGCGGCGGTCAGCACCGCCACGGCCTCCACTGTATCGCAAAAATACAGTTCGGCGGGCATCCGGTCCCCCAGCAGCGCTTCCTGCTGATGGTGGACATCGGGCGGCACCTGGGAGGGGTCGGACACCACCAGCCGCACCTTGCGCAGGTCCTCCGGCGACACCACCGCCTGTTTTGCCAGGGGGTGGCCCTCGGCGCAGATGCACACCATGGGCGAGCGGGTCAGCTCCTTATACAAAAAGGACGAGGCCGCACCGTTTTGGAACTCCGCCACCAGGTCCAGGCTGCCCTCCTCCAGCAGGCGGTAAATATGCCGGAAGGGCACCACATGAAACTGGGGGTGAAAGGCGGGGTGGTCCTTCTGCATGGCGGCCAGGGGCCCGGTCAGCAGGGACATGGACTGCATGTGCATGCACCCCACCGTCAGCGTCTCAAAGGTCTCGGAGGAACGGTGGACAAACCGCTTGCGGGCCCGGTCGGACACCGCCGCGATCTGCCGCGCGTCGGGCAAAAACAGCATCCCCTCATCGGTCAGGCGGACCGAATGGGTGCTGCGGTGGAACAACCGCATCATGGTCAACGTCAGCCAGGGCACCATGCACAACCTGCGCATCGAACTGTTCCAGCACATGGAATCCCTCCCCATCCGCTACTTTGACACCCACGCCCACGGCGACATCATGTCGGTGTACACCAACGACGTGGACACCCTGCGCCAGCTCATCAGCCAGAGCATTCCCCAGCTGCTCAACTCGCTGGTCACCATCGTCACCAGCCTGGTCAGCATGATTCTGCTGGACCTGCCCCTGACCGCCATCACGGTGGCCATGATCTGCGTCATGGTGATGGTCAGCAGCCGTCTGGCGGGCAAGTCCTCCCGCTATTTCACCAAGCAGCAGAGCGACCTGGGTGCCGTCAACGGCTACATCGAGGAGATGATGGACGGCCAGAAGGTGGTCAAGGTGTTCTGCCACGAGGGCCAGAGCATCGACGATTTCCGCGCCCTCAACGACCAGCTGCGGGACAGCGCCGACAAGGCCAACACCTACGCCGGCATCGCCATGCCCCTCAACGCCAACCTGGGCAACATCAGCTATGTGCTCTGTGCGGTGGTGGGCGCCCTGCTGGCCCTGAACGGCTACGGCGGCCTGACCCTGGGCGGGCTGGTGTCCTTCCTGACCCTGAACAAAAACGGCACCCAGCCGGTGAGCCAGGTGTCCATGCAGACCAACAGCGTGGTGATGGCTGTGGCCGGCGCCGAGCGCGTGTTCGCCCTGCTGGACGAGGAGCCTGAGACCGACGAGGGCTACGTCACCCTGGTGAACGCCCGGGAGAAACCGGACGGAACCCTGGAGGAGTGCGCCGAGCGGACCAACATCTGGGCCTGGAAGCACCCCCACCACGACGGCACCCTCACCTACACCAAACTGGAGGGCGATATCACCTTTGACAACGTGGACTTCGGCTACGACCCCGAAAAGATCGTCCTGCACAACATCAACCTGTTCGCCACCCCGGGCCAGAAGATCGCCTTTGTGGGCTCCACCGGCGCAGGCAAAACCACCATCACCAACCTGATCAACCGGTTTTATGACATCGCCGACGGCAAAATCCGCTACGACGGCATCAACATCAACAAGATCAAAAAGGGCGATCTGCGGCGCTCTCTGGGCATTGTGCTGCAGGACACCCACCTGTTCACCGGCACCGTCATGGACAACATCCGCTATGGCCGTCTGGACGCCACCGACGAGGAATGTCTGGCCGCGGCCCGTCTGGCCAACGCCGACGATTTCATCCGCCGCCTGCCGGATGGCTACAACACCATGCTGACCGGCGACGGCGCCAACCTGTCCCAGGGCCAGCGGCAGCTGCTGGCCATTGCCCAGACGGCGGTGGCCGACCCGCCGGTGCTGATCCTGGACGAGGCCACCAGTTCCATCGACACCCGCACCGAGGCACTGGTCCAGCAGGGCATGGACGCCCTGATGACCGGCCGCACCACCTTCGTCATCGCCCACCGGCTCTCCACCGTGAAAAACTCCGACTGCATCATGGTGCTGGAACAGGGCCGGATCATCGAGCGGGGCAGCCACGACGAACTGATCGCCAAGAAGGGCCGCTACTACCAGCTCTACACCGGCAACGCCATCGGCGCCTGATCCCCCTCCCCTCTCCCAAGCTCACTCCTTCTTGAAAACACACAGAGACGCCCGCCGGGTCCCCAAAGGGATGCCGGCGGGCGTCTCGTGTTGAATGGAAGGATGAATGTCCATTTTGATGGGCGGTCAGGCCCGGGCCATGGTCTGTTCCACCGCGGCCCGGTCGGGCATGGAGCGGATGGCGCCCTTTTTGGTGGTGACCAGGTAGGCCGCCGCATTGGCAAACCGGAGCATCTGGTCCAGGTCGTCGGCGGTGAGGCCCTCCAGGCCGTGTTCCAGCACAAAGTTCAGGACGCTGGCGCAGAAGGTATCCCCTGCGCCGGTGGTCTCGATGACCCCGCCCAAAGTACACCCGGGCTGGAAGGTATGCCGGCTGCCATAGAAGGCATAGCTGCCGGCGGCCCCCGCCGTCACGTTCAGCAGGCGGATGTTGGGGTACTGGCGCTGCAGCATGGCCGCGCCCTCGGCGAAGTCCTCCCGGCCGGTCATGAACAGCAGCTCATTGTCCGCGATTTTGAGGATATCGCACTGGCTCAGGCCCCAGGCGATCTGGGCCCGGGCCTCCTCCAGGCTGGGCCAGAGGGGTTCCCGCAGGTTGGGGTCAAAGGAGATCAGCGCGCCGGCCTCTTTGGCCAGGGCCACCGCCTTTTGGGTGGCGGTGCGGCAGGGTTCCCCGGTGAGGGACAGGGTGCCGAAGTGGAAGATCCGGCAGTCCCGCAGCAGTTCCTCGTCCAGATCCGACGCCGCCAGGTTGGCGTCGGCGCCCGGCTTGCGGTAAAAGCTGAAATCCCGGTCGCCTCCCGGCAGGGTCTGGACAATGGCCAGGGTGGTGGGAATTTCGGGGTCAAACCGGAGGGCCCGGGTGTCGATGCCCGCCTCCTGCACCACCTGGGCCAGCTGGCGGCCAAAGCCGTCCCGGCCCACCTTGCCCATGAAGGCGCAGCGCTTGTCCAGCTTCCGCAGCATGGCCAGCACGTTGCAGGGCGCGCCGCCGGGGTTGGCCTCAAAGAGGCTGTTGCCCTGTTCACTGAGGCCGTTCTGGGTGAAATCCATCAGCAGTTCCCCCAGGGCCACCACGTCAAATCCTTTCCGGTTCATTCTGCGTCCTCCTGCCCGAAGTTCAGGCTGTAGTGTTCCACATCGATGTAGGCGGCCCCTTCCACCACCTCAAAGCTGACCGACTGGGCCGACAGCGGGGTATAAATCACCATGCTGGCCGCCTGTTCGCCGTCGTTGACAAAGACTTCCAGGCTGTACCGGTCCATGACCACCCGGATCTTGACCGCCCCGTCCCGGGGGCGCACCGGGAAATCCCGCACGTTCACAATGTCATAGGGGAAGCCGCTGTGGGTGCGGTCCAGACGCAGGGTGCTGTTGGCCACCTTATACCGGATCAGGGTCTCCCGCTGGCCGTCCTTGGCCAGGTGGATCTTGAAGGCCTGATAGGAGGGCCGGTCGTCCACCGGGCGGACCGTCACCGTCAGGTCCATCAGGCGGCCCGACACCCCGCTCAGGTTGGTCTCCCCCGTCACCAGCAGGTCCTGATAGCTGACCTTGTGGCCGCGGTAGTTTTCCAGCTCCCGCACCGGGTTCTGGATCAGGCGGCCCTCCCGCAGGGACAGCTCCCGGGGCAGGGTCATCTGGCCGAACCAGCGGGTCCCCTGGGGCTGACAGTTGGTGGTGGCCCAGTTCTGCATCCAGGCAATCATAATCCGGCGTCCGTCGTAGCTCTGGAGGGTCTGGGGCGCATAGAAGTCGGTGCCGTAGTCGATGGACTGGATCCGCTGCCGCGCAAAGCGGCGGGCGGCGGGGTCATAGCGGCCCATCAGGGCGATGGACCCGAATCCCGCATGGAATTCCAGGCCGGCGGCGGTCATCTCCTGGGGGCTTACCAGCATCACCTGCTGGCCGTCCAGGGGGAAGAAGTCGGGGCACTCCCACATCCGGCCATACTCGTTGCGGCTGGAATCCAGGGTGCAGGCGTAGCTCCAATGGGTGCCGTCGGGGCTCTCAAACAGCCGGATGGCGCCGCTGCCGTCGGGGGTGCGGTTGCCCGCCACCATATAGAATGTACCATCCGGGTCCTGCCAGACCTTGGGGTCCCGGAAGTCCAGCACGCTGCCTCCGGCCGGCAGGTCGCTGCCGTCCAGAACCGGGTTGCCGGGGTATTTCTCGTAGTTGACCCCGTCCCCGAAGGCCACGCACTGCTGCTGGAACGACTCCACCTGTCCGTCGGCCCGCCGGGTCTCATACACGCCGGTATACACCAGCATCTGCCGCCCGTCGGCCAGCTCGATGGCGCTGCCCGAAAAACAGCCGTCCCGGTCGGCGTCGGTGTCGGGGGCCATGGCGGCGGGCAGCCGCTCCCAGCGGATGAAATCCCTGGTCTTTACATGGCCCCAGTGCATCGGGCCCCAGTTGTTGCTGTAGGGGTGGTACTGATAAAACAGGTGGTACTCCCCTTGATAGCAGGAAAAACCGTTGGGGTCATTGATCCAGCCCACCGTCCCCGTCACATGAAAGGCCGGGCGTTCCCCGTCGGGGATATAGGCCCCGTACCGGGCTTCAAAATCGCGTGCGCGCTGTAACTTCTCACTGATCATGGAGCTTCCTCCCGGATGATGAAATATTCTGCCCCCTTCCCAGTCCCGCCCCGCTGCGCTGCGGGACGGGACTGCCCTGGAAGGAGAAATGCAGGAAATTGGCTTGGTTTACGCCTCGGTGTAGCGGGCGTAGGCGTTCTTGTAGACTTCCAGCAGCTTGTCCATGCCGCAGGTGTCGCTCAGCATCTGCTTATAGGCCTCCCACTCCTCATCGGTGGGGCCGCCATCCCGAATCCACAGGCCCTCCTGCTCCGAGACCATGCTCTCAAAGTCGGACTTGTAGCGGTCGATGGTGTCCAGCTCGTCGATGGTGAACACGCAGTCCACCGGGTAGACGCTGGTATCGGTGACCTGGGGCAGCCAGTAGTCGTACAGGTCGGTCAGGCGCTCCACGGCCCGGTCCTCCATGTGGAAGTTCTCCTCATAGTACTGGGAGAGGATCAGTTTGGGACCGGCCACCTCATACTCGCCCTTCAGCTCGCCGGCGCTCTTGCCAAACTGGGCCTGGGCCTCGGCGTCGGTGATGGAGTTCCAGACGCCGTTCTCGTCCTGCTGGGTGAAGTAGACGCCAATGGGGCCGTACTGCAGCTGCATGACGTTCTCGCCGGTGTACCACTGGTCGAAGAATTTCAGCAGGTTGATGGGGCTCTGGCACACCGAGGTGATGGACAGCTGGCCCGAATTGGTGCCGCCGCCGGTGCGGACGGTGACGTTCTTGGTGCCGTCGGGGCCGGCCAGAACCGGCAGGAACACATAGTCCTTGGCGTAGTCGCCCATCAGCTCGTCAATGTACCACCAGGTGGACACGCCCACCCAGCCCTGCTGGCACTTGGACATCAGCTGGGTATCCGACTGGGAGAACATCTCCACATCCATCAGGCCCTCGGCGTACCAGTCGTGGAAGTAGGTCACCGCCTCGCGGTACTTGTCGTTGACGCACATGAACTGAATGGTGCCGTCCCCCTGGAGAACCAGGTCGTTGCAGACGTCGTTGGGCCAGTTGGTGAAGCCGAAGCCGGCGTAGAAGATATTCTGGCCCCAGCACCACTGGTCAAAGCCGGTGGACATGGGAATGGTGGTACCGGCGTCGTTGCCATAGAACTTATGGCTCATGTCGTTGTCCTTGAAGGCCTTCAGGGCGGTGTGCAGCTCCTCCAGGGTGGTGGGAACCGCCAGGCCCAGGTCGTCCAGCCATGCCTTGTTGATCATGGAGAACTGGGGGATGGTGTAGATGGAGTAGTCTTCCTCCTTGCCGATGCCGGCGGTGCCCATCTGCTCGGCGGCGGGCAGGCCGTAGATGCAGCCGTCGCTCATGGTGATGGCCGAGCGGATGTTGGGGTTCTGCTCCAGGATGGCGGACAGGTTGGGCATGATGTCGGGGGTGATGTAGGGGTCCAGGTTGATGAAGGTGCCGTCGGCGCCGTAGTTGGTCAGGTCGTAGTTGGAGAAGCCCACACCCATGAAGGCGTCCGGCAGGTCGCCGCCGGCGATGCGGATGTTGACCTGTTCGGCCAGGGAGTCGCTCATGGTGTTCCACTCGATGGAAATGCCGGCGTTCTCCTGCATGGCATTCAGGACCTGGTTGTCGGCGTAGCCGGGCGACAGGGCCGACTGGCCGCCGATGATGGTGAACTGGGTCTGTTCGGTGCTCTCCACCACGCCGTTTTCATTGGCCACCGGGGCATTGCTCTTGGACCCGCAGCCGGTCAGGGCGGAAGCAGCGGCGACGGCGGCTGCAAAGGCAGCGCCCTGGATGAAGGTTCTTCTTCTCATAGCAGTTTCTCCTTTTCTTCTTCTGGTTGTGTGGCACAGGGCGGCTCAGCCCTTGACGGCGCCGGCCATGAAGCCCTTTTCAAAGTATTTCTGGACGAAGGGATAGACGATCAGCATGGGGGCCGCCGCCACCACGATGGACGAGAACTTGATCATTTCGGTCAGCTGGTTCAGCTCGGCGTAGCCGCCCGAAATGGTGCTGGCCTGGCTGGCGCTGGCCGAGCTCTTGATCAGGACGTTGCGCAGCACCAGGGGCAGAGGCGCCTTATCGGTGCCGGTCAGGTAGATCAGGGCGGTGAACCAGTCGTTCCAGTAGGCCACCATGCTGAACACCACCATGACCGCCATGATGGGCTTGGACAGGGGGATGATGATGCTCAGGAAGGTGCGCATCTTGGAGCAGCCGTCGATCTCGGAGGCCTCGATCAGGTCGTGAGGGATGCTGTTCTGGAAGTAGTTGCGGACGATAATCATGTTGCCCACACCCACGCCGCCGGGCAGGAACAGGGCCCACATGCTGTTGATGAGGCCGGTCTCCTTGACCACCAGGTAGGTGGGCACCAGGCCGCCGCCAAAGTACATGGTGAAGATGAAAAACAGGCTGAGCCACTTGCGGCCGGGCAGGTTCCGCTGGGACAGCGGATAGGCGGTGATGTACAGCATCACCACCGAGAAGATGGTGCCGATGACGGTGTATTTGATGGAGTTGATGTAGCCGGTGAAGATGTTGTCGTCGGCAAACACCGCCGCATAGCCCTTGAAGCTGAATTCACTGGGGAACAGGAAGGTCTTGCCGGCGTAGACGTCGTAGGGGTTGGAGAAGGAGGCCACCAGGACGTAATACAGCGGATAGGCCACAATGAACATGACCGCTGCGGTGATGACCACCAGCACCACGTCGCTGGCTTTGTCGGACATACTGTGAGGTTTTCTGGATTCCATGGTGCCGCCTCCTTACACAAAGTCCACATCCGAGGCCTTGGACGCGATCTTGTTGACGATGATCAGCAAAATCAGGTTGATGGCCGTATTGAACAGGCCAACCGCCGTGGAGTAGCTGTAGTTGGCGTTTTCGATGCCCTGCTGGTAGACGTAAACGGCGATGACGTCCGAGGTGGCCTTGTTCAGGTCGGTCTGGAGCAGCCAGACCTTTTCAAAGCCGATGTTCATCAGGTTGCCGGCGCTCATGATGAGGTTCAGGATCACCATAGGCATCAGGGCCGGCACGTCAATGTGGACAATCCGCTGGAACACCGACGCGCCGTCCACCTTGGCCGCCTCATACAGGGTGGTGTCCACGTTGGACAGGGTGGCCAGATAGATGATGCAGCCCCAGCCGGCATCCTGCCAGATGCCCGACGCAATATAAATGGTGCGGAAGGCCGAGGACTCGGTCAGAAAGTCGATGCTGGTGCCCAGCAGCAGGTTGATGAGGCCGCCCGACGGGCTGAGGAAAATCCGGATCATGCCGCAGACCACCATGATGGAGATGAAGTGCGGCGCATACAGGACGGTCTGGACAATCCGCTTATACCGCTTGAACCGCAGCTGATTGATGCACAGAGACAGCACAATGGGGATCGGGAAGCTCCACAGCAGGCTGTACAGGGCCAGCAGGAAGGTGTTCTTGATCATTCGGGCGCAGGTGGGGGCGGTGAAGAACCGCTCGAACCACTCCAGGCCCACCCATTCGCTCCCCCAAATGCCGCGGGAAGCCCGGTAGTCCCGGAACGCGATCTGGATGCCGTACATGGGGATGTACTTGTACACAAAAGTCAGCACCACCGGGATCAGCAGCAGCGCGTACAGCTGCCAGTTCTCCGCAATGCGCCGGCCCAGCGTCTTTCTGCGGTGCCCCTGCGGGAGCTGGACCGCCGCTGTGCTCGCTTGTACTTTGGAACGCATGATGTTCCCTCACTTCCTTTCAAAGAATCACAGAGATACGGACAACGTTCAGCAGGCACTCCTCCTTTCCTGCCAGCGGGATACTTCCGGCCCTCCCAGTTCTGTGTAACGTTTCATGGTTTTCTGTAAAACAAAGCCCGACAGGCCGGGCTGCGCTTCGCCGTGAAACGTTACACGTTTGGTTCGCCTTTATGATAATCCAGATTTTTTCTGTTGTCAAGGATATTTTTTGTGGAAAGCGCTTTTTTCCAAATTGCACAAAAGGAGGACATCCGGATTGTCAGCCATCACAAAAAGAGGCGTTTCACGGCCTGTTTCATGAAATTCACTTTACTTTCCGGGGGAAAGTTGCTATAATGAAGCCAACAAACATTGGAAAATCGCCGCGGGCCGGGCTGGAAAGCCCCTTTCTTTTCAGAAAGTTCATGAAACGTTCCACTTAAATACCCTGTCCGCGGCCTGTGAGGAAGGATTCTATGGCTAAAAAGACAACCACCGCCCCCACCATGAAAGACGTCGCCGCCGAAGCCGGTGTGGCGCTGGGCACCGTGTCCAAGGTGTTCAACCACATTCCGGTGGGCGAGGAATACCGCCTCCGGGTGGAGGAAGCCGCCCGCAAGCTGGGCTACCAGGTCAACAGCTACGCCCGGGGCCTCAAGACCAACAAGACCAACACGGTGGCCCTGATCTGGCCCAACCTGCGGCATCCCTTTTTCGCCAGCCTGTCCGACGCCATCATCGGCACCCTGATGAAGCGGGGCTACCGCACCATTGTGACTATTACCAATTACGACAGCACCGCCGAGCAGCAGTGCATCGACCTGGTGCGCCAGAACAAGGTGGACGGCATCATCGCCCTGACCTACAATCCCAACCTGGAAGTAGACCCCCAGCTGCCTTTTGTCAGCATCGACCGGCATTTCCGGGCCGAGATCCCCTGCGTGGCCTCGGACAACTTCGGCGGGGGCCAGCTGGCCGCCCAGAAGCTGCTGGAGCTGGGCTGCCAAAAGCTCCTGTTCCTCCGGCAGGGGTCCAATGTGGCCGGCGAGGCCGACAAGCGCCGGATGGGCTTTGAGGCGGTCTGCCGGGAACGGCAGGTGGAGTTTGAATCCCTGTACCTGCCCAACGAGGCCGGGTTCGCCCCCTTCGAGGCCTTTCTGGCCTCCCACACCCACGACGGGGCCTTTGATTACGACGGCATCTTCTGCAACACCGACCGCCTCTGTTACGAGATCCAGAAGCGGCTGGAACTTCTGGGCCTGCGGGTGCCCCAGGATGTCCAGATGATCGGCTTCGACGGCATCCAGCGGTTTGACAGCGACGACTATTACTGTTCCACCATCGTCCAGCCCATCCCCCAGATGGCCCAGACTGCGGTGGATCTGCTGCTGAGCACCGACCGTTCCAGCCTGCCGGCGCTGATCTGTCTGCCGGTGCAGTATCAGCCGGGCGGCACCACCCGCGACTGTCTCTGACACAGGAAAGGAGGACACGCCCTGTATGGCAAGCCAATACCTGAACTGGAAATTGCGGGATGTGAAGCCCGATCCCCTGCCCCCGGACCCCACGCCCCGCCAGAAATGGCGGAACTGGTGGCACTATCACAAGGGAATGGTGATCGCCGGGGCGGTGGTCGGTCTGGCGGTGCTGGACATTGCCCACAGCGCCCTGGGGCTGGGGCAGGTCCGGCCCGACTACCAGATCGCCTATGTGGGAGAAAACGCCCTGCCCGACGCCACGGCGGCGGCCATCGAGGAGGCCTTTGCCGCCCTGGGCAGCGACGCCAACGGGGACGGCCGGGTGGCGGTGCAGCTCCATCAATACCTGATCTCGGACGCCATGGACGAGAACGCCGAGTATTCCTACGCCAATCAGATCACCCTCATGGGGGATCTGGAGGACTGCGACAGCTACTTTTTTCTTTTGGAAGATTATGAAACGTTTCAAGCAGACTATGCCCTGCTGGCCGGCGCCGACGGAACCCTGGCGGAGGGCGGAGAGGCCCCCTGCTGTGTCCGCTGGGACGCCTGCCCCGCCCTGGCCGGGCAGGATCTGGGAACCTACACCCAGACCATTCTGGGCCAGGAAATCCGCGGCAGCAGCCAGGACCTGGCGGGGTCTCTGTATCTGGCCCGCCGGGGCTTCTGGGAAGACCGCACCTGTGAACACATGGACGCCTGCGGCGCCCTCTGGGACGCGCTGACGAAAGGAGCCGACCTGTCATGAAAGACCGCAAACAGCTGCTGTATCTGGCTTTGCCATTTCTGTTGATTCTGGCCCTGATTGTGCTGGGGAATGTGGTGGACTTTTCCCGGTATCCCAGCGCCGCGGCCGACGGCGCCGCCTGGGACCAGAGCTGGGAGATGCTGGGCAAGACGATGGGCATCGCCCCGCCGGGGCACAACCTGACCCTTCAGGCCAACAACTCGGTTCTGGCCGGGGAGGACACCTATTACGCCACCTGGACGGTGGGCGAGCCGGTCCCCTACACCAACGAGGACGGCGACCTGGTGGACCTGTACCCCGCCCAGCTGTACGTTTTGCTGTACGGCTGCCAGGATGAAGCCGCCGCCCGGGCCGCCTGTGAGGATTTTCTGGACCGGGAGCGGCAGACCTACGCGATACAGTCGGAGGGAACCGCCCTCCACAACGGCCAGGACTACACCGTCCTGAACTACACCTGCATTTCGGACGCCAACCCCTACGACCGCGGGTGTTCCGCCTTTGCGGTGTACGAGAACTTTGTGTTTGTGGCCGAGCTGACCTGTCAAAAGGACTTCGGCGGGGACGTGGAACAAATCCTGTCCGACGTCCTGGACGGGGTCCACTACAGCGCAGACCTGACCTGAGGAGGTACAGACCATGGGTATGTTTTTCGCCGATGACAGCTACGATGAGAGCCGCCGGATGGAAGGCTTGCAGCGGTACAAGCAGCTTTTGTCCTTTTACGCCGGGCGTTGGGTCAAGGTCAACCTGCTGACCACCCTGGGCGCTCTGCCTCTGGTGCTGGGGGTGACCTTTTCGGTCCTCAGTTCCAGCGTCCTGGTGCTGATCCCTGCCAGCCTGGCGGGCGGGGCCATCTTCGGGCCCTTTCTGGCGGCGCTGTACGACAGCCTTTTCCGGGGCCTGCGGGACGCGCCCGGCTCCTGGTGGGACCACTACCGCCGCAGCTGGAAACAAAACGGCCGGGCAAGTCTCCTGCCCGGCGCGCTGGTGGGTCTTTTGACGGGAATGTACGTCTTTATGATGTACATGCTGTGGTCGGCCCCCGCCTTCCCCAGCTGGGGCACCCTGCTGGCCTGTCTGTTCAGCGCGGTGTTCTTCGCCGCCCTGAATCTGCTGTACTGGCCCCAGCTGGTGCTGTTCCAGCAGAGCAACAAGGACCGGCTGTACAACGCCGTCCTGTTCACCCTCAAATACTTCTGGCGGGTACTGGGGGCCGCCCTTTTGCAGGTGGGGTACCTTCTGCTGTACGTCCTGTTTGCCCCCTGGACCCTGGCCCTGGTGCCCTTTGTGGGGCTGTGGTTCATTCTGCTGGTCTGCGAGCTGATGCTCTACCGCCCGCTGGACGAGGCTTTCCAGATCGAAAAGCAGTTTGTCCAGATTGAGGGCGATCCCTGGCGGGAAACCACCTGATTCCAGGGCGGGAAAGCGTCAAAGCGCGCTTTCCCGCTTATTTTTCGGCGCTTTTCAGGGCGTTTTTGCGGTATTGCAGGGGGCTCTGGCCGGTGGCCCGGGAAAACCGGGTGGAGAAATTGCTGGCGTCCCCAAACCCCACCTCTCGGGCGATTTCGCTGACGGTGTGGTCGGTCAGGACCAGCAGTTCCTTGGCCTGGGTGATCCGGAAATTCACCAGGTAATTGTAGGGCGTGGTGCCCATATACCGCCGGAACAGCCGCAGAAAATAGCTCTTGCTCATATGGGCGTCGGCCATCAGACCGGCCAGGCTCAGCTCCTGCTGGTAATTCTGCCGCAAAGTCTCGGCCGCCTGGAGGATCACCTGGCGGGCGCTGGTGGCCTCGCCCTGGGACAAAAGATTCTGGGCGCACAGGGCCAGCATCTCATGCAGCACCAGTCCCCGCTGGACCATGCTGTCCACCGTCCCCCGCTCGATCTCCGCCAGAACCGTCTCGAACAGTTCCTGCATCCGGGTGCCGGCCAGCTGGACCGGCACCAGTTTCTTTTCCGGGTGGAGCAGCGCCTCCATGGCCGCCACCCCCGCCCCGTCCAGGTGAACCCAATAGTGGTGCCAGCAGCTCTGTTTGGGGGCGGTACAATAGCTCTGGGGGGTGCGGCAGTTCAAAAGCAGCGCCTGCCCCGGACCCAGCAGCACATCGCTGCCATTCTGCTCCACCAGGCCCGCCCCACGCAGGGTATAAAACAAAATATAGCTCTCCTTGTCGGTGCGGGCGGTGGAAAACCGCTGCTGCGCATAAAACAGTCCCGCCTCGGTGCAGTAGTAGGGCTGGGCCAGCTCCGCCTCGCTGGGGGTGGTGCGCTTCCACACGCTCTCGGGGGTGACGTCCATATTGTAGGTCAGCATCTGTGCCATCCCTCCCTTTCCCTTTCAGTATACTGTATTTCCCCCATTGTGCACAAGAGTGGACTTTTCACAAAGTTTCTGTCACTTTTGGCCATTGAAATTTTGGGCCAAACCTTTTATACTGAAGCTACCAGGTTTGTTACCTTTCAGTCAATCCAAACAGGGCGCCATTTCTGGCGCACCGCAATTCAGGAGGATTTTATTATGGCTGACCGCATTGTTCTGAACACGATTTCCTACCACGGCCACGGCGCCATCGAGAACATCGTTCCCGAGCTGACCGCCCGCGGCTACAAGAAGGCTTTCGTCTGCTCCGACCCCGACCTGATCAAGTTCGGCGTCACCAAGAAGGTCACCGACCTGCTGGACGCCGCCGGCTTCGCCTACTCGGTCTACAGCGACATCAAGCCCAATCCCACCATCCAGAACGTCCAGGACGGCGTGGCTGCCTTCAAGGCCGCTGAGGCGGACTGCATCGTCACCATCGGCGGCGGCTCCTCCATGGACACCGCCAAGGCCATCGGCATCATCATCAACAACCCCGAGTTTGCCGACGTCCGCTCTCTGGAGGGCGTGGCTCCCACCAAGAAGCACGCTGTCTTTACCATCGCCGTTCCCACCACCGCCGGCACCGCCGCTGAGGTCACCATCAACTACGTCATCACCGACGTGGAGAAGAAGCGCAAGTTTGTCTGTGTGGACACCAACGACATCCCCGAAGTGGCTGTGGTTGACCCCGACATGATGGCTTCCATGCCCAAGGGCCTGACCGCCGCCACCGGCATGGACGCTCTGACCCACGCCATCGAGGGCTACATCACCAAGGGCCACTGCACCATCTCGGATATGTTCCATCTGGAGGCCATCCGCCTGATCTCCGAGAACCTGCGGGGCGCCGTCCAGAACACCCCCGAAGGCCGCGAGGGCATGGCTCTGGGCCAGTACATCGCCGGCATGGGCTTCTCCAACGTGGGTCTGGGCATTGTCCACAGCATGGCGCACGGCCTGTCCGCTCTGTACGACACCCCCCACGGCGTGGCCTGCGCCATCCTGCTGCCGGTGGGCCTGGAGTACAACAAGGGCGTGGCCGGTGAGCGCTACCGCGCCGTCGGCAAGGCCATGGGTGTGGCCGGCATCGACGCCATGACCGCCGAGGAGGCCGCCGACGCCACCATCGCCGCCGTCAAGCAGCTGTCCGCCGAAGTGGGCATCCCCGCCAACCTCAAGGGCATCCTAAAGGAGGAGGACATCCAGTTCCTGGCCGAGTCCGCCTTCGCCGACGCCTGCCGTCCCGGCAACCCCCGCGACACCAGCGTGAAGGAAATCGTGGAGCTGTACCGCAGCCAGCTGTAATTTTCCCTGTTTCTGATCCCCCATATGCTTTCCGGCCCCCTGCCTGAACCGGCCGGATCACCTGAATCGGAATGCGCCGTCCTGTGCGGTGCATTCCGATTTTTTGTTTGGTCCCCGCTCCGGGGCAAAGAGTGTACTTTTCACAAAGAATCGGTCACCTTTGCCGATGGCATCCGGCCCGCCGGGCCGCTATACTGTTACCAGACCAACACGCAAGGAGGAGCGTTATGCAGGAAGTATTTCTGGCTGTGGACATCGGCGCATCGTCGGGCCGCCACATTGCGGGATGGATGCAGGACGGCACCCTGCACACCGAGGAACTCTACCGGTTCCCCAACGGCGTCCAGCGGGTGGACGGACATCTGATCTGGGACATCGACGGGCTGTTCCGCCACGTCAAGGAGGGCCTCAAGGCCGCCCTGACCAAGTATCCCCGGATCAAGAGCGTATCCATCGACACCTGGGCGGTGGACTATGTGCTGCTGAAGGACGGCCGGCCCATTTACCCGGTCTACGCCTACCGGGACAGCCGCACCCAGGATGTGCTGGAGGAAGTGCACGCCCGCATCCCCTTTGCGGAGCTGTACGCCAAAACCGGCATCCAGTTCCAGCCCTTCAACACCATCTATCAGCTGTACGCGGACCAAAAGGCCGGCCGTCTGGCCCAGGCCGAGGATTTCCTGATGATCCCCGAGTACCTGCTCTGGAAGCTGTGCGGCGTCAAGGCCCGGGAGTACACCAACGCCACCTCCACCGGTCTGGTGAACGCCCAGACCCGGGAGTATGACCCCGAAATCCTGGACCGGCTGGGCCTGCCCAAAGCCCTGTTCCCCCGGCTGACCGCTCCCGGCACCGTCCTGGGTCCGCTGACCGATGAAGTGGCCGCCGAGGTGGGCGGACAGACCACCGTGGTCCTCTGCGCCACCCACGACACCGCCAGCGCGGTGGAGGGCATCCCCATGGACCAGGGGGACGCGCCTTTCCTGTCCTCCGGCACCTGGAGCCTGCTGGGGGTCAAGCTGGACAAGCCCGTCACCACCCCCGCCAGCTGCAAGGCCAACTTCACCAACGAGGGCGGCGTGGGCTACATCCGCTATCTGAAAAACATCATGGGCCTGTGGATCATCCAGTGCATCCAGAAGCAGCTGGGGATCTCCTTCGCCGAGATGGTGGAGCTGGCCAAAACCAGCTCCTACACCCGGATTTTCGATGTGAACGATCCCCGTTTCTCGGCCCCGCAGGACATGCGGGCCGAAATCTGCTCCGCCCTGGCCGAGACCGGCGAGGCTCCCGCCACCGACGCCGACCTCATCAACAGCACCTATCATTCCCTGGCTTATTGCTACGGCGAGGCCTACCGGGAGATGGAGGCGGTCACCGGCCGGCACTGGGACAAGCTCTACATCGCCGGCGGCGGCGCCAAAAACGCCACCCTGAACCAACTCACCGCCCATTACACCGGCAAGCAGGTGGAGGCGCTGCCCATCGAGGCCACCGCCATCGGCAACCTGAAGATTCAGATGAACATTCGCTAAGGAGGTTGACCCCATGTTAGTTGAAACCAAAGCCCGCGTCGGCGTGTTCGCCATCGCCCTGGGCGCTTACCTGCCCCAGTTCCCCTCTCTGGTGCCCGAGTTTGAGCAGCAGTACGCCGATTTCAAAAAGACCCTGCCCCAGACGGTGGAGATCATCGACGGCGGCATCGTCACCACCAAGGAACAGTCCATGGCCGCCGGCGACAAGTTCCGTGCCGCCGACGTGGACCTGGTGATCCTCCAGATGCTGACCTACGCCACCTCTTATAATATGCTGCCCGCGGTGCGGGATCTGAACGTGCCGGTGGTGCTGGTGAACGTCCAGAAAAAGAAGGCCCCCGACTACGCCAACACCGACACCCCCACCTGGCTGGGCCAGCTGTACGCCTGCGGCGCCGTGGGCGAGATGGTGGCCGACCTGGAGCGGGCCGGCAAGCGTCATGCCGTCATCACCGGCGTGGTGGAGGGTGGCGACCCCCAGGTTCAGGCCGAGATCGAGGACTGGTGCCGTGCCGCCCAGGTGCGCCGCCGTTTCCGGGACACCAACCTGGCCCAGATCGGCCGGCCCTATCCCGGCATGATGGACCTGTACATCGACGAGACCAACCTATACAACCGGATGTTCCTGTACACCAAGCAGTTCGACTGGGAGAAGATGTGGGCCATCGCCGACCACATCACCGACGAAAACGCCATCCGGGCCAAGGCTCAGGAAATCCTGGACACCTTCGACATCGAGGGCGGCGGCACCATCGAAAAGGTCTGGGAGATGGCCCGGTATGTGGTGGCCTTTGAGGAGTGGGTCAAAGAGGAGAAAATCGCCTTCATCGCCTCCCACTACGACGGTTTCGCCCAGGGCAAGGCGGGGGTGCTGGACAGCATGCTGATCCCGGCCTTCTCGATGCTGATCAAGCAGGGCGTGGCCTGCGCCGTGGAGGGCGACATCAAGGTGTCCATGGCCATGTCCATCCTCAAGACCATCGCCGGCTGCGGCCAGCTGTCCGAGATGTACTCCATCGACTTTGACCAGGATATCTGCATCATCGGCCATTCCGGCTCGGGCGACGCCGACATCTCGGCCAAAAAGCCCACCATGAAGATCGTTCCCGTCTTCCACGGCAAGACCGGCGGCGGCTATCTGACCCAGTTCTATCCCCATCTGGGCCCCGTGACCTATCTGGGCATCACCCAGGACAAGGACGGCCACTTCAAGTTCGTGGTGGCCGAGGGCGTCAACGAGGAGGGGCCCATCTTCACCTTCGGCGACACCAACATGCGCACCCGTTTCACCTGCGGCGCACGGGAGTTCTGCAACCGCTGGAGCGAGGCCGGCCCCACCCATCACATGGCCGCCGCCTCGGGCCGCCACATCGACACCATTCTGAAGGTCGCCAAGATTTTTGACGTCCCGGTGGACATCATCACCCGCTGACACACAAACCAAGAAGAAAAAGAGAGGTTATCTGACCATGGGTATTCTGGATGTTGAGATCGTAAAAGGCTATATCCGCATGTGCAACGACGGCTGGCTCCAGGGCTGGCACGAGCGCAACGGCGGCAACCTGACCTACCGCATGAAGGAGGAGGAAGTGGCCCAGTGCCGTCCCTTCTTCAACGCACAGCCCGGCGAATGGGTCAACATGGGCGTTCAGGCCGACAACCTGGCCGGCGAGTACTTCATCACCACCGGCTCGGGCAAGTTCTTCCGCAATGTGGAGCTGGACCCCGTCCACAGCATCGGCATCGTGGAGATCAACGACAAGGGCGACAGCTGGCGGATTGTCTGGGGCCTGGAGGGCGGCGCCCGCCCCACCTCTGAGTTCCCCAGCCACTTCATGAACCACAGCGTCCGCAAGGCGGTGACCGGCGGCACCAACCGGGTCATCTACCACTGCCACGCCACCAACGTCATCGCCCTGACCTACATCCTGCCCCTGACCGACCGGGATTTCTCCCGCGCTCTGTGGCAGAGCGCCACCGAGTGCCCGGTGGTCTTCCCCGAGGGCGTGGGCGTCTGCCCCTGGATGGTCCCCGGCGGGGCCGACATCGCCATGGCCACCTCCGAGCTGATGAAGAGCTATCAGGCGGCCATCTGGGCCCAGCACGGCCTGTTCACCTCGGGCCCCGACTTTGACATCACTTTCGGCCTGGCCCACACCATCGAAAAGAGCGCCGAAATCTACGTCAAGGTCCTGTCCATGGGCGGCGGCCTGATCCGTCAGACCATCACCGACGACAACCTGCGGGCCATCGCCCGGGACTTCGGCGTCACCCTGAACGAAAAGTTCCTGGACTGATTTCCCCTCCAAACTTCATTGCTTTGCGGCCTGGGCGCGCGGTTTTGCTCCTTTTGGGGCGGGCCGCGCGCCTTTTTGGGTTCAGGACCCGGGGCCGGGGTTCCCCGGCCCGGCCGCGCACCGCCGCGGCGGGCTGCATACCATGGGATAACTCACAACGAAAGGAGAAACATCCCATGAACAACCATTCCTGCGACTGCACCTGCAACCAGACCGACCACGGCCCCAATCCCTATGCCGCCAACATCGTCTGCGCTGCACGGGCCAATGAGGACTACCGGACCGCGTTCTGGACAGGCCACCATCTCCAGATGACCCTGATGAGCATTCCGGAGGGCGATGACATCGGCCTCGAGATGCATCCCGACGTGGACCAGTGCATCCGGGTGGAGTGCGGCAAGGCCACCGTTCAGATGGGGAGCTGCCAGTGCAAACTGACCGTCACCTGCACCCTGAACGCCGGCGACGCCGTCTTTGTCCCCTGCGGCACCTGGCACAACATCCTCAACGCCGGCTGCGGCTGCCTGAAGCTGTCGTCCATCTACGCACCCCCGCAGCATCCCTGGGGCACCGTCCAGCCCACCAAAGAGGATGCCGAGCACTAAGCCTCCCATCTGAGCCCTGCCGGCCCGCGTAATCCCCCATCGCCCCAGCCGGGGCGGTGCTTCCCGCCGGCAGGCACAAAGCGCCCCGGGTACAGCCTTTCGCTGCGCCCGGGGGCGTCCTTTTGCGGTTTGGGGCGGGCAATGTGACACAAACACAGATTTTTGCCGCGGTTTGCTCTATACTGGTTTCAAAAAGAGCCTTTGCCCTTTCTCAGATGTGACAAAAAGGAGTGCAAAACCATGAAGTATGTTCTTGTTGGCGGCAACACAGGCGGCGCCGGCGCAGCAGCCCGGCTGCGGCGGCTGGACGAGCAGGCCGAAATCCTCCTGCTGGAAAAAGGCGCCCACGTCTCCTATTCCAACTGCAGTCTCCCCTACCGGCTGAGCGAGACGGTGGACCAGACCGAAAAACTGGTCCTCAACACCCCCGAATCACTCCACGGGGCCTACAACATCGAGACCCGGGCCAACAGTCAGGTCCTGTCCATCGACCGCGCCGGAAAGAAAGTCCGGGTGAAAGACCTGGTCACCGGCCGGGAGTACGACGAGGCCTATGACACCCTCATCCTCTCCCCCGGCGCCAACGCAGTGGTGCCCCGGATTCAGGGCATCGAAAACGCCAACCTCTTCACCGTCAAGACGGTGGAGGACGTGAGCCGGTTCTACGGCTTCCTGAAGGACAAAGGCGTCCGGAAGGTGTCGGTGATCGGCGGCGGCTTCATCGGGGTGGAGGTGGCGGTTAACCTGCGGGAAGCCGGCTACCAGGTGGCCCTGGTGGAGGCCATGCCCCAGATTTTGAAGCCCTACGACTACGACATGGTCCAGATTCTCCAGAAAGCCATGATCGACCACGGCGTGGATCTGGTGGTGGGGGACTCGGTGGTGGCCTTCCAGCAGTCCAACGTCCAGCTGAACTCGGGCCGCGTCATTGAGAGCGACGCGGTGGTGATGGCGGTGGGCGTACGTCCCGACACCGCACTGGCCGCCGACGCCGGACTGGAAATGAACCCCCGGGGCGCCATCAAGGTGGACCCCAATTACCGCACCAGCGACCCCAGCATCTACGCCGTGGGCGACGCGGTGGAGGTATTCAATCCCCTGACCCGCAAGCCCGCCATGGTTCAGCTGGCCGGCCCCGCCCAGAAGCAGGCCCGCCAGGCCGCCGACCACATCTGCGGCCTGCCGGTGCGGAACACCGGTTTCATCGGGTCCAGCTGCATCCAGGTCTTTGAGTGGAATGCCGCCAGCACCGGCCTCACCGCCGCCCAGTGTGAGCAGGAGGGCATCCCCTATGAGGTGGCCTACGTCCTGCCCAAGGACCGGGTGGGCATCATGCCGGGCAGCACCCAGCTCCACTACAAGCTGATCTTTGAGGTACCCACCGGCCGGGTGCTGGGCGCCCAGGCCATCTCCAAGGGCGACGCCGTCAAGCGGATTGACGTGGCCGCCACCCTCATCAAGTTGGGCGGCACGGTGGACGACCTGCGGGATCTGGAACTGTGCTATGCGCCCCCCTTCTCTGCCCCCAAGGACGCCGCCAACTATGCGGGCCTGGTGGCGGGCAACCTGCTGGCCCACCGGTTCCGTCAGGTCCATGTGGACCAGGTGCGGGATCTGGTGGAGTCGGGCGCCTATATTCTGGATGTCCGCCCCGCGGCGGTGTACCATCAGGGCCATCTGAAGACCTCGGTCAACATCCCTCTGGCCCAGCTGCGCAGCCGTCTGGACGAAATCCCCACCGACCGGCCGGTCTACGTCCACTGCCAGATTGGCCAGAGCAGCTACAACGCCGTCCTGACCCTGCAGGGCCACGGCTTCACCAACGTGTACAACGTGTCGGGCGGCTTTTTGGGCATCTGTGCCTATGAGTACTTCAACGATGTGACCCAAAAGCGGGAGCCCATCGTCACCAACTATCTCTTTTAACCGCTGATCCCTTCCGGCGGCGGAGCCCATACGCCGCCCGGGATGATTTCTCCTATACAACAAAACCATGCGCCAGAGACCGTTTCCGTTGGGTCTTTGGCGCATGGTTGTTTTTATGGGATCGGGCGGGGCGGGCTTTTCTGGCTGCGGAACTCGCTGGGAGAGCAGCCCACCCGCTTTTTGAACAGCCGCGAAAAGGCAAAGGCATCCTCAAACCCCAGAGAGCTTGCCACCACCGCCACCGCGTAATCGGTGGAGGCCAGCATGGCCTCGGCCTTTTTCAGTTTCCGCTCGGTCAAATATTCCTTGGGCCCCACGCCGTAGGCCTCCCGGAACACCCGGGTCAGGTAGTTGGGGTGGACCCCGAACTGCCGGGCCACCTGGCGGATTTGAATGGGCTCATAGTAATTGACGGTCAGGCGGTTCTGCTCTACTGTCCCCAGGCCCGCAACAACGACACCGACACCTGCCTGTCCAGCTATTCGGCCTACAAGCCGGTGACCTTTGACGAGGAGACCGGGACCCTCTCCCCTGCCGACGCCGACCTGGACCAGGGCCTCATCCTCACCGACGGCGGCTTTGACTTTTACTCCCCCCAGACCTTTGTGGACGGCAAGGGGCGGCGGCTGCTGTTCGCCTGGATGTCCCGGATGGAGGAGGCCGAAGAACAGGCCTTTGCGGCGGGGGAACCCTCGGTCCACTGCCTGACCATGCCCCGGGTCCTCCACTGGCGGGAGGGGCGGCTCTGGCAGACGCCCCCAGAAGAGCTCTACAGCCTATTGAGGGAGCCCATCCGGCCCAGTGAGCTATCCCACCGGGCTTTCTGGCTGGACATCCGCCCCACGGCGGGGGATGAGCCGTTCCGCCTGACTTTCCACGGGGGCGAGGCCGCCCTGGAATTTGACCCCGCGGCCCGAACCCTCACCTTCACCCGCACCGGCTGGCTCACCGGCCGGCCCGAGAGCAAGACCTGCCCCCTGGACCATCTCGACCGCCTGGAAATCTGGAGCGACAGCTCCAGTCTGGAACTTTTCATCAACGGAGGAAGCACGGTGCTCTCCTCCCGCATCTACCCCACCAGCGAGACGCTGGGCCTGGACGTCCGGGGCGTGGACGGCTGCGGCATCACTCTGCGCCCGATTCGCACCATCTGAACAAGGAGGGACCATCATGTCCGACAAAGAGCTGGCCGCTGCCATCATCGAAAAGGTGGGCGGCAAGGAAAACATCGTCTCGGTCCGTCACTGCGCCACCCGGCTGCGGCTGATCGTCACCGACAAAGACAAGATCGACACCCAGGCCGTGGAAGACCTGGACAACGTCAAGGGCTCGTTTTTCAACGCCGGCCAGTACCAGATCATCCTGGGCACCGGCCTGGTGAACCGCATCTACGACGAAGTGGTCAAGCTGGTGGGCCACGCCGACGCGGTGGCCTCCGGCTCCGACCAGCCCCAGCAGAAACCGGTCTACGGCAACGCCTTCCAGCGGGCGGTGCGGATGTTCTCGGACGTGTTCGTCCCCATCATCCCGGTGCTGGTGGCCACCGGTCTGTTCATGGGCCTGCGGGGCCTGCTGACCCAGGAGGCGGTCCTGAACGTCTTTGGCCTGACCGCTGCCGACGTCCCCGCCCAGCTGCTCACCTTCACCCAGATTCTCACCGACACCGCTTTCTCCTTCCTGCCGGCGCTGGTCTGCTGGTCCACCTTCCGCAACTTCGGCGGCAGCCCGGTCATCGGCATCGTCCTGGGCCTGATGCTGGTGAGCCCCAGCCTGCCCAGCGCCTACGACGTGGGCTCGGGCGCTGCGGAACCCCTCACCTTCTTCGGCTTTTTGTCGGTGTCGGGCTATCAGGGCTCGGTGCTGCCCGCCTTCGCCGCCGGCATCCTGACCTCCAAGTTTGAGCAGTGGCTCCGCAAACACGTCCCCGACGCCATCGACCTGATCGTCACTCCCTTCCTGACCCTGCTGTTCGGCATCCTCATCGCCCTGTTCGCCATCGGCCCCGTCCTCCACGCGGTGGAGCAGGTGATTCTGGTGGTGGTGGAAAACATCATCTTCCTGCCCTTCGGCATCGGCGGATTCCTGTACGGCTGCTTCGGCCAGCTGCTGGGCATCTTCGGCATCCATCACATCCTCAACTTCCTGGAAATCAGCATGCTGGCCCAGGACGGCTGGAACTACCTCAACCCCATCGGCACCTGCGGCAACGTGGCCCAGGCCGGCGCCGTCCTGGCCGTGGCCATCAAGGCCGCTTCGGTCAAGACCAAACAGGTGGCCTATCCCTCCTGCCTCAGCGCCCTGCTGGGCATCACCGAGCCCGCCGTCTTCGGCGTCAACCTGAAATTTGTCAAGCCCTATGTGATGGCTATGATCGGCGGCGGCGTGGGCGGCTTCCTGGCCTCCCTCATCGGCCTGCGGGCCACCGGTATGTCCATCACCGGCATCCCCGGCACCCTGCTCTACCTCAATGAACAGCTGCCCTGGTACATCGTCATCAACCTGATTTCCTTCGCGGTGGCCTTTGGCCTGACCTGGATGTTCGGCTTCAGCACCAAGATGGAACAGCAGTCCTGATCCACGCCATTCTTCCTTCACATAGATCTACTTCTTCTGAGCAGAGGCGGCAGCGCCCGGCCGGCGAATCTTTCTTCACGGCGCGGCGCCGGCCGCCTCTGCGCGTTTTGGGAGGCTTTTTGTATGCGCAGACCCGAGATTTTGTTCGACGACAGCCTGCACGCCGTCCATCTCACCAACGGCGTCATCAGCTACATCATCCAGGTGGTGGACGGCCGGTATCTGGTCCACCGGTACTTCGGCCCCGCCCTCCGCCGCTGGCACGGCGGGGGCCAGCCGGTCTACTTCAAGCGGGGGTACAACACCTGCCACGAGGAGTGTTCGGTGCCCAACGTCTCCTTTGACGATTTTCCCTTTGAATACCCCGCCCGCAGCCGGGGAGACTTCCGGATTCCCGCCGTGGAGGCCGAGGCGGACGGAGTCCGTCACACCCAGCTGGACTTTGTATCCTGGCGGGCCCTGGAAGAAAAGCCGGCCCTGGAAGGGCTGCCCGCCGCCTTTGCGGCCCCCGGCGAAAGCGCCACCCTGGAAATCACCCTCTCCGACCCCGCCGCCGGGCTGACGGTGCGGCTGTATTACACCCTGTTCGCCGGGCTGGGGATTGTGGCCCGCCATCAGGTGGCGGAAAACACCGGCTCCCGGCCCCTGACCCTGCACAACCTGCAGAGCGCGTCGCTGGAACTGCCGGCCCTGCCCTGGGAGATGCTGATCCTCTACGGCACCCACGCCAAAGAGGCCAACGGGCAGCGGTTCCCGCTGCACCACGGGATCCAGCGCATCGAGAGCGTCCGGGGGTCCAGCAGCCCCCAGCATCAGCCCTTTTTCGCCCTGCTCTCCCCCGACGTCACCGCCGACCGGGGGCTGGCGGTGGGGTTTCATCTGGTGTACAGCGGGAACTTTCTGGCCCAGGCGGAGCTGGACCAGTTCGGGATGGTGCGGGCCCAGATCGGCCTGCACCCCGAGGGGTTCGCATGGCAGCTGATGCCCGGGGAGCGGTTCACCTCTCCCGAGGCCATCCTCAACTGCACCACCGGCGGCCTCAACGGCCTGCGGCAGAACTTCCACCAGCTGTACCTCCATCACCTGATGCCGCCCCGGTTCGCAGAGGCGGAGCGACCCATCCTCCTCAACTCCTGGGAGTCCATGTATTACGACGTGACCCTGTCCAAAATCGAGCGCCAGGCTGAGCTGGCCCGGCAGCTGGGGGTGGAACTCTTTGTGCTGGACGACGGGTGGTTCCGGAAGGGCAATTCCAGCCGGGACTCCATGGGGGACTGGCGGTGCAACCTGCGCAAGCTGCCCGGAGGCATTCCGGCGGCGGCCCGGATCGTCCACGGCAAAGGGATGAAGTTCGGCCTGTGGTTTGAGCCGGAGGCGGTCACCGCCGACAGCGATCTGTTCCGCCAGCATCCCGACTGGGTTTTGCAGACCCCCGGCTATTCCATGACCCAGGGCCGCCACGAATACCTGCTGGACCTGTCCCGGCCTGAAGTGGTGGACTATCTCTTTGACGTGCTGGACGGCTATCTGCAAAAGAGCGGCATCGACTACATCAAGTGGGACATGAACCGCCCCCTCACCGACTTTTGTTCCCTGGCCCCCGGCGCCCGCCAGGGGGAAACCGCCCATCGCTATGTGCTGGGGCTTTACCGGCTTCTGGAGCGGATCACCACCGCCTATCCCCGGCTGCTGATCGAGGGATGTTCCAGCGGCGGCGCACGCTTTGACCCGGGGATGCTCTATTATGTGGCCCAGAACTGGACCAGCGACAACACCGACGGCCACGACCGTCTGGCCATTCAGGCGGGGTACAGCCTGCTGTATCCGCCGGTGGCCATGGGGGCCCATGTCAGCATCACCCCCAACCACCAGACCGGCCGCGTCACTCCGCTGGACACCCGGTGGCAGGCGGCCCGGCTGTTCAATCTGGGCTATGAGCTGGATCTGACCCTTCTCACCCCGGAGGAGCTTGCAGATCTGGCCGGGCAGATCGCCCAGCGGAAAGCCGAGCGCCGCTGGGTCCAGTCCAGCCGGTTTTTCACCCTGGACCTGCCGGGGCCCTACACCGGCTGGGCCGCTGTGGCCCGGGACGGCAGCCGGTGTCTGGTGCAGGTGTTCCAGACCCGGTACGACCCCCTCTTTGCCCACACGCCGGTGCGGCTGTCCTTCCTGGACAGAGACGGCCTCTACCGGGACGCCGCCTCGGGCCAGCTGTACGGCGGGGACGAGCTGGCCACTCTGGGCCTGACGGCCCCTCTGATCAAGCAGGACGACGCGGCCACGGTCTGGGAACTCATCCGGGAACCGGGTTAAAACCGCCCTCATAACGCAAAAATCCGTACCTATGGCAGAAGGCGCCGGGGTACGGATTTTTTATGCAGTGGGAGGGGATGCCCTCACCAGAACTTTTTCTTTTTCATGAGATAGAGGCACAGCAGAACAATCAGGGCGCTGGCCACGATGACGGCGGGATAGCCATACTTCCAGGTCAGCTCCACCATGCCGGTAAAGTTCATGCCGTACCACCCGGCCACCAGGGACAGGGGCAGGAAGATGGTGGTGACGATGGTGAGAATCTTCATGATCCGGTTCTGCTGCAGGTCCATCTCCGCCTGGAACATCTCCCGCAGCTGCAGGCCATATTCCCGCAGGGCTTTGGTCTCCTCCAGCAGGCGGCCCAGACGCTTTTCCACCCGGTGGAACATCTGCGCCTCGGTGTCGGACAAGTCGCCGTTTTCCTGCAATTCACAGACCAGCTCGTCCATCTGGGTGTAATATTTGATCCAGCGGGAAATTTCCTTCCGCAGGACCATCATGCCGGCGTTGAAGTTTTCCAGCCGGCCCGCCGACACTTCGTCCTCCATCTGGGAGAGGCGGTCTTCCAAAGACTGCAGGTGGCGCAGGTCCTTCTCCACCAGCAGGGCCAGAAAGCCGCAGAAAAAGCCGTTGGCGCTGGTTTCCTTCTGGGGGTTCTCCTTCCGCAGGCGCTGCACCATGGAGTGGGCCGTGCCGCTGTCGTCGCACAGCACCACCAGGTCCCGGGACAGCAGATACCCAAAGGCAATGGGGTCCCCGTTTTTGGCCTGGCGGGGCGTCACAATGGTGCCGTTCCGGTACCCCCGCCGCACCTCTGCCTTGCAGATGCGGGCATCCCGGGCCAGGGGCGTATGGCAGACCAGGTGATCCCGGTCCTCCTGGTCCATCCTGCGGGACAGCTCCTCTGAGGTGAGAAGCAGCACCGTGCCGCCGGTTCCTTCCGCCGGCTCCTCTGCGGGCGCCAGGCCATCGGACAAATTGTATCGATACATCCAGTCCCCCATCCTTTCCGTTTACCAGATTGCTTCCACATCTTCCAGGGGAATGTCCAGCCGCTGCCCTTTCCCGATGCCCGGCCCCTGATGGGGCGCGTCCCGTTCCAGGCGCAGCAGCTGCGCCGCCGGGTCCACCTCCTGGACGTACCCGGTGACCGTCTCATAGCTGCCCACCGGCGGGTTTTCCGGGTGAATGCGGTCGGGGCAGAAATACCGCACCGTCACCCCATCGCCCCGGGTCAGCCGGGCCAGCTTTTCGGACAGGGCAGCCTGTTCCTCTTCCGACAGGCCCGCCCTGGGCACGCGGCGGGTCCGGGCACTCTCCTCCGACAGCTCCTCGTCAAAGCCCCGCAGGGCGGCAAAGGGGCTGAAGATCTTGGCCCGGCTGCCCAGCGGCATCCGGGGATGTTTGCGGGAGGGTTCGGGGCGGGACAGGGGCAGAATATCCCCATACTTCTGCGCCGCGGCCCGGCCCTCCGGGGTGTCCTTCCAGTCGGTCATCTTCTTCCCCTCTCATTCTGCCTTGTGGCCCCCAATCCGGCCGTTCCGATCCCGCATGGTGGCCCCTTCCAGGTAGTTGGTGCCCTTCAAAATGGCGTTTTTGCCGAACTTCTTTTTCAGGCCCAGCATGGTCTCCTGAAGGCTCTTTTCCTTTTCCAGCTTGGAGGTATCGGTGAAAAAGTCGGTCTGGAAAATCCCCTGATCCTTCACCACCCGATTGGCCGTCAGGGTCAGCCGCCGGACCGTCAAACGGGGGTTGACGATCTGGTCAAACAGGTTCAGGACCGCCTCGCTGAGCTGGCTGCCCAGGTTGCTGGGGGCGTCCAGCCGGGTGCTGCCGTGGGCCGGCTTGGGCAGGCTGCGTCCATACCGGTCCACCTGCACCGGCCCCCGATAGCGGCCGGTATCGCAATTTTCCCGGTCGTAGCCGATATCCAGGGTGAGCCCGTCGGTGACCAGACCCTTGTCGGTCAACTGGTAGACCATGCTGTCCACCATCTCCTGCACCACAATGCGGGCCTTTTCGCAGGGGTACGGGCAGGACAGCACCTGCCCTTCGCACAGGCTGTTGGACTCAGGGCGGTAGGCGTTGATCTCCTTCATGCCGCAGGGTTCCAGGCCCCAGGCGTGGTCGATGAGGATTTCCGCATTGACCCCGAACTCCTGAAACAGCACCTCCTCGCACTGGATGCTGGCCCGGGCCAGCTCTCCCATGGTGTGGATGCCGTGTTTTTCCAGGCGGCGCACCGTGCCGGGGCCCACCTGCCAGAAATCGGTCAGGGGCTTATGGTCCCACAGCAGATACCGGAAGGATTCTTCATCCAGCCGGGCAATCCGCACCCCGTCCTTGTCGGGGGCGGCGTGTTTGGCGGTGATATCCATGGCGAGCTTGGCCAAATAGAGGTTGGTTCCAATTCCCGCCGTGGCGGTGATGCCGGTGGTGTACAGCACCTCCCGGATCATGGTTTTGGCCAGCTCGTGGGCGGTCATCTTGTAGTGGTCCAGATAGGGGGTGGCGTCGATGAACACCTCATCAATGGAGTAGACCACCATGTCCTCGGGGGCCACATATTTCAGGTAGATGCCATAGACCTGCCGGGACACCTTCTCATAATAGGCCATCCGGGGCGGGGCCACCAGATAGGAAATTTCCAGGGTCGGGTCTTTGGCCAGGGCGCCGGCGTCGTAGGAGGGCTCGGACAGGCAGTATCTCCCCTCTTTCCGCGGGGCGGCGCCGCTGCGGATGGCGGCCCGCAGCCGGGCGGCATTGGCCTCCCGGACCTTCTGCACCACCTCGAACAGCCGCGCCCGGCCGGGGATGCCCAGGGCTTTCAGGGAGGGCGACACCGCCAGGCAGATGGTCTTTTCGGTGCGGCTGGCGTCCGCCACCACCAGGTTGGTGGTGAGAGGGTCCAGCCCCCGGGCGGCGCACTCCGCCGAGGCGTAATAGCTTTTCAGGTCGATGGCAAGGTATGTGCGCTGTTTCGGCATCCAAACTCCCCTCTTTGATTAGACCGTTTTCTCCACAAACCACCGGCCCAGCCGGCCGGTGAACCGCGGGTCAATGTGCTCGAAAAACAGCAGTTTCTCTTTGCCCTGGATCAGGACGGTGAAGCAGTCCCCCGGCAGGCTGCTGCCCGCCATCCCTGCCGGGCGGAAATCCCGCACCTGTTCAATGGGAAAGGTGCGGCCGTCCGCCCAGGTGATGGAAACCGGCTGCATATAGCCGGTGGAGTCGAACTCCGAAGTCACCTTCACATAGACCCGCCGGGTGCGGGGCCGGACGGACGCATCCGGGGTGCAGGGGCGCCTGGATTCCATCGAGATCACCTTCCAAACTCTGTATCAGCCCACAAAAATGGATTCTGTCTCTATGGTATCACGTCTATGATTGGTTGTCAATGTTATATCGAGAACAACCATTTGTTTTGGTACATTTTCAACATCTGTTCCCGGATGAGGCTGGCCCCGCAAACAAAAAACGTGCCGATGACCCCCAAAGGGAAATCATCGGCACGTTCTATTTTAAGCTTAGCCCGGGGGGACTTGTACCCCGCAGGGTTCAGGCCTGGGATCAGTCGTTCTTGGTTGCCTCAGAAACAGCGACAGCCACAGCGACGGTAGCGCCAACCATCGGGTTGTTGCCCATGCCCAGGAAGCCCATCATCTCGACGTGGGCGGGAACCGAGCTGGAGCCGGCGAACTGAGCGTCCGAGTGCATACGGCCCATGGTATCGGTCATGCCGTAGGAAGCGGGGCCAGCTGCCATGTTGTCGGGGTGCAGGGTACGGCCCGTGCCGCCGCCCGAAGCCACCGAGAAGTACTTCTTGCCCTGCTCGATGCACTCCTTCTTGTAAGTGCCGGCGACAGGATGCTGGAAGCGGGTGGGGTTGGTGGAGTTGCCGGTGATGGACACGTCCACCTTCTCCAGGTGCATGATGGCGACGCCCTCACGGACATCGTCGGCGCCGTAGCAGCGCACAGCTGCGCGCTCGCCCTTGGAGTAGGGAATCTCGCGGACGATGTTGACCTTGCCGGTGGCGTAGTCAAACTGGGTCTGCACGTAGGTGAAGCCGTTGATGCGGGAGATGATCTGTGCAGCATCCTTGCCCAGACCGTTCAGGATAACCCGCAGGGGCTTGGTACGGGACTTGTTGGCATTCTTCACGATGCCGATGGCGCCCTCAGCAGCAGCGAAAGACTCGTGGCCGGCCAGGAAGGCGAAGCACTCGGTCTCGTCGCGCAGCAGCATGGCTGCCAGGTTGCCGTGGCCCAGGCCGACCTTGCGGTCATCGGCCACAGAGCCGGGGATGCAGAAAGCCTGCAGGCCGATGCCGATGGCCTCGGCAGCCTCGGGAGCAGTCTTGCAGCCCTTCTTGATGGCGATAGCGGCGCCGACGGTGTAAGCCCAGCCGGCGTTCTCGAATGCGATGGGCTGGATCTCCTTCACGATCTTGTAGGGATCGAAGCCCTTGGAGGTGCAAATTTCCTTCGCCTGCTCCACCGACTCAATGCCGTACTCGTGCAGAACGGCGTTGATGTGGTCGATGCGGCGTTCATAACTTTCAAACAGTGCCATTTTCATCCGCCCCTTTATTCCACTCTGGGATCAATGTACTTGACTGCGTCTGCAAACTGTCCATACACGCCCTTGGCCTTCTCAACTGCCTCAGCAGCGTCCACGCCCTTCTTCAGTGCGTCGGTCAGCTTGCCCAGGTTCAAGAACTCGTATCCGATGATCTCATTGTTCTCGTTCAGGGCCAGCCGGGTCACATAGCCCTCGGCCATCTCCAGGTAACGGGAACCCTTCAGCTTGGTGCCGAACATGGTGCCCACCTGGCTGCGCAGGCCCTTGCCCAGGTCCTCCAGGCTGGCGCCGACGGGCAGGCCGCCCTCAGAGAAAGCGGTCTGGGTGCGGCCGTAGACGATCTGCAGGAACAGCTCGCGCATAGCCACGTTGATGGCGTCGCAGACCAGGTCGGTGTTCAGGGCCTCCAGAATGGTCTTGCCGGGCAGAATCTCGGAAGCCATTGCTGCAGAGTGGGTCATGCCGGAGCAGCCCAGGGTCTCCACCAGAGCCTCCTCGATGACGCCGTCCTTGACGTTCAGGGTCAGCTTGCAGGCGCCCTGCTGGGGGGCACACCAGCCCACACCATGAGTCAGACCGGAAATGTCCTTGATTTCCTTGGCCTGCACCCACTTACCCTCTTCGGGGATGGGAGCGGGGCCGTGATATGCACCCTTCGTAACCGGGCACATATGCTCTACTTCGGTGGAATAGATCATAATATTACCTCCTTTTTTCAATGATGCCCTCCCGACGGCAAAACGCCTTGGCCCAGAGCAAAAAAGCTGACGGTTCCGCAGGCATCCTAAGCTTGCAGAAGTCGTCAGCTTACAATAAGCAAAGCACTTTAGGCATTCGCCACGTGAGAACTTCATTCCCGACCTGATTATAGCACATGTTCCCGGGTGATGCAACCCTCCTTTTTTCGATTTCTTTTTGGATCCGGCCCCGGGCCGTCATCTTTCATCGAGCGTTCGCGGATTCACAGGGGTTTCACACGATAAATTTTTGACAATTTTTTTGAATTCCCCTGTCCCGGCCGGTCCGGGAGGGCCCGGACAGCGGGTGGGAACCGGCCTTCGGGGCGGTTTTCCGGGTGCAAAACGCCGCGGCGGGCGGGGCTTTTGCGCGATCCTTACCTTAAAAGAAAAGCGCCGGCTTCCGGAAAGGAAAACCAGCGCTTTTGTTTTTGTCAAACAGAACCCGGGTCACGGCCGGGAAACGGTTCCGCTGCTCCAGTTGAAGATGCCCGCCTCGCTGAAATAGGAGGCCTTCACATTCTTGTAAGAAGTAGAACCCAGGGCAGACTGGACGATGAGTTCATGGGCCGTCACATCTTCCAGGGAGACGCTGCCCACAGCATTGCTCACCGTCACCTGTCCGGAGGCGGTGACGTTCTTGACCACCACGCCGCCGACGGCGCCGTCGATCTCAGCGTTCCCAATCTGGGAGTCGCGCACAGTTACCTGACCGACAGCGCTGGCGGTGTTCAGCTGATCCGCCTGGATGCCGCTGAGCTCCACCGTGTTGACCGCGGATTCCGCCGTCAGCTGGGAAGCCTTCACCCCCTCCACCGAAAGGGTCCCCACCGCCAACGCCACCGAAAGTTCCTGGTACTGCTTTTGAGGCAGGGTGATGACCAGATCATGGTCGGGCCGTCCGGAAACGGTTTTGCCGTCCATCCTAATCTTAAACAGGGACATGTTCTTCCCTGCGAATTCCTCCGTCGTTGTCTGGATGCTCAGCAGGCCGTCCTCCACCGAAATGGTGTAGAGGGGCTTTTCGGTGGTGTCGGCGTAGTCCACCGTGATGTGGTCGGTGTCGGCGGTGCGGATGGTGACGTTGGAGATCGCGTCCTCCACGCTGATCCGGTCGATCTGCTGGGCCGTCTGGAACTGACGGGGCACAAGGTCGGCGTTTTCTTCTGCCGAGGGCGCAGCAAAACCGCACAGCAGGCCGGCGCAAAGCAGGCCGCAAAGCACTTTCGATACCCATTTTGTTTTCATCGACACGATACTTCCTTTCTGATTTTGAAACCTTTTCCGGCCACGCCTCCCCGGGGGCCTTTGTTATTATTTAAGCACCCCGGCAGTACCCTTGCAACCTTTTTGCAGCAAAAGGCAGGAAACCGGCGGCCAACGGCGGCTCCCGGTGCACAGGGCCGAACCACTGTAGACGCCGTCCCGATCCCGGCGGTCATCGGGCCAGAAGGCCGCCGGGGCGGAATACGCAGGATATTCCATAGCGTTCCAAAGGCCCGGGCGGCATCTGCCGGACCTTCTGAATACAGCAAGACCTCCCGCAGCAGGTTTCATTCTGCCGCAGGAGGTCTTTTTTCATGGTCTGAATCTTTTTACCGTCCCCGCATCTTCATGCCGCAGCGGATCGAGCGAAGCAACCGGCAGGCGGCGTCCAGGTAGAGGTCCTCGCTGTGGGCCATGGCGTCCTCCAGACTCATCACCCCGCTGACGGTGGTTTCCACGCTGCAGATGCCGTGGCGGTAGATTTCCTCGTAGCCGGCCAGCAGGCCGCCCACAATCGCCACCGCCGGCACCCCGGCGCGCTTGCAGCGCTCGCCCACGCCGGCGGGCACCTTGCCGAAGGAGGACTGCCAATCCATCCGGCCCTCGCCGGTGATGACCAGGTCTGCGCCTTCCAGCTTTTGGTCGAAGTGGATCAGGTCCAGCACCGTCTCAATGCCCGGCCTGCGCTGGGCGCCCAGAAAGGCCATCAGGGCAAAGCCCAGCCCGCCGGCGGCGCCGGCGCCGGGCTGAAAGGCGGCGCTGACGCCGGTCACCTGTTCCGCCAGGGCGGCGTAGCGGCTCATTCCCCGTTCCAGCTGCTCCACCATGGCGGGGTCGGCCCCCTTCTGAGGGCCAAAGGTATGGCTGGCGCCGCTGGGGCCCAGCAGCGGATTGGTCACATCGCACATCACCGTAAAGGCGGTCTGGGCGGCGGCGGGATGCAGGCCGCTCAGGTCGATGGTCTGCACCCGGGCCAGGTCGGCCCCGCAGCCTTCCAGCGGCTCCCCCTTTTCATCCAGAAACCGCACACCCAGGGCCGCCAGGGCGCCCATGCCGCCATCGTTGGTGGCGCTGCCCCCCACCGCGATGGTGATATCCCGGATGCCCCGTTCCAGGGCGTCCCGGATCAGCTGGCCGGTGCCATAGCTGGTGGCCCGCATGGGGTTGCGCTGTTCCGTGGGCACCAGAGGCAGGCCCGAGGCCTGGGCCATCTCGATGATGGCCCGCCCGCCGGGCAGCAGGCCATAGGATGCCTGCACCGGCGTTCCCATGGGGCCCCGGACTTCCACCGTCCGGACGCTTCCCTGCAGCTCGGCCACCATGGCCTCCATGGTCCCCTCTCCGCCGTCGGCCACCAGCATCCCCTCGGTGACCGCCTGGGGAAAGACCTGCCCCACCGCCTTCTCCAGCAGCTGGACAATGCGCTGTGAGGTCAGGGACCCTTTGAATGAATCCGATGCAAGCAAGATTTTCATTGCGGTTTTGCCTCCTCTGTCCAATCAGTCTGGCCGCGCCGGTCAGGCGGTCTGCTCCGCAGAGCAGGCCCTCCAACCGGGCGTATCGGTTTCTTTTTGCGGTGATTCCGAGCCGGTCAGCCCTCCAGCACCAGAGAGGAGAAGGCGCGGCGGTACACTTCGGCTGCCTCCAGCAGCTTTTCGATGGACACCCGCTCGTTGGGCTGGTGCTCGGTGGTGGGGCTGTGGGGCATATTGGCGCCGAAGGCCACGCAGTTGTCAAAGGCCCGGGCAAAGGTGGCTCCGGCCGAGATATAGGGCTCGGTCTCGGCGTCCCCGGTGACTTCCCGGTAAGCCTGGAGCAATTTGGACACCAGCGGGCTGTCCAGGGGGACATGAATGGGGCGCAGCCAGTCAAATTCCTCCACCGTCAGGTGATAGGATGCGGCCTTTTCCCGGACAATCGCCAGAATTTCCTCTTTCTCCCGGGTTACCGGCAGCCGCAGGTCCAGGGACAGGACCGCGCCCTTTTCATTCAGCGCAAACTTGCCCAGATTGACGGTGACCGGCCCGGAGAAGTCGGACAAATCCCCATCGGTGAAGCCCTCAAACCGGAACTTTCCATCCAGCACATCGCAGGCAAAGGCGATGGCGTCATGGGTGAAGCCGGCCCTGCGGAGGGCCCGCAGCAAATTCAGGTTGGCGCTGACCCCTTTCCAGGGGTTTTTGGCGTGGGCGGTGATGCCCTCGGCCGAAACCTGGGTTTCGGTGCAGTGGAACGGAAGGCCCAGTTCCCCGAGCGCCTGCTCCACAGCAGCATTCCGGGGGCACTCGGCGTGGGAGGAGACGGCGTTCATGCTGTCGCCGCCCTGGCAGGGCAGGGCGAACGGCGCATCCGACTTCAGCTGCAGCTGCAGCAGGCCCTTTTCCGCATAGGTCAGGGGGAAGGTGGAGTCAGGCACAAAGCCGCTGACCGGCTTTTCCTCCCGGCCGCAGTAGGCGTGGATGGAATCCCACATGGTTTCCTCGTCGATGCCGAAGATGAACCGCACCCGCTTGTTCAGGGTACGGCCCTCATCCAGCAGGGATTTCAGGGCATAGACGGCGGCCACGCTGGGCCCCTTGTCGTCCTGGGTGCCCCGGCCGCACAGCCAGTCCCCCTGGACCACGGGGCAGAAGGGGTCGTGATCCCAGCCGTCCTCCTGCCGGGCCTGCACCACATCCAGGTGGCACAGCACCCCAAAGAGTTCCCCTTCCCCGATTTCGGCGTAGCCATACATCCCGTCGGGGGCCTTGAAGGTGCGGAACCCCAGCTCCGCCATCATGGACAAGGCCGCGTCCAGACAGTGATCCACGGCGGGGCCGAAGGGATATTCGCTGCTCTCGGAAAAGACCGACGGAATCTCCACCAGCCGGCTGACGGCGGCGACGATTTCGTCCTGGTATTTACGCATCATCATACTGTGACTCCTGTGGCAAAAACTTGTTTTATACGGCACATACAGAGTCATTATAGCGGGTTCGGGCCGCATTTTCAATTATTTTCCGATTTCACATTGCATTCTTTTGCATTTTACGTTACTATAGGGAAGTGTGTGTCGCGGTGTACCGAAAAAAACAGGGCATGCGGCGCTGAATTTTCATTCAGGGAGTGAATGTTTTTTGGAAAATCAAAAGAAAAAAGCCATCCAGATGCCGCATACCTATGTGATCATCTTTGCGGTGGTGGTGCTCTGCGCCGTGCTGACCTACCTGATCCCGGTGGGCAGCTTCCAGACGCAGGAGGTCAGCTACATGGTGGGGGACACCGAAAAGACCCGCACCGTCATTGCGGCGGACAGCTTCGCCTACCAGCTGGACGAGGCCGGCAACCGGGTGCGCAACGGCGTGGCCCTGTTCGGCACCGAGGATTTCGGCGGCCAGGGCATGCTCAACTATGTGTTTGAGGGCCTGACCTCCGGCGACAAGACTGGCAGCGCCGTGGGCATTGTGGCCTTTATCCTGGTCATCGGCGGCGCCTTCGGCATTGTCATGCGGACCGGCGCGGTGGATGCCGGCATCCACGCCATGATCCGCAAAACCAAAGGCCGGGAAGTCGTCCTGATTCCGGTGCTGTTCACCCTGTTCTCTCTGGGCGGAGCGGTCTTCGGCATGGGCGAAGAGGCCATTCCCTTTGCCATGGTCATTGTGCCCCTGACCATCGCCATGGGCTACGACGCGGTGGTGGCCGTCTGCGTCACCTATGTGGCCACCCAGATTGGTTTTGCCACCAGCTGGATGAACCCCTTCGGCCTGGCCATTGCCCAGGGCATCGCCGGGGTGCCGGTGCTGTCCGGCGCCGGGTTCCGGATTGTGATGTGGGTGGTGTTCACCCTGGCCGGCGTCCTCTTCACCATGGTATACGCCCACAAGATCAAGAAAAATCCCCAGTCCTCCATTGCCTATGAGAGCGACGCCTACTACCGCAACCAGATGACCCAGAGCGACGCCGCTTCGGCCCCCTTCACCCTGGGCCAGGGCCTGGTGCTGCTGACCATCCTGGTGACCATCGTCTGGACCGTCTGGGGCGTGGTGGTGAAAGGCTACTATATCCCTGAAATCGCCTCCCAGTTCTTTGTGATGGGCCTGGTGTCCGGCATCATCGGATGCATCTTCAAGCTGAACGACATGCGGGCCTCGGACATCGCCTCCTCCTTCCAGAGCGGCGCCGCCGACCTGGTGGGCGCAGCGCTGGTGGTGGGCATGGCCCAGGGCATTGTGATTGTGCTGGGCGGCACCGATCCCACCACCCCCAGCGTCATGAACACCATCCTGTACACCCTGGGCAACCTGCTCAGCGGCGTGCCCGGTGTGCTGGCTGCCTGGCTCATGTATGTGTTCCAGAGCCTGTTCAACTTCGTGGTGGTCTCCGGCTCCGGCCAGGCCGCCCTCACCATGCCCATCATGGCGCCTCTGGCCGACCTGGCCGGCATCACCCGCCAGGTGGCCGTTCTGGCCTACCAGCTGGGCGACGGCCTGACCAACCTCATCGTCCCCACCTCCGGCTGCCTGCTGGGCGTCCTGGGTGTGGCCCGTCTGGAATGGGGCAAGTGGGCCAAGTTCCAGATTAAAATGCAGGGCATGCTCTTCGTGCTGTCCACCATCTTTGTGATTGTGGCCGTCATGATCGGTTTCGCCTGATCGAACCCTGAACCCCGGGCGCGGCTTTTCCGCTGAGGAAAAGCCGCGCTTTTTTGTATAGCTTTGTGACCGGGCGGGCGCGGGCTCTCTCCCTGCCCCGGAAAACAAAAAAGCGCGGGAACCCTGACGCAACGTGGTCGGTCAAGGTTTCCGCGTTCCTGCTATGTCCCTAGCGCGATTCGAACGCGCGGCCTTTCGCTTAGGAGGCGAACGCTCTATCCAGCTGAGCTATAGAGACCTATCCGGTTGGGGCGGCGCGGATGGGGCGCCGCCGGAAATATGGAAAAGCCTTTTTTGGGAAAAGGCCCTGTTACAATAAAACGAGTGTCCTTACAGCGTTTTGCTATAAGAGCACCCGTCATGGTGCGAGGGAAGGGATTTGAACCCTCAAGGTTACCCACACGCACCTCAAACGTGCGCGTCTGCCAGTTCCGCCACCCTCGCATATCTATCCGCGGCGCCCTTTGCCGGGGCCGTGTGCGAACTGCTTGATTATAATAGCACAGTTGGACTCCAAAGTCAAGCCGTCAATTTGTTTTTCAGGGGTTTCATAGAAATTTTTCCGCCTCATATGCTGTTACTGAATTCTTTCCCACGCAAGGAGGCATTCTATGCAGTTTTCATTTTTCCGGGCGCACGGCGCGGTGCGCACCCTCCTGCTGGCGGCCGTCAGCGCCGTGGCAGGGTTCGGGCTGGGGTGGGGCCTGTCGGCGGGTCCCCTGGCCCTGTGCCGGGCCGAGGACCTGACCGCCGCTCCGGACACCCGCTTTCTGGAGGCGGTGGCCGCCCAGCAGGACACCAACGTCTCGGGCGAGGACACCGCCGCCCGCCGGGTCTGTCTCACCTTCGACGACGGCCCCAGCAAGACCACCCCCGCCGTCCTGCAGGCGCTGGCGGCTGAAAACGTCTCCGCCACCTTCTTTGTGGTGGCCAACGAATCCAACGAAAAGCACCTGCCCCTGATCCAGCAGGCCCAGCAGGCCGGCCATGAGATCGCCCTCCACTCCGCCTCCCACAAGTACAGCGACATCTACCGCAGCACCGACGCCTTCTGGAACGACATCGACCTGCTGCGGGAGCGGCTGGCCCCCTATGCCGACGCGTCGGCCATCCGGTGTCTGCGGTTCCCCGGGGGCAGCACCAACACCGTCAGCCGGAAATACGGCGGCAGCGGCATTATGGCCGAGCTCAAGACCCAGGCCGAACAGCGGGGCTGGCGCTGGGTGGACTGGAACGTCTGCGCCGAGGACGCCGCCGGCGAAAAGCTCTCTGCCTCTGAGGTGTATTACAACGTCACCCACGGCAGCGAGGGCCTGGACCGCTGCATCGTCCTGATGCACGATTCCGCCACCACCGGCACCACCGCCGAGGCCCTGCCCGACATCATCCGCTGGTACAAGGACAACGGCTACACCTTCTGCACCATCTCCCAGCTGTATGACGAGCTGGCCTGACCCGGCCCCCAGTTGGCAGGCTCGCCGGGGGCGTCCCTGTGTCCGGGCGTCCAAACAAAAATCCGCCGCTTCCGCGCCCCGCAGGGCCGAAACGGCGGACTTTTTATCGTTTGCGGTGTTTAGGAGGGTTCCCTTCCGGGAAAACCTGCCCCGTACTTCCGGCGGGGGGCGGTTTTCACTCCCCTGCCCGGGCGGATTTTGGGTCCGGGCGGGGTAGCCATCCCAGGAAAACCCGGTCAGACCGCTGTCCCCCGGCCGGGCCGGCCGTCACAGGGACAGCACTGCCCACAGGCCCAGCAGGGCCGCCAAAAACACCACATTGGACAGGGTGAACAGGGCGAAGTACTTTCCCTTCCCCTCCGGCTCCTCCCGGGCAATCTGGCGGTAGGAAATCAGGCTGGCCATGGAGGCAATCAGGGTGCCCAGGCCGCCCAGGTTGGTGCCGATGATGAGGGCCTGGGTGTTCTGGGTGAAGCCGGACAGCAGCAGCGCCGCCGGGACGTTGCTGGTGACCTGGGAGGCCAGCACCGACACCAGCACCTCCCGCCCGGCGATGATCCCCTGCAGCCAGCTGGAAAAGGCGGGAATCCGGCCCAGGTTGCCGATGAAGATGAAGAAGGCCACAAAGGTCAGCAGCAGCGAATAGTCCACCCCGCCCAGGGTATCCCGGTCGGCCGCCAGGGCCGCCAAAAACACCGCCGCCAGGGCTGCCCCATAGGGCAGCACCCGCATCACCGCCAGCAGGCAGACCACAAACAGCACGCCATACATGCCGATGATTCTGCGGCTGGAGGGGGCGTTCTGGCGGGACTCCAGGAAGGGCCCCGACCCCGACCGCTGGCCCCGGCACACCAGCACCGCCCAGGCCACCAGCATCACCAGGGATGCCAGGCTGTAGGGCAGCATCAGGGCCACAAAGGCCCCCATCCCCATGCCGCTCTTGCCGTAGAGGTAGAGGTTCTGGGGGTTGCCGATGGGGGTGAGCATACTGCCCAGGTTGGCCGCCACCGTCTGCATGCACACCACCGGCAGGGCCAGCTTCCGGCGCATTTCGCCGCCCATGCTGTCCAGCACCGCAAAGGTGAAGGGCACAAAGGTCAGCAGGGCCACGTCGTTGGTGATGAACATGCTGCCGAAAAAGCACAGACCCACCAGCACCAGCACCAGCTGCATGGTGCCGCCGCTCAAGGCCAGCAGGGCCCGGCCCATCCGGTCAAAGACGCCCTGCCGCCGCAGGCCCGCCATCACCGTCATCAGGGAAAACAAAATCGCCAGGGTGCGCCAGTCAATATACCCCAGATAGGCCGCGTCCGGCCGGACAAAAAAGGCCGAAACCACCGCCAGGGCCGCCGCCACCGCCAGCACCGTCTCCTGTTTGAGAAACTGCTTGAGTTTTGTCATACGATCCTCCCCCAACCCGCAAAAGGAGCGGCGCAGGCTGACGCCGCGCCGCTCCACGGGGTTACGCTTTTGGGTTTACTCCTTCGCGGCTGCAAAGGTGCTGAACGCACGGTAAGCCATGTACAGGTCGGTCTTGCTGACCACCTCGAAGGGAGAGTGCATGGACAGCACCGGCACGCCGATGTCCACCACGGGGATGCCGTAGCGGGCCACCTCGGTGGCCACGGTGCCGCCGCCGCCCAGGTCGATGCGGCCCAGCTCGCCCACCTGCCATGCCACGCCGGCCTCATCCAGCATACGGGTCAGGTAGCCCATCTGCTCGGCGGTGGCGTCGTTGGCAGCGCTCTTGCCGCGGCTGCCGGTGTACTTGAAGAAGGCCACGCCGCGGCCTGCATAGGTGCCGTTCTGGGGCTCGAATGCGCTGGCCCAGGTGGGGTCATAGGCGGCGGTGACGTCCGCCGACAGGCACAGGCTGCTGCGGAAGGCGCGGATGGAGTCGGCGCCCTGGCAGGCGCACAGCTGGCGCAGCCAGTCATAGGTGAAGGCGCTGCCCATGCCGGTGATGCCGTAGCTGCCGATCTCCTCCTTGTCTGCCAGGACGCAGACGGTGGTGTAGGCGGGGTTCTTGACCTCGATCTCGGCCATCAGGGCGGGGTATGCGTCCACGCGGTCATCCTGGCCGTAGCCGCCGATCATGGACCGGTCAAAGCCGATGTCGCGGGCGGGGGTGGCGGGGACGATCTCCAGCTCGGCGCGGGTGAAGTCCTTCTCGGTGATGCCGTACTTCTCGTTCAGCAGCATCATGGTGCTGAGCTTGACCTTCTCCTTGATGTCCTCGTCGGCCACGGCGTCGGAACCAATCAGGATGTTCAGCTCCTCGCCGCGGATGCCGTCGGACAGCTCACGCTTGTTCTGCTCGGCGCTCAGGTGGGGCAGCAGGTCGGTGATGCAGAAAGCGGGATCCCCCACGTCCTCGCCCACCTGGACGGTGACCGAGCTGCCGTCGGCGCGGGTCAGCACGCCATGGATGGCCAGGGGCATGGTGGCCCACTGATACTTGCGGATGCCGCCGTAGTAGTGGGTCTTGAAGTAGCTGAAGTGGGCAGCCTCATACAGGGGGTTGGGACGGATGTCCAGGCGGGGGCTGTCGATGTGGGCGATCATCAGGCGGAAGCCGTCCTCCAGGGAGCGGGTGCCGATGGTGGCGCACAGAACCACCTTCTTGTGGTGGATCCAATAGACCTTGTCGCCGGGGTTGTACTTCTTGCGGTCGTCAAACAGCTGATAGCCGGCGTCCTGCAGGGCCTTCTCAGCGTAGACGGCTACCTCCCGCTCGGTCTTGCAGCGGGTGATGAAATCCTTGTAGCCCTCGGCAAAGTCTGCGGCAGCCTGGCGCACAGCGGCGTCCTTGTCCGACTTGTACTCGGGCTCATACAGAAGCTCTTTGGCCTTCTTCTGCATTTCGGTCAGTTCTTTCATAGTGTATACCTCGTTTTCCATCCGAAGGGCGGAGCGGGGAGCGGCCCGCAGACGCCCTTTTTCATTTTTATATACTGGAGCCGTACAGCTCCGTATAGCGTTCATAGCTGCGGAGAATCTTCTCCACGTAGTGGTTCATGTTGCTGTAGGGGAAGCTGGGCAGGGTCCGGCCGTCCCCCGCATAGTCCTCGCGGTTGAGCAGGCTGTCCACCGTCCCCCACCCGCTGTGATAGGCCGCGGCCGCGGTGGCCACGTCCCCGCCGTACCGGTCCAGGCACAGCCGCAGGTAATACGCCCCGAACCGCACCGCGCAGTCGGGGTCATAGAGGTCGTCAAAGGTCAGGTCCTCCTGGGGGGCCAGCTTGGTCTTGAGCCAGTCGAAGGTTTCCTCGGTCATCTGCATCAGGCCGCGGGCCCCCATATTGGACACCGCCTCGGGGTCAAAGCCGCTCTCGGTGCGGATAAAGGTATAGATCAGCAGGGAGTCCAGGTCATATTCCGCCGCGTAAGTATGGACGATATCGGGGAATTTGCAGGGGTAGAGCTGCCGCTCCACCTGGCGCACCAGGGCCGGCATACAGGCCAGCACCACCACCGCCAGAATCAGGGCGATGAGTCTCTTTCGCACGTTCAAATCCTCTCAACCGCACCTCCCTTTGCCTGGGCCAGCAGCTGGTCCACCAGGGCCTCGGCCTTTTGGCGCAGCTGGTCCCGGGTGCCGTCGTTTTCCAGCACCACGTCCGCCCGGGCCCGCAGCCGGGCCTCGGGCAGCTGGGCGTCCAGGCGGCGCCGGGCCATTTCGGGCCGGATGCCGTCCCGCAGGACAATCCGCTGGACGCTGGTCTCATAGGGGGCGGCCACCACCACCAGGCGGTCCCACGCCCCATCCAGGGCGCTGCCCACCAGCACCGCCCCGTCGATGACAAAGAGGGGGCTGCCGGCCTGACGGGCCGCCCGGCCCGCCGCCTGAATCCCCTCTACAATGGCGGGATGGGTGATGGCGTCCAGGGCCTGTTTGCCCTCGGGGGTGGCGAAAGCCCGGTCCGCCAGCAGGCGGCGGTTGAGCACCCCATCCTCCAGGATATCCGGCCCGAACCGTGCCGCCAGCTTCTCCAGCACCGGCGAGCCGGGCTGCAGGATCTGGCGGGACAGCTGGTCGGCGTCCACAGTGGGGATGCCCCGGGCCACAAAACATTCGGTCACGGTGGATTTGCCGCAGCCGCTGCGGCCTGTGATGGCTACCGTCATCATAGGTCGATCACCCGGAACGCCGCGGCGCGGATCAGGCGGTTGTACACCGCCATGGACACGCCGTCCTTCTGGGGGCAGCGGGCGTAGACCACCCGGTCCCCCTGTTCATCCAGGGCCCGCAGGCACCGGAAAATGTGTTTGGACTGGTCCGCCCCGTCCCCTTCCCGGCCGTATTCCACGCAGGGGAAAGGCAGCCGGGCCGCCTCGCCGGTGAAGCACAGGCAGGCGGGGTCCTGGTCGGCATGGGCCTGGACATAGGCCTTGAACTGGTCAAAGCTGCCGTTCAGGATGGTGATATCCGCCTTGGGGGCGTAATGTTTGTACTTCATGCCGGGGCTGCGGGCCACCTCGCCCTCGGCCAGCTTTTCCAGAATGGCCCCCGACAGGACCACTTCCTCCCCCAGGGCCCGTTCCAGGTCCTCCAGGGTGATGTAGCCGGGGCGCAGGAGGGTGGGTTTCTCCCCCACCACCGACACCACGGTGGACTCCACCCCCACGGCACAGGCCCCGCCGTCCAGAATCAGGGGCAGGCGGCCCTGCATATCGGTCCAGACGTCCTGGGCGGTGGTGGGGCTGGGTTTGCCCGACAAATTGGCCGACGGCGCCGCAAAGGCGCAGCCGCTGGCCTCGATGACACGGCGGACCACCGGGTGGCTGGGCATCCGGATGCCCACCGTATCCAGCCCGGCGCAGCACTCGTCTGCCACCTCGGGGCCCCGGGGCATGATGATGGTCAGCGGACCCGGCCAGAAGGCCGCCGCCAGCAGCTGGGCCCGCTCGGGGAACTCGCTGACCAGGCCCGGCAGCATCTTCACATCGTCAATGTGGACGATGAGGGGGTTATCCTGGGGTCGGCCCTTGGCCTCAAATATCTTGGCCACCGCCTTGCCATTGCGGGCGTCGGCGGCGATGCCGTACACCGTCTCGGTGGGCAGGGCCAAAATCTCCCCCTGCCGCAGCAGGGCGGCCGCCCGGGCAATTCCCGCGTCGTCCGCCGGGCAGAGAAGGGTTTCAATCTCCATAGTGATTCATCTGCTTTCCAGTTTTCAATTCTCGTCCGGGCCGCTCAAAGCCGGGACAGCTTTTCGGCCTGTTCCTTCATAATCAGGGCGTCCAGCACCTCGTCCAGGTTGCCGTCCATCACCTTGTCCAGGTTGTGGACGGTGAGGCCGATCCGATGGTCGGTGCAGCGGTCCTGGGGGAAATTGTAGGTGCGGATCTTTTCGCTGCGGTCGCCGGTGCCCACCTGGGCCTGGCGGCCGGCGTTGATGGCGCTCTGCTGTTCGCTCTTTTTCTGGGCCAGCAGCCGGCTGCGCAGGATTTCCAGGGCTTTGTCCTTGTTCTGGAACTGGCTGCGCTCGTTCTGGCACTCCACCACCATGCCGGTGGGCAGGTGGGTGATGCGGATGGCGCTGGATGTCTTATTGATATGCTGGCCGCCCGCCCCCGATGAACGGAAGGTGTCGATCCGCAGATCCTTCATGTCCAGCTCCACCTCCACCTCCTCGGCCTGGGGCAGCACCGCCACCGTGGCCGTCGAGGTGTGAATCCGGCCCTGGGTCTCGGTGTCGGGCACCCGCTGCACCCGATGGACCCCGCTCTCAAATTTCAGGCGGCTGTAGGCGCCCTGGCCGTTGACGGCGAACACTGCCTCCCGGACGCCTCCCAGCTCGGTCTCGCTGAGGTTGAGCAGCTCCATCTGCCAATGCCGGGACTGGGCGTACATGCTGTACATCCGCACCAGGCTGTGGGCAAACAGGGCCGCCTCTTCCCCGCCGACGCCGCTGCGCACCTCCACGATGACGCTGCGGCCGTCGTATTCATCCCGGGGCAAAAGAAGAAGTTTGAGAGAATTTTCCAGTTTCGCCGCGGATTGTGTTTTTTCGCAGATTTCCTGCTGTATCATTTGCTTGAAGTCCGGCTCCTGGGCATCCTCGCCCGCGAGCAGGGCTTTTGCCTGTGCCAGGTGATCCAGCTCGGTCTGCCAGGCCCGCCAGGTGTTCACCACCGGCTCGGCCTCGTGGTATTCCTGCATCAGCTGCCGGAACTTGGCCGGGTCCGCCGTCGTCTCAGGCTGGTTCAGCCGGTGGGACAGCTCGGCAAAACGCCGGCTCACCGCCTCCATCTGTTGTTCCAGGTTCAAAAAAGGTTCGCTCCTTTCTGCATCGAAACGTTTGCTCCCATGCAAAAGCGGCTAGCGCTCCCCTTCCGGGGTGGGCTTGATGACCTTTTTGATGTTCTTTTCGATCTTGACCCGGGGCAGCATGACCTCGCGTCCGCAGCCTGTGCAGCGGATGCGAAAATCCATCCCCACACGCAGCACCTCAAAGCTGGAGGCGCCGCAGGGATGCTTTTTGCGGGTCTGAATGATGTCTCCGACGGCGATATCCATGGGCAGGCTCCTTTCCTGGCTGGCTGTGCGGCCGCCGACGCCGGCGGGGCCGCATTCCATAGTATAAACCAAACGCATGTAAAAAGCAAATACCCTACAAAAAATTCGCATATGCTGTTACCAGGCCGCCTGGCCGTCTGGCCGCAATGCAACTGAACCGAAGAAAGAGGAATGAAAGATGATGCAAAGCTTCAGAACCGAAGGCAACTATCGTGACGCGTCCCGCCTGAGCAGCGCCGAGCTGCGGGCCGCCATGGCGGGGGGAGAAATCCTCCAGAGCACCGCCCTGGCGTTCGACACCCAGCGCCAGCTCCGCTTTGAGCTGGGCGGGGTGCGTGGGATCATGCCCTTCGCCGAATGCGCCGAGGGGGCCGGCACCGGCGCGGTGCGGGACATTGCGGTGCTCACCCGGGTGGGGCGGGCCACCTGCTTTGTGATCGAAGGGCTTGAGGAGGACGCCCAGGGCCGGCCCTATTACCGGCTGTCCCGGGCGAGGGCCCAGCAGATGTGCCGGGAGGAATATCTGGATACCCTGGCCCCGGGGGACATTCTGCCCTGTGCGGTGACCCACATCGAATCCTTTGGGGCCTTCTGCGACGTGGGCTGCGGCATCAGCGCCCTGCTGCCCATCGACTGCATGTCGGTGAGCCGCATCTCCTCCCCCGCCGACCGGGTCAGCGTGGGGCAGCAGATCCTCTGCGCCCTGCGCAGCCGGGACGCCCAGGGCCGGTTTGTTCTGACCATCCGGGAGCTGCTGGGGACCTGGGCCGAAAACGCCGCCGCCTTCTCCCCCGGGGAGACGGTGGTGGGGATTGTCCGCAGCATCGAGGAGTACGGCACCTTTGTGGAGATCGCGCCCAATCTGGCCGGGCTGGCCGAGAGCTGTCCCGACCTGCGCCCGGGCCAGGCCGTCAGCGTCTACATCAAGAGCATCCTGCCCGAAAAAATGAAGATCAAGCTGGTGATCGTCAACCGCACCCTGGGCCAGAACCACCGCTTTGACCTGCAATATTTCGTCACTGAGGGCCACATCGACCACTGGGTCTACTCCACCCCCGAGAGCAAAAAGCAGATCGTCACCGAATTCGCCTGCCCGGCCCTGAATCCGGCTTGAAATCCGGGCCGAAACCTTTTATACTGGTAGCATACGCAAGCTCTATGGCGGGCCATGCCCGCCTCATCATAAAAGGATGTGAAGAAACATGGCTGAACGCGACGCCTTTACCGCCGGGGTCCGGCCCGGCGGACTGACCACCGGCACCGAGATCCGGCTGCTGCTGTGTTATCTGGTGCAGAACACCGGCGCGGTGTCCCAGCATCAGCTGGAAACTGCCCTGATGGACACCCAGCTGGTGAATTATTTCGAGATCGGTTCGGGGCTGGACGACATCCGGCGTCAGGGTCTGGTGCAGGTGGATGCCGAAGGGCTGTTCACCATCACCGACAAGGGGCGCAAGGTGGCCGGGGAGCTGGCTTACGACCTGCCCCGCAGCGTCCGGGAAAAGGCGGTGGCCGCCGTACTCAAGGCACAGCTGTGGTCCCGCAAGCGGGCGGAGTACAGCGCCACCATCACCGAGGGCGAAATGGGCCGCTGCACCGTCCACTGCACCATCAACCGCCTGGACGAAAAACTTTTCTCCCTGGACCTGGGGATGCCCGACCGCCTCACCGCCGAACAGGTGAAAAAACAGTTCATCCTCAAGGGCAACGAGATCTACCAGCTCCTCATCAACAAGCTGACCGAAGAGGAACCTACTTTTTCGGAGAAAAAGTAGGCAAGTTCCTTTTTCGAGTTCCTTTTTCGAGAAAAAGGAACCAAAAAGCTTTTCACCTGGTACCGCTGACTGCTGTGGACTTCACCAAGCCCTGCCGGCGGCAAACTTTCAGCCGCTTTATGAGGCTCCCGGCCTGCGGCCCGGTGAGTCCGAGGTTTCGGATGACCTGATTTTCTTGTCCGGCACGTCTGAAAAAGCAACAACAAAGTCCCCCGCTTCTCAAAAAGAGGCGGGGGTTTTCTGTTGTTATAGGCTTACCCACGGGCCCCGCGACCGCCAGAGCGGTCGCACTCAGCAATCGGAGCGGCGGGCAAAAGCCGTTAAGAAAAACACCCGTGCCGCCGTTTGAGGCCCTGTAAGTTTCCACGGGCCAGGCATGACAGTGTTTTTTAGGCTTTTGAACGCCGCGACTTCCCTATCTGGGTCCAGGGGTCTCCCCTGGTCGTTAGGGTGGGTAGGGAGTCCAGAGGGCCTAGGGAGGGGGAGTCGAAACCCCCTCCCTGGCCCTCTGGCCCCAGCGGAGCGGAAA
>NZ_NFLL01000013.1 GCF_002160895.1 Faecalibacterium sp. An122 | reverse complement strand
AAGGCGTAGCCGATGCACAGACGGTTGAGATTCCGTCACCACCAAAAGAGTTAAGCATGGGGACACATCTGAAGTGTTTGAGCCGGGAGTTGGTTCCGGTAGTGATCGAGGGAAATAAGTACCGAAGTCAAGCATGGAGGGTGGCGAGAAAAGCCATGTGTATTTCTGAGGTGCCCGTACCGCAAACCGACACAGGTAGGTAGGAAGAAGATTCTAAGGCCAACGGGAGAAGGGTTGTTAAGGAACTCGGCAAATTGACCCCGTAACTTCGGGAGAAGGGGTGCTGCAGAGATGCAGCCGCAGAGAAACGGCCCAAGCAACTGTTTACCAAAAACACAGGTTTGTGCTAAATCGAAAGATGACGTATACGAGCTGACGCCTGCCCGGTGCTGGAAGGTTAAGAGGAGATGTGAGAGCATTGAATTGAAGCCCCAGTGAACGGCGGCCGTAACTATAACGGTCCTAAGGTAGCGAAATTCCTTGTCAGGTAAGTTCTGACCCGCATGAAAGGCGTAATGATTTGGGCACTGTCTCAACAGCCCGCCCGGCGAAATTGTAGTACCGGTGAAGATGCCGGTTACCCGCGACAAGACGGAAAGACCCCATGGAGCTTTACTGCAGCCTGATATTGGGTTTCGATGTTGCATGCACAGGATAGATGGGACACTGGGAAGCAAGAGCCTTGGCTTTTGTGGAGTGGACGTTGGGATACCATCCTTGTGATATTGGAATTCTAACCAGCACCTCTGAATCGAGGTGGGGGACATTGTCAGGTGGGCAGTTTGACTGGGGCGGTCGCCTCCAAAAAAGTAACGGAGGCGTTCAAAGGTTCGCTCGGCTTGAACGGAAATCAAGCGAGAGAGTGCAAACGCAGAAGCGAGCCTGACTGCGAGACTGACGGGTCGAGCAGGAACGAAAGTTGGAGTTAGTGATCCGGTGGTATGTGAGTGGAAATGCCATCGCTCAACGGATAAAAGTTACCCTGGGGATAACAGGCTGATCTCCCCCAAGAGTCCACATCGACGGGGAGGTTTGGCACCTCGATGTCGGCTCATCGCATCCTGGGGCTGTATTCGGTCCCAAGGGTTTGGCTGTTCGCCAATTAAAGCGGTACGCGAGCTGGGTTCAGAACGTCGTGAGACAGTTCGGTCCCTATCTGTCGTGGGCGCAGGATATTTGATGGGAGCTGTCCCTAGTACGAGAGGACCGGGACGGACGAACCTCTGGCGCACCAGTTGTTCCGCCAGGAGCACAGCTGGGCAACTATGTTCGGATCGGATAAACGCTGAAAGCATCTAAGCGTGAAGCCGACCCAAAGATAAGATATCCCACTAAGTAATTAGGTAAGATCCCTTGAAGACTACAAGGTAGATAGGCACAATGTGTAAGTGGGGCGATCCATTCAGCAAGAGTGTACTAATAGATCGAGGGCTTGACCAGGTTGAAAGCACTTGTACTCTGATTGCACAGCGCAGATTATTATTCAGTTCTGAAGGCACGTCCTTCCAAAAGAGAATAGAGAGATTGTTCAGATCTAAACTCTGAACAGCCGGTGTCGATGACGGTGAGGTCCCACCTGTTCCCATTCCGAACACAGAAGTTAAGCTCACTTGTGCCGAAGATAGTTGGCTGGACACGGCCTGTGAAAATAGGTAGATGCCGGCTTCTCTACAAAACCCCTGAGGATAAATCCTCGGGGGTTTTCTCTTTTACTTTTGTTTGTTGTGCTCTCTATTCAAAGCAGAAACCGGAGCAGGATGTAGACCCAAAGGGTGGCCGCAGCAATGCCCAGGACAGCATAGAAAAGGAATTTGCCTTTGGGCACAGGGGCGTTTTCTTTTTCGGCCCGCACCAAATCCTGAACCATAAAGGTCTTGGCGGTGCTGAGTCCACCGAAAGCGAAAACCGTCCAGGTCCCGAAGGGCTGCCAGGCTGTGAAGCCGCCAAGGCCAATGACCAGAATGGACAGAATCATTCCGGCGGCAGCGGCGCACAACATCAGATTGAGCCGCTTGCGCCAACTTTGATAGATGGACGGATTGGACATGGTATGTCACCTCTGGATGATGCAGATGGGGTGTGCGGGTGATTTATCCCTGCATGGGAAGGGCCTCCTTTTTCCGATGCAATGCCGAAAGAAAATTCTTCCAGATCAATTATAACAAAAATAGAATGCAGGTACAATGAAAAGGAGCGCCTGAAACGATGTATTTCAGCTGCAGCGTCCCCTTTCGGTTTTCGGACCGGAAGGGGATTTTTTGCCGGCTCCCCTTGACAATGCTGTGTTGATTGAATATAATGTACTTAGTCAATGAGTACACTTGATGACAGAGGAGGAGCGCTGTGGAAATCATCATCAGCTCCAACACAGGCAAACCGATCTATGAGCAGATCACCTCTCAGATCAAGGCCATGATCATGAGCGGCGAGCTCAAGACCGGTGACCCCATCCCGTCCATGCGGGCGCTGGCCAAATCCACCCACGTCAGCGTCATCACGGTGCAGAAGGCCTATGAGGACTTGCAGCGGGACGGCTTCATCGAGACCACGGTGGGACGGGGCAGCTTTGTGTCGGCACAGAACAAGGACTTTTATCAGGAGGAACAGCAGCGGCAGGCCGAAGAACACCTGCAGGCGGCTGCCGACATTGCCCGGACCAGCGGGATCCCGCTGGAAACGTTGATCCAGGTACTGACACTGTTTTACCAGGAGGGCGAGTGACCATGGATGCGATCTTAGAGGTAAAGGACCTGACCAAGCAGTACGACGGCTTCACGCTGGACCACGTGTCCTTCACGGTGCCGGGAGGCTGCATCATGGGCCTGATCGGCGAGAACGGCGCCGGCAAGAGCACCACCATCAAGGCGATACTGGACCTGATTCATAAAGATGAGGGAAAGGTGACCTTCTGGGGCAAAGACCTGGCCCAGGCCCCCGAGATGAAAGAGGACATCGGGGTGGTGTTCGACGGCATCAGCTTTTACGAGACCCTGACCCCCGCCCGGGTGGGCCGTATTCTGAGCGAGGCCTACAAAAACTGGGACGATAACCTTTACAAAGAGTATTTGCAGCGATTTTCTCTCCCTGTTGACAAGGAAATCAAGGGCCTGTCCAAGGGAATGAAGGCCAAGTTGAGCATTGCGGCGGCCCTGGGCCACCGGCCCAAGTTCCTGATTCTGGACGAGGCCACCAGCGGCCTGGACCCGGTGATGCGGGATGATATGCTGGACGTGTTTCTGGAGTTTGTCCAGGACGAGGAACACAGCATCCTCATGTCCTCCCACATCACCACCGACCTGGAAAAGGTGGCGGATTACATCACCTTCATTCACCAGGGGCAGATGATGTTCTGCAAGTCCAAGGACGAGCTGCGGTACCGCTACGGCGTGGTCCGGTGCGGCGCGGCGGTTTTCGGCCAGATGGACAGCGCCGACGTGCTGGCCTGGCGGAAAGAGGCCTACCAGTGGGACGTCCTGGTGCCCGACAAGGAAAAAGCCCGCCGCCTGTATAAAAACGCCGTGGTGGACGACGCCACCATCGACGACATCCTTCTTCTGTATGTGAAAGGGGAGCGGTCCAAATGAAAAGTCTGGTGCTGAAAGACCTGTACAACATTGTACACAATGTAAAATCCATGCTGTTTATCCTGATTGTATGGGCGGTGGGATTTGTGCCCACCTCCGGCACAGGCGGCTATCTGGTGATGTGCACCATTCTGTGCAGCATGATGACGGTGACCACCTTTACGTTTGACGATATGGCCGGCTGGACTCCCTATGCCCTGGTGATGCCGGTGACCCGCCGGGAAATCGTCCTGGCCAAGTATGCCGTGCTGGCGGTGTTCTGCACCGCGGGCAGCCTGTTTGGCCTGCTGGTTGGCGGCATCGGCGGCTTTGCGATGGGGGAGTACACCGTGGGGCTGCAGGCCTTCGCTGAGCTGGCCGCCCTGGCTCTGGTGAGCTGGGCGGTGGCCTTTGCCATGGGCAGCGTGGCCATTCCGCTGGTGTACCGGTTCGGCGCCGAACGGGCCCGGGTCTTGCTGCTGGTGTCCTTCCTGATTCCGGCGGCCCTGTGCGCCGCCGTGTATGGGGTGCTGTGGGCTGCGGGCGTCCCGGTCAGCGAGGAAATGGTGATGGCGCTGTTCTGCGCCTCACCCCTGCTGGCTCTGGCCTGGGGCGCAGCCATGTACCGCGCCGCCTGCGGCATCTTCGCCAAAACGGAATGCTGAAAAGAAAATAACCCGCTCTCCCCGCTTTTCCGTCACAGGAAAGGCGGGGATTTTTTGATGATGAATCGGGCAAAGGATGTGACAGCCCGGGCGGATTTTGTTATAATAAAAGGGAAGAAAGATGAAAGGAAGTGTCTCGGATGAAGAAAAGCGCGGTTGTGTTCTGGGTGGTGGTAGCGGTTCTGGCAGGGGTACTGGTGGGCATGTCCCTGGGGCTTTTCCCCTCCATCGAGACCAAACCGTCGCCCAGGGCGGTGGGGGGCATTCTGGCCGCCGCCTTTGTGATGCGGTGGCTGCGGCTCTTTCTGCAGAGACACTCCAGAAAAAAGTAAACGGGCACATAAAAAGCCCCCGCCATTTCCTCTCACGGAAGGGCGGGGGCTGTCTTTATAAGGTGAACAATCAGTTGTCGTCCATCTTCCGCAGGCCAATGACCTGGGAGACCGGCAGCGAGAAGCAGATGGCGCCGGCCTTGGTGCCTGCGCCGGTGGTCTTGTTGATGGCGGTCATGATGGCGGCCTTCTGCTGGGCCGTGGCCACAATGTACAGGATGTCCTTCTCCTCGGCCAGCGAGACGCCGAAGAACTTTTCCGCCTGTTTGGTGCCGGTGCCGCGGGCGTGCAGGACGGTGCCGCCGCCGGCGCCCGCGGTGCGGGCCGCATCCATGACGGCGTCCGAATAGCCCTCGTTCAGGACGGCGATGATGAGCTCGTGCTCAAAGTTCATGTCGGGTGCGCCCCCGGCGGGGGTCTTGTTGCCGGTGAGATATGCCAAGGTTCTCCCTCCTCCTACGCTTTTGATGGGGACAGTCAGCATGATGCCGTTGCCCGGAATGTCCATGAACAGCTTCCGCTTGGCGGCGCGGAACAGCTGGCGGGTGCTCTCGCCGTCCGCCACCGTCGAGACGATGGCTTTTTCGGTGTTGGACAGGCCATAGATGGACAGCTGTTCGCTGGTGGCGGTGCCTTTGCCCAGCATGGCCAGGCCCATGTTCAGTTCCAGGCTCTGAAACAGGGCGGCCAGCTCCTGAATCTGGTCCCGGTCGGTGATGCTGATGACATAGTTGAGCTCCATTCAGGCCACCTCCCACAGTTCAATGATTTCGTCGTCACCATAAACCGGCAGGGGCTGGGCGGCAGGAGCCACCGAGCGGCGCAGCTTGATGACGTAGATGGCGCCCATCACCTGGACGGTGATCAGGGGCATCATGGCCACCAGCGCCACCAGGCCGAAGGCATCGGTCATAATGTTGCCTCCCAGCACGTTGCAGGCGCCCATGGCAAAGGGCAGCATAAAGGTGGCGGTCATGGGGCCGGAGGCCACGCCGCCCGAGTCAAAGGCGATGGCCGTGAAGATGGGCGGCACCACAAAGGTGAGGGCCAGGGCGATCAGGTAGCCGGGAATCAGGATCCACAGGATGGGCAGCCCGGTCAGCACCCGCAGCATGGCCAGGCCGTTGGCGGTGGCCACTGCGATGCACAGGCTCAGGCCCATGGCCCGGGCCGAGATGGCGCCGCTGGTCAGGTCCTCCACCTGCTTGTTCAGGACGTGGACCGCCGGCTCGGCGTTGATGATGAACCAGCCCATCAGCACCGCCAGGGGCACCAGCAGCATGCCCATGCCCTGGGCCACCATCTCGCCGCCCAGCACATAGCCCAGGGACGAGAATCCCACGTTGACGCCGGTGAGGAACAGCACCAGGCCCACATAGGTATAGACGATGCCCACCATGATGCGGGCCAGCTGGGGCATGGGCAGCCGCAGGGCCGCAAACTGGAACAGGATAAAGAACACAAAGATGGGGGCCAGAGCCGAGGCCACCTCCATCATGTATTCGGGCAGGGCCTCCAGATACCCCCAGCCCAGGCTGGTGGAGTCCTCAAACTGGGCGATAACCATGCTGGAGGAGCCGGTGCTGCCGGGGTAAAGGAAACCCAGCAGCAGGACCGCCAGGATGGGCCCGATGGAGCACAGGGCTACCAGGCCGAAGCTGTCGTCCTTGGCCTTTTCGTCGCTGCGGATGGAGGCCACGCCCACGCCCAGAGCCATCACAAAGGGGACGGTCATGGGGCCGGTGGTGACGCCGCCCGAGTCAAAGGATACCGACAAAAAGCCGGGGTCGGACAGGGCCGTCAGGGCGAACACCGCCCCGTAAAACACCAGCAGAAGCCAGCGCAGGGGGATGCCCAGCAGGATGCGGGCCATGCTGACCATCAAAAACAGGCCTACGCCCACCGATACGGTGAAGATCAGGGCGGTGCGGTCGATGGCGGGGACGTTGGTGGCCAGGACCTGAAGGTCCGGCTCGGCCACCGTGATCACCACGCCCATGATGAAGCTGAGAAGCAGAATCAGCCAGATGTTGCGGGACTTGGTCAGCCGTGCGCCGATCAGACTGCCGATCTGGGTCATGGACTGCTCGGACCCCAGGGTGAACAGGGCCATGCCCACAATAATCATGGCGGTGCCCACCAAAAAGGCCAGCAGCAGACCCGATTCCACCGGCACAAAGAAAAAGCACAGGACGCTGACAATCAGCGCAATGGGCAGGACTGAATCCACCGCTTCCTTCAGCTTTTCGTAAAGTACGTTCTTTCGGATCAAATCGTTCTCCTTTCTCTGAAAAATTGTGTGTGCGTTTCACTTCAGTATACCATATCAGCGTCCGGGTGGCAAATCAGGGGAAAAATTGCCTCTCAAATTTCACCCGCACCCTTCATACAATGCAGCAGGGGAGAAGCCAAGCACCACTCTGCCGCCCCGGCGGGCCGAAAATCCCGCTCTCCGGGCGAAAATTTGCTCCGATTCCCCCTTGACACCGGCGCGCAGCTGTGGTAAAATCATCGGGTAAAGAAAGCAGCTACGGCCATGCCGCGCTCGCCTTGTGGGTTTTTCAGGCCCCGGGCTATACGGAATCCAGCCCAGAAGTTTCGTTGGGCTGTGTTTTTGTGTGGGTTTGTGCGCGGCTGTCCGAGAAATTGGATGGCCGCGTTTTCTACGTTGACTTGATGGATTATTGTTTGGAGGTGTATCGACAATCGCTACCACTGGAAAATCGAAGGAACTCGAGATCAATGGTCAGATCCGTGATCGTGAAGTTCGTCTGATCGGAGCAGACGGCGCACAGCTGGGCGTCGTCAACATCCAGGCGGCTATGCGTGCCGCAGAGGAAGCCGGGCTGGATCTGGTAAAGATTGCACCGCAGGCCAAGCCCCCCGTGTGCAAACTGCTGGACTACGGCAAGTACCGCTTCGAGCAGCAGAAGAAGGAGAAGGAAGCCAAGAAGAACCAGAAAGTGGTCGAGGTCAAGGAGACCCGCCTTTCGCTCAATATTGACACCAACGACTTCAATACCAAGGTGACCCAGGCAGGCAAGTTCCTGTCCGCAGGCCACAAGGTGAAGGCCTCGATTCGTTTCCGTGGCCGCGAGATGGCGCACAGCGCCCTGGGCGCAGATGTGCTCAAGCGCTTCGCCGCTGCACTGCCGCAGGCGTCGATGGATAAACCGCCGGTCCTGGAAGGGCGCACCATGTCCATTCTGTTGACCCCGAAACCCAATAAGGACTGATTATTAGGAGGATACCGAAAATGGCTAAGATGAAACTGAAGACCCATTCCGGCGCAAAAAAGCGCTTTAAGCTCACCAAGAATGGCAAGATCAAGCGCGGCCACGCCTTCCGCAGCCATATCCTGACCAAGAAGACCACCAAGCTCACCCGCGGCTACCGTCAGCCCTGCTACGTGGACAGCACCAACGCCGCTACCCTGAAGCGGATGCTGCCCTACGGCTGATTGCCCCCGTCTGTGTGTGACAGGACCTGAGATTTGATCGTTAAAAGGAGATAGAAAAAATGGCACGTATTAAAGGCGCTACGATGACTCACAAACGTCGCAAGAAAATGCTCAAGCTCGCTAAGGGCTTCTACGGCTCCAAGAGCAAGCATTTTAAGATGGCCAAGCAGCAGGTCATGAAGAGCGGTAACTACGCTCTGGCTGGCCGCCGCATGAAGAAGCGTCAGTTCCGCAATCTGTGGATCTGCCGCATCAACAACGCTGTTCGTCCTCTGGGCATGAACTACTCCACCTTCATGGCTGGCCTGAAGAAGGCTGGCATCGAGCTCAACCGCAAGATGCTCAGCGAGATGGCCATCAATGATCCGGGCAGCTTTGCCGCTCTGGTCGAGAGCGTCAAGAACGCCTGATTAAAGCTTATCCAGACGCCCGCGCGCATACGCGGGCGTCGATTTTGTATGTGTTGGAATGCAAGGCCCTGAACGCCTGGCAGGCAGACAGAACAGGGCCCGAGCCCTGCCGCGGCACAACCGCCCGGCGGGACGGCCCTGTTTTTGTTTTCCTGTCTGCCGCGTGAGGAGGATGACCATGGACGAAAAGATCACCAGCCGGGACAACGCCAGGATCAAATACGCCTGCCGCCTGTCCGTCAGCGCGGCGTTCCGCCGCAGCGAGGGCCGCTTTTTCGCCGAAGGGCGCAAGCTCTGCCCCGAGCTGGCCAAGGGCGCAGAGCTGGAAATACTGTTTTATACCGCCGCCGCGGCCGGGAAATGCCCCGATCTGGCCGGCCTGCCCGGCCAGCACTACCTGGTGGAGGACCATGTGGCCGACAAGCTGGCCGGGGTTCCCGCCCATCAGGGGGTGTTCGGAGTGTTCCGCACCCCGGTCCATACCCTGGACGAGGTGAAGGCCGGGGGCCGCTATCTGGCCCTGGAATCGGTCCAGGACCCCGGCAATGTGGGCACCATGCTGCGCAGCGCGGCGGCCTTCGGGTTTGATGGGGTGATCCTGTCGGAGGGGTGCGCCTCTCCCTATGCCCCCAAGACCCTGCGGGCCTCCATGGGGGCGGCGGTGCAGCTGCCGGTGATTGAGGCGGGGGAGATGCCTCCGGTCATCGCCCAGCTGCGGGCCAAAGGGGTGGAATGCCTGGCGGCGGCCCTCTACCACTCCCAGCCTCTGGGCGCCGCCCAGACGGCGGGCCCCGGCGGGGTCTGCGTGGTGATTGGCAGCGAGGGCCAGGGCCTCACCGAGGCCACCATCGCCGCCTGCGACCGGACCGTCCGCATCCCCATGACCGACCGGGTGGAAAGCCTCAACGCGGGGATTGCGGGCAGCATTCTGCTGTGGCATTTCCGGGGGGCCGGCCTGTGATCCCCCCGGAAGAAGGGGAGCAGCTGGGGCTTTTCCCCAAGGAGGCAACCCCCGAGCCGCTGCTGTGCTGGCTCTGGCTGGCCCATACCCTGGGCTTTGCCAGCCCCCGGGCCGAACGGGTGGTGGACTGGTGCGACGACCCCGTCCGCATCTGGGAGGAACGAGACAGCCTGGCCTTTCGGGAGGCGGCCGGACCTTCGGCGGCCCGCCGCGCCGTGGCCCCCGGAAACACCCCCTGGGCCTTTCGGACGGTGGTGACCCAGTGCCAGCGGCTGGGGATTCATATTCTGACCTATGACCACCCCGACTACCCCCTGGCCCTGACCCGTATTCCGGACCTGCCCCTGGTGCTCTACTGCACCGGGGACCCCTCCTGGCTCAACGCCCCCAACCTGGTGGGCATGGTGGGCAGCCGCCGCCCCGACAACTATGGCCGCTGGGGCGCTTCCTCCCTGGGCCAGGATCTGGCCCGCAGCGGGGTGGTGATTGTCAGCGGCCTGGCCGACGGCCTGGACAGCGAATGCCATCAGGCCGCTGTGGACGTCCATGCCCCCACCATCGGGGTGCAGGGGGTGCCCATCGACCGGACCTATCCCGCATCCAACCGGATGCTGCGGACCCATATCGAGGATTACGGCTGCGTCATCGGGGAATATGGCCCCGGGGAGGAGGCCCACGTCCGCAGCAGCTTTTTGCAGCGCAACCGCTTGATTGCGGGCCTGGTGCAGGCTTTGGTGGTGGTGCAGGCCCGGGAAAAGAGCGGCACCATGTCCACCGTGGGCCACGCCGAGCGGTATGGCCGCCCGGTGTACGCCCTGCCCGGCGACGCCAGCCGGGAAAATTCCAGCGGCACCAACCGGCTGATCCAGACCGGGCGGGCCAAAATGATCCTCTGTGCCGGGGACCTGCTGGAACAGCTGGGGCTGGAGGAAACCGCGCCGGCCCCGGCGAAGGCGCCCGCCCTCTCGGACAAGGAGCGCCGGGTGCTGGCCTGCCTGAAGCAGGAGCCTGCCAGCCTGGAGGATTTGTCCGCCGGCTGCGGGCTGGAAGCCGCCGCCCTGTCGGCGGTGCTGATGAGCCTGGAACTGTGCGGTTATGTCAAGTCTCTGCCGGGGCAGCGGTATATCCGGCTGTGAGGCGGGGAAATGCAAGGAGAGATACAGCGGCCTCCGCGGGCCGCGATTTGAAATAGATTTTCAGCCATCTGGATATAGTATTGCAAGAAGGCCCCGGGTCCCACCGACCCAAGACAGGGGCAGATCGAGGTAAGAGAAAGAATGGCGAAACTGGTTATTGTGGAATCGCCCGCCAAGGCGAAGACCATCGGCAAATACCTGGGCAAGGATTATGAGGTGACGGCCAGTATGGGCCACATCCGGGACCTGCCCACCTCCCAGCTCGGCATTGATGTGGAGCACGACTATACGCCCCAGTACATCAATATCAAGGGCAAGGAGAAACTCATCAAGGAGCTGAAGGCCAAGGCCAAAAAGGCCGACGGCATCCTGCTGGCCACCGACCCGGACCGTGAGGGCGAGGCCATCAGCTGGCATCTGGCCAGCCTGCTGGGCATCGACCCCAAGGAATCCAACCGCGTGACCTTCGACGAGATCACCAAGAAGGGGGTCAAGGAGGGCATGGCCCATCCCCGGCCCATCGATGAGGATCTGTTCAACGCCCAGCAGGCCCGCCGCGTGCTGGACCGCCTGGTGGGCTATAAGCTGAGCCCCTTCCTGTGGCGGAAGATCCGCCGGGGCCTGTCGGCGGGCCGCGTCCAGAGCGTGGCCGTCCGCCTCATCGACGACCGGGAGAAGGAGATCGAAGCCTTTGTCCCTGAGGAATACTGGAACGTGGACGCCACCCTCTCGGCCGGCGGGAAAAAGTTCACCGCCCGCCTGGCTTCGGACGCCGCCGGCAAAAAGCTGCTGCCCCGCACCGAAGCCGAGGCCCGCGCCATTGAGCAGGGCCTGAAGGGCGCCGCCTACACCGTGGGCGAGCTCAAGCGGGGCAAGCGCACCAAACAGCCCACCCCCGCCTTCATCACCAGTACCCTCCAGCAGGAGGCGTCCCGGCGGCTGGGCTTCACCGCCACCCGCACCATGCGGGCCGCCCAGACCCTCTACGAAGGCGTGGACATCGCCGGCCACGGCACCATGGGTCTGATCACCTATATGCGTACCGACAGCCTCCGCATCTCGGATGAGGCGGTGGCAGCGGCCAAGGAATATATTGCGGGGGCCTATGGGGAACAGTATATCTGTCCCTATAAGCGCACCTGGAAGACCCGCAGCGCCACTGCGGCCCAGGATGCCCACGAGGCCATCCGTCCCTCCATGCCTTCCCTGACCCCCGACGAGGTGGACAAGAGCATCTCGGGGGATACCGCCAAGCTGTACCGGATGATCTGGAGCCGCTTCATGGCCAGCCAGATGGCCGACTGCCAGATGGATACCGTCTCGGTGACCGTCTTTGCAGGGGATTACCGGTTCAAGGCCAGCGGCTTCACCGTCACCTTTGACGGCTTCACCGCCCTGTACGAGGAGGCTGTGGAGGAAAAGGAGAAGAAGGAGACCGCCCTGCCGCCCCTGGAACAGGGCCAGGAACTCAAGCTGGTCCAGCTCAAGAGCGAGCAGAAGTTCACCCAGCCCCCCGCCCGCTACACCGAGGCCTCCCTCATCAAGGCTCTGGAGGAAAACGGCATCGGCCGCCCCTCCACCTACGCCCCCATCATCACCACCATCATTGACCGCGGCTATGTGGAGCGGGATCAGAAAAAGCTCAAGCCCACCCCCCTGGGCCGCACGGTGGACAGCCTGATGCTGGAACAGTTCCCCCGGATTGTGGACGTGGATTTCTCGGCCCAGATGGAAAAGAATCTGGACAAGATCGAGAGCGGCAAGGCCGATTGGCGCCAGACGGTGGATGAGTTCTACAAGAGCTTTGACGCCAGCCTCCAGGCCGCCGAAAAGAACATGGAGGGCAAGAAGATCAAGGTCCCCGACGAGCCCTCCAGCGAGGTGTGCCCCCTGTGCGGCAAGCCCATGGTCATCAAGGTGGGCAAGTACGGCAAGTTTTTGGCCTGCAGCGGGTTCCCCGACTGCCGGGGCACCAAGCGGCTGGTGAAGGACACCGGCGGCATCTGCCCCAAGTGCGGCCAGGGCCGCATGCTGGAGCGCAAGAGCGCCAAGGGCCGGATTTATTACGGCTGCGAGCGCTACCCCGACTGCGATTTTATGACCTGGGATGTACCGGTGCCCAACAAGTGCGAAAAGTGCGGCGCCACCCTGTTCCGCCACGGTTCCAAGCTGTACTGTGCGAAGGAAGGCTGCGGCTTTGAGATGCCGGTCCCCAAAGGCAACGGAAACGGATAAAGGAATGAAAGATACACTGCATGCAACCATTCTGGGGGCAGGCCTCGCCGGGTGCGAGGCGGCCCTCTGGCTGGCCGGCCAGGGGGTGGAAGTCACCCTCTGGGAACAGAAGCCGGCCCATTTTTCCCCCGCCCACAAGAGCGCCGGCTTTGCCGAGCTGATCTGCTCCAACAGCCTCAAGGCCGAGCGGCTGGATTCGGCTTCCGGCCTGCTGAAAGAGGAGATGCGCCGGATGGGCAGCAGCCTGCTGCCGGCGGCCAAGTCGGTGCGGGTGGCGGCGGGCGGCGCCCTGGCGGTGGACCGGGACGCCTTCAGCGCCCGGGTCACCGAACTGGTGGAGCAAAACCCCCATATCACCGTCCGGCGGGAGGAAGTGACCGCCATTGACGAGAGCCAGCCGGTGCTGGTGGCCACCGGTCCCCTGACCGAAGGGGCCCTGGCGGCCGAAATCGCCCGCCTGACCGGGGACAGCCGCCTGCACTTCTATGACGCGGTGGCCCCCATCGTCACCGCCGAGAGCCTGGACTACGACAAGGTATTTGCGGCGTCCCGGTACGACCGGGGAGAGGCCGACTACCTCAACTGCCCCTTCAACAAGGCCGAATATGAGGCCTTCCACGCCGCCCTGGTGAGCGCCGAGCGGGCGCCCCTCCACGAGTTTGACCAGAACGCCCAGGCGGCCCCCGACCCCGATGCGGTGGGCAAAAAGGCCGACACCGTCACCGTCTACGAGGGCTGTATGCCCATCGAGATCATGGCCGCCCGCGGGGCGGATACCATGCGGTACGGGCCGCTGCGCCCGGTGGGCCTCACCGACCCCCGCACCGGCCACCGCCCCTGGGCCAATGTCCAGCTGCGGGCCGAGAACCGGGAGCGCACCCTCTACAACATCGTGGGCTTCCAGACCAACCTCAAGTGGGGGGAGCAGAAGCGGGTCTTCTCCATGATTCCGGGCCTGGAAAACGCCGAGTTTGTCCGCTACGGCGTCATGCACCGGAACACCTTCCTGGATGCGCCCCGTGTGCTCAGCGAGGGACTGTACCTGAAGGACCACCCCAACGTCTTCTTTGCCGGCCAGATTACCGGCTTTGAGGGATATATGGAGAGCGCGGCCTCCGGCCTGCTGGCCGCCCGCAGCCTCTACGCCCGCCTCACCGGCGGGGCCTACATGCCGCCTCCCCCCGACACCATGTGCGGGGCCCTGATGCGGTATCTCACCACCGAAAATAAACATTTCCAGCCCATGGGGGCCAATATGGGGATTCTTCCTCCGCTGGAGGACCGTCCCCGGGACAAGCGCCTGCGCTATATGGCCCAGGCGGAACGGGCGGTGGCCAGTTTCCAGCGCTGGCTGGACGGCGGCTGCTGAGCCGCTGTGCCTCTGCCCCTGAGTCCGGCGGCCCCGCGCGGCCTGCCGGATGCGATGCCTTGCAACAGGCAGAAAGGAAGACGCTATGAAAATCATTCTGGATCTGATGGGCGGCGACAACGCCCCTCTGGCTCCTCTGGACGGAGCAGCCCAGGCCGTCAAGGAGTACGGCGTGGAGATCATCGGCCTCGGCGATGAGGCCCTGATCCGCAAGACCGCCGCCGAAAACAACATCTCTCTGGACGGCATCCAGCTGGTCAACTGCACCGAGAACATCGAGATGTGCGACGAGCCGGCCCGGGCGGTCCGCCAGAAGAAGGATTCCTCCATCGTGGTGGGCCTGAATATGCTGAAGGACGGCAAGGGCGACGCCTTTGTCTCGGCCGGCAGCACCGGCGCCCTCCATGTGGGCACCAGCCTCATTGTCCGGGCTCTGCGCGGCATCAAGCGCCCCGCCCTGGCCACCATGATCCCCGCCCAGAAGAAAGCCTATCTGCTGCTGGACTGCGGCGCCAACGTGGAGTGCCGCGCCGACATGCTCATCGCCTTCGCCGTCATGGGCACCTGCTATATGCAGCGGGTGGAAGGCCGTCAGGACCCCTCGGTGGCCCTGGTCAACAACGGCGCCGAGGAGTCCAAGGGCACCCCGCTGCTGCGTGAGGTGCACCAGATGCTGAAAAAGACCCCCGGCATCCGCTTTGTGGGCAACGTGGAGCCCCGTGACGTGCCCACCGGCAACGTGGACGTGGTGGTCTGCGACGGCTTCACCGGCAACGTGGTCCTCAAGCTCACCGAGGGCGTGGCCAAGATGATTATGGGCATGGTCAAGGGGATGTTCCTGTCCGGCCTGGCCGGCAAGCTGGCCTACCTGCTGGTCCGCGGCCAGGTGGGCAACCTGAAAAAGCAGATGGACAGCGAGGAGTACGGCGGCGCACCCTTCCTGGGCGCACGTCAGCCGGTCATCAAGGCCCACGGCTCCTCCAAGGCCAGAGGCATCAAAAACGCCATCCGCCAGGCCAAAAAGTGCGTGGAGAACGATCTGTGCGGCACCATGCAGGCCGCTCTGGATGACGCGGCCGCCGCCCATGCGTCGGACAACGCCGCAGAAAAAGAATAAAAAGGAGGGTGCAACCTATGGCGCATCCGCTCGAAAAAATCATCGGGCATACCTTCAAAAATCCTGACCTTCTCACCACCGCCCTGACCCATACCAGCTACGCCAACGAGAGCCGGGTCCCGGTGGCCCACAACGAGCGGCTGGAGTTTCTGGGGGACAGCGTCCTCCAGATTGTCTCGGCCGACTACCTGTTCCACGCCTACGCCGACCGGCCCGAGGGCGATCTGACCCGCATCCGGTCCAGCCTGGTCAGCGAGGGCGCACTGTTCCAGTTCGCCCAGGAGATTCACCTGGGAGATTACCTGCGTCTGGGCAAGGGCGAGGAGCGCTGCGGCGGCCGGGAGCGGCCCAGCGTGGTGTCGGACGCCTTTGAGGCCCTGATCGCCGCCCTCTATCTGGACGGCGGCATGGAGGTGGCCCGGGCGTTCATCCTGCCCTTCATCACCGAGGGCAAACACGCCGAGGCCGACTACAAGACCCGCCTGCAGGAGATTGTCCAGCAGAACCCGGAGGAACGCCTCAGCTATATTGTGGAAAAGGAGACCGGCCCCGACCACGACAAGCATTTCGTGGTGGCGGTGCGGTTCAATTCGGACTGCGTGGCCCGGGGCGAGGGCCGGAGCAAAAAGGCCGCCGAGCAGCACGCCGCCCGGGAGGCCCTCAAGCTGCTGGGCGTCCTCGGAGAAAACTGACCGATGGTATTAAAAGAGCTGGAGATCCAGGGCTTCAAGAGCTTCCCGGACAAGGTCAAGATCACCTTTGACAAGGGGGTCACCGGGGTGGTGGGGCCCAATGGCTCGGGCAAAAGCAACCTGTCCGACGCGATCCGCTGGGTGCTGGGCGAGACCAGCAGCCGCCAGCTGCGCAGCGCCGGCAAGATGGAGGATGTCATCTTCGGCGGAACGCGGCGCCGGGGGGCCATGGGCTACGCATCGGTCCGGCTGACGCTGGACAATGCCGACCACACCCTGGACCTGGAGGCCGACCAGGTGGTGATCGGCCGGCGGTACTACCGCTCGGGAGACAGCGAATACACCATCAACGGCCAGGTCTGCCGACTGAAAGACATCTACGAACTGCTGCTGGACACCGGCATCGGCCGGGATGGCTATTCCATCATCGGCCAGGGCCAGATCGCCGAGATTGTGGCGGCCAAGGGCAGCGAGCGGCGGGAAATTTTTGAGGACGCCTGCGGCATCGCCAAGTACCGCTACCGCAAAAACGAGGCCGAACACCGCCTCGCCGCCGCCGAGGCCAATCTGGAACGGCTGCGGGATATCCTGGCCGAGCTGGAAAGCCGGGTGGGCCCCCTGGCCAAGGAAGCCGAAAAGGCCAAGGCCTATCTGGCTCTGGCGGACCGGCGCAAAAGCCTGGAGATTACCCTCTGGGTGGAGAATATCCGGGCCGCCCGGGCCGCGCTGCAGCAGCTGCGGCGGGACTACGACACCGCCCAGGCCGCCTGGGAGCGCCACGACAAAAAGGACAAGGCATTGCAGCAGGAGGCTGAGGAGATCCGTATGCAGGCACAGCGTCTCACGGTGGAGATCGAGCGCCTGAATGGGGATATCCGCAGTATCACCCAGCAGATCAGCGGCAGCGACAGCCGGATTGCGGTGCTGGAAAACGACCGGGTTCACGCCCGCCAGAGCGCCGAGGCCCTGCGCCAGGAGCTGGCCCAGGGCCAGACCGAGCAGGAGGCCGCCGCTGCGGAACTGGACCGGCAGAAGGCCGCCGCCGCACAGATGGAGCAGGAGGCCGCCGCCCTGGCCCGGGAGATGGAGGAGCTGAGCGGTCAGCTGGCCGCCCTGCAGAGCCGCACCGATGCGGCCAGCGCCCGCCAGGAAGAGCTGCGGGCCCGGCTCAGCGATGTGACCGCCCGGGAGACGGCGGCCCGGGTGGAGGAGGCCGCGGCCCATGCCGCCGCCGAATCGGCCCGCAGCCGCCTGCCTGAAGCCCAGGCAGGGGCGAAAGCCCAGATGGATCAGCTGGCCCAGCTGGAAGAAAACCAGGTCGACACCCGGAAGTATCTGGAGATGCTGGCCGCCGGCGAAAAGCAGCTGGCCAACGTCAGGGCGGGCCTGACCCTCAAGCTGAACAGCCGCCGGAAGGCCCTGGCCGCCGCCGAGGAGGCGGAGCGGGAGCTCTCCCGCAGCCGGGACGCCGCCGCGCAGCGGCTGTCGGTGCTGAAAGAGCTGGAAAAGAACATGGAAGGCTACCAGCACTCGGTCCGTGCCGTGATGCAGGCCGCCGCAGGAGGACGCCTGCGGGGGATCATCGGGCCGGTGTCCTCCATCCTGACGGTGGAGGCCGGGTGTGAGCTGGCGGTGGAAACCGCCCTGGGCGCCGCCATGCAGAACATTGTGGTGGAGAACGAGGCCGCCGCCAAGGCGGGCATCGCCCTGCTGCGGCGGGAAAACGCCGGCCGGGCCACCTTCCTGCCCCTGGACACCGTTCAGCCGGGACTGTTCCGGGGCGAATTGCCCCTGTCGGCCCGGCTGGCCAGCAGCCTGGTGCGGGCGGACAGTCGGTATCAGAACATTGTCTCCAACCTGCTGGGCCGGATTGTGGTGGTGGAGGACATCAACGCCGCGGGCAAGGTGGCCCGCGCCCTCCAGTACCGCAACCGGGTGGTCACCATGGACGGCCAGGTGGTCAACGCCGGCGGCAGCTTTACCGGCGGCAGCGTCCAGCGGTCGGCGGGCCTGTTCACCCGCCGGCAGGAGATTCAGGAACTGAAAGAAAAACTGGCCCGGCTGGAACAGGACTGCGCCGCCGCCCGCCAGAAAACCGCCCAGTGCAAGAGCCAGGCCGACGCAGTGATCGCCGACCTGACCGCCACGGAGAGCGAGGAGCGGACCGCGGCAGAGGACCGGGTCCGGGCCGAGGCCGAGCGCAAGCGGCTGGAACTGGCAGTGGAACAGGCCCGGGAGAACGCCGGCCAGCGTTCCGCCGAGGCCCAGGCCCTGGAGGCGGAAGCCGCCGCCCAGGAACAGGCCGCCCAACAGGCCGCCGCCCGGCGGGAAGCTCTGGCCGGAGAGGCCGAACAGCTCACCGGCGAGCTGGCCCGCCTGACCCAGGGCGGGGACGACTTTGCAGCCCAGCAGAGCCGTCTGTCGGGGGCTCTGGCCCAGAAACAGCTGGACCAGCTGGCCCGGCAGAAGGATGCCGAGCTGTGCCGCAGCCGGGTGGCCGACTGGGAACAGCGGCTGGCCGAGGCCGGCGCCCGAAAAGAGACCCTGGAGGAAAACATCCGGGTTCTGGAAGCCCAGGACCAGGAGATGGTCCGGGCCATCCAGCAGGTAAAGGATGAGGCCGAACAGGGCCGGCGTACCATTCAGGAGAAGGAGGCCGCCATCCGCAAGGCAGCCGATGCCCGGATGGAACAGCAGGCCGCCGAGACCAAAGCCCAGGCCGCCGCCCGGGCCGCCGCCGAGGAACGGGAGGAGGCGGGCCGGGAGATGGCCCGCCTGTCCGAGCGCAAGAGCGCCGCAGAAGGGGAGTACGACCAGCTGGCGGCCAAGCTCTGGGACGAATACCAGCTGGCCCCCACCGATGCGGCCAAATACTGCGTCGAGTATACTTCCATGGTGGCTCTGCGGGCCCAGGTGGCCGAGGTGCGGGGAAAAATCCGCGCCCTGGGCAGTGTCAACGTGGGGGCGGTGGAGGAATACCAGGAAGTCCGTACCCGCTACGACACCCTGAAAACCCAGGTGGAGGACGTGGAGGAGAGCCGCAGCCGGCTGATCCGGATGATCGGAGAGCTGAACGGCCAGATGCGGGATCTGTTCAGCCGCAACTTTGCCGCCATCAACCAGAATTTCGGCCGGGTCTTTGCTGAATTGTTCGGCGGAGGCGAGGCGTCCCTATCCCTGGAAAACCCCGAGGACGTTCTGGGCAGCGGCATCGACATCCAGGTCAGCCCCCCGGGCAAGGTGATCCGCAATCTGGAAGCCCTCTCGGGCGGAGAGCGGGCCCTGGTGGCCATCAGCATCTACTTCGCCATCCTGGCGGTGAACCCCTCGCCCTTCTGCATCCTGGACGAGATCGAGGCCGCCCTGGACGACGCCAACGTGGTGCGGTTCGCCCAGTATCTGCGGCGGATCGGGGAAAAGACCCAGTTCATCGTCATCACCCACCGCCGCGGCACCATGGAGGCCGCCGACGTCCTCTATGGCGTGACCATGCAGGAAGACGGGGTGTCCAAGCTGCTCCGGCTGGATCTGGACCAGGTGGACGCCACCCTCGTCTCATAACATACAGACCAGACAGACTTACATACTAGCAGGAGGATTCCCCCTATGGGTTTGTTCGGAAGAAAAAACAAGGAAAAGATGGAAAACGGCCTCAAAAAGACCCGCACCGGCTTTTGGGGCAACATCATCAACACCCTCACCGGGGCCGAGATCACCGACGATCTCTACGATGACCTGGAGGAACAGCTGATCCTGGCCGACGTGGGCGCCGAGGTGGCGCTCCACCTGGTGGAACGGCTGCGTGAGGAAGTGAAGAACCAGCACCTCAAGACCGGCGACCAGGCCATGGACGCCCTGCGGGAAATCCTGCGGGAGGAGATGGAGCCGGGCACCGAGATGGACCTGAGCGGCCATCCCGCCGTCATCCTGGTGATCGGCGTGAACGGCGTGGGCAAGACCACCAGCATCGCCAAGCTGGCCAACTATTACCGGGAGCAGGGCCGCCGCGTCATGCTGGCGGCAGGCGATACCTTCCGTGCCGCGGCCAGCGAACAGCTGGACATCTGGGCCGGACGGGCCGGGGTGCCCATTGTCAAGGCCGGCGAGGGCGCCGACCCGGCGGCGGTCATCTTCGACACCGTCAAGTCGGCCCAGGCCCGGGGCTATGACATGGTGATTGCCGACACCGCCGGCCGTCTGCACAACAAGGCCAACCTGATGGCCGAGCTGTCCAAGATCAGCCGCAGCGTCCGCAAGGCCGCCCCCGACGCCAGCCTGGAAACGCTGCTGGTGCTGGACGCCATCACCGGCCAGAACGCCATCAGCCAGGCCCGGGAATTCTGCCGGGCCGCCGACGCCAGCGGCATCATCCTGACCAAGCTGGACGGCACCGCCAAGGGCGGCTGCGTGGTGGCGGTCAAGCGGCGGCTGGGCCTGCCGGTGCGGTTCATCGGCGTGGGCGAGGCCATCGACGACCTGCTGCCCTTTGATGCAGCGGGCTTTGTCGAGGAGCTGCTGCCCCGCAAATGGAGGAGCTGACCATGAAAATTTGTGCAGCAACCGGCAATCCCGGCAAGCTCAAGGAGCTGCGCCGGATTCTGGAGGCCCAGGGCCATCAGGTCCTGAGCCAGAAGGAGCTGGGCCTGGATCTGGACCCCGAGGAGACCGGCACCACCTTCGCCGAGAACGCCGCCATCAAGGCGGCAGCCTTTGCGGCGGCCAGCGGCCTGCCCACCGTGGCGGACGATTCGGGCCTCTGCGTGGAGGCTCTGGACGGCGCACCGGGGGTCTACAGCGCCCGCTACTGCGGCCATCACGGGGACGATGAGGCCAACAACGACAAGCTGCTGGAGGCCATGCGGGATGTCCCGGCGGGAAAGCGGGGCGCCAAGTTTGTCTCGGCGGTCTGCTTCCGGATGCCGGACGGCCGCACCCTGACCTGTATGGGCGAGTGCCCCGGCCAGGTGGCCTTTGACCGGCAGCCGGGGGACTATGGCTTTGGCTATGATCCCCTGTTCATCCCCGACGAGCGGGGTACCGCCGACGGCGGCAAGCGCCCCAACACCGAGCGGGACAGCTACGCCCAGCTCACCCCCGACGAAAAAGATGCCATCAGCCACCGCGGCCGCGCCCTGGAGGCGCTGGAAGCCCGGCTGGAGGCGTTCCTGCAGGAAAAGTAACGTGTGAGATCCGCCCAGGACGGAGGACATAAAAGGAGAAATCGTATGCTGACAAGTAAACAGCGCGCCATTCTGCGCGGCAAGGCCAACACCATGGACCCGGTCTTTCAGATCGGCAAGGGCGAGATCGACCAGACCCTCATTGACGCTGTGAAGGCCTGCCTGGACGCCCGGGAGCTCATCAAGCTGAAGGTGCTGGAGACCAGTATGTACAATGCCCGGGAGGCCTCCATCGTTCTGGCTGAGGCCACCGGCGCCGACTGCGTGCAGGTGATCGGTTCCAAGTTTGTGCTGTACCTTCAGAAGAAAAAGGACAGCGCCTACGCCGACCTGCTGAAATGAAGGTCCTGCTGTATGGCGGCACCTTTGACCCGCCCCACAACGGCCACCTGAACAATTTGCAGGCGGCGGCGGAGCGGGTGAGGCCGGACCAGGTGGTGGTGATGCCGGCGGGGGTGCCCCCGCACAAGGCGGCCAGCTCCACCCCGGCGGCCCTGCGCCTGGAAATGTGCCGCTGTTTTTACGCCCTGGAAGGGACACCGTATCTGCCCCGGATCACGGTCAGCGACTGGGAAATCCGCCAGGCGGCCGCCGGACAGCGCAACTATACCGTTCGGACCATCGAGATGCTGGGCCAGACCTATCCGGAGGCCCGGCTGTATCTGGCGGTGGGCAGCGATATGCTGGAATCCTTCCAGGCGTGGTACCGCTGGCAGGATATCCTCCGCCTGGCCCAGCTGGTGGTGGTGAGCCGGGAAATCGGGGACGACTGTGTCCTGCACAGCGCCGCCCGGGCCCTGGACCCCACCGGCAGCCGCATCCTGATGACCCAGGTGGAGGCCCTGCCCATGGCCAGCCGGGAGATCCGGCGCCGGCTGGAAGCGGGGGAGGACTGTGCCGCCGCCCTGCCGGAGCAGGTGCGGCAGGTGATCCGGCGGGAGGGGCTGTACACCGGCCCCGGCCATGAGGCCATCCCGCACCCCTGCCAGCATCCGGAACCCTGATTGGATCAAGAAAGGAAGGCTGCTCTATGGATCTGAAGGAAGCAAAAGATGTGGCCCGCAAGCGCCTGGGGGACAAGCGCTACCGTCACACCCTGAACGTGGAAAAAATGGCCGTCAAACTGGCCGAGCGCTACGGCGCCGACTGTGACCAGGCCGCGCTGGCGGCCCTGCTCCACGACACCGCCAAGGAAATGCCGGTGGCGGACCAGCTGGCGCTGCTGCGGGCCCATCCCGACCTGGCAGGGAACACCGAAAACCGCCCCACCCCCATCTGGCATGGGGTCTGCGCGGCCATCCTGGCCAAGACCGAATGGGGCGTCACCGACGAGGCGGTTCTCTCGGCGGTGGCCTGCCACACGGCGGGCAAGCCGGGGATGACCCTGCTGGACAAGATCCTCTTTCTGGCCGACATGACCAGCGCCGAGCGGGACTTCGACGGGGTGGAGGAGCTGCGGAAACTGGAGATGGAGGACATCGACCAGGCCATGTACCAGGCCCTGGACCAGTCGGTCTCCTTTGTGAAAAAGGGCGGCCGGCCCCTGGACTCCATGTCCGCCGCCGCCCGGGAAGACTTCCGCAGGATTCTGGACCAGCGGGCCTGAATTTGACCTATCCGTGAAGGTTTGTCAAAACGGATTGCAGATTCTGCCCGAGAATGCTATACTACTAAGAGATTGCGCCGCCAGCATGCAGGAAACCCCTTCCCCCAGGCTGCGGCGCACCGGCTTTGGTTTTGGGGCGCAGCGCCGCCCCGGCCAGAGGTTAAGAAGAAAGAAAGTGACTGTGCCCCTCCCGGTGGCACGGGATGGATGAATTTTGAAGGAAAGTGATCGCCTGCCCCGGGCAGGCCGATGAAGGAGACAAGCTATGAGTGGAACGCCTCGCCGCATCAATACCGACCGTTCACTGGGAACTCCCACTGCAGGGAGCGGCGCAGGGGGCAGCGTTCCGCCCCGCCCGCCCGTCCGGCCCCAGGGGTCGGCGCCGCAGGAGGATGACGGCCAGAGCTTCTTCCGGATGGAGTCAGGGGAGGACAGCCGTCCGGCGGCCCGTCCGGTTCCCCAGGAGCGGACCGAAAGCCGTCCCGCCCATTCGGCCGGCGGCAATGGTGGCGGCAAGGAGCCGCCCCGCCACACCGGCGGCTCGGGCGGCCATGGCGGCGGACGGAAGCGCAAGCGCCTCTCTCCCATCTGGCTGCCGCTGGCGGTGGTGCTGGGCGTGGTGGCCCTGATCGGCTGCGGCGTGGTCTATGCGGTGAATTACGTCAACCGGGTGCAGGAGAGCATCCGCCCCGAGTCGGACGCCCCCTCCATTGTGGAGGAAATCCAGACGCTGGAGGAGTACAAGGGGGATGTGGTCAACATACTGGTCTGCGGCATCGACTATGAGGAAGGCCGGGCCTACGGCGACGGCAGCAACGACGGCATGACCGACATGATCCTCTACTGTCAGTTCGACATCAAGAACGGCGCGCTGCGGATGCTGCAGATCCCCCGCAACACCCTGGTTACCACCGAGAACCGCACCATCACCCTCTCCAGCGGCAAGACCTACAAGGCCTCCAACTACCAGATTAACTCGGTGGCCCTGTCCAACGGCGGCAGCATCGCCGCCCTGGCCGAGGTCATCTACGACCAGTACAAGCTGCCCATCGACTACTACGTCTCCATCAACATGGAGGCCCTCACCGAGGTGGTGGACAACTTCGGCGGCATCGAGGTCTATATCCCCCAGGATATTGAGTACAACGGCAGCTACCTGGCCAAGGGCTACCGCAACCTGGACGGCGCATCGGCGGAGTTCTTTGTCCGCAACCGCCACGGCGCAGGCTATGAGAACGCCGACATCGACCGCCTGAACATGCAGCGCTACTTCTACGCCGCCCTGTTCAAGCGGGCCCGCTCCATGGGCATTCAGGACATCCTGAACCAGATGCCCATCATCTTCAACAACTATATCCAGACCGATATGGATCTGATTACCCTGGGCAAGCTGGCCGTCTCCTTTATGAAGGTGGACAGCGCCAACATCATGATCGCCCAGACCCCCGTCTTCTCGGGCGGGGTGCCCTATATCGGTGCCACCGACAGCTTTGCAGGCTACTCCTGCGTGGTGCCGGATGCCGGCTCCATCGCAGAGCTGCTCAACACCTATTTCCGCACCTACACCGGCCCGGTCAGCGAGGATGAACTCAACCTGACCACCGACCATTGGCCCCACGGGTCGATGTCCACCAGCGCCAACATTCAGTTTATGGGCCAGCTGGACAAGGAGTCGGACGACGCCATTCTGGAAGGCGACACCGACGTGCAGGGCGCAGTGACCACCGACGGTCAGCCCGCAGGCGGGCAGGCCGCTCAATAAAATCTCAAGAGAAAGGGTTCCTATGGAAAATCTGAACGACAGCAAGACTCTTGCCATCCGCATCGCAAAGATCCTGGATAAGAAAAAGGCACAGCAGATCCGTGTGCTGAAGGTGCAGGATCTGACCGTTCTGACCGATTATTTCGTCATCGCCTCCGGTACCTCCACCACCCAGGTGGCGGCCCTGGCCGACGAGGTCCAGTTCCAGCTCTCCCAGGAAGGGGTTGAGCCCTATCACACCGAGGGCTTTGACTCCAAGAACTGGATTCTGCTGGACTACTCGGGGGTGATGGTGCACGTCTTTGTCCCGGGTACCCGCACCTATTACGACCTGGAGCACCTGTGGGCCGACGCCGAGACGGTGGACGTGTCCGAGTGGCTGGACCAGGCCGGCGAGGACGCCCAGTAACAAGCCCCAACCCGAGAGGGAAGCAATATAAAGCAACACCAAGTAAGTCAAAAGTCTGGAGCTGATACGAGATGAAGTATGATTACAAGGCCGTCGAGGCCAAATGGCAGAAGGTGTGGGAGGACGAAAAGACCTTCCACGCTGAAGTGGACCATTCCAAACCCAAGTTCTATGCGCTGGTGGAGTTCCCGTACCCGTCGGCTGCCGGCCTGCACGTGGGCCATCCCCGCAGCTACACCGCCCTGGACGTGGTGGCACGCCGCCGCCGTCAGTGCGGCTACAACGTTCTCTACCCCATGGGCTGGGACGCCTTCGGCCTGCCCACGGAAAACTACGCCATGAAGAACCACATTCACCCGGCCATCGTGACCAAGAACAATGTGGACCGCTTCCGGGCACAGCTCAAGTCCCTGGGCTTCTCGTTTGACTGGGACCGCGAGATCAACACCACCGACCCTGAGTACTACAAGTGGACCCAGTGGATTTTCCTCCAGCTGTACAAGCACGGCCTGGCCTACAAGAAGGAAATGAACGTCAACTGGTGCACCGGCTGCAAGTGCGTCCTGGCCAACGAGGAAGTGGTCAACGGCGTCTGCGAGCGGTGCGGCAGCGAGGTGGTTCACCGGGTCAAGAGCCAGTGGATGCTCAAGATCACCGAGTACGCCGACAAGCTGATCGACGGCCTGGACGGCCTGGACTACATCGACCGCGTTGTGGCTCAGCAGAAGAACTGGATCGGCCGCAGCTACGGCGCTGAGATCGACTTCGGCACCACCACCGGCGACACCGTGACCGTCTACACCACCCGGTGCGACACCCTGTTCGGCGCCACCTACATGGTCCTCTCCCCCGAGAACGCCCTGCTGGGCCGCTGGATGGAGGAGGGCATCATCCAGAATGCCGACGCCGTCAAGGCCTACCAGGCCGAGGCCGCCCGCAAGAGCGACTTTGAGCGCACCGAGATCAACAAGGAAAAGACCGGCGTCCGCCTGGAGGGCGTCATGGGCATCAACCCGGTGAACAACCAGGAGATTCCCATCTTCATCTCGGACTACGTCCTGGCCACCTACGGCACCGGCGCCATCATGGCCGTGCCCGCCCACGACAGCCGCGACTGGGAGTTCGCCAAGAAGTTTGGCCTGCCCATCGTGGAGGTGGTCAAGGGCAAGACCGAGTCCAACCTGGACAAGGAGGCCTTCACCGACGTGGCCACCGGCACCCTGGTGAACTCCGGCTTCCTGGACGGCCTGTCGGTCACCGACGCCAAAGAGAAGATGGCCGCCTGGCTGGAAGAAAACGGCAAGGGCCACAAGAAGGTCAACTACAAGCTGCGCGACTGGGTGTTCAGCCGTCAGCGCTACTGGGGCGAGCCCATCCCCATGGTCAAGTGCGAGAAGTGCGGCTGGCAGCCTCTGCCCGAGAGCAGCCTGCCCCTGACCCTGCCCGACATCGTGGACTTTGAGCCGGGCCCCGACGGCGAGAGCCCCCTGGCCCGCCACACCGACTGGGTCAAGACCACCTGCCCCTGCTGCGGCGGTCCCGCCGTCCGTGAGACCGACACCATGCCCCAGTGGGCTGGCTCGTCCTGGTACTTCCTGCGGTATATGGACCCCCACTGCAAGGACGCCATCGCCTCCAAGGAGGCCCTGGAGTACTGGTCTCCGGTGGACTGGTACAACGGCGGCATGGAGCACACCACCCTGCACCTGCTGTACAGCCGGTTCTGGCATAAGTTCCTGTACGACATCGGCGTGGTGCCCACCGCCGAGCCCTACCAGAAGCGCACTTCCCACGGCATGATCCTGGGTCTGAACCCCCACAACTTCGCCAACCTGCCCGCTGAGGAGCAGAAGAAGCTGCTGGAGGAGTACGGCAGCCAGAAGGCCGCCGAGAAGGCTCTGGAGGAGAAGTACGGCGAGATGAGCCGTCACCCCGTGGTCAAGATGTCCAAGTCTCTGGGCAACGTGGTCAACCCCGACGACGTGGTGGACGCCTACGGCGCTGACACCATGCGTCTGTATGAGATGTTCATGGGCGACTTTGAGCAGGCTGCCCCCTGGCAGACCTCGGCCATCGCCGGCTGCAACCGCTTCCTGGACCGCGTCTGGGGCCTGATGGACAAGCGGGTGGAAGGCGAGGGCTACCGTCCCGCCGTCGAGACCCTGATGCACCAGACCATCAAGAAGGTGGGCGCAGATATCGAGGGCCTCAAGATGAATACCGCCATCGCTCAGCTGATGACCCTGGTGAACGCCCTGTACGACAACGGCGGCGCCACCAAGGCCGAGTTCGAGACTCTGGTGCAGCTGCTGAACCCCTTCGCTCCCCACATGACCGAGGAGCTGTGGGAGAAGCTGGGCCACAGCCACGACCAGCAGCTGGCTTATTATCCCTGGCCCAGCTACGACGAGGCCAAGTGCGTGGAGTCCACCGTGGAGATCGCTGTGCAGGTCAACGGCAAGGTCCGCGCCCGCCTGAGCGTCCCCGCTGACATCACCGCCGAGGACGCCATCGCCACCGCCAAGGCCGAGCCCGCTGTGGCCGAGGCCCTGGCCGGCAAAACCCTGGTGAAAGAGATCTACGTCAAGGGCCGCCTGGTCAATCTGGCCGTCAAAGGCTGATCCTACAGACCCCTGAAGGACTCTTTTCACGATTTGTTCAGAAAGTGGAGCGGAAAAACTTCGCCAAAAAGGTTGACTGAAACGCAAAAATGCGTTATACTGTCTCTGTTAGTTACCATGTAACAACGAAATTCCCGCCTCACGGTCCAAGGGAGGGATAAGATGTCGGAAATTCGTGTTAAAGAGGGCGAGTCGCTGGAAAGCGCACTGCGTCGCTTTAAGCGGAGCACTGCCCGCAGCGGCGTGCTCGCAGAGGTTCGTAAGCGCGAGGCTTACGAGAAGCCCTCTGTTCGCCGCAAGAAGAAGTCGGAAGCGGCCCGCAAGCGCAAGTACAAGTAATTGAGCCTTGCCCACGGTCCTGATGACCGCTGCGTTGCTAACGCCGATGTGGGAGAACCCTGTTTGGGGTTCTCCCATTTTTGTTGACCTGCTGCTCTGCAAAGGAGTTTTGCCTTTATGCTCATCACCCCGGAATATGTCTTTCAGGACGTGACCCACATCACGCCGGCCTTCCTGGCCGGCAAGGGGATCACCGCCCTGGTTCTGGATATCGACAACACCCTGACCGACGACGGCAGCCAGGAGCTGAGCGAGGATGTAGCAGCCTGGCTGGACACCATGCGCCGGGCCGGCATCGGGCTGACCATCGTGTCCAACGGCACCCCCCGGCGGGTGCGGCCCTTCGCCGAGAAAATCGGCCTGGACTATGTCTGCTGGGCGGCCAAGCCCCTGACCTTGGGGTTGTCGGTGGCCCGGCGGCGTCTGGGGGTTCCCCGGAGCCGGATGGCCATGGTGGGGGATCAGCTCTACGCCGACCGGATGGCCGCCGCCCTCTATGGCATCCCGGCCTTCATGGTGGTGCCCCGCGGCCCCGACCGGGGCGCCCAGGTCAAGATGAAGCGCAAATGGGAGCGCAGCCACTGGCAGGCCTATTATGACCGGGGAGGGAAGCTGCTGTGACCGAGCCGCAGATCCGTTTCGGCCCTGCCGGCATGGGAGACAGCTTCGCCGCCCAGGGCTACAAGACCAGCCTGGATATCCCCGCCTATACCGCCGGCATGGGCCTGAACGCCTTTGAATACCAGTGCGGCCACGGCGTCCGCCTGGCCGAGGACAAGGCCCGCAAAATGGCCGCCCTGGCGGCGGAAAAAGGGGTGGTGTTCAGCGTCCACGCCCCCTATTATATCAGCATGTCCAGCCTGGACGAGGAAAAGCGTCTGGGCAGCATCCGCTATCTGCTCCAGAGCTGCGCCCTCTGCCGGGCGCTGGGCGGACAGAGGGTGATCTTTCACCCCGGCAGCTGCGGCAAACAGAGCCGCGCCGCCGCCCTGGAAAAAGCCCTGGACACCCTGCGCCGGGCCATGGAGGCTCTGGACGAGGCCGGTTATGGCGACATGACCCTCTGCCCCGAAACTCTGGGCAAGATCGGCCAGTTGGGCGACCTGGAAGAAGTGCTGGCCCTGTGCCAGGTGGACAAGCGCCTGGTGCCCTGCATCGACTTCGGCCACCTGAACGCCCGCACCCTGGGCGGCATCCAGGGCAGGGAGGACTATGCCGCCATTCTCGACCGGCTGGGTGAGGCACTGGCCGATGACCGTGCGCGGCAGTTCCACGTCCATTTTTCCCGCATCGAGTTTTCCGCCGGCGGGGAAAAACGCCACTGGACTTTTGCCGAGACTCAGTACGGCCCCGAACCCCAGCCTCTGCTGGAACTGGTGGCCCAGCGAAAGCTGGCCCCCGTCATCATCTGCGAGAGCGCAGGCACCCAGGCGGAGGACGCCCGGGCCATGCAGCAGATGTGGAAAGCCGCACAAGGCGCTGTTTAAGCCGCCTTTTTGCCCCTTTTTTGCCGAAACCCCTTGCCAAACAATGCGCAATTGGGTACAATATTCTTAGATATGCGCGAGCATGAGATACTAAATTAATGGAGGAATTCCTTATGATTTCTGCAGGCGAATTTCGCAATGGCGTGACCTTTGAGCAGGACGGCCAGGTTCTCCAGGTCGTTGAGTTCCAGCACGTCAAGCCCGGCAAGGGCGCTGCCTTTGTCCGCACCAAGACCAAGAACGTCATCACCGGCGCTGTCATCGAGACCAGCTACAACCCCACCGCCAAGTTCCCTCAGGCCTTCATCGAGCGCCGTGAGGTGACCTATAGCTACCAGGACGGCGACCTGTACCACTTCATGGACAACGAGACCTACGACGATATCCCCGTCAACGCCAGCGATGTCCCCGATAACTTCAAGTTCTGCAAGGAGAACGAAGTCTGCAAGCTGCTGTCCTACAAGGGCAAGGTTTTCAGCGTCGAAATCCCCAACTTCATCGAGCTGACCGTCTCTGAGACCGAGCCGGGCATCCGCGGCAACACTGCCACCAACACCCTGAAGCCCGCTACTCTGGAGACTGGCGCCACCATCCGTGTGCCTCTGTTCATCAACGAGGGCGATGTGATCCGCATCGATACCCGCACCGGCGAGTATATGGAGCGCGTCTAATCTGACACCAAGCCGGGCTTGCGGGCTGACCGCCGGTCCGGCTTTTTGATTTTCACAGGGAGGGATAGACTATGGAACTGATCGAAAAAGCTGCCTATCTTCAGGGCTTGCTGGAAGGCCTGGAGCTGGACGAGTCCACCAAGGAAGGCAAAGTTTTTCACGCAATGAGCGATCTGCTGGCCGATATGGCCGCCACCATCAAGGCCCTGGAGCAGGACATCACCCAGGCGGAGGACCATCTGGAAGCCCTGCGCGGCGACGTTGAGGAGCTGCAGGCCGACGTCTACGAGGACGACGAGGAGGACGACTCCGAGGCCCCCTGCTATGAGGTGGATTGCCCCAACTGCGGTGAGACGGTCTACGTCACCGAGGAAGATCTAGACGCCGGCGAGGCCTTCTGCGCCAACTGCGGCTGCACCTTTGAGGTGGCCCTGGACGACGCAGAGGAAGACGACGACCAGGCCCAGGAAGATCTGGAGGCCGAGGACGCCAGCTATGAGGTCACCTGCCCGCTGTGCGGCGCTGTGACCGTGCTGAGCGAGGACGAGCTGCTGTCGGGCAAGGCCCGCTGCGCAGGCTGCGGCAAGCCTCTGGAGATTGATCTGCCGGCAGAGGAGTAAAACTCCCCCCGGCGTGCCCCCCCGCAGGCAAAACCCAAACAAAAAACCCCCGCCCGGTCAAACGCCGGGACGGGGGATTTTTTTGCGCTTACGAAAACCTGAAGAGCTTCTCCATGCAGCAGGTCATCAGCGGGTGGCGGCCAGGGCCTTTTCCAGCCAGATGGAACCGATGTCCAGGGCATTGTACAGCCCGTGGCGGACCGACTGACGGGCAGTGCGCTCCTTGATGGGCTTGGACAGGTCGGTGGACAGGAGGGTGACCTGGACCTTGTCGGGGGTCTCGTTGCCGTCCACCGGGGCGGTGGTCAGGATCTGGAGATAAAGCACATAGGGGTCGGTCATCCAGCCGTAGTAGAGCTCATTGTCCTTGCGGACGAGGGGCTTGCCTTTATAGGTCATTTTGGGTTTATAGGACATTCCAAAGCCTCCCTTATCTTTGAAGCCCGCTGCCCGGCGCAGCCGCACAGCTGGGCTGATTATAAAAAACTCTCTCTTAGTATAACATAAAAGCAAAGGCTTTACAAATGATAAATTTGCGAATGCCTCCGCAGCGCCGCAGATTGGACGCATCTTCGATGGAAAAAACCGATGTCCGGGGCTTTGCCCGGGCCGGTGCGGACGGTAAATCCGCGGGTGAAAAGAGGCGAAAAAGGAAACCGTCCCGCGCTTGCGGCTGCACGGGACGGTTCATTGCGGTATTCGGTTTGGTATGAGGAGGAATCATGTGTTACAGGTAGCGGTTGCGGCCCCGCCGTCCCTGTGTCTATAAGATACCAAAGATTTATACATAAACTGTTTTGAATCTATGAATCTTTTGTAAACTCTAACCATCTTTTTCCCCATTGGCCCGCCGCAGGGAGAACTGGGGTTATTCGGGAGCCTTCATGCTCTCCACCATGCTGATGTTCCGCACCTGACGGCGCATCATCCGACAGACCGCCACCGTGAACAGCAGGGTCAGGGCCACGCTGTACAGGAAGCTGGTGGGTTCCAGAGCGCGAATGAACATCATCTGTTCCGACTCCACGGTGCGGATGACAAACTGGTGCATGGGGGCGCCGATGAGCAGGCCCACCACGGCGCCGATGACGCTCAGCAGCTCAATCTCCCGGAAGATATAGCGGTAGACTTCCTTGTCAAAGAAGCCCAGCACCTTGATGGTGGCCAGCTCCTTTTTCCGCTCGCCGATGTTGACGCTGATGAGGTTGTACAGCACCACCGCGGCCAGAGCTGCCGCACAGGCGATGATCAGCAGAACCACATAGTTGATGCAGGTGATGGTGCTGTCGTACATGGCGGCGGTGTCGGCGGTGAAGGAGGTGCTGGCCACATAGTTGCAGCCCAGCAGGATGGTGCTCAGGTTCTCCCGGTCCGAGTCGGTCTCACAGGAGGTGGACACATAGACGGTGTTCCATGCGGGATCGGCCACCAGGCGGTCCAGGGTCTTCTGGGTCACATAGAGGTAGGCTCCCAGATAGTTCTTGGCCACGCCGGTGAGGGTCAGCTCCACATAGGAACCGTTGGTGCCCTGCACCCAGAAGGTATCTCCGGCCGACAGGCCCAGCAGCTCGGCGGTCTTTTCGCTCAGCACCACGCTGCCGTCGGTGAAGGGCAGCTCATTGCCCGTGCGGCTCTCCAGGGTGAAGTATTCGGTCAGCTTCTGGGGGGCCTCGGCGGCCACCAGGGTGACGCTCAGCTCGTTGCTGCCGTCCTTGGTGTCCGACACCGAGACGGTGCGGGTGTAGAAGGCGCCCCAGCTCTCCACCTCATCCCGGGAGGTGAGGGCCTCGGTGAGGCCGCCCTCCACTTCCAGAGCCTTGTCGCTGGACAGGGAGATGGTCAGGTCGGCCTTCTGGATGGTGTCATACTGCCGGGTGACGATCTCCACAATGGAGTCCTGCAGGCCAAAGCCGATCAGCAGCAGGGCGGTGCAGCCCGCCACGCCCAGCACCGTCATATAGAACCGCTTTTTGTAGCGGAACAGGTTGCGGGCGGTGGTCTTCTGGGAGAAGGTCATCCTGCGCCACAGGGGGCGGATGCGCTCCAGGAAAATCCGTTTGCCGGCGGCAGGAGCCCGGGGCAGCAGCAGGGCGGCGGGTTTCTCCCGCAGGGAAACCCGGCAGGCCGCCAGGGTGGTGAGGCCCACCACGCCGGTGCTGATGAGGATGCTCATGACTGCCAGGCCGGGATAGATCCGCAGCTGGAAGGTGGGCAGGTCAAAGACGGTGGAGTAGGCGAACCAGATGACGGCGGGCAGGCCGTAGAAGCCCAGTATCATGCCGCCGGCACAGCCCAGCAGCCCGGCGGTGATGCCGTAGACCAGGTACTTGGCGGTGATCTCCCGGTCGCTGTAGCCCAAGGCCTTGAAGGTGCCCATCTGGGTGCGGTTTTCCTCCACCATCCGGGTCATGGTGGTGCTGGCCACCAGGGCCGCCACCAGGAAGAAGAAGATGGGGAACACCCGGGCGATGGACTCAATGCGGTCGGCGTTCTGCTCGAACATGACCATCGAAACCACGCTGCCCCGGTCCAGGACGTACCATTCGCCGCTGGTGATGTCGTCCACCTGCTCCTGGGCGTCGTTCAGCTGCTGGCGGGCGTCGGCCAGCTGGGCCTCGGCGTCGGCCTTCTGCTGGGCGAATTCCGCGGCGCCCTCGTTGTACTCGGTCCAGCCCTGGTCCAGCTGGGCACGGGCGGATTCCAGCTGCTTTTCGGCGGCGTCAAAGGCGGTCCACGCCTGGGCGTTGCCGGTGTTCAGGGCCAGCTGGCCCGAGAGAAGATCCAGTTTCATCTGCCGCAGGGCGGCTTCCGCCTCGGTCACCAGTTCCTCGTTGGAGAGGTTGGGGGAGGAGATCAGACCCTGCTGGTACATCTGGCGCTTGCCCTCGTCCAGCTGGGCCTGGTAGTCGGCCAGCTGCTGATAGGTGGAGTCATAGAGGGCCTGGGCACGGGCCAGCAGGTCCCGCAGCTCCACATAGTTGACGTCGTCGGGCTCGGCCTCCTCCAGGGCGGCCTCGGCATTGGCCAGAATGTCCTCGGCGTAGCCCAGCATGGGGTCGGCCACGCTTTTCAGGGTAACCAGCTGCTTGATCTGTTCCAGCTGGGCCTCAAAGTCCAGCACCTGCGCCTGGGCGTCCACCAGCTGGTCGGCGCCGCTAGCCATGGAGTCGGGCAGGGCGGCCTTCTGGGCTTCCAGCTGGGCCAGCCCGCTGGCGTATTCGGCCTCGCCCTGATCCAGCTGGGCTTTGGCGTCGTCCAGCTGCTGCTGGGCCTCAGCCAGCTGGGCCTGGGCTTCCGCTTCCTTGGCCTCAAACTCGACCCGGGCGTCATCCAGCTGGGCCTGGGCAGAGTCAATCAGGTCGTTCCGCCGCTGGTCCGACTGCTGGGCGCTGATGGCTTCCAGCCCGTCCATGACGGTGTCCACGGCGGCCTGGTATTCGTCGGAATAGTTGTCGTACGGGGCGGCGTCTGCCACCTTGATGTAGCAGGAGGCGTAGTAGTCCATGGTCAGACTGCCGTCGGGGGTGTAAATGGCCATCCCCAGAGCGCCGTTGCCGGCGGTGGTGCTCTCGGTCTCATTGGAGAAGTAGAGCGGGTCTTTTACAAAGCCCACCACCGTCAAAGTATCGGTCGCCACGTCGGACGCGCCCGACAGGGTGATGACGTCCCCCAGCCGGATGCTGGAGGCCGCGCCGGGGTCCAGTACCTGGACCACGCACTCGCCGGAGGCCTCGGGCATCCGGCCCGATTCCAGCACCAGGCGGTTCATGGTGGCCTCGTCGGTGAGGGTGGGGTAGACCGGCAGCTGCTGCACCCGCACCGCCAGGGTATTGCCCTTGCGGTAGCTGGCCTCACAGTCCACCGATTTCACCGGCATGACGGCGTCCACGCCTTCCACCGCCGAGATGGCCTCGATGTCCTTTTCGCTGAGGCCCAGGGTGGACACCACCCGGATATCAAAGACATTCTGCTGGGTGTACCAGGTGTTGCCGGCCCGGCGCATGCCGGGGGCGACGCTGAGCAGGCCCGACAGCATCATGACACCCAGCAGGACGATGCCGAACACCGAGGCAAAGCGGCTTTTGCTGGCGGAAAGTTCCCGCCACATATTTTTCCGATAGGTCTTTTTCACGTTGGCTCACCACTCGATCTCTTCCACCGGGACAGGGTGCTCGTTCACCTCGTTGGAGATGATCTGGCCGCTTCGCACCTGTACGATCCGGTCGGCCATACCGGTTAAGGCTGTGTTGTGAGTGATGACGATGACGGTACGGCCAGTCTTGCGGCAGGTATCCTGCAGCAAAGCCAGCACCGACTTGCCGGTCTTGTAGTCCAGAGCGCCGGTGGGCTCGTCACACAGAAGGATCTTGGGGTTTTTGGCCAGGGCGCGAGCGATGGCCACGCGCTGCTGTTCACCGCCCGACAGCTGGGCGGGGAAGTTATTGAGCCGCTGGCCCAGGCCCACGCTTTTCAGGGTTTCGGCGGGGTCCAGGGGATTGCGGCAGATCTCGATGGCCAGTTCCACGTTTTCCAGGGCGGTGAGGTTCTGTACCAGGTTATAGAACTGGAACACAAACCCCACGTCGTACCGGCGGTAGGCGGTGAGCTCTTTTTCGTCAAAGCGGCTGACCTCGGCGCCGTCCAGGACAATACGGCCCTCGTCGCAGCGGTCCATGCCGCCCAGCATATTCAGCAGGGTGGTCTTGCCAGCGCCGGAGGGGCCCACGATGACGCAGAACTCCCCCTTGTTGACATGAAAGGTCATGTGATCCGCCGCGGCGACCCGGACGTCGCCGGTCTGGTAGTATTTCGACACGTCCGAAAAACTGACAAATGCATCCATGGATACCACCTTCGCTTTCCGTATCTTTGCGCGCCGCGCAGGAGCGTTTCTTTTGCTACTCTAATAGTACAACAAACTGACCTGCAGATGCAAGGCTAAGCCGGTTGTTTTAATGCAAACTTTACAAATCACCCCGCTTTTTCGAGAAAAAGCTTGGCAAAAAGCTTTACTGGGTACCATGAACTCTGGCCGCTCTTTATACACCCCTGCCGGCGGCAAACACACCTTACTCACACGACGTTTGCGCCTGCGGCGCGGTACGATGCATGGTTTTGTGGAGGCTGATTCATCTGGTGCCGCGCTGACTGCTGCAGTCCTCACCAAGTCCTGCCGGCGGCCTGGTTTCAGCGTACCATGAACTCTGGCCGCTCTTTATACACTCCCGCCGGCGGCAAACACGCCTTGCTCACACGACGTTTGCGCCTGCGGCGCGGTACGATGCATGGTTTTGTGGAGACTGATTCATCTGGTACTGCGCTGACTGCTGCAGTCCTCACCAAGTCCTGCCGGAGGTCGGGGTTCAGACACTTTATCGCTTTATGAGGTTCCCGGCCGGCGGCCCTGTGTGTCCGGGAACTGTGCAGGCCGATCTTTTGGGGAACCATCGGCAGGGCCCTGGGCGGATCACAAAAGTCGACGGTACGATGAAATGAGGCCAGGGAAAACCTTATATCGCATCGCGCCACAGACGCAAACGCCGGGAGCCTTCTAAAGCGGATGACAATGCTTGACCTGTAAAATCAGGTTTTGAGTCCGTTTGCATCGAACCGGGGCACAGCCCCAGACGCCGGGAGCCTTCTAAAGCGGATGACAATGCTTGACTTGTAAAATCAGGTTTTGAGTCCGTTTGCATCGAACCGGGGCACAGCCCCAGACGCCGGGAGCCTTCTAGAGCGGATGACAATGCTTGACCTGTAAAATCAGGTTTTGAGTCCGTTTGCATCGAACCGGGGCGCAGCCCCAAACGCCGGGTGCGAGCCTGGGCGTAGAGGCCCCGCGGAAGTGTCGGAGACCCGGAAAGTGTATGGTACCCAGTGAAGTTTTTTGCCAAGCTTTTTTTCAAAAAAGCGGAAAAGTCGGGGTTGACTTTAGGAGCGTAGAGTGATAAAATAAGCGCAATGTTAGCAATCAACCAAATGCGCTGACGGGGAAAAATCGAAGGATGTCCCGCTTGCAGAGAGCCGCCGGGTGGTGTAAGGCGGTGTGGGAACTTTCGGCTACTGGCCCCTGAGCAGCGAAGCTGAACGATCATTTCCAGTAGGCTTCGACGGATGCCCACCGTTATTGGGGCAGCGATTCGCCGCCAGTGGCTGGCTGATCGTGTCGAGCGGCCGCATCATCTGCGGCAAAGAGAGTGGTACCACGGGTGCCCTGTAAAAGAACTTACAGGCTCTCGTCTCTCAGGGCTTTCGCCCCCTGAGCGACGAGGGCCTTTTTGTATGCGCAGCCAGGGATTCGACGTATTTTACGCATCGTTTAGGAGGATACCGCTATGATGGACGCCACCAAGTACGCACCCGGATACTACCCCGCACCCGCCGGCTATGACAGCTGGGTCAAGAAAGACCACATCGAGACCGCTCCCGCCTTCTGCAGCGTGGACCTGCGGGACGGCAACCAGGCTCTGATCGTCCCCATGAGCCTGGAGGAAAAAATCGAGTTCTTCCAGATGCTGGTCAAGATCGGCTTCAAGGAGATCGAAGTGGGTTTCCCCGCCGCCAGCGAGACCGAGTATGAGTTCCTGCGGACTTTGATCGAGCAGAACATGATCCCCGAGGACGTTACCGTCCAGGTTCTGACCCAGTGCCGCGACCACATCATCCGCCGTACCTTCGAGGCCGTCAAGGGCGCTCCCCGGGCCGTCATCCACTTCTACAACTCCACCTCGGTGGCCCAGCGGGAACAGGTGTTCCACAAGTCCAAGGACGAGATCAAACAGATCGCCATCGACGGCGCCAAGCTGGTCAAACAGCTGAGCGAGGAATATGAGGGCAACTTCCTGTTTGAGTACAGCCCCGAGAGCTTCACCGGCACCGAGCCCGACTACGCTCTGGAAGTCTGCAACGCCGTCATCGACATCATGGAGCCCACCCCCGACCGTCCCATGATCATCAACCTGCCGGTCACGGTGGAGATGAGCATGCCCCACATCTACGCCAGCCAGATCGAGTACTGCTCGGCCCACCTCCACAACCGGGACAGCGTCATCCTCTCCACCCATCCCCACAACGACCGCGGCACCGGCGTGGCCTGCGCCGAGCTGGCCGTCCTGGCGGGCGCACAGCGAATTGAGTGCTGCCTGTTCGGCAACGGCGAGCGCACCGGCAATGTGGACGCCATCACTCTGGCCCTGAATATGTACAGCCATGGCGTAGATCCCAAGCTGGACTTCTCCGACCTGCCCGCCATCTGCGAGACCTACGAGCGGGTCACCCGGATGCATGTCTATGAGCGCAGCCCCTACGCCGGCCAGCTGGTGTTCGCCGCCTTCTCGGGCAGCCATCAGGACGCCATCGCCAAGGGCATGAACTACCGCAAGGCCAACGGCGAGCACCGCTGGACCTGCCCCTATATCCCCATCGATCCCCACGACATCGGCCGTACCTACGACGCCGACGTCATCCGCATCAACAGCCAGAGCGGCAAGGGCGGCATCGGCTTTGTGCTGGAACAGAACTTCGGCTACAACCTGCCCGCCAAAATGCGGGAGGATCTGGGCTACAAGGTCAAGGCCGTGTCCGACCACAGCCACAAGGAACTGTCCGCCGCCGAGGTCTGCCGTATCTTTGAGCAGGAATACCTCAACAAGCAGAAACCCCTCAACGTGGCCGAGGCCCACTTCATCCAGAAGAGCGGCATCACCGCATCGGTCACCCTGGAGATGAACGGCTCCACCCGCGAAGTGGTGGCCATCGGCAACGGCCGTCTGGACGCTGTGGCCAACGCCATCCAGACCGCCACCGGCATGGACTTCCACCTGGAGCAGTACTCTGAGCACAGCCTGGACGGCGGCTCCACTTCCCGCGCCGCCTCCTATGTGGGCCTGGTCTGGGGCGACGGCACCACCACCTGGGGCGCCGGCACCGACACCGACATCATTGTGGCCGGTATCCGGGCGCTGGTGTCGGCCATCAACAACAAGTGAGAATGGATGAAGGGAGAACCATATCATGGGAATGACTCTGACGCAGAAGATTCTGGCCGCTCACGCGGGCCTGGACCAGGTCAAGGCCGGCCAGCTCATCAACGCCAAGCTGGACATCGTCCTGGGCAACGACATCACCACCCCGGTGGCCATCAACGAGTTTGAGAAGGCCGGCTTTGACAGCGTGTTCGACAAGGAGCACATCGCCATCGTCCTGGACCACTTCGTCCCCAACAAGGACATCAAGAGCGCCACCCAGTCCAAGCAGTGCCGCACCTTCGCCAACAAATACGACATCCTCAACTTCTACGACGTGGGCGAAATGGGCATTGAACACGCCCTCCTGCCTGAAAAAGGCATCGTCACCGCCGGCGACTGCATCATCGGCGCCGACAGCCACACCTGCACCTACGGCGCTCTGGGCGCCTTTTCCACCGGCGTGGGCTCCACCGACATGGCCGCCGGTATGGCCACCGGCATGGCATGGTTCAAGGTGCCCGCCGCCATCCGGTTCGTCCTCACCGGCTCGCTGCCCGAGCGGGTCTCGGGCAAGGACCTGATCCTCTCCATCATCGGCCAGATCGGCGTGGACGGCGCTCTGTACAAGTCCATGGAGTTCACCGGCCCCGGCGTGGCCAGCCTCACCATGGAGGACCGTCTGTGCGTCTGCAACATGGCCATTGAGGCCGGCGCCAAGAACGGCATCTTCCCGGTGGACGAGGTGACCAAGGCCTATCTGGCCGGCCGCAGCCAGCGCACCCCCGTCTATTACGAGGCTGACCCCGACGCCGAGTACGAGCAGACCATCGAGATTGACCTGTCCGCCCTGGTGCCCACCGTCAGCTATCCCCACCTGCCCGAGAACACCCACCCCGCCAGCGAGGGCGGCGACATCAAGATCGATCAGGTGGTGATCGGCAGCTGCACCAACGGCCGTCTGGAGGACATGGAGGCCGCCTACAACATCCTCAAGGGCAAGCACATCGCCAAGGGCGTCCGGGGCATCATCATTCCGGCCACCATGGCAGTCTATAAAGAGTGCATCCGCCGCGGCTGGGCCGAGGCCTTCATCGATGCAGGCTGCATCGTCTCCACCCCCACCTGCGGCCCCTGCCTGGGCGGCTACATGGGCATCCTGGCCGAGGGCGAGCGCTGCGTCTCCACCACCAACCGCAACTTCGTGGGCCGCATGGGCCACGTCAAGAGCGAGGTCTACCTGGCCAGCCCGGCCACGGCAGCCGCCTCGGCCCTCACCGGCTATATCACCGACCCCCGCACGGTCTGACGACGAAAGGAGCACACTGCAATGAACGCGAAAGGTCATGTTTTTAAATATCCCGACAACGTGGACACCGACGTCATCATCCCGGCCCGCTACCTGAACACCCAGGACGCCAAAGAGCTGGCCTCCCACTGCATGGAGGACATCGACAAGGAATTTGTCGCCAAGGTCCAGCCCGGGGACGTGATGGTGGGCGGCTGGAACTTCGGCTGCGGCTCCTCCCGGGAGCACGCACCCCTGTGCATCAAGACCAGCGGCATCTCGGTGGTCATCGCCAAGAGCTTTGCACGGATTTTCTACCGCAACAGCATCAACATCGGCCTGCCCATCCTGGAGTGTGAGGCAGCCGCCGAGGCCATCGAGGCCGGCGACCTGGTGAGCGTGGACTTTGACACCGGCGTCATCACCGACGAGACCACCGGCGCGGTCTTTCAGGCCGAGCCGTTCCCGCCCTTCATCCAGGAGATCATCGCCGCCGGCGGCCTGATGAACTCCATCCAGGCCAAGAACGCCAAGTAAGAAAGGGATACCGCCATGGAAAAGAACATTGCCGTCATCTGGGGCGACTGCGCCAGCCCCGAGATTGTCCGCCAGGCCCTGCGGGTGCTGGATAAGGTGGCCGAGAAATACGGCCACACCTTCCACTACATTGACACCGCCATGGGCGGCGAGGCCATCGACAAATACGGCGACCCGCTGCCCCAGCACGAGCTGGACAAATGCCTGGCCGCCGACAGCGTTCTGCTGGGCGCGGTGGGCGGCCCCAAGTGGGAGGGGATGCCCGGCGACAAGCGCCCCGAAAAGGGCCTGCTGCGCCTGCGGGCCGGCATGGGCCTGTACTCCAACAGCCGCCCGGCCAAAATCTGGCCCCAGCTGGCCCCGGCCAGCCCCCTCAAGCCTGAGATTGTGGCCCAGGGGATTGACTTCATCATTGTGCGGGAACTGACCGGCGGCGTCTATTTCGGCGAGCACCGCACCGACACCCTGCCCAGCGGCGAAAAGCAGGCGGTGGACCTGATGCCCTATTCCGAGCATGAGATCGAGCGGATCGGCCGCATCGGCTTTGAGACGGCTCAGAAGCGCCGCAAGAAGCTGTGCTGTGTGGATAAGGCCAACGTTCTGGACACCAGCCGCCTGTGGCGTGCGGTGATGCACCGCCTCCAGGCCGAGTATCCCGATGTGGAGTACAGCGAGATGTTCGTGGACAACTGCGCCATGCAGATCGTCAAGAATCCCGCCCAGTTCGACGTCATCGTCACCGAGAATATGTTCGGCGACATCCTGTCGGATGAGGCTTCCATGATTACCGGTTCCATCGGCATGATTCCCTCCTCCTCGCTGGGCGAGGGGACCCGGGGCCTCTATGAGCCCATCCACGGCTCGGCCCCCGACATTGCCGGCAAAGACGTGGTCAACCCCACCGCCTGCATCCTGTCGGCAGCCATGATGCTGCGCTACAGCTTCGGGATGGCGGCCGAGGCCGACTGCATTGAGGCGGCCGTGGGCAAGGTGCTGGATGCCGGCCTGCGCACCGCCGACAACATGAGCGAAGGCTGCACCTGCCTGGGCTGCGCCGCCATGGGCGACGCCATCCTTCAGGCGATGGACTGAACGCTGCGATTTCCTGTTATTTGAGACAAAGGCCCCTGTCCGATGCGGCTCGGATGGGGGTCTTTGTCGTTTGGAGGGGCCGGTCTGCGCCCCCGGCGACGGTAGCCGGAATGCGTCGTGAAAGGATTTCATTTGACAAAACAGTTTATGTAATCTATACTGGTGTCTATCAGATCTTTTTACAGAAAGAGACACAGGGCGTCCCGGCCCTGTATTTTGTTGGGAGAGGGATTATGCTTACACTGGATAAAATCTACCACGCTGCCTTTGTGCTGAAGGACATCGCCCGCCGCACCGACCTGATCGAGGCACCCCTGCTGTCCAAGGACTGCCATATCTACCTGAAAACCGAGAATCTCCAGGTGACCGGCAGTTTCAAGGTGCGGGGCGCCTATTATAAGATCAGCCAGCTGTCGGAGGAGGAGCGCAGCCGGGGTGTCATTGCATGTTCGGCGGGCAACCACGCCCAGGGCGTGGCCCTGTCCGCCACCCGCCGGGGGATCAAGAGCATTGTCTGCATGCCGGACGGCGCCCCCATCATGAAGGTGGAGAACACCAAGAACCTGGGCGCTGAGGTCTGTCTGGTGCCGGGCACCTACGACGACGCCCACGACAAGGCGGTGGAGCTCCAGGCCGAGACCGGCATGACCTTCATTCATCCCTACGACGATGAGCTGGTCATCGCAGGGCAGGGCACCATCGGTCTGGAGATTCTGGACCAGCTGCCCGACCTGGACGCAGTGATTGTGCCCATCGGCGGCGGCGGCCTGATCGCCGGCATTGCCTTCACCATCAAGTCCCTGCGGCCTGAGGTAAAGGTCTACGGTGTCCAGGCGGCGGGTGCGCCCAGCATGTACCAGTCGGTGAAGCAGCACAAGTACCAGACCCTGGACACCGCTTCCACCTTTGCGGACGGCATCCAGGTCAAGACCCCCGGCGAGCTGACCTATGAAATGTGCGAAAAGTACGTGGACGAGGTGGTCACCGTCAGCGAGGACGAAATCGCAGCGGCCATCCTCTCCCTGATGGAGAACCAGAAGCTGGTGGCCGAGGGAGCCGGCGCGGTGCCGGTGGCGGCGGCCCTGTTCCACAAGCTGCCCATTCAGGGCAAGAAGGTGGTCTGTGTGGTGTCGGGCGGCAACATTGACGTCAACATCCTCAGCCGTGTCATCACCCGCGGTCTGGTGATGAGCGGGCGGAAGTCCAATCTGACCATTGCCCTGGAGGACAAGCCGGGCCAGCTGACCAAAGTGTCCCGGATTGTGGCCGAGTGCGGTGGCAACGTGGTATCGGTTCAGTACGACGGTTCCGATCCCGACATGCCCATCTCCAGCTGTTTCCTCAAGCTGGGCATGGAGACCCGCGACGCCGCCCAGATCGAGCAGATCCGCACCGAGCTGGCCAAAGCCGGTTTCCAGCTGGTCGCCGAACGCACCTGACCCCGCTTTTTCGAGAAAAAGCTTGGCAAAAAGCTTCACCTGGTACCGCTGACTGCTGTGGTCCTCACAAGGCCCTGCCGGCGATAAGGTTCCAGCCGCTTTAGGAGGTTCCCGGCCTGCGGCCCTGTGAGTCCAGCGTCGTGCCAGTCTGATTTTTCGGTCTTTACGCCTGCTTTTGAGAGAAAAATGGGCAGACAGCCGCAGAAGCAGGTCAGGCGAAAGGGGACAGTTTCCCGGCAGCTTTATAAGGCTCCCGGCCTGCGGCCCTGTGAGCCCAGCGTGATGGGCCGGGCCGTTCCGCTTCGACAGGGGCTTTCATTCGACGAATATACATCACCCAGGCGCAAGCCTGCCGCAAAAGGAGAACTTACCATGAACGTTGTTTCCACTTCCAACGCACCCGCCGCCATCGGTCCCTACAGCCAGGCTCTGGACCTGGGGGATCTGGTCTTTGTGTCGGGTCAGATTCCTGTGAACCCTGCCACCGGCCTGATGGCTGACACCGTGGAGGAGCAGGCCGCCCAGAGCCTGGCCAACATCAAGGCCATTCTGGCCCAGGCCGGCCTCACCATGGCCAACGTGGTCAAGACGGTGATTTTCCTGGCCGACATCAACGATTTCGCCGCAGTGAACCAGGTCTACGCCCAGGCTTTCAGCGAGCCGTATCCCGCCCGCAGCTGCGTGCAGGTGGCCGCCATCCCCAAGGGCGCCAAGCTGGAGATCGAGTGCATCGCCAAGCGGTAACAAGAACCAAAAAAGAAAAGGGACAGCGGTCGGATGACGCGCTGTCCTTTTTGTTTGTGTTTTGAGGGGAAATCAGGCCGGGATGCTGGCTGCGGCGGGGAGACTTTCGGTCTGGACGCCGGCCTCAGCGGTCTGGACCTGTTCTTCGGTGGGGTTCACAATGTCGTTGTGGGCCACATGGGTGCGCAGGTACTCCACCCAGGCGGTATAGCCCGCAGGCAACAGATGGTAGCCGTCGGGTTGGGCGTATTCGGCTTTCAGGTCGCCGTTTTCGTCCGCCAGCACCTCCCAAAGATCCAGGAAGTAGCAGCCCTTTTCCACGGCCAGGGCCGCCAGGTCATTGTTGACCCGGATGAACCGCTCGGCATACATGCCGGCGTGCTTGGCGTCGGCGCTGACTTCGGGGCGCACCGGCGTGATGGACTGGACATAGATGTCCGCGTCCGGCAAAAGGTTCCGGATGCGGTCCAGCATCAGGCTGTAGTAGTTGAGGAAACTGGTGTAGTCGGTGTCCTGGGTCAGGACGTTGGTGCCCAGCAGAATGTACACGGATTCGGGGGCATAAGATACCATTGCATCCAGCGGCACTTCCTGGATGCCGTCCACCCGGGTGCAGGTGGTGCCGTTGACCACCGCGCTGGGGCCTACCCCGCGGTAAGCACAATAGTGGGCGTTGGGAAGGCCGGTGTCGTAGATCTGCAGGCCCTGGGTCAGGCTGTCTCCCAGAAAGACGGCGTTGTCAAAATAGCTCAGATCCACCGGCGCGGTCTGGGTTTCGGGCATGGACGCCAGCCGGAAATCCATGGCGGTGGTGATGCCGTCGGTCAGTTTCTGGACGGTGAGGCTGGTCTGACGGGTGTAGCTGAGGGTACGCCATTCGGTGCTGGGCAGGGTCTGTTCCAGCAGGGTGACCTGGGGCGTTTTGTTTTCGCGGCGGGTGGGGTAGAGCTGACGCCACAGCACCCATACGCCGCACAGCAGCACCAGCATCAGAAACGCCAGCACGGTGGAAAACGTCCTGCGCCACCGCCTGTGCAGAACATGGCGGCGGTATTCCTGATAGTCTGCCATAGGGTCCTCCTTGCCCCGGTTTCCCGGGGACTTTTGATGATTGATTCTATTATACAGCGCCCGCCACCGCCGCGCAAGGCGGCAGGTGAATTTTGCCAGGGGGCGGCGGGGCCTTTCTTCCTGGCTTGATTTATGCTATACTTATAAAATAGGAATTCTTGACAGAAAGCAGGTAATTTGATGCGCACAGACCCTTCGCTGCATTATCTGGACAACGCGGCCACCACCATCGTGGACCCCGCGGTGGCCGATGTCATCCATACCGCCATGCTGGAGCACTGGGCCAATCCCTCCTCCCTTTACCGGCCCGGCGCCGAGAGCGAGGCGGCCCTCGGCCATGCCCGGGCCGCTCTGGCCCGCACCATCGGCTGCAAGAGCAAGGAGTTTTACTTCACCTCCTGCGGCAGCGAGGGAAACAACCTGGCCCTGCTGGGCGGCGCTCTCACCAAGACCTTTGGCAAAAAGATCATCTGCTCGGGGTTTGAGCATCCCAGCGTCCGCCGTCCTCTGGAGCAGCTGGCTTCCAGCGGCTGGCAGGTGGTGTTTGTGGACCCTGAGGCCGATGGCCGGCTGGATGTGGACCGGATGCTGGAACAGGTGGATCGTTCCACCGTCCTGGTGGCCTGCATGATGGTGAACAACGAGACCGGCGCCCGCTGCGACGTGGAGCGCCTGGCCCGGGAGGCCAAAAAGATCAACTCCCGGGTGATGGTCCATGTGGACGGCGTCCAGGCCTGGATGCGGCTGCCGGTCAAGCTGGCGGACAGCGGCATCGACAGCTTTACCGTCAGCGGCCACAAGATTCACGCCCCCAAGGGGGTGGGCGGCCTGTTCCTCAGCGACAAGCTGATCCAGAGCTTCCGGCCGCCCTATCTGGGAGGCGAGCAGGAGCGGGGCATCCGGCCCGGCACCGAGAACCTGCCCTATGCCCTGGGCCTGGCGGCCGCTGCCCAAAAGCTGGCCCCCACCCTGCGGGAGCGCACCGCCCGTGTGCGGGAGCTGAATGACCGGCTGCGGGCCGGGCTGGCGGCCTTCCCCACGGTGGAGATCAACAGCCCCGCCGACGGCGTGCCTGAAATCCTGAATTTCAGCCAGAACCGGATCAAGAGCGAGACCATGCTGGCCTGGCTGGCCGAGGCGAAGGTATATGTCTCCTCGGCGTCGGCCTGCGGCCGGGGTGAGCCCAGCCATACATTGGCGGTCATGGGCCGCAGCGATCGGGCCATCGACACCGCCATCCGGGTGTCCTTCTGCGCTGACAACACCCCCGAGGATGTGGACGCCTTCCTGGAGCGGTTTGAGGCCGGCATGAAAACCCTGGCGTCCTTTTAAAGGAACCGGAAACGGCCGGTCCGGCCCGGGCCGGACTGGCTTTTGTTTTGACAGATTGTTATAGTAGGAGAATGTATATGCAGGAAGTAATCATTGGCTACCAGGGCGAAATGTCCCTCAAGGGCCTCAACCGGAATCAGTTTGAGTCCGCCCTCATGAAAATTCTGCGCTTCCGGCTGAAGGACGCCGGCAAGTTCAACGTCTGGTGCGCCCAGTCCACCTTTTACATGGAGCCGGAGGAGGACGGGGCCGACCTGGACCTGGCCTTTGAGCGGGTGAGCAAGGTGTTCGGCCTGGCGGCAGTCAGCCGCAGCGCCGTCTGTGAAAAGGACTTTGACGCCATCTGCCGCACCGCCGAGTCCTATCTGGGAGACAGCCTGCGCCATGCCGTCACCTTTAAGGTGGAGGCCCGCCGTTCGGACAAGACCTTCCCCATGGACAGCCCCGCCCTGATGCGGGAGCTGGGCGCCTATCTGCTGGAGCGTCATCCCCGGCTGAAGGTGGACGTCCACAACCCGGACTGCAAGGTGATTGTGGAAATCCGGGACCGCGGGGCCTACGTCCACGGCCCCAAGACCCCCGGCGAGGGCGGTCTGCCGGTGGGCACCAGCGGCCGCGCCCTGAATATGCTGTCGGGCGGCATTGACAGCCCGGTGGCGGCCTACCGTATGGCCAAGCGGGGCCTGGCGCTGGATCACATCCACTTCGCCTCGCCTCCCTATACCTCTGAGCGGGCCCGCCGCAAGGTGATTGCCCTGGCCCAGCGCACCACCGTCTACACCGGCAGCTGCAACCTGTTTGTGGTGCCCTATACCCGTCCTCAGGAGTATATCCGAGACAATGCCCCCGCCATGCTGTTCACCGTTCTGATGCGCCGCAGCATGATGCGGATTGCGGGCCAGATCGCCCAGCGCCAGGGCTGCGAGGCCCTCATCACCGGCGAGAGCCTGGCCCAGGTGGCCAGCCAGACCGTCCACGCCCTCCGCTGCACCGATGCAGCCCAGGACCTGCCGGTTCTGCGCCCCCTGATCGGCATGGACAAGACCGAGATTGTGGAGACTGCCCGGCACATCGGCACCTTTGAGACCAGCATCCTGCCCTATGAGGACTGCTGCACCATCTTCACCCCGCCCCACCCCAAACTCCGCCCCACCCTGGAGGAGATTCTGGAGGCGGAGGCCGCCATGCCCGGCCTGGTCCAGCTGGAGGCCGAGGCAGCGGCCCAGACCGAGCGGCTGCGCATCCGCATCAATGACGAGCTGGAGCTGGAAGACTGAGGGGAGGCCGAGCCATGACGGCAGAAATCATCAGCGTGGGCACCGAGCTGCTGCTGGGGAATATCTTGAATACCAATGCCCAGTTCCTCAGCCAGGAGCTGGCCCAGCTGGGCATTACCGTTCAGCGCCAGAGCACCGTGGGGGATAACCATGAGCGGCTGGCCGACTGGGTGCGGGAGGCCAAGGACCGCTGCGACCTGCTGGTTTTCACCGGCGGGCTGGGGCCCACCGACGACGACCTGACCAAGGAGACGGTGGCGGCCTGCTACGGGGATACGCTGGTCTTTGACCCCGAGGAGTGGGAGAAGATCGTGAGCTTTTTCACCCGGATGGGCCGTCAGACCACCCCCAACAACCGCAAACAGGCCATGGTGCCGGTTCACGGCCGGAAAATCCCCAACGCCCACGGCACCGCGCCGGGGGCCTGGTTTGAGCAGGACGGCCGCTGCGCCGTCCTGATGCCGGGGGTGCCGGCCGAGATGAAAGCCATGTGGGCGGAACAGGTCCGGCCCTGGCTGCTGGCCCGGCAGAACTGCACCCTTCACTCCCTGACGCTGCGGGTTCTGGGGGGCGAGAGCGAGATCGAGTACCGTGTGCGGCACCTGCTCAGCAGCCCCAACCCCACCGCGGCCATCTACTGCAAGACCGGCGAGAGCGAAATCCGCATCACCGCCCGGGCCGCCAGCGACCAGGACGGGGAGGCCATGTGCCGGGCATATGCCAAAAAGTTCTATGATATTCTTGGCGACGCGGTGTATGATGAAGATGTACCTGGTTTGGCGCATACCGTGATCCACACCCTGGAGGCCAAGGGCATGACCCTGGCCACCGCCGAGAGCTGCACCGGCGGCCTCATCGCCCAGCAGCTCACCGCAGTGCCGGGGGCAAGCCATGTGTTCGGCTATGGCTTTGTGACCTATTGGGAACAGGCCAAGGCCCGGCTGCTGGGGGTGGACCCGGCGGTGATTGAGCGCTACAACGTGGTGTCGGGACCGGTGGCGGCCCAGATGGCGCTGGGCGCCCGGCGGGCTGCCGGCGCGGACCTAGCGGTCTCGGTCACCGGGCTGGCAGGCCCGGGGGGCGGCGACCAAGTGCGCCCGGTGGGCACCGTCTATATTGCCGGTGCCACGGAGGACGGCGTTTGGGTGGAAAAATTCCACTACGTCCGTTCGGGGCGGGAAAATGTCCGGGCCCGGGCGGCCCATGCGGCCCTGGAGCTGGCCCTGCGGCTGATGCAGGGCAAGGCCCCGGCGGGCTGCTGCCGCCTGACGGCCGAGGACTGCACCCGGCCTGAGGCGCTGGAGGCACTGGACCAGGCGTTGATCTTATAAGGTCCATCTGAAACCCTTCAGCGCGCCATCACCCTTGCCGGACCGGCTTTCAGATGCACCGCAGAAAGCGACAGGAGGAATGCAAGGATGGATGGGGCAAATGAGAGCTGGGTGCTCCGGTTTTTTGGTGTACAGGAGGCGGAGGTGTGCCGGGCCGCCTCCGGACTGGCGGGCCGGTATGGCCTGACCCAGGTGGAGAGCCGGTCCCAGGGGCCCGAAACCCTTCTGGCCCTGACGGCCCCGGCCCCCGCGCTGCACAAGGCGGAGGGACGGCTGCGCCGGACCTTTCGGGCGGGGCTGTACGGCACAGGGGAACAGACCCTGGCCGATTGTGCCGCCCGGGCCCTGGTGAAGCGGGACCGTCTGCTGGCCTGCGGGGACAAGCTGGCCTTGGAACTGCTGGCCCCCCGGCTGGAAGGCCGGGACGGGGTGGACCGCGTCTTTGATTTTGGGGCGGGCAGCTGTGAGGACCCCGATGCCGCCGCGCGAATCGAGGCCCTGGTCCTCCGGCGGGACAAAAAGGGAACCGCCGGCCCGGTGGCCCGGGAGCTGGACCGCCTGCGGGCAACCCTCAAGGTGACAAAGGCCGATCTGGCGGCGGGGGCTCTTTCGATGGAGGAGCGCACCCTGGTGGCGGTGGCCGGCCGGAAGGGCAGCTGGTTCTATCTGGCCGGCGCGGGGGAAAATCCCGCCCTCTGGCTGCTGGATATCCTGCGCCGTGCCGCCGAAGGCCGCCGCCAGTCCCCGGAAGTATGCTTTGTGCCCCGGGGCAAACGGCCCGGCCCCCTGTGGGAGGCCCAGGCGGCCCCCGCCGAATCCGCTGCCCCTGAGGAGGACGAAACGCCGGAAAACCCTGCCTCAGCAGAGACAAGCCTCCCGGCGCCGCAGACGCATCGCCGCCGCTGGCCGGCGCGCCTGGCCTTTGTGCTGGGGGTGGTGGCTCTGGCAGGTCTGGCGGCCGCCCTGCGGGTGACCGACGGAGACCTGACCGCCCTGCCCAGCCTGGTGCAGAGCATGATGGAGGGGAGCCAGCTGCCGGCCCATTCGGGGGCGGCCCTGATCTGAATCTGAAAAAAATCCGCTGTTCCGTGCCGGATATCGGCAGGAATGGGCGGATTTTTTGTTTTGGGCCCAAAAAAGCCCCCTGCCGGCGGGCAGAGGGCGCAGAAAAGCGAATTAGAATTTCTTCCAGGTCTCGGGGGCGAACAGGAGCAGCAGGGGGAACAGCTCCAGACGTCCGGCCAGCATGTCGAAGGTCAGCACCAGCTTGGAAAAGCCGGAGTAGATGGAGAAGTTGGCGGTGGGACCTACGGCCGCCAGGCCGGGGCCGATGTTGTTGAAGGTGGCGGCCACGGCGGTGAAGTTGGTGGTGAAGTCGTAGCCGTCCAGGCTGATCAGCAGCACCGACGACGCAAACAGGATGATGTAAGCCGCCATGAACACGTTGATGGACCGGAGGGTCTCGTGGTTGATGGGCTTGCCGTCCACCCGGATGGGGGTGACCGCGTTGGGATGAACGGTTTGGAACACCTCTTTGCGGATACTCTTGGCCAGGACCATCAGACGGCTGATCTTCATGCCGCCGCCGGTACTGCCGGCGCAGGCGCCAATGAACATCAGGGCCACCAGGATGCTCTTGGAGAAGGAGGGCCACAGGTCAAAGTCGCAGCTGGAGAAGCCGGTGGTGGTGATGATGGAGGCCACCTGGAAGGCGGCCTGCTGCATCGCGGTGAGGAAGTTGGGGAACAGGTCCCGGATGTTCCAGCTGATGAGCAGGATGGAGGCGGCGATGACCGCCAGATACCACCGGACTTCCTCGATGGCGAGGGCCTTTTTGAACTTGCGGCGGGTCAGATAGAAATAGACGCTGAAGTTGACGCCGAACAGGATCATAAAGATGGTGACCACCACCTGGATATAGGTGGAGTAGCTGCCCAGGCTGTCGTTCAGGACACCGAAGCCGCCGGTGCCTGCGGTGCCGAAGGTCAGCAGCAGGGAGTCCATCAGGGGACAGCCGCCCGCCAGCATGAACAGAATCTGGAGAACGGTCATGCCCAGGTAGATGGTGTAGAGGATCTTGGCGGTGGCCTGGACCGAGGGCACCATCTTTTCCACCTGGGGGCCGGGGCTTTCGGCCTTCATCAGGTTGACGTGGCTGCCGCCGGTCAGGGGCATCACCGCCAGCAGAAACACCAGAATGCCCATGCCGCCGATCCAGTGGGTGAAGCTGCGCCAGAACAAAATACCCATGGGCAGGCTCTCCACGTCGGCCAGCACCGACGCGCCGGTGGTGGTAAAGCCCGACACCGTCTCAAACAGAGCCTCGATGGGGTTGGGGATGGCCCCCGACAGGACAAAGGGAATGGCGCCCATGATACTGATGACAATCCAGGTCAGGGCGGCGGTGGCGCAGCTCTCCCGCATATGGAAGATCTTGCTGCGGGGTTTCAGGAAGGTGAGGGAAAGGCCGATCACAAAGCAGAGGGCCACGGTGAAAAGGAAAATCCACAGGATATCCCATTCGCCGTACAGGGCGCTGACCAGGGCCGGCAGGCACAGCAGGCCGCCCTCGCACAGCAGAATATAGCCCAAAAGCCGGAAAACAACAGCATAATTCATCGGCGTGCGCTCCCTTGTCCGGCCGCGATGTCCCGCAGGTCATGGAGGCCATGCTGCAGGGTCACCACGATGACGGTGTCGCCCACCTGGATGGTGTCGCCGCCCCGGGGAATGATGATCCGGTCGCCCCGGGCGATGCAGCACAGCAGCAGATTGGGTTTCAGGGACAGGCTGCTCAGGGGGACGCCGGTGACGGCGCTGTTTTCGTGGACGGTGAATTCCAGCGCCTCCACCCGGTCGTCCAGAATGCGGTAGAGGGTTTTGATGTTGCTGCCGGCCTCGTTCTGGAGGGCGCGGACGTACTGGACGATGAAGTCGCAGGTCATGTACTTGGGATAGATGATGCTGCCCAGGTCAAAGCTGGAGAGCATATCGTCGAATTCCAGCCGGTTGATCTTGGTGACCCGCTTGGCGCGGGAGTGGTTGCTGGCAAAGAGGGACAGCAGGATGTTTTCCTCGTCCATGTTGGTGAGGGAGACAAAGGCCTCGGTGGAGTCCAGGCCCTCGGACAGCAGGAAACTGCGGTTGGAGCCGTCGGCACAGAGAATCTGGGCCTGGGGCAGTTCCTCGGCCAGATAGTCGCAGCGGTTCAGATCCCGCTCGATGATGCGGACCTTGACGTTGTCCGCCAGCAGGGACTTGCTCAGGTAGAAGGCGATGGCGCCGCCGCCCACGATCATGGCGTTTTTCACCGGCTTGACCGGGATGCCCAGCTTGAGGAAGAACTGGTGGGCTTTTTCCTGGGTGGCCAGGAAGGTGACCAGGTCGCCGCTGCGCAGCACAAAGCTGCCGTCGGGAATGGTCACCGTCTTGCCCCGTTCCACTGCGCAGACCAGAATGTCGCAGCCCAGCCGGGAGGGGATGTCCCGGATGGGCATGCCGTCCAGGCCGTGGGGTTCCAGCAGGGCGAACTTGATCAGGCGGACCCGGCCGTCGGCGAAGGTGTCGATCTTGGTGGCGCCGGGGAACCGCAGCAGCCGCGAAATCTCAGCGGCGGCGGCCATCTCGGGGTTGATGATGGCCGAGATGCCGGTCTGCTGGCGGATAAAGTCCAGCTCGTGGCTGTAGGACGGGTTGCGGACCCGGGCGATGGTGTGGCGGCTGCCCGCCTTTTTGGCGAACATGCAGCACAGCAGATTCAGCTCGTCCGAGCCGGTGATGGCGATAAAGACGTCGTTGTCCTCGATGCCGGCCTCGGACAGGGTGGCAATGGAGGAACCGTTGCCCACCACGCCCAAAACATCGTAGTTCTGGACGATTTGTTCCACGCGGGCCTTGTTGGTGTCCACCACCGTGACGCTGTGGCCTTCCTCGCTGAGCTGACGGGCCAGGGCCGTGCCCACTTTGCCGCCGCCCACAAGTATGATTTTCATACGTTAAGCATCCTTTCCAGTTGATCCAGGCCGGGGGTAGGGCCGCCCGGTCACATTAATAATATATTAACATAATTTGTGGGAAAGGTCTATATCCAGCGGCAAGAAGAAAGCCCCTGTCCGGGCGGGACAGGGGCGAAACTGCGCGAAAAAACGGGGAACATCAGAAGGGCCGGTAGAAGAACCAGCGGTTGCCGCAGCAGCAGTTGCACAGCAGGTTCAACAGGATCATGGACCAGCACCACCGCATGATGCCGCCGCCGGCGTTGGTGTAGGTGGTCTGGGTCCGGTAGGTCTGGCCCGGATTCTGCAGCCGGTTCAGGTGAGAGCGGTACTCGGTATTGTTGGGGTCCAGCTGGACGGCCCGGCGGGCGTCCTGCAGAGCGTCGATGCTGCGGCCCAGGCCCTGGTTGGCCAGGCTGGACAGATAGTACCAGCGGGCGTTCCGGTCCCGCTGGGAGTCCAGCACCCGGCGGGCCTCGGCGTAGCGGCCGTTGACGATGAAGTTGCGGGCCGCCTGGATCTCAGCCGGGTCGCTGCTGGAACTGCTGGGGCCCCGCTGCTGCTGGGTGTAGCCGTATCCGCCAAACCCAAAGCCGAAGGGGTCAAACCCATAGAAGCCATCCTCAAAGCCGCCCTGCTGGTAGCCCTGCTGATAACTCTGCTGACTGTATCCGCCATAGCCCTGCTGGCTGTAGCCGCCGGCGCTCTGGGGGCCGGTATCCCCCTTCATGATGGCGTCGTAGGCGGCCTGCACCTCTTTGAAGTGTTCCTCGGCGGTGGGGTCGTCGGGGTTCAGGTCGGGGTGCCAGCGCTTGCACTTGGCGCGGTAGGCTTTCTTGATCTCTTCATCACTGGCGCCGCGCTGGACGCCAAGAACCTCATAGGGATCTTTCATCGAATAACTTCCTCACAACTCTCTATCGCAATGTGGAAAAGGAGCGCGCAGGCCGCCGCCCATGAGCGGGAAACACCCGCGCTCCCGGAAAGGTCTTCACAATCTCATCTATTTTATCGTATACAGGCTCAAAAAGCAAGCCCCACACCGCACAAGAAGGCTCAGCGGGGCTGTTTTCGGCTGTTTTTCACGTTGTATTTGAGCCAGATGCCGGAGTACAGGATATTTTCCAGCAGATCGACGTCTTCGACGCAGGGCAGCCGCCGGAAGGCGGCCGCGGCCTGGGCCAGAAGCAGCTCGAAAATCTCCCGCATCTGGTTTTCATAGTCCGGCTCGGCGGACAGGCTGCGCAGGGGATTGTAGGAACCCTTCCGCTTGTCCCGCTCCAGGTCGTCCCAGGCGTCCAGGAGATAGATATATTTGCCGATGCTGTAGCCGATGGTGCGCAGCTCGCCGGACCAGCGGTCCTGCTTGTAGTCGAACAGCTCGGCCATCAGACCCCCGAAGGACCCCGACACCAGGTCCAGGTCCTCGCAGCCGTCGGCCTCATAGGCGGCCAGCTGGGCCAGGCCGGTGGTGATGGCCTGGCAGGCCCGGGGCCAGCGGGCCTCGGCGTCCCGGCGGCGCTGGTCCAGCAGCTTCATATACCCAAGGCCCAGAGGGCTGCGGTCGTCCTCCCATTTGTCCTTGGCGCTGTAATAATGAAGGGCCAGGCCGATGTCGGCACAGTACTCGGTGGGGCCGCTGTACCGCCAGTGGATGGGCCGGATGGGATGCACCGGACAGCGGCCGGTCTCGGCCACCGCCGGCGTCTCGCCCTCGTACAGGCTGGACAGCAGCAGGTTCAAAAAGGTCAGGTCGTAGCTCAAGGTCATCCGGCCAGCCATGCCATGGAGGGCCGCAGCCCGGCGGCACAGCCCGCAATAGGCGGTGCGGTAGCGGTCCCGGGCTTCGGGGGTCATGGCCTGCTGGTCGGGAATGATATAGCCGAACATATCAGCTCTTCTTGATGAACTGGGTGCCGCACCGGGGGCAGGAAATTTCGATCCGGCCCCGGCCCTTGGGCACGCGCAGCATCTGGCGGCACTTGGGGCACCGGAAATAGCGGTAGGTCTTGCGGTCGTCCCAGCGGCGCTTGATGCCGCGGAACTTGCCGGCCACCCGCTCTTTCAGGTTGTAGAAGCGGTAGTTCTCCTCGGTGCGGCGGGAGATGTTGCGGCTGAAGGTGCGGAAATAGCAGTAGATCAGCGCGGCCAGGCCCAGCCAGGTGAAGATGCCCCAGCCGGTGACCAGCGAGAGCAGCAGCAGGACCACGGCCAGAATGCTCAGGAACTGATTGAGCGCATCGGTGCCGTAGCGGCCGGCCATAAATTGACGGATTTTCTCACGCATATGTGTATAAGCCCCCATGTCTTTGAAAAATAAATTGTGAACGTCGGAATCCAAACCGGAAAGCTGGGGCGGCACAGATCTGCACCGCCCCAGGGCCCTCCGCGCACTGGATGCGCAGAGGAATGCCTGTTAAATTTAGTATGCCAGCTGGAAATGATCAAATTTTGAACAGACTGCAAAGCAAACGTAAAAAGCGGGCGGAGTCTGGGTTTTTATCAGGCTTCACGCCGCCGGATGATGACCGAGACCTCGGTGTCCAGGGCGCCCTCCATTTTGCAGTGGAGGGTGGCCCGGCCGGCCACCCCGTCGGTGGCCAGATAGGTGCCCGCCATGCCGCCCCGCAGGGGAACCACCGAGGGGCCGATCAGCTTGGCGGGGCCCTCCACCGACAGCTGGACCGCCTCGCTGCAGTAGGGCAGAAGGCTGCCGTTCTGGTCGATGGCCCGGAGGGACACTGCGGCGCAGTCCCAGGTGGGGCCGTCGGTGAGGATGGCGTTGCGGACGGTGCATTCCAGGCGGACCCGCTGGGCGGGTTCCTGCACCACCGTGCGGGCCACACGGCCCTTCCACACCGCATCAAACCGGTAGGAGGCGGTGGGGCCGCCCAGCACCCCGATATAGGTCTGGTACAGCCGGATCAGGTTGGATTCGTCCATCCGCAGAGCCCGCAGCAGCCGGCCCAGACGGGCCCGCAGCAGGGGAGAGGGAATGTTGGGGTCCCGGCGCATGGCGTTGAGACAGCCGGCCAGCTGGACCGCCTCGCTGTGGGCGATGCCCTCGTATTTTTCCAGCAAGGGGCCTACAAAGTCGTCGATCTGGATGGGCGGATAGGGCAGGGCGGCAAACCGGCCCTGACGGTCGGGGGAGAATTCGGCGATGAAATCCCCGTTGCGGTACACCCGCACCGTGTCGGCGTTGGTGAAAGCCCAGCATCCGCCGGGATAGCCGGCGGGCATATCCCCGAAGGCGGCCGCCGGGGATACCTCCAGCACAATGTCGGAGGGGACCCGGGGCGGCTTCTGGCTGGCAAAGACGGCGGCGGCCAGTTTGGGGTTGCGGAACAGGTCCAGCACCCCCTGATAGCTGACCCGGTCCCCGCTGCCGTAGGCCGGGTGGGTGTTGTAGTCGGTCATGCACCAGCCAAAGCTGCCGGCCACCCCCTGCTGGGCGGCGGCATCGTTGAGGACGGCGCCGTAGCGCAGGGCCTGGCTCAGCCGCTGGGCGTTGCCGTCAAAACTCTTGGTGGGGTACATCATTCCGCCGTAGCCGCTGATGAGGTAGCCGCGGCGCAGGTCCGGGGTGACCGAGGCCCGGGGCAGACAGCCCGGCCCTGCCCCGGCAAAGGAAAAGTCGTCGTAGGCGTAGACGTCCTCCAGCAGCTGGCCCTTTTTGGCCCGGTGGGTGCCCGCCGTGGGGCGGGTGGGGTCCAGGCGGCGTGCCGCCTCGTTGGTCTTTTTATAGAAAGCTTCGTCGTCGGCGCTGCCCGGCACCCGCACGCCCCACAAAAAGACGCTGGGGTGATTGCGGTACTGGCAGACCATCTCGCGGCAGTTCTGAAGGGCCTGGGCTTTCCAGGCGGGGCCGCCGATGTGCTGCTGGCCCGGCATTTCCACAAAGGCCAGCAGGCCCAGCTCGTCGCAGGCATCCAGGAAAGCCGGGCTGGGCGGGCAGACACACCGCACCGCATTGCAACCCAGCTCCTTGCGGAGAATCTGGGCGTCCAGGCGCTGGATGCTGTCGGGCATGGCGTAGCCCTGGTAGGGATAACTCTGGGGACGGACCAGTCCCCGCAGATGGGTGCGGACCCCGTTGAGGTACAGCCCGCCCGCCACAAACTGGATGGTGCGGAAGCCAAACCGGATCACCTTCTGGTCCAAAGCCCGGTCGGGCAGGCCGCTGGTGCCGGGGCGGATCAGCCGCACCGTGAGGGTATAACGGGTGGGGTGCTCACAGCTCCAGGGCTGGACCCCGTTCAGGGTGCCGTTGATGGGCAGGGAGAGCTCGCCCACATAGGCGGCCCGCCGCCCCGACGGGGAGCGGATTTCGGCCTCCAGGGTGCAGCCCACCGTCTCGCCCTCGGCGGCGGAGTAAATGCGGAAAGACCCGTCGGCCCCCGCCTGGATGAACACATCCCGCAGCCAGGCGTTTTCCTTGACGTCCAGGGACACCCCGCGGTAGAGGCCGCCGTAGGTCAGGGTCTCGGTCTGGCCGCCGAAGGGGGGAATGTCCAGCGTTTCCCGGCTGTCGCACCGGACCACCAGAATGTTTTCCTGTCCCAGCCGGACCGCATTGGTGAGGTTGACGGTGAAGGCGGTGTATCCGCAGGCGTGATGCCCCACCCGCTGGCCGTTGCAGTAGACGGTGGCGTCGTGGGCCGCCGCGCCGAAGGTCAAAAGCAGGGTGCGGCCCTCCCAGCTCTTGGGCGCAGTGAACACACGCCGGTAGCCGCTGACCAGCTGGTAGTCGTTCTCGTTGCAGTAATTGAAGGGCAGCACTTTGACGGTGTGGGGCAGCCGTACCGGCTCCAGATCCAGGCCGCCGATCTCCGGCCCCAGCAGGGCCGGGTCATAGCGGGGGGTGAAAAACCAACCGTCGTTCCAGTCGTAATGTTCGATGCGTTCCATCTGTTGCAGACTCCTTGACCGGTCAGGATAGACCAAATTTAGCACAAAAATTCATTTTTATCTTAACACAAAGATATGAACGAATAAAGAATGTAAATCCCCAGGAGCAAGATTTTTTGGCGAAAACGGGGACAAATCCGCACCACCCCCCGCCAAGGCTTGACAAGTCCGGCCTGCTCTGTAATAATGAAGGGAACAACGTACCACTGAAAGGAGCGGATGCAGATGCGTGTGATCGCAGGTGAAGCACGGGGCCGCCGTCTGGAGGCGCTGCCCGGAACAGACGTGACCCGGCCCACCCTGGACCAGGTCAAGGAGGCGATGTTCAGCATCGTCCAGTTTGACCTGCCTGGCGCCCGGGTGCTGGATCTTTTTGCCGGCAGCGGCCAGCTGGGCATCGAGGCGCTGTCCCGCGGGGCGGCGCGGTGCGTGTTCCTGGACCAGAACCGGGATGCAGCCGCCGTGGTGATGCGCAACTGCAAGGCCTGCGGCCTGTTTGACCGCAGCCGGGTCAGCGTGGGCGAAGCCGCACGCTGGCTGTCGGCCTGCCATGAGCAGTTTGATCTGGTATTGCTGGACCCGCCCTTCGGCCAGGGAACCCTGGAGGAGATTTTGCCCGCGGTGGACAAGGTGGTGGCGCCCGGCGGCATCGTCCTGTGTGAGAGCGAGGCAAAGCTGGTCCTGCCCGCCGAGGTGGGGGGCCTGACCCTGCGCAAGCAGTACCGCTATGGCCGTGTGCTGCTGTGGCGCTACACCAAGCCCCACGCCGGCGAACTGGAAGGGAGAGACACCGTATGAACATCAATGAACTGTTGGATACCATCGAGGATGCCCTGGAGGAGAGCGCCAATATGCCGCTGTCGGGGGGCAAACGGATCGTGGATGTAGACCAGATACGGGATTATCTGGATGAAGTCCGGGCCAACCTGCCCGGCGAACTGCGCCAGGCCCAGGCCATCGTGAACGACCGGGCCCAGATTGTGGACTCGGCCAACGCCCAGGCCCAGGCCATCGTCCGCAAGGCCGAGGAGCGGGCCCGCATCCTGGTCAGCGAGTCGGAGATCGTCAAGAACGCCCAGCAGCGGGCCTCCGAGATCATGGCCCAGGCCCAGGCCGAGAGCCGCACCCTGCGCCAGACCACCGCCGACTACTGTGACAACATGCTCAAGAACACCGAGGAAGTCATGCTGTCCAACGCCGCCCAGGTCAAGAGCGTCCGCGCCAGCCTGCGCACCCCGCCCAGAAAACAGTAATTACATGGGTCCCAAAGCCCCTTCCGCCCCTGCGGCGGAGGGGGCTTTTTCCGTGCCGGGGCAAAATTGCCAGAAAAAGGATTTTTGGGCCGGCCGGAACGCAGAAACACGGGGAGTTATTCCGCCCCCGGTGCACATCTCCCGAAAAGCTTAAACTGGGATACAAAGAGATCAACTTTATTGCGGAAACGGACGATGTTTTGGATATCCTGCGGAAAATTAATGGAAAAAGTCGGGCGAAAACTATTGCATTCAAAGGTCCGTTTTGTTACAATAAAACCATATCAGTGGAGTAAAGTAGAGAGAAGTGGGGAACGCGCCCCACACAGCTCCACAAAAGGAGGCGGTCAGGGTGTTCTTTGGACGTTACGACTGTACCATTGACGCCAAGGGCCGCCTGAATTTCCCGGCCAAGTTCCGGGACGGAATGGGCGACAGCTTTGTGGTGATGGAATGGCTGGACCAATGCCTGTTCGCACTGCCCATGTCGGAGGTGGAGCGCATCTCCGAACGGATGGGAGCGGACGAGCTGATGGACAGCTGGGAGATCACCGGCGACCTGTTCAGCACCGCCTGCGAGGTGACGCTGGACAAGCAGGGGCGAATCCTCCTGCCGGCCAGCCTGCGCCAGTATGCGGGCCTGGGCAAGACGGTGGCCGTCATCGGCAACCGCAACCATGCTGAGATCTGGGACGCCGCCCGCTGGGACGCCCGCCGGGCCGCCATCACCAACGAACAGCGGGCCGCCCGTCTGCGGGAACTGCACATCTGACACGGCTGCAGAGGGAGCGCAGGATGCAGCCTGTGGAGATGAGAAAAACCGGGCTTCGTGACGGCGCCTGAGCCCCGTCCCTGCCTGCCCGGGCGGGGTCAGGGGACAGGCTGCGCCGTCCCTTGTCTTTTCAACCATGGCGGACAGGCCCTCTGCGCCGGGCCCGGGCCGCTGGAACAACGCGAATGAATGATTTGAGAAAGGAGGCGGGCCCAATGGAAGCAGAACAGGAACAGCAGGCATTTGACCCGGCCTCGTTTGAACACGTGCCGGTGCTGCTGGAGGAGTGTCTGGAAGGGCTGGCCATCCGCCCCGACGGCACCTATCTGGACGGCACCGCCGGAGGGGCAGGACATTCCCGGGCCATTGCGAGCCGGCTGGACGCCGCGGCAGGCGGACGGCTGATTGCGCTGGACCAGGACCCCGACGCGGTCCAGACCGCACGGCAGCGGCTGGCAGGCCTGCCCGCCACAGTGGTACAGACCAACTTCCGCTATGCAGCCGACGCGCTGGCGGGTCTGGGCGTGGCCCAGATCGACGGCGCGCTGCTGGATCTGGGCGTCTCCAGCCATCAGCTGGACGACGCAGAGCGGGGCTTCTCCTATCGGGCGGACGCTCCGCTGGATATGCGGATGAGCCAGGAGGGGACAAGCGCCGCCGACCTGGTGAACACCCTGGACCGGGAAGAACTGGCCCGCATCCTCCGCGACTACGGCGAGGAACCCTACGCCTGGCAGATTGCCGGACGGATCGTCGAGGCACGGCAGGAAACCCCCATTGAAACCACCCTTCAGCTGTCCGGGCTGATCGCTTCGGCGGTTCCCCCGGCGGTGCGGCGCAAGGATAAAAACCCGGCGCGCCGCAGTTTCCAGGCATTGCGCATTGCGGTGAATCATGAGCTGGATGCACTGGAAGAAGGATTGGATGCGATTTTCGGAGCCCTGGCGCCCGGCGGACGGCTGTGTGTCATCACCTTCCACTCTCTGGAGGACAGGCTGGTGAAAAACAAGTTCCGCCGCTGGGCCACAGCCTGCACCTGCCCGCCGGAATTTCCGGTCTGCGTGTGCGGCGGCAAGGCCAAGGCAAAACTGATCACCCGCAAGCCCATTGAGGCGAAACCCGACGAGCTGGCCGACAACCGGCGCAGCCGTTCGGCCCGGCTGCGGGTCCTCGAAAAACTGTAAGCAAGCGCTCCGTTTGGTGCGTAGAAGGAGAGATAGATCATGGGTCAGCCTGCATACGATATTCATTATTCCGGAACTGCCTATGCACAGACTGTCCGCCGCCCGGCTCCCCAGCCCGAGCGGCGGGTAAACCTGCGTGTTGAGCAGGGCGGCAAAGCGGCCATTTCGCCGCTCCGCGCGATGATGCAGCACGGGGTGCAAATCCTGGCGCTGGGGATTCTGGCAGGACTTTCGGTGGCGCTGCTGTTCAGCGAGGCGCGCATCGTGGAGCTCAGCGGCGACATCCGCCAGGCCAAGGCAGAGCTGGTGTCGGCCCAGAGCCAGAACGACTACTACAACACCACCCTGAACGTTCAGTCCAGCATCAGCAATGTAGAGGATGTGGCCGGACGTCTGGGTCTGATGAAGATTGACGACAGTCAGATTACTTACATCCGTCTGGACGACCAGAGCGTCCTGACCCGCCGCGAGAGCGCGGTGGAAAAGTGGACCGATACCCTGGAGGCAGGGGTCTCGTCCCTGCTGCGGACCATCAATCCGCCGTCCAGCGTTGCGCAGTGACCTGCGGCCGGCTGAGACGGCCTGTACAGACAAACTACCCGGAGAAGCGTGCGGCAGCGCACGCTTTTTCGGTTTTTGGCGCCTGTGAGCTCAGACCGGGCGCCGTCAGGAGAAGCAGATGAATCAGGAAAACAACAGGCGCCGGCGGAACTATATGCTCCGCCGGGAACCCGACGCCACCCCCATTCCACGCCGGACCCGGACCATTGGGATGGCCGTTTCCATCGGTGCGGTGGCGCTGGCCACCCTCATCGTGGTGGGCAGCCTTTATAATATTCAGATCCGCAATGGCGAGATGTTTACCCGCTACGCCAGCGACCAGCAGCTGCTGGACACCACCATTCAGGCCACCCGGGGCGAGATCTACGACGCCACCGGCAAAGTCCTGGCTTCCACCAGCGTGGTCTGGGATATCTGGTGCGACCCCAGCTATTCCTCCGCCCTCTACGACAGCCAGACCATCACCTCCACCGACCCCGAAACCGGGGAGGAAGTGGAGTCCACCGCCCACAACCTGAATGCGGCGGCCTGCGCCGAAATCAGCCGGGAACTGACCCTCCGGCTGCTGTCGGGGGACGGCGTTAGCCTGGACAAGGTGGACACCACCTCCGACGCCTATGTGGCCCAGTACGAGAAGATTTACAATGCCCTCAGCAAGATTGATTCCTCCTATCAGGTGCTGGCCGAGAAGGTGAACAACGCCGTCAAGGAGTCCATCGAGAGCTACGTCTCCGACCGCAACGCCAAAAAGGGCACCGGCCGGCTGTCCATTTCCAGCTCCCGCACCTATCAGCGGAACTATCCCTACGGGGCCTTTGCGGCGTCGGTGCTGGGCTTCACCAATGCCGACGGCGAGGGCTTCTACGGGCTGGAAAAGTCCTATAACGACGTGCTGGCCGGCACCGACGGCCGCACCGTCACCATCCGCAATGCCCGGGGCAATGCCATCGCCGACAGCGGCGCGGTGACCTACGACGCCAAGGACGGCAACAGCCTGATCCTGACCCTGGACAGCACCATTCAGGAAGTGGTGGAGCGGTATCTGAACGAGGCCATCGCCGCCAACACGGTGGAAAACCGCGGCTGCGCCATTGTGATGGACGTCAAGACCGGCGGCATCCTGGCCATGGCCTCCAAGCCGGATTTTGACCCCAACAACCCCAACGACTACACCGCCAACCAGGCCTATCTGGAGGAACTGGTCCGGGCCGAGCCGGAACTGTACGGCATCTACCTGAAAAACGAGGACGGCTCCTACGTCACCGACGAGGAGGGCAACAAGATCCTGGACCCGGAGGCCGACTACTCGGGCTATTTCCGGGATATCATGTGGAAAAACAAGAACATCACCGAGCTGTACTACCCCGGAAGCGTCTTTAAGGTGATTACGGCGGCCATGGGCCTGGACTCGGGCAACGCCACCTACAACACCACCTTCAACTGCTCCGGCGCCTATGCGGTGGCCAAGGAGACCTACCACTGCGCCGGCCGTCACAGCCACGGCGTTCAGAACCTGGCTCTGGCTCTGCAGAACAGCTGCAACATCTACTTTATCCAGCTGGGCCAGCGGATCGGCGTCCAGTCCTTCTATCAGTATTTTAAGGCCTTTGGCTTCACCGAACAGACCGGCGTGGACCTGCCCAACGAGACCGCCTACATGCAGTACTACACCGACAAGAACATGGGCGAAGTGGAGCTGGCCTCCTCGGCCTTTGGCCAGTCCATGGCGGTGACCCCGCTGCAGGTCTGCACTGCCATTGCGGCCTCGGTCAACGGCGGCTATCTGGTGACCCCCCACGTGGTGGACCAGATTGTGGACGCCAACGGCAACGTGGTGGAGCAGATCGGCGCCAACGTCCGCCGCCAGGTCATCAGCGAGAGCGCCAGCGAGACCATCCGCCAGATCATGGAGTATGAGGTGGGCGACGGCACCACGCAGGTGGGCGGCTACCGTGCCTATGTGGCCGGCTACCGCATCGGCGGCAAGTCGGGCACCTCCGAGCTGCTGAACATGGACCGCCGCGCCGACGGCGACTACAAGAAGGCGGCTTCCTTTGTGGCGGTCCTGCCGGCAGACGACCCGGAGATCCTGGTCTATGTGATGCTGGACGACCCCAACAACGCCAACAGTGACTACTCGTCGGTTCTGGCTGCGCCGGTGGTGGGCAATATCATCAGTGAGATTGCCCCCTATCTGGGCCTGGCCACCGACGGCATCGACCGCAGCGGCACCACCGTCAAGGTGCCCAACCTGATCGGCACCGAGTGGAGCAACGCCCAGGTGTCTCTGAACATCCGGGGCCTCAAGCACCAGCTGGTGGAGAGCGAGGCCGACAACACCGCCGCGCCGGTCACCTGGCAGTATCCCACCGCCGGGTCCACCGTGCCCAGCGGCACCACCGTCTACCTCTACACCGACGGCTCGGGCGGCAAGACCACCGAGGTGCCCGACCTCACCGGCAAGAGCGCCGACTTTGCGCGGCAGATGCTGCTGGCGGCGGGCCTGAACTGCACCGTGGAGGGCAACGCCGGAGGCCTGGTCCAGAGCCAGAGCGCCGCGCCGGGCAGCAGCGTTCAGCTGGGCACCATCGTCACCATCACCTGCGGATGAGTCCGCGCTCCCCGGCCCGAAGGCCCCGAGAGGTGAAAACGAAGCGAAAAGAAAAGGTCTTTACTTGCCAACTGCGGTACGCTATATTTATAATACATATAGATAAGAATGAAACAGGAAAGGGGATCAGAACGATATGGAACACATCGCAGCAAACATCCTCCTGGCAGGCCTGGCGCCTGCGGAACGGATCGGTGAAGAAAAAGTCACTCTGGTGACCACCGACAGCCGAGAGGTTGTGCCGGGATGCGTCTTTGTGGCGTTTCCGGGCGAGCACTTTGACGGACACAATTTTGCAGCCAAAGCGCTGGCAGACGGAGCCGCATGGGTGGTGCTGAACCACCCGGTTGAGGGAGTCCCCGAGGAAAAGACCATCCTTTGCCCCGACAGCTATCAGGCCATGATGCAGATGGGCGCCAATTACCGGGCCCAGTTCTCGCCCAAGGTGATCGGCGTCACCGGCAGCGTGGGCAAGACCACCACCAAGGAATTCTGCGCCACCGCCCTGTCGGTCCTGGGCAACACCATCAAGACCGAGGGCAACCAGAACAACGAGCTGGGCCTGCCCCGGACGCTGTTCCGGATCGACGCCTCCACCGAATACGCCGTGATCGAGATGGGGATGAACCACGCCGGAGAGATCAGCCGTCTGTCCCGCTGCGCCAAACCTGATATCGGTATCATTACCTGCATCGGCCTGTCCCACATCGGGAATCTGGGCAGCCAGGAGAATATCTGCAAGGCAAAGCTGGAAATCTGTGAGGGGATGCCCGAGGGCGCGCCCCTGATCCTCAACTACGACGACGAATTCCTGCGCAAGGCCCAGCTGCCCAGCCACGTCCGCCCGGTCTGGTACAGCATGACCAGCCAGGAGGCCGACGTTTACGCCTCCGCCATCCGGCAGGAGGACGACGGCATGAGCTTCCTGCTGGACGACGCCGAGAACGGCTGTTTCATGGTCCACATCAGCGCGCTGGGCCGCCACAATGTGGCCAACGCCCTGGCGGCCTACTGCGCCGCCATCCAGGCCGGCCTGGAGCCCCGGGACGCCCTGAAGCAGATGAAGGAATTCCGCCAGACCGGGATGCGCCAGCAGATGCTGGACAGCCACGGGGTGTGGATCATCAAGGACTGCTACAACGCCAACCCCAACAGCATGAAGGCCGCCCTGGAGATGTTCAAGGAATATCCCTGCAAGCGCCGTTTTGCGGTGCTGGCGGATATGCTGGAGCTGGGCGAGCACGGCCGTGAAGCCCACGAAGAACTGGGCCGCCTGGTGGCCCAGAGCAACATTGACGTGCTGATTACGTACGGCGACCTGGCCCGCCGTACCGCCACCGTGGCCGCGGCCAAAGGGGTGCGGACCATCCACGCCAACAACTACGATGAAATTGCCGGTTTCCTGGCGCGGGCAGCTGCGCCGGGGGATGCGGTCCTCTTTAAGGGCAGCCGCGGGATGGCGCTGGAAAACGCCATCGAAAAGCTGAGCGCCCTGCAGGACGCCGAGGCCAGAGCAGAGAGCGAAAACAGCGACTGAAAACCAACGGATCGGAGATAGAAAGCATGATACGTTTTGCCTTGATCGTGGCGTCGGTGCTGGGATTTGCCCTGACGACCGCGGTCGGGAACCTGTTGGTCCCGCTGCTGCGGGCCCTTGTCCCACCCGAAAAAGAGACCGGCGCCGGCGCAAAGCCGGATTCGCCGGAATCGGAGCGCCAGCCGGAGCCGCCTGAGCCCAGGGGCCTGCCCACCATGGGCGGCCTGTGCTTTATCATTGGCACCCTGGCGGCGGTGGGCGTGGGCTGGGTGGTGGTCTGCCTGGTCCAGCCGGAACTGCTGGGCGGCGGGCTCACCGGCCGGCTGATGCTGGGTCTGGGGTCGGGCTTCCTCTTTGGAGCGGCGGGCCTGGCCGACGACCTGGCCCGGCTGCGGCCCCGCCAGGTGCTGGGCCTGCGGACGGGGCCCCGGCTGGCTCTGGAAGGGGCGGCCGCCCTGGTGACGGTGGCGGCCCTCTACCTGAACGGCGCCATGCCCACCGGTCTGACCCTGCCCGGCGTCGGGTATCTGGAGCTGGGCGGCGCGGCAGCCCCCCTCTGGGCGGTCATGCTGATGGCTCTCAGCGAGTCGGCCCGGATGTCCGGCCCCGCCGACGGCGCGGCGGCCGGCGCGGCCTTTGTGGCCATGCTGGGCCTGATGGGAGCCGAGACCATCCTGGGATTTTTCCCCCTGGCGGTGCTGCCTGCAGCCCTGGCAGGGGCTTTGATGGCTTTTCTGCTGTGGAACTTTTACCCGGCGCGGCTGCTGCCGGGCTCGGTGGGAAGTATGTTCCTGGCCGGTGCGGTGGGAGGCATCCCCCTGTCCATTGGCCGGGCGGACATCGCCCTGGCGCTGGCCCTGCCCTTCTGGGTGGAGGGCCTGGCCGGCCTGCTGCAGGCTCTGTGGCGCCGGGTGCGGCGGCGTCCTCTCTTTCGGGAGGGCAGCTTCGACGCCTGGCTGTGCCGGCGGGGCGGCCCGGTGACGGTGTTTTATGTATTCTGTGCGCTGGCCCTGGCCGGAACGCTGGCCGCCCTGCGCACCGCACAGCTCTGAGTGTGCGGCCTGTCTCCGCCTGACCGGGCGGGACGGCATCCAATCCAACGAAAGAGAGATGTTCCTATGGCTGTTGCAAGAAGACGACGCCCCGACCCCAACGGGCCGGTGGTGGTGTTTCAGCGCAACCCCGGGCCGTGGACCCCGCTGACCATCGGCTGGCTCGCGACCCTTATCCTGATCGTGATTTTTGGGCTGGTGATGCTGTTCAGCGCCAGCTATACCACCGGTTACCTGCGGATGGGGGACAGCTTCTACTACATCAAGTCCCAGACCCTCTACGCCGCCATCGGAATGGGGGTTATGTTCCTCTTTTCCTACATCGACCTGCGGTTCATCCGCAAATTTGTCTGGGCTGGCTACATCGTCAGCCTGATTCTGCTGGTGCTGGTGCTGTTCTGTGAGCCGCTGAACGGCTGCCGCCGCTGGATCAACATCCGCGGCCTGCCCACTTTGCAGGCTTCCGAGCTGGTGAAGTTCGAGATGATCCTGCTGACGGCCCATCTGGCCAGCCGCACCCCCCATCTGGTCCTCCAGGGAGAGCCCGGGGCCCGGCGGGTGGCGAAAAACTTTGGCCGGTGGCTGTACCAGAAGGTGGTGCGGGAACTGATGGTCCCGCTGATCCCTCTGCTGCCCATCATTGTGCTGCTGGCTCTGGAACCTCATATGTCCGGCATCGTCCTGATGTGCGCCATCGTGGGCAGCATCCTGCTGCTCAACGGCAGCGGCGGCATCATTACTTACGGCGGCGCAGCGGCCGCCATCCTGCTGCTGGAGAGCATCCTGTCCCATATTGACTCCATCCCTTACCTGCAGGCCCGTCTGGACGGCTGGACCCAGGACCTTACCAAGATGACCGACCAGACCCTCCAGAGCCTGTACGCCATCGGCTCGGGAGGCCTGACCGGCCTGGGCCTGGGCAACAGCGTGGAAAAACAGCTCTGGCTGCCCGAGTGCACCAACGACTTTATCTTCAGCGTGGTGTGCGAGGAGCTGGGCTTTGTGGGCGCTGTGGTGGTTATCCTGCTGTTTGTGCTGCTGCTGGTGCAGGGCTTCTGGATTGCATTCCAGGCCGCGGACCGGTTCAGCACCCTGGTGGGCGTGGGCATCATGGCCCAGGTGGGCTGGCAGGTGTTCTGCAATGTGGCGGTGGTCACCAACACCCTGCCCAACACCGGCATCAGTCTGCCCTTCTTCTCCTCCGGCGGCACCAGTCTGCTGCTTCTGATGGCTGAGATGGGCGTTATGATCCACATCGGCCGCAACGGCGCCCGGGCTGCGGAAGCCCGCCGCGCTGCGCAAATGGAAAAAATCCGTCAGGAATCGGCCCGGCCGCCCATTGTTCTAAATGGCCTGGGCCGCCGGTCCGCCGGGCATCAGCCCGGGCTGTGAGTCCGGACGGCATCTGTGCTGTTTCTCCCGTCCGTCAAACAGGCGGATGGGTTTTTCATGGAAATCGTCCGGCCAGACCGGACAGGAGGAATCGGATATGCGCGTATTGATCGCAGCCGGCGGCACCGCCGGCCATATCAACCCGGCCCTTGCCATTGCGGGGGCGCTGCGGGCGGCGGACCCGTCCGCCGAGATCCACTTTGCGGGGCGGAAAGAGGGCATGGAGTACCGTCTGGTGACCCAGGCGGGCTACCCCTTCCACCACATCGAGGTGACCGGCTTTCAGCGGCGGCCGTCCCTGGAAAACCTGCGGCGGAATGTTGTCACCGTCTGGAATCTGGCCCGCTCGGGACCCCGCTGCAAGGCCATCCTCAATGAGGTGAAGCCCGACCTGGTCATCGGCTGCGGCGGCTATGTGTCGGGCCCGGTGGTCCGTGCGGCGGCCAAGCGGGGGATTAAGACCGCCATCCATGAACAGAACGCCTTCCCCGGCGTCACCAACAAGCTGCTGGCCCCCGAGGTGGATGTGGTTTTTGCGGCGGTGCAGGCCGGCGCCGACCGTCTGGGCGCACCCGGCAAGACCCTCGTGGTGGGCAACCCGGTCCGTCCCGAGGTCTTTGACTGGACCAAGCGCCGGGACGAAGCCCGGGCCAAGCTCAATGCAGGAGACCGCACCGTGATCCTGTCCTTTGGCGGCAGCCTGGGGGCACGCCGGATCAATGAAGTAGTGGCCGACCTGTGCGCCTGGGAGCAGAAAAATCACCTGAACACCCTGCACCTCCACGCCACCGGCCAGTACGGCGTGGAGCTGTTCCGCAACCTGGAAAAGGAGAAGGGCTTTGCCCGGGGGGACAGCCTGATTGTGCGGGAGTACATCGACAATATGCCCGAGCTGCTGGCCGCGGCGGACCTGGTCATCAGCCGGGCCGGCGCGCTGACTCTGGCCGAGCTGGAGGCCGCCGGCCGGGCCGCCATCCTGATCCCCAGCCCCAACGTGGCCGAGAATCATCAGTACTACAATGCCCTGGAGCTGGCCAAGGTGGACGCAGCGGTGGTCATTGAGGAAAAGGACCTGACCGGTGAAAAGCTGGTGGAGGAGGTGCGGCAGCTGCTGGCCGAGGACACCAGATTGGCCCGGATGGGCCGCAATGCCCGCACCCTGTCGGTGGACGACAGCCTGAACCGGATTGTGGACCGGCTGCAAAAGCTGGTGCGGGAGCCGTAAGCCGTAAAGAACACAAAGACTGCGCCGCAAGGAGAGAGCCGCCCGCACAAGGGGCAGGCCCTCTCTCTTGGAGCGCCCGGGCTTCTGCGGACCGCAGGGCCCCAAAAAGATTGGATTGCGCTTTTGAACGAGAAGGAAAGGAGGCGGAGCGGTATGCCTTCCAAAAAGCGCAGGCGGAGGCCGGCAGGGCGATCCGCCCCGCAGCGGCCCCAGCAGGGGCAGAACAGACAGCGTCCGGCCCCGGCGGCGGGGAGTGACCAGAGGGTGGAGGACAGCTTCTTTTATGAGCATCCGCCCCGGGCCCGCCGCCAGGATAACCTGGTGGAATTCCCCACCGGCCAGACCCGGCCCAGCCAGCGCCCGGGGGAGCAGCGGACCCGGAACGGGGCCCGTCCCCAGCAGGTGCGGCCGGGCCGCAGCGCCAATGGAGCCCGGCGGCCCGCACAGGCCCGTCCGTCCGCCTCGGCGCCCCGGCGGGAGGGCCGCCGCCGTCGCCGTCTGACCCGCAAAATGCTGCGCCGCCGCCGGATGATGCGCCGCCTGACTGCGGTGTTCCTGGTGCTGTGCGTGGCGGCGGCGGGCGTCTACCTCACCGTCACCATGCTGTTTAAGATCAACGCCATCCGGGTGGCGGGCCCCGATGGGGCCACCCTCACCGAGGCGGGGCCCTACACCAGCAGCCAGATTCTGGAGACCCTGGGGGTGCAGGTGGAGGAAAACATCTTCAGCTTTGACCCAGGCGAAAAGGCCGCCATGCTGGAGAAAACCTTCCCGCTGCTGGAACAGATCGAGGTCAAGCGGGTGTATCCCAGCACCGTGGTGGTGCAGGTGACCCCGGCCACCCCTGCCTATACCATACAGACCTCCACCGGCTGGATCAACCTGTCGGCAGGGCTCAAGATTTTGTCCACCGAGACCCAGCAGCCCGACCTGCTGGTGCTCTACGGCGGCGACCCGGTGAGCGTGACCCCCGGCGATCAGCTGGCCTACGCTCTGGCGGACCCCGCCCTGAGCGGGGCAGACTCCGCAGAGGCGTCCAGTGCAGCGGACAGCGAGAGCGCCGCGCTGGCTCAGGATGGGCGGATTGATGCCCTCACCACCCTGCTGACCGCTCTGGAAGAGCGGGGCCTGCTGGGGGACGTGACCCGCATCGAATACGCCGATGTGGAGGAGATCGCCTTCCTGTATCAGGACCGGATCAGCGTCCTGCTGGGCACCTTGAACGAGCTGGACTATAAACTGGACTATGCCGAGTACATGCTGCTGAACAAAGAGGGCAAGGGCTGCGCCGAGACCGATACCGGTCAGCTGGACTGCAGCCACGTCAAGACCGACGGCACCCTGCAGGCCATCTTTGCCCAGGGCGTGCCCGAACTGCCCTCGGGCTATGTTGTGCCGGAGGAGGTGCCTGTACCGGACACCGAAACCACAGACCCCGCCCTGACCGGTGAAACCGCCGCAGAGGGGGCGCCGGCAGGAGAGACCGGTGCAGACCCGGCGGCAGATCCGTCTGCCCAGCCGGCGGACCCCGCCGCGGAAAACCAGGCCGCCGGAGACGGAACGGCCCCAGAGACCCCCGCTGAGGGGACAGACCAATGAGGAGTGAATCCGCTATGAAATTATCTGCATTGACGGAAGGCGTCGCCTGCACCCTGGTCCAGGGCAGCATGGACACCGAAATCACCGATATCGTCTATGACAGCCGAAGGGCCGCCCCCGGCGTGCTGTTTGTCTGCATTGTGGGCACCCAGCGGGACAGCCATGACTTTGCCGCCGACTGCGCCGCCAAGGGCGCGGCGGCCATCGTCATCCAGCACGACATCGACCTGACCGGAATGGACGGGGTCACCGTCCTGAAGGTGGACAGCAGCCGCTATGCCATGGCCCGGATGAGCGCCAACCTCTTTGGCAACCCGGCCCGCCGGATGACCATGATCGGCGTCACCGGCACCAAGGGCAAGACCACCACCGCCCACATGATCCGCAGCGTGCTGGAGGCGGCGGGCCGCAAGGTGGGCATGATCGGCACCAACGGCGTGTCCTATATGGGCCGCCATGAGGACACCGCCAACACCACCCCTGAGAGCTACGAGCTGCAGAAGATTTTCCGCACCTTTGTGGATGCGGGCTGCGACACGGTGGTGATGGAGGTTTCCAGCCAGGGCCTGATGATGGACCGTGTGGGAGGCATCCACTACAACGTGGGCGTCTTTACCAACCTTTCCCCCGACCACATCGGCCCCGGCGAGCACGCCAGCTTTGAGGAGTACCGCAGCTGGAAGGGCAAACTGTTCCAGCGGTGCGACGTGGGCATTGTAAACGCCGACGACCCCAACGCCGAGGCCCTGCTGGAGGGCCATACCTGCCGCCTGGTGACCTACGGCATGGGGGAGAAGGACGACTACCGGGCCGGGGAATGCCAGCTGCTGCGGACCCACGACTTCCTGGGCGTGACCTTCCACGTCAGCGGCAAAGACGAGATGGACGTCCGGGTCAATATGCCGGGCGCATTCAGCGTCTACAACGCCCTGGCCGCCCTGGCGGTGGGCAAGGAGCTGGGTGTGCCCGACCAGGCCATCCACGACGGCCTGGCCCGCTGTGTGGTCAAGGGCCGGGTGGAGCTGGTGCCCATCAGCAAAAAGTTCACCATCCTGCTGGACTACGCCCACAACGAGGTCTCCACCGAGAGCCTGCTGACCACCCTGCGGGCCTATCAGCCCCACCGTCTGGTGGTGGTGTTCGGCTGCGGCGGCAACCGCTCCAAGCTGCGCCGCTACGGCATGGGCGAAATCTGCGCCAAGATGGCGGATTTCTCCATCCTCACCGAGGATAACAACCGCTTTGAAAAGGTGGAGGACATCCTGGCCGACATCCGTCAGGGCATGGTCAAGGGTAACCCCGACGCCAAGTTTGTGGAGATCCCCGACCGTCTGGACGCCCTCCACTATGCGGTGGACCACGCCCAGCCCGGCGACCTGATCGCCGTCATCGGCAAGGGCCACGAGACCTACCGCGACCGGATGGGCGTCAAGACCCCCTTCCTGGAGCGGGAGCTGCTGGAAGAGTACGCCAAGGAAATCGGGCTGGAATAATCCCATAAAAATACCCCCGGGCTGCTGCAGTGTGCAGACAGCCCGGGGGCTTTTTTGGGTAATGGAGGATGGTGAGATTTATCACAGGATGCGAACCCGGATGACGGCCGGGATTTCATCCAGCTTTTCTTTCAGACCGTTATCCATGGGACCGGTGACATCCAGCATGGTGTAAGCCATGTTCTTTTTGCTCTTGTTCACCATGTTCTCGATGTTCAGACCGGCGGCGGTGGTCAGAGCCGTGATCTGGCTGATGACGCCCGGCTCGTTCTTGTGGATGATGCAGACCCGCTTGCCGCCGGCGCGGGGCTGCTGGACGTCGGGCATATTCACCGAATGGGTGATGTTGCCGTTGCGCAGATAGTCGCTCAGCTCCTGGGCGGCCATGATGGCGCAGTTGTCCTCGGCCTCCGGGGTGGAGGCGCCCAGGTGGGGAGTGCAGATGACGCCGGGATTGTTCAGCAGCTCCTCGGCGGGGAAGTCGGTCATGTACTGGGCCACCTTGCCGCTCTCCAGAGCTTCCAGCATGGCGGCATTGTTCACCAACTCGCCCCGGGCGTAGTTCAGGACCTTGACGCCGTCCTTGCACAGAGCCAGGGTCTGGGCGTTGATGGTGTCCTTGGTGGTGGGCAGGTAGGGAACATGGATGGTCAGGTAGTCGCACAGAGGCAGCATGTCGTTCAGGTTGACGCAGTGCTGCACGCGGCTGCTCAGATTCCATGCGGCGTCGATGGAGATATAGGGGTCGTAGCCGTAGACCTCCATGCCCAGCTCGATGGCGCAGTTGGCCACCCGGGAACCGATGGCGCCCAGACCGATGACGCCCAGCACCTTGCCCGAGATTTCATTGCCGACAAACTGCTTTTTGCCCTTTTCCACGTCCTTCTTCAGGTTGGGGTCGCCGGCCAGGTCCTGGGCCCAGGCCGAGGCCGCCGGAACATTGCGGCTGCCCGCAATCAGCATGCCCACCACCAGCTCGGCCACCGCGTTGGCGTTGGCGCCGGGGGTGTTGAACACCACGATGCCCTGCTCACTGCAGCGGTCCAGGGGAATGTTGTTGACGCCGGCGCCCGCCCGGGCGATGGCCAGCAGGTTGGGCTTGAACTCGGTGTTCAGCAGGTCGGCGCTCCGCACCAGAATGCCTTCGGGGTCCTCGGCGTTCACCGACACCTCAAACAGGTTCTTGGGCAGTTTGGCCAGGCCCACCGGGCTGATGGCGTTGAGAGTCTGAATCGTAAACATGGGTGTATTCCTCCCTGGAAAAGCTCAGGCGTTGTTCTTGCGGAAGGTCTCCATAAAGGCGACCAGCTTGTCGATGCCCTCGGCCGGCATCGCGTTGTAGATGGAGGCGCGCATGCCGCCCACCAGGCGATGGCCCTTCAGGTTGACAAAGCCTGCCTCGGTGGCCTCAGCGCAGAATTTCTTGTCCATGTCGGGGTTGGGGCTGGTGAAAGTGACGTTCATGGTGCTGCGGTAGCGGTGCTCCACAGGGTTGGTGTAGAAGTCCTGGCTGTCCAGATAGTCGTACAGGACCTTGGCTTTGGCCTCGTTGATCTTCTGCATCTCAGCCAGGCCGCCCACTTCGTTCTCCAGATAATCCAGCACCAGGCCGGTCATATAGATGCACCAGCAGGGCGGGGTGTTGTACATGCTGTCCTTGCCGATGATGGTGGTGTAGTTCATCATGGTGGGGACGGTGTCGGCGGCGTGGCCCAGCAGGTCCTCCCGGATGATGGCGATGGCCATGCCGGCGGGGGCGACGTTCTTCTGAACGCCGAAGTAGATGCAGCCGTACTGGCTCACATCCACCGGGCGGGACAGGATCATCGAGCTCATGTCCGCCACCAGGGGAATGTTCTCCACCTGGGGGATCTCCACATACTGGGTGCCGAAAATGGTGTTGTTCTGGCAGATGTGGATGTAGCTGGCGTCGGGGTTATAGGGGATGGCCTTGACGTCCGGAATATAGGTGAAGTTCTTGTCCTTGCTGGAGGCGATGATGCGGGCCTCGCCGAACTTGGCGGCCTCTTTGGCGGCCAGGTTGGAGAAGTTGCCGGTGACGATGTAGTCGGCCTTGCCGGTGGTCATGAAGTTCAGGGGCACCATGGCGAACTGCTGGGTGGCGCCGCCCTGGAAAAAGCCCACCTTATAGTTGTCAGGAATCTGCATCAGGCGGCGCAGGGAGGCCTCGGTGTTCTGGATGATGTCGTCAAACCACTTGCTGCGGTGGCTCATCTCCATGACGCTCTGGCCGCTGCCGTGGTAGTCGAGCATTTCGGCCTGTGCTTTTTTCAGGACTGCCTCAGGCAGCATGCTGGGCCCGGCGCTGAAATTGTAAACTCTTGCCATGATGAATTCCCTCCGTCTGTATGATTCAGATTGCTCTGTGTTGGCGTGTTTGATGGTACAAAGTATAAAGGTTTTGGGACGGCAAAAACAAGAGCTCTTTTGCACAAAAAAGACCGGTGCAGACAAGCAGTGAAAGCGCAGAACACACAAATGTGTGCCATACAAGGACAAAAACAAATACAAATGTAGTAGAATGACCTAAAATGCCCATTCCAGGCCTAAAAACACCCCTTGCCACCCGGGCTGAGGTCTGCTATACTGAGTAAAACTAATACAAATGTAGAGACAAGAAAAAGGGGGATTTTGGGATGTACGGCATACCGGAGCACTGCAAACTGCTTTCAGCGGCGGAGGAACAGGTCCTTTTGGCCCTCTGGGAAGCGGCTCCCGCCTCCCGGCGGGACATTGGCCGGAAGCTGAAAGAGAAGGGCTGGGCCGACGGGACCCTGCTGACCTTTCTCAGCCGGCTGGAGGCCAAGGGCTGGGTGAAGGTCACCCGGAACGCCAACTATAATATCTATACCCCTACCATCACCCGGCGGGCCTATGGGGTCTATTGTATGCGGGAGCGGCTGGACACCCTGTTCGGCGGGGATCTGGCGGCGGCGGTGCGGGCCCTGGTCAGCGAGTCGGGGGCAGGGCCCAGCCAGCTGGAACAGGCCGGGGCGGTCATCGAGGAGATGAAAGCCCAGGCGGAGGAGTACGACAGCTACGACGCATTTTTCTGAAGAAGCAGGTGCGGTCGGGCAGAGTGGGCCAAAAACACGGAATAGCGTATAAAACGGCGAGAGATTGCATGAGATGTGAACAAACTGTGTCCACAAAGTGAATTTTAGCAGTCAATGCTTGACAGCGCTAAAAGTCCGTGTTATAGTATAGCTGTGCTCAGGAGGAAGGGCACCAGAGATCCAAACAACCTCCGGTTCCCATTCCGCCGGGAGCAAAGCTCAGCCCGTTTCGGGGCTGTTTGATTGGAGGTTTGACTTATGCTTCTGCCTGCTGTTTTTCATGAGAATCTTTTCGATGATTGGTTTGATCCGTTCTTCGATGATATGGATCGCGAACTGAACCGCGAATCCCACCAGGTTTTTGGCAAGCGCGGCGCGAACATGATGAAGACCGACGTCCGGGACACCGGCAGCGCCTATGAGGTGGCCGTGGATCTGCCCGGCTGCAAGAAAGAGGACGTCAAGATGGAGCTGGAAAACGGCTATCTGACCATCCAGGCCGTCCGCAGCCACAGCAACGACCAGACCGACCAGAATGGCCGCTATGTCCGCCGGGAGAGCTTCTCCGGCACCTGCGCCCGCAGCTTCTATGTGGGCGAGGATGTGAAGAAAGAGGACATCCACGCGAAATTTGAGGATGGCGTGCTGAAATTCTCCCTGCCCCATCCCCAGGTCCAGCAGCAGCTGCCCGCCGCTCAGCAGAATCTGATCGAGATTGAGTAACCAGGCGGCGCGTTCCGAAAACGCATCAAAATGCCCCCGAGAGTGAACTGAACCAGTAAAAACGGACAATAGACAAAACACCCCCTGTGTAGGAAAATAAACCTATACAGGGGGTGTTCGTATGTCCAGACAAAAATACACACATATCCAAGTGAAAGAGGAAGAAATTCTAGCCTTGCGAGAGGCAGGAGCGACCCGG
>NZ_NFLL01000012.1 GCF_002160895.1 Faecalibacterium sp. An122 | reverse complement strand
GGATCGCTACCCGCTATGATAAGAGAGCGGATTCTTTTCAGGCTTTTCTTTTCCTTGCTGCTTCTGCTGTCATTTTCTCCATTTTGCACATATGAGCCGACTTCTCAGATACACCCTAGATTCCTTTCTCCCCTTCTCGCGGAAGGGATTTTATTCTTTGTTTTGCGGCTCATTTTCTGCGCCGCTTACATGGTCATCTCAGGCCACTGTTCCTCATGGTCGTCCGGCTTGTGACCCATCGTAATCTTCTTCTCCTGGATCTTCCTCCTGAGCTTTCGATCCACCTGCTGACCTACTGGGACGGCGGACGGCACGGAGTTGTCCTCAAAGATCCGGCTCATGTGGTAGAGCAGCTGAGTGACCGCCAGCATCACAGAGGGTGTGTGGAGATTGTTTCTCTGCTCCAGGAAAAACTGAGCATACTGATTTCCCTGGACCGCCGAACGGCTAAACCACATCATTGCCTGGGCCTGATCCCGTGGCAGCCCCTGCCCCGTCAGGCACAGCTTGCCCAGCATGTACTGGGCGTACTGGTTTCCCGCCTCCGCCGATTTGGTGAACCAATCCGCCGCCTTAGTGACACTCTTTGAAACAACTTCTCCACTGAGATATTCTTTGCCCAGACGGTAAGCGGCAAAGTGACTTCCGTTTTCCGCTGCCTGTTTCAGCCAGCGGATGCCCTCGCCTGGGTCCCGCACCTCCCAATCGTCAGAGAGAAGCAGCTTGCCAAGGGCGTACTGTGCTTCCGGCAGACCCTGTATTGCCGACTGGCTGAGCCAGTACTTTGCCTTATGGTTGTCCGGGATTAGCAGAGGACCGTCCCGGTAGAGCTGCCCCATCCGGTATTGGGCGTGGGCGTCGCCGCGCTCCGCTACCTGTTCCAACTTCTCTGCCGCCCGGTCACGGTAGTCCAGAGAAATGTTCTTGTTCCCAATGATGCGCCGCAGCTCCCGGCAGGCATTAGACTCACCACGCGCCTGTTCCGGCTCGTTGTGCTCAGCCAAGTCATCATCCTCGAAGGAGATCTCACCCAGACGGATGTGCTCCGCCTCCTGGATGACAGCGTTTTTGATCTGCCGGAACTCTTTCTCCTGGGACAGCTTTTTTCGTTCTCTGGGTTTGTCGTGGTAGTAACTCTCCACCTCGCCCTGGAGCCTGCACCACCGGTCGTAGCACTCACGCACTACCGGCAGCTCCTCCAGCTTGTCCACTACCTCGTCCACGGTTTTCTTCACGGACTTGGGGAGGTATCCGTAGGATTTTTTGCCCTTGACCGTTTCCAGTTGTCCGACCAGTTGCTCCATCTTCTGCTCAATCTCAGGAGCCGTACAGATGCTTCGTGTCATCTCCTGAGTGAGCTGCCGGATTGCGCGGCGGGCCTCCCGAACCAGTTCATCCCGCGACTGTGACTTCTGTTCGTAGGTGTGAAGCATCTCCTGTTTGAAGATCTGATTGGTGAGCGCAGATTTGATGTTGCGGATACCATCCCGCGTCAGGTACGCTTCTCCCGGCTGTGTTGACCACGCCATCATGTGGACATGGGGATGCTTGCCCTCATCGTGGAAGGCAGCGTACCAGCGGAAGTGGTTCGGTTGAATATTCATGGCGGCGGCAATTTCATTGCGATTGGCTCGGAGCAGGTTCCGCCACGCTTTGGCATTGTCATATCCAAGACGTGCAGCGTCCTCACGCTTCAGTGAGAGGATATGCGTCCACACATTTCCGTCGTACTGATCCAGTTCCTGCATGGCTTGCTCCAAGTCCACAGCATCTTCATCACCAAAGAGCCCGTGGTCACCAAGCCGTTCCGCACGAGGCCGAGTAGCGATGTACTTCATGTAGCTGTCTGACTGCTGCACTTGAGACCAGTTCTCCTCCAGTGCTCGGGTGATAAAGACAGAGGCATTGGCCTTGGTGGGCTTGCCTTTGTAATCGGAATACTCGCCCAGGTCCCTGGCCTCCGGGAAATCCTTGGTCAGTTTGGTGATGAGCTGCTCCTGCTTTCGAGTGGGCGGACGGTCATCCGGGAGGATCTCCACCCGTTCCCGTGTGCCGATGTACCTCAGATAGCCGCTGACCGAACTGCTGCCTCCGCACTTGAGATAAGGGCTCTTTACGATCAATCCTGCCACTCATCGTCCTCCTCCCAAGCATCACGCACCCGTTGCTCCAGCGAGATGCGGCCATTGGTTTTCCGCACATTTTGAACGCTCTCCGCCCGCCGTCGGCGTAGATCCTCGCCGCTGAACTGATACGCGTCGGCGAGGATACCGGCCACCATGTCCTGCTCCACCGCCTGCCGGAAGGCGATGGAGGACAGCCGCTCCTCCAGCTGTCCCATCCTTCCGTCCAGGTAGGACTTGATGGAGGCGGGGAGAAACAGTCCGGCGTTGTTGGCGCTGAGGTAGTCCAGATAAAAGTCCACCGCCCGCTCAATGAAGGCGGTGATGCTCCGGCTCCCGTCCTCCTGATACCGGCGCTCCAGGATAGCCTTTTTCTCCGGCGACAGGTAAAGTGGGAATTTCTCTTTTTTGCTCATAATGTTCTCCTTTCCGGGGGGGTGACCCCTGTTTTTTCCTTGTGGCAGTAGGCTTTCGGGGATTGTGACCGCAGAGATGATGTCACAGTCCGGATTTTGACCCCATTTCCAATCCCCGCAAAAGCCCCCGCAACTGCCCGCACTGCGGGCAGAGGTGCTTCTGACGGGGGCGCTTGCGACCCCGTCGTTTATCCTGCTTTTTCTTTCGTCCTCGGAGGTACCTCCGAAAGCGGGCCAAATTGGGCCTCCAATCCCAGATTGGCACTGGGACTCGCTTCCGTTCCGAAATGCGCACACAGGGCGTTCTGGGGGCTTTCACGGGCTGATTCTGCGAGGCGTGCCGCCGCCCTCTGACGGGCGGCATCCTCCTCCAGCTGCTGGAACTGTCGCTTGTAGAACAATTCAATTGCCGCCTGGATCGGACGGATGGTATAGAGCAGGTTTCCGTTGAGGGGCCTGCCGTCTTTGCTCCGTACCATCGTCGGCTCGGTGCGAATGAGACCTTTCTCCTCCAGGCTGCGCACATACTTGCTCACGGTGTTCTCACTCATACCCAGCGCCTTGCCGATGGTCTTGTAGCTGGGGTAGCACTGGTAGGTTTCTCTGTCCTCGATGCTCAGCAGATAGCAGTAGATGGAGATCTCTGGGTAACTGAGCCCGATGTAAAATACTTCATTAAGGACCTTGAAATAGTTTTTGTCGGGATCTCGTTTGGGCCACTGTTGGAACTTCATATAGCACCTCCTGTATGCTCCTCCATCCACTGAATGCACTTTTCTTTCGGCACCACCATGCTGCTGCCCACGCGCAGCACCGGGAAATCCGGTTGGTGCATCAGTTCACACCCGCTGGACGGTGATACGCCCAGCACCGTCGCCTCACCGTAGTTTTTGCAGACAGATACTTTCATGTTGACCATCTCCTTCTCAAAACTCCCTCTACTTCTTTAGCCGCAAACATTTGCATGTGACATAGGTTTGACATAACCTTTGGATGGTGTCCGAGTTGTCTCTCTACTTGTATTGGGGAAAATATATCCCACTGACATACATTTGACAGAAAAACGGAGCGCCTGCTTTGTCGCAGACGCTCCGTTTGAGGTTGGATTATTTACTTTTGTGCTGGTTTCAGCAGCCGGCATGTTCCCTCCGCCTCGTCCCGCTCTTTCAGCAGAGAGGCCAGAGCAGAGAAGAATTTCTTTTGCTGATAGTCCACGCTGCCACGGTTCAGCTGATGGGCTTCCGCATACTTGCGGATGGACAGGCCATCCATGAATCGCTCCCGGAAATAATCCTGGTATGCAGCCAGCACCGTTTTCATGGCATTGTCCAGAAACTGCAGGTCCTCTTTCAGTTTGGCGAAGTCACTTTTGGTGATGGCAGCAAATCTCTTTTCCTTTACGCAGAGGCGATATTTGTTCCTGTCGAAGTTGTAGTGCTCGCAGAGATCTTTTGCGTATGCGTAGTAGGTAAGAGACTGCTGGTACTCGCGGGAGTCGTATGCTTCATCCAGCTGTGGTCGCTGCCGTTTACGAACCGGTCCCCGAAACTCCTCTTCCTCCAGCCGCTCTATTACTTCACCTGAGATCTTCATGTTGAGCAGCCGCTTATACTTGGCTTTCCGTTCACCATCCACTTCCACAAAAGCGCAGAAGGACTTTTTGCTGGAGGTATAGTACTTGGGGACATCCGCGAAGGGATAGGTGGTCCAGATGACACTTTCCTCGCCGGTGTCGGCGTCGGTGGCCAAAGAGATTACATAGACCACTTTCTTGTCGTACCGCTGGTAGTACCCGGCGCTGATCCGCCTGCCCGCCATTTCCGCACCTCCTCTTTTTATTGTTTATTCCCACGCAGAATTTGAGGGGCACATTCTATTACGCCTGCGGTTCTCACTAAGGGACAGGTCAAGAATCTCTGAGCCAACGAAGAACGACTCTCCCTCTTTTTTATTCCTGCAGCGTGATCTGTGCAATCGCCAATATGGTAATAGCGGTGCATATTTTAGAAATAATGAATATCTACAGGCCGCATCAAATCGAACTATTTTTCAATTAAATCCGAAATAACCTGTTTCATTTCATCGCATACATCCTCAGCTGTTAACGAATCCAGCAATTTTTTTCGACTTGACTTCTGGTGATATTGGCGTGCAACCCAACTGTTTATATGTGAAATTAAATCCTTCCCATTGCAAACAGAAAGGCGATCTTCTAATGTTCCCCAGCGTTTCTCCAATTCAGCCATTGCAATTTGATACTTTCTGCTGGAAGCTTGTCCACGGCAATTTCGATCAAGTTGATCCATAAAACCTCCCAAGGTTTGCTGTTTCAATTGCTCCAGCTCTATACTTAAACACTCCAGAAATATTGGATATGTTTCTTGCGGCTGTTCTATTAACCGGAAGATCGACTGTGGGGTGAGAATATAATTTTCAATTTCCTTCTTTTCCCATACATGAAGATTTAAATGATTCTCCTCAGCTTTTCGATATAACTCCGCTATTTCCTCATCAAAATGATAATCTCTATCCAAGATACATATTGTTTTAAATTCTCCGTTAGTCTGATCATAAAATAAACGTGCGGCACCCAACGCTTCATCAAATCGGGACCATCCGCCAAGAGAAACGGTTGGTAGTTGCTCCAGCGATATATTGCTATCCGGATATAGAAGTTCATGAAATTTTGAAAGCAACTTCAAATCTTTTCATTCGACAAAGACACATTTTCTGGCTCCACCCAAACGAATAAGTGAAAGATTGTTCATGCCTCCTAAATTATCAACCAGATCTTGAACCGCTTGGTAGCTGTCTGCGTATTGCATTTTTCTGGAACGCTTGTCAACCGTTACAATTTGCTTCGGTTCGACCAAGGAAATGATCTCTACCGAATGTGTTGCTATAATAACTTGCCTAAACTTTCGCTGCACAATTTTGAAGATTTTCTGTTGTAGATCAGGGTGCATATACACATCTGGTTCATCCAAAACAATTGTACTTCCAATTGGGCACCGACTGATATACCAAACCATTTGCAACCACATTTGCAAACCGCTTCCCATTTGGCCGATTTCTGCCGCAAAATCTGCATCGTAAACAATTAATTCTATTCTTTCTTCGTCAATATCTAAGTTGGTTATGCGTAGGCCTGGCCATGACATTTGAGCAGATTCCCGAAACTCTTCAAAATATTCTCGATACAGTAAAAGTTCATTTCGAAAATGTCGAGACGATAGACGAGTATGCATATGCGCCTTTACAGTATCGGGGGACAGTCTCTTCTCATCCTCCCGTATCAATCCAATTTGAGGCATTATATATAAAGGGATGTCTGGCAATTTTTTAGCAGCAGCTTTGTTCTTTATTTGCTGGCCACTTGCCTCTATGGTAGCAAAAGAAATCTCAGATGACAGATAAATATGTATCCGGATTTTTTCATCAAAATATGCAATCAGTTCTGCAACCACGCCATCTTCTTCGCGGTACTGATATACAATTGACCGGAAATCAATCTTCAAATTATCCAGGTTAACTTTGATCCCTCTTGTAGCTAAAGGGAGTCCTAACCCCCGTGGGACCTCAACATAGTTCGACTGTTTAAACTTCTGAGCCACCACTGAAAGGATACGAAGCGCTTCCACAATTGTAGATTTTCCGGCATTGTTTTGCCCCACGATGATGGCTGTATTTCGGAAGGAGATTTCAGATTCCTCAAAGCAGCGGTAGTTTTTAAATTTGATCTGTCGGAGCAAGAATACACCCCCACTCTTAATTTCATTTGATAAAGCGCATCAGCTCTATTCATTTACTAAGGCACTCTGTTTTAAAGGCAATTTACTGTCCAGAACAGGCGCTCAATTTTCTTTCCTTGACTATTTCTGGGAGTTATCCAGTAGACAGAGCGGCACCACACAGCGTGCCAAGATTTGCCCACAGCGTCGCTTTCTATCCGATCCCTACGCCGCTGCGTTAGCATTAATCCTGTCGATAACACTCTTGATGCCTGCCCATAGAGACAGATCTGTGAAAATCTCCACAATACTTCCCCGATCTGTGAAGGGAGGTTCCTGAAGCACAGACAGATCCTTCATCACGCCGTTGTGGACGATGTACTCTACGATCTGGTTGACAAAGTAGATCTGCCGGCTGTCCAGGTTGACATCGTTTAAGTACTGGGCGAAAGCTTCCTTGGCAGCGTTCATATCCATACCCACAATCTCCCGCACGAACTCGCCCAGCGGCTTCTGGCCCACTTCTGCCTCATAGTCCTGCCTGGTGCCTACCTCGCTCCAGAGGATGGACTCCAGCTCCTTTACATCCTCCGCCGTCAGCGGCACATTGGAGCGTAGCTTGGCGATGGCGGGTTTGTCCTGATGCTGGCGCACATAGAATTCCGCCTTGGCCTTGTAGTTCTTCAGATCGTCGTTCTCCAGCTCCGACTCCTTCCACTCCACGGACAAGATATCGTCCGTAAAGTTGGTGTTGTAAATGGCACCGTTGTGGGGCAGATACTTCATTAGGTTCCGCAGGCACTCCCGGATATGCTCAAACTCATTGATCCCTGCGTCGTCCAGATAGTCGGTATGCAGGATTTTCTCGATGAGTTCCGATTGTGCCCGGATTTCTGGGATATTTGCGACGCTGGCCACGCCGCTGACCTTTTTCACCAGATCCTTCCGGGCTTTCTTGTAGGTCTTGCCCACCAGATAGGCAAGTTCAATACCGTACATTAGCGCGTCAAACCGCACAGCACTGGCTTCGTCCATATCCGGCTGGAGCAGCGGCGCCACTTCCTCTTTCAGATGGAGCGTATCCTCATAGCTGAGGGCCTGGTAGCTCGCCGGGTCGGCGAACTTCTCCACATACCGCAGGTGCTGCCGCACAGCGAAGTTCTCTCGATCCAGCTGTTGCACCTTAGGAAGCATTTCGTCCACCAGCTTCTCTCGGAAGGGAATCAGTTCCTCGGTCTGGTAGGCCAGATCCTGGAGCTTGTAGACGATTTGAGCTTTCAGATAGAAGATGGCGCTTTGCAGGGCCATCTGGTTGGCAGTGGCCTTGCCCTTGTTCATTCGGAAGAATTCGAAGTTGCCGCACAGGTCGAAGATGTAGAACTTGGTCTTGTCCTCCCCGTCTATCAACCCCGGACACAAACGGGTGCCCCGGCCGATCATCTGCCAGAATTTCGCTTTGCTCATGACCTTCTTGAAAAACACCAGATTCAGCACCTCAGGCACATCAATGCCAGTGTCCAGCATGTCCACGGAGATGGCAATCTGGGGAAGCTTCTTGGGATCGGAGAACTCATCGATGGCGCTCTGGGCGTAGGTCATGTAGTTGTCGATGACCTTGGCATAGCCGGGCAGGTGGGGATACTCTTTGCCGAAGACCTCAAGAATTTTTTCGGCGTGGCGGTGGTTCTTGGCGAAGATGATGGTCTTGCCCAGTTTCTCCCCGTAGTCGATTTTCAGGCCGTTGGTCATCAGCAGGTTCAGGGCCAGACGAATGGTGTCCTCGTTGAACAGCCACTCGTTGAGGGCGGAGGACTCAATCCGCTCGGGCAGCTCCCCGTTCTCGTCAGTAAAAGTGGCCTCATACTCCGCCTTTTCCTCCTCGGACAGGTCGGCGTAGGAAATGCCCTCCTCCAGGAATTTCAGTTTGCTCTCCACGGTGAGGAAGTCCACCAGGAAGCCGTCCTTTACCGCCTGGGCCAGTTCGTAGCCGTAAGTGGGTACGCCGCTCTCCAGTTCAAAGACTTCATAGGTGTTCTTGTCGATCTCGTCCTTGGGGGTGGCAGTGAGGCCTACCAGGGGCGCGTCAAAGTAGTTGAAAATGTCCCGGTACTTGTTGTAGATGGAACGGTGGGCCTCGTCGCAGATCACCAGATCGAAATGGCCTACGGTAAACAGCTTCCCCTCCCCGTCCTCCACCGAGTCGATGCAGTTCATCATGGTTTGATAGGTGGAAAAGACGCAGTGGGCGGTGTAGTTGTCTTTCTCCTCGCACAGGTTGGTCACGGAGAGGTCGGGCAGCAGGTTCACAAAGCTGCGCTTGGCCTGGGTGACCAAGGAGTTGCGGTCAGCCAGGAAGAGGACATTATTTACCCAGCCGTGCTGAAGGAGCATCTTCACCAGGGCGATGACCGTGCGGGTCTTACCGGAGCCGGTGGCCATGACCAGCAGGGCCTTCCGGCGGTTTTGGGCCAAAGCTTGACAGGTGGCTTTGATGGCCCCCTCCTGGTAGTAGCGACCTGCAATGTTGTGGTCTACCTGGATGTACTTGAGGCTTGTCCGCATGGCCCGGAGATTGAAAAGCTTCTCCAGATCCCTCTTGGAGTAGAAGGAGGCCACCCGGCGCTCCGGGTAGGCCCCGTCGTCCAGGCGGGTGTCAAAGCCGTTGGTGAGGAAGATCACCGGGAGGCGGCCATACTTCTGCTCCAGCAGGTCGGCGTACAGCTTGGCCTGCTGGCGGCCTTTGGCCGGGTCCACGCAGGTGCGCTTGGCCTCGATGACGGCCAGGGGGCGGTGGGCATCGTCGTAGAGCACATAGTCAGCATAGCCCACCTCGCTCTTGTTGGGCATACCGGGCAGCTCCACTTCATTCAGCCAGTCCTTCCCCTCGGTCCAACCCGCATCGGTGAGCATGGCATCGATATACAGCTTGCGAGTCTTGTACTCGGAGAGATCCAGGGGCTTGGGGGTATAGCTGGGCTGCTGGGCTTCCCGGCGGGCGGTAAGCTGGGATTTGAGGGCCTTGTTCTCCGCCATGAGGGCGGCCAGATCCACCTCGGGCACGGGCGCGGGGGCCGGGGCAGCGGCCTGTTGCTCCAGCAGAGCCGTGTTAAATGCTTCGGGGGTGTAGGTCGTGCCGTAGCAACAGGCCACAAAGTCCATGAAGTACCACAGGTTTTCCAGGCACAGCCTGGCCTGCTCCGGGTTGATCTTCCTGCCGGTGTGAGCGGCGGCGTTGCCCGTCTGGCGGATGTATCTGAGGCGCTGCCACAGATCCCGATCCACAATGGCCCTAAAATCCTCAGTGTCCATCAGGCTGGCCAGCCGGTCATCGTAGGGCATGACCAAAGCGCTGTCCACGGAGTACATCCATTTGACAGCAAACTCCACCGCCCGGCGGCAGTTCAGCACGCAGGCTGCCGGGTCGATGGCATAGATTTTTTCCGCTGCGACAGCGACCTCTCCGAAGACGGTAAATTGTGGATCAGAGAGGAGAAAATCGAAGTTGGTCATGATGCGTCACCTCACGATTCTGGGTATCGCTTTCGTTGTTCGTCTATAATGCCTTTTAGGACTGTATCTACATCATCAGCAAACAAGAATTCTTTAGTAATTCCAAAGCGTTTAAGTTGCTCTATTATTGTTGCTTTTGAATTTTTATCGATAATAAGTCTTTTAACGACCGACGGATCATCTTTACTAAACTTAATGAGAGTATCTGCAATGACTTCTCCTTCACATATTTGGCTTGGAAAAATGGCAAAATAGCCCCCTTGATTTTTTTGCCTCTCGCATACAGTTCCAACTTCCAGAAAGATTGGTTTTTGGGTTGACTCTATTAAGTGCTCAATTCCTCTGCGCATATCATCTTTCCGCTCAGGATAAAGTAAGCGGGATGAATATGGCCGGTTCATTGCTCTAAAGTAATAATTCTCAACAGTTGTCATTGCATTTGATGTTAATCGATATGTATCTGCGACGATATTCGCAATTGGATCATATGCAGAGCATACAGAAGCTTGAAATGCAAGGACTTCTCCATCACGATCCTCATTTTTATTACAGGAAAAGTATAATGCTATGAGCGCGTTTTCTGTCAAATCAAGCATTCTTGTATAGATCCCGTAATGCTGTAATTTGGCTAAAAGAATCACTGGGTAATCAGTATCTGGAAAAAGTAAGGGGAATTTTTGTTGAGCGCTCTGCACTAAATCTTTTTCAACCGATGTCCATGAATTTAACCAATGCTGGGAAGGATATCGTCCCAAAGATGGAACTAACTTGAAATTCGTCCAACTTTGTCCTCTAAAAAGCAGTTTTGGTGGAAACATTCTCATTTCACTTTTAATTTCAATAGAATTAACCTCTTCTATAAATTGAGATATGCTTTGAATTTTTTGTTGCTCTTCCATTTCTACAGTCTCCCCCAAACTCTTTTGTGCAAAGTCTTTTTTAGTGTTTCCAACTTACCGCCGCATCAATAATTCACTCTTTGCATTCTTCAGAAACGGTGTTTTAAGTTTACAGTCTGTTCTTCCTCAAAGAGGATATTTCTTAATTTGCCCTATCTGTATCTCGACATTTCGAAATTTGATTTCAAACCACTCCATGGTTTGCTCCAGAATAGCCACAATTCTATCTTTTATGGCTTCGCCTGCCTCCATCGTAAGATCTTCTGGAATCGAGAAAACTACATTATCCAGACTCTTTTCAAGATCGTCAAACGCTGTGCTTGTGGTTTTTTGGAACTCTTTGTACACTTGATAATCAATAGTTTTCAGAGCCGCGAGGTAGTCTTTGGATGCGGTAACAACCTCTTCTAAGTACTCATGTGCCATATCACATTCGTTAACATTTGAAAGCGACTGTACTGTCCAAAACATCCTCAAGGGATATGAAAAATAGATTTTCTCCTCTAAATCATGCAAGCTCTGCAATTGATTGTAGATATGCTCTAAATATTTTTCTGTCCCATTCCTGATATTGCCCAAGATATAAAGAACCATACCAGTAACCATGCCAACACCAAGTGACTGTAGCAGGGGAGCAAACCAAGGATGCTGTCGCCTCATAGCGTAAGACAGGATAAACAAGAGCGTCGTTATAACACAGGAAAGCCCTATAACCTGTATATGCCGCAGTTTACAAAATTGTTGCCTTTGCTCTTTTTTCTTGTATCTAAGTAGTGCATCAAGGTTACGATCTCGTTTTTTGAACATATCCCATCCTCATTAAACAGTTTTTATCAGCATCTTTTATCCCGCAGGATTGGTAGCAAAGATTTTATCTACCGCAACGGCTACCTCACCAAAGGTGGCAAATTGGGGGTCGGAGAGGAGAAAATCGAAATTTCTCAAAGCGTCACCTCTCGTTCAAATAACTAATTCGCCCTAAAAAAATTAAGAAAGTACTGCATGACCGGGTTATTTTGATATAGCGTACAATTTCCAAGATAATCCCGAACTACAAAATACGGGGTTCCAGACTCGTCGTCATTAATATTAAGGCTATACAAAAAATCAACATGCTTCATTTGGTCTAAATCAGACTGATAAACGCTATAACTTTGGATTTCGTTATCATACTGAAATCCAAACTTCTTTAAAACAGTACGTGCTTGTGCAGATGTACTATAGCAAAACATGCCTACAGAGATAGGAGTTTCGTCGGAATGTTTTTGCTTAAGTATTGTGCCGGTAGTTTCAATGGCCCGTAGCTCAGGTGCGGTAGCGCAACTTTTAACTTCCATAAACATTTTACAATCGTTTAAGTCGTAAATCTTGAGCGAACCTACACGAGCACTATCTTTTAACCACAGGAAGTCACCTTGTGTGCTTTGCCAGTCTTCAAAACACAAAATACCACTTTCCAGTTTTAAGTTTGGAAACTGTTCTAAAATCATTCGGTGTATAAATTTTTCCCTTAGTTCACCCTTCGTCGGTTTGTGATCTATTCGATTTGATACATGGAATTGCATAATTAACATATCTTGCAAATATGTATCTATTTGTGTTCGTATAGAAGTCATATTTGGCAACTCCATTTATCCAAAGTACTCCTGCATCAGGGCTTTTTTCAGCGTTTCCAGCTTTTCAAGGCTGTTGTTAATCGAACACTTCACGCTATCTACTTCTCCAACAAAGTGAGCAAACTGCTGCTGTAAATCAAAATCAGGCAAATGAATTTCGATATGCTTTAGTTTTGTTACATTCACACCTGCCATGATGGCACCTGAGCTGACAACTTCTATTTGACGCTGGACGGCACCACTGAAATGTAGTTGATACATCATGAAACACGGATTTACCTGTTGTTTATTCACTCGTATTCTTAAGACATCAGAATGAATAATGCCGGAATCAAAATTGTCCGGGAAAAGCGCACACCGACCGACGTTCCCTTTTCTGGACATAGCAATGTCTCCAGGAATAATAGAATAGGCTTTTAACTGTTCCGCCTTTTCAACGGTGAGAAAATGGGTAGGCTGAGTAGTAAAATAACTGTTGATTTGGGGTATCTCCCAGACCGCAACACCATGATCTTGGTACTCCTCTTTACTTAGTTGTGTTCCAAATGGCCCACATTTAATATCATCAGAGCTTACACAAGTTTCAACCAATTTACATTTTTTGTGGGGACATTCTGGAGCCGCAAGATCCCCAAATATCTCCACAAACCGGGCTTTGACCAGCAGATCCAGCTTGTCCAGTTGCGCCCGGCGTTTGGCGATCAGGTCGCTGACCTTGTCCAGCGTGGCCGCAATGCGACGCTGTTCCTCCAACGGTGGGAGATGTACTTTGTAATGTTCGAGATAAGATTTAGGTACTCTTTTCTGACCTGCACTTCCGGTCATATTTCTGGCACACTGTTTGCGAAATTCATCCCAAGAAGTCAAATAATACAACCATTCACTTGAAACCTTCTCTGGATCCGGATGCAAGACATGGAACTCTGTACTCCCAAAGCCAACACTATTTTTTAAGCCTCGAGCAATTCCGCCTTTTCCGTTTTCCATACATGGCGTAATCTTTGCAAAGAGTACATCTCCCTCCTCAAAAAAGGTAAATCCTTTTTTGACTTCTGATGCTTTTCGGACTTCATCTGTTTGCACATCGCCAGTATCGCTGACACTCTGCATAGGGACAAAAGACACTTCCATATCATCTGGGATTTGCTTGGTTTTGGGATTAACCGTACAAAATTCTTCCAATTCCCCCCAAGTCATTTCTTCAAGACTACTCCATTTTGTCCCTGCTTTTTCAAGTTCTCCCCATGTAGCCATCACACCATCTCCTTCAGCTCCGCCAATCCCTTGGTGATCTCCATCTCCAGCTCGTTGAGGTCGGCCAGAATCTCCTGGGTGGAGGGGTACTCTACGGGGACATATTCCACCTTTTTGTACTTATTGATGGAGAGGTCATAGCCGTTCTCGGCAATCTCCTCCTTGGGCACCAGGAAGGACTGCTCGGTGCGCTGGCGCTCCTTCTCCCCCTCCCGGTCATGGAACCGCTTGACGATGTCGGGGATATCGTTCTCCTTCATCTCAGTGCGCTTGTCGTCCAGGGAGAAGCCGTCGACCTTCATGTCGTAAAACCACACATCATCCGTGCCTCCGTGGCCCGTCTTGGTGAACACCAGCACCGCCGTGGACACCCCGGCGTAGGGCTTGAACACCCCGGAGGGCATGGAGATCACTGCCTCCAGCCGGTTGCCCTCCACGATCTCCTTGCGGATATCCTTATGGGCCTTGGAGGAGCCGAACAGCACCCCGTCGGGTACGATGACGGCGCACCGCCCGCCCACTTTAAGCATCCGAAGAAAGAGGGCCAGGAACAGCAGTTCGGTTTTCTTGGTCTTGCACACCTTCAGCAGGTCGGCGGACACGATGTCCGCGTCCAGGCTTCCCTTGAAGGGAGGATTGGCCAAGATGAGGGAATACTTCTCCCGGTCGGTGTTCTGGTCGCTGAGACTGTCCCGGTACTCGATGTAGGGATTGTCGATGCCGTGGGTCATCATGTTCATGGCCCCGATGCGCAGCATGGTGCGGTCCATGTCGTAGCCGTGGAACATGTGGTTCATGTAGTGGTCCTTCTTCTGGCGATCAAAGAAGATTTCCTCTTTGCGGTTCTCCTTCAGGTATTCCCCTGCCGCCACCAGGAAGCCGCCGGTGCCGCAGGCCGGGTCGCAGATCACATCATCCGCCTGGGGAGCCATCATGTCCACCATCATGCGGATGATGTGCCGGGGGGTGCGGAACTGGCCGTTAACCCCGGCGGTGGCGATTTTGGACAGGAGGTATTCGTAGATGTCGCCCCGGACATCGGCATCGTGGAGCTTGTCCGCCTGGTCATAGATCTCGTCCATGGCTGTAACGATCTTATCCAGCATCAGAGGCGTTGGGATTTTAAAGATGGCGTCCCCCATGTACTTGGCGTAGGCGCTGTCCTTGTCGGCGTGGAGGTTCTTGATGAAGGGGAACACCCACTCCTGCATGACGGAATATATCTGCCCGGCGGGGAAGTCGTGAAACACCGACCACTTGAGCTGGTTACCAGGAATGGTCCGCTCTCCCACCTGTACCTCGCCGGCAAAGATGCTCTTGTGTGGCAGGCCCAGCATAGCGCTCTCCTTGGCGCGCTGGTTGTCAGCGGCGTCCAGGTCGTGGATGAACATGAGATAGGTCATCTGCTCCACCACGTCCAGGGGGTTGGTAATGCCGCCAGTCCAGAAGGTCTCCCAGAGGCGGTCGATCTTGTTTTTCAGTTCACCAGTGATCATGTTCTCTTACTCCTTTTCCCGGTTCCAGATATAGGCGGTATAGCGTCCGCCGCTGAGTTTCAGAATTTCCCCGCTCTTCTGCAGGTCGGCCAGAGTGCGCTGTATCGTGATTTTACTAATATCGGGGCACTGCTGGATGATCTCCGCCTTGGTAACCTTTCCAAGGGTGCCCTTGATGATCTCCCGGATACGGTCCGGCTTGCTCATGCCACTGACGGCCAGGACCTGCACACGGGCGGAAAAGTCCCGGTAGGCCGCCGCCACTACGCCCAGGGTATAGCGCACAAAGGGGGCGTAGTCGCTGGTTCCCTCGTGCCATCCCTGGGAGCTCTGCTGGAGGGCCTCATAATAGGTTTCCTTGCTCTCCTCAATGAGTTTTTCAATACTGATATATTTGCCCACGATATAGCCTGCCCGGTAGAGCAACAGCAGGGTCAGCAGTCGGCTCATACGGCCGTTACCGTCGTTAAAGGGATGAATACAGAGGAAGTCCAGAATGAACATGGGAATCAGCAGCAGCGGATCCATGTCACCCTTCCCCACAGCCTCCTCGTAGGCCCGGCAGAGGCTGTCCACCGCCTCCGGCGTCTCCCAGGCCGGAAGGGGTTGAAAACGAATGCTTTTATTTCCCTGAGTATCCGTCTCGGCGATTACATTGTCCGCTGTTTTATAGTGCCCGCCGTAGGATGCGCCGCTGAATTTATAGAGATCGCGGTGGAGCTGCAGGATAATGGAGGCTTTGGGCGGGATATAGTCAAAGCTCTCATGGATGGTGGCCAGCACATCCCGGTAGCCGGCGATCTCCTGCTCGTTCCGGGTGCGAGGGGTGGTCTTGTCCTGCACCAGCTTCTTCAGGCGCTCGTCCGAGGTATAGATTCCCTCAATTTTATTGGATGCCTCGGTACTCTGAATTTTGGCAATCTCCACCAGTTTGGTCAGAGTATCGGCCTTGGCCTCGATAAATAGGGCTTGTTCTCCTTTGTATTCATGAATCTGAGTCAGCAGGGCCACGATATCGGGCGTGAGCAGCTTCTCATAGTTTTTGGTAAAATCGTAGGTGCGCATCCTGTACCTCACTTTAGGTCAATTTCATCATTTTCCTTATAATGATACAATTAAACTATATCAAGTAATCTTGCTCGTGTCAAGGTTCAACTATATCATTTTAACAAAAATGATATAGTTGAACCTTTGAAGAGTAGTTGTTGCGGCTGTTGGACCTGTACGGGTATCTCTTTGACCGCCGCAGCTTCGGACCCATACAGTGGCCCACAGGGCGAAGCTGGCGGCAAGTGCCGTGACTGTAGGTCGGATGTTCAGCAACCGACTGTCTGTGCTCATCGCACAGCTTGCTTGATCGCTCACTCTTTCAAAAACAAGCGGCAAAGTTGTTCTCGCCAGAAAATAAAATGATAAAAACAAATTTTGTAATAACCCGCATTGATGTGCGTCATATAGGCAGAAAGCGAGGTGGTGTGGATGGATTTTGATCAGCTGTACAAGGAGCAGTTCCCCGTGGTGTACCGCTATCTGACAGGACTTTGCGGGAACCAGGCGCTGGCAGAGGAATTGGCCCAGGAGACCTTCTGCCGTGCCATTGAACACAGTGCCTCCTTTCAAGGGAAATGCAGACTGTCCGTATGGCTGTGCCAAATTGGAAAGAACTGTTGGCTTTCCTATTTGAGAAAAGCAAAACGACAGGCGGGAGATGAGGCCCTGGAGCAGATTCCTTCCCCGCAGAATGTAGAAGAGGATCTGCTCATCCAGGAAAATGCCCGCCAGATCCATCAACGGCTCCATGCTCTGCCAGAGCCATACCGGGAGGTGTTTACTCTGCGGGTCTTTGCGGAACTACCCTATACGCAGATCGGCGAATTGTTCGGCAAATCTGAAAACTGGGCCAGAGTGACTTATTATCGTGCGAAACAGAAAATCAAGGAGGGGTTATGATGAAATGTGAGATCATCCGCGACCTGCTGCCTCTATACTGCGACGGGCTGTGCAGCGAAGCCAGCAAGCAGGAGATCGAAGCCCATGCGGCACAATGCGAGGAATGCCGCGCCTTTTTGGCGGAAATGAAAGAGGAGGCTCCCGTCCCCTCGCTCTCTCCTGAGTCGGAAACGGAAGCCCGTGTTCTTCAGGGAGTGAAGAAGAAGTTTTCCCGTGGGCGCCGGCGGGCGGTCCTGATCGCCGTGGCGGTCATGCTGATTTTTTCCATTGTTTTGGCGGGTGCGGCCGATGTTCCGCAGCCGGTATCCTATACAGACGGTCTGGTAACGGCAGAGCTTGCGGTGGATGAGGTAATTGACCTCTACTATCACGGCGGGAGCTACGATTCTTTCTACGGTTTCAGCCGGGAGGTGGACGGACGGAATGCTGTTTTCCTCTATTTTGACCGTACCCTTCGCTCGGATGTGATGCCGGATCGTGATGGACATTTGTGCATCGGAAACGGTCTGCTGACCGACTTTGAGACAGCCACCTATCAGGTGGATCGTCAGGTAGATGCGGTCTATTATTTGGTGGGAGATTATCTGGAACTCCCCGGTCTGGCACAGGCCGAATTTGAGCAGGCCGTGGCGGATGCGGTCCTTCTGTGGGAACGCTGAACCAAACCTACAAGCAGAATGCCTGGGCAGCTTTTTGAGGGCTGTCCAGGCTGATTTTATATTTCATCTTCCCATACACAACGAGCGCCCGTTCTCCTGGTCCGACAGGAGAATGAGCGCTCGTTTTCGTCATTTTGCAGTTCTATTGAGAGCCTCCACGCCAGTTCAAAGCCGGCAATAAAACTGTCGAGGGAGGTCTGTTCTGTGATATAGTTTTGGGCATCGATGATCCGCAGCACCAGCTTGCGCTCTGGTTTTTCCAAAGCTGCAATCAATGCTTTGTGGCACTCCTCCACTTCGTTCTCCTGTTCGTCAAGCTCCGGGCGGACATAAAAGTAATCATACAGCTCTTTAAGCAGTTTGTTTTCCATCGTCATCATCTCCTTGTGACCCAAACATATACCACACCTTCCGCGGAATATCTATCAGAATTTCAGAAGATTATCCAGAATATTTGCTGCTTCCCTGAGATCTTCCGTGGATGCTTCATTGGGCTTGTTTTCGCCTTTGGCGGCAGTATGGGCCAGGTATGGTGCATAGTTCTGCCGGGTCATTGCGGTTCTGAAGTGGCCCAGCATCTGAGAAACCTCTTTCGTGTCCATTCCATTTTGCAGCGATAGGACGGCGCAGGTGTGCCGGAGATCTGCGAACCGAATGTGATCCAGCCCGGCCTCTTTGATGATCTCATTATGCAGCCGGCGCACCATCTGGGGTGAGTAGGGCCTCTGGGTGGCCGGGTGCATGAACATGAGCGGACTTCCTGGGTGTTTAGCGTGTTCCAGGCGCAGGAGTTCAACCGCTTCCGGGGTCAGACTGACGATTCTGGTGCTGCCTTCGTACTCCACCAGCTCCCGCCGTTCCACCGAGCGTTTCTCAGTGATGGTCAGCGTCCGCTCCTTCGTGTCCAGGTCGCTCCACTTCAGGGCAATCAGTTCGCCTTGCCGAAGTCCTGCTGTCAGTGACAGCAGGAACATGGGGAGGTGGCCCAGCCGCTCCGCTGCATCCAGATAATCCTCCACTTCTGCTGGCGTCAGCACATTGGCGCTGACCTTCTTTGGCTTTGGGTAGTGAAACGCTCGGGCGGGGTTGTCCGCTGTCAGCCCATCGCGGATCGCCTGATCCAGACATTGCTGAAGCAACCGGTGGATGTGCCGCATGGTATGCTCCCCCAGCCCTGGGTATTCAGGGCTTTCCGGGCGATGACCTCCAAAGCGCCTTCGATCCTCCAGGAAATCTCCAACCTGCTCCACGGTCAATTCAGAGAGCTGGATCTCTCCCAGTCCGGGGAGAATGTGGTTCTTGAATATGTAGCCATGAGCTGCGTATGTGGTCGGACGGCTCTGGTTCTTGTCGTAGACCTCCTGCCAGAGGAGAATATAGTCTTTTAGCGTCATATCCCAACCTCCATGCACTGACGCTGCAGGTTCCGGAAGGCCACCCACGGAAGACCTGCTTGTTTTAGAATCCGCTTGTGTAGATAGTAAAACTCGTGGAGCTGATACGGCGCTCCGGTCTTGGGGTTGAGGAACACATAGAAGCCGGTTTCCGGTATCCGCTCCAGAAGATGCTCGGCTCTGCTGTTGAGAGTCAGCAGGCGTTGTCCTTTGAGGATGTACCGGCAGCGGATATGAAAATCGGCCCACGACAAGGTGATAAGTTCACATTGTCGTAGGCCGCTGGAGAGTCCTGTGTAGATGAGAGGGAGTGCGCCAAGCCGTTCTGCCACGTTCAGATACCGCTGGAGCTGGCCCAGGCGCAAGGGGGCTGTTTTTTTATACTCTTCTGCCTGTGGCTCCTGACAGAGCCGTACCGGGTTGTAGGGGATACGCTGGTCGCGGGCCGCTTCGTCCATGCAGCGTCGCAGGAGCAGATGGATGCACCAGACGCTTCTGACGCTGAGTCCCTGGCTCCGCAAGCTGTCATAGAAGCTGGTTACTGTGTCTTCGGTCAGCTCCGACAGCGGGATGGCCCCAACTTCGGGGAGAATGTGGCGGTAGATTAGGTTGCGGTATCCGCCCACAGTGCTGCCGCTCCATCTGCCCTGATTCTCGTAAAACCAGCGGTCGCACCATTGGCCTACCGTGTAATTGTTCGCATTCTGCATATCTTCGCCTCCTTTTGGCAAACGAACAATATCACAGAAAGAGAGAAATAGCCACTACTTTATCGCCTTGCGTAAGCATCTGTTGTCTTTTGTACGGTGGCATGGTAGAATGAAATAACTTTGGGGGACAGCCATTGATTTGCGTGGAGACGGGCCGCGCTCAGACTGCTTGGGGGTAGGGCTTTATTCTTTGTTTATGCGACGCATTTTCTGCGCCCCTCCACTGAGGTGATCCCGCCTGCCATTGCCCCTCAAACCGGGAGGAACATCTTTTAATACACAGAATCCAATCCCACACAAATCCCAAAAGACGAAAGGTTTCCTTGAAACAAGCAGGGCAAAAGAGTTCTAAAGAGGAACTGGCGAAGCAGCAGAAAGGGCCAAAGAGGGCGTAAAAGTGCTGGCTGAAGGTTCAGACACACATTTGGGACCGCATTCCCAGACATTCGAACCCCACACGCCGGACCAAACACTGCCAAACAGGGTTAAAGAGCATTGAAAAGCAGCAGAAAGCAGCGGTTTTTCTCTACCCCTTTTCTCCATTTCGTGTAATCCCAAATGCGGAAATATCCCGAAGACGACCCCTACATAGAAACATCTTCCATGACAAGCTGTTCGCTTTCTGCATGACCAGAAAGTGCCAGGAACTCACCGGCAATGTCTGGATTTTTGAACCGAAGCACATCCGTATCTTTTCTGCCAAACGCAAGAAAATCCACGCCGCCATACCACACAACGCTTTCATCAACGACGGCATACCGCTGATTCAGTTCTTTGTGCGTATGGACCACAATACCTGTCTGCCTCATCATCTTGATCGCTTCACACACACTTTCTTGATTTGATAGTTCTCTGCTATCTGCCGTTCTGGTATGGATCGCAATTTCGACACCGGAAGCAACCGCCTTCTGTAAAGAGGGAAGAAGTTTCACGATTCTGCCTTTTTGCAGATAAGGACTGACGATAACCACGCTGCGGGCGGCATCATCCAGGTCCTGCTCAAAGGGAAGCATAGATGAGTATCCGTCGTAAATCACGCTGACAGACTGATCCGCTGCACCGAATTTGACCTGATATCCCAGTTCCGCATAGCCCTTCAGGCGTTTATGATACATCCGCTCCAGGGTGGGAACATGGATATCCACATAATCATAGATGCGAGCTTCCTGCTTTCCTTCATAATTTCTATGGAGACGTCCGGCATACTGTGCCAATGTACCTTTCCACGATATGGGCATCGCCAGAAGCAAGGTGTCCAGCCGCGGAGAGTCAAATCCCTCTCCAATATACTTTCCGGTGGCAACGACCACCACGTCCTCATCGTCAGACACATTCTGCAATGCTGCCAGCTTTTCACGCTTATCCTTTTGCTTCTCACTACCAATAAGCAGAAAGACATTTTTCACTTGATCCGACAGACAACCAGCAAGCAATACAGCGTGTTCCTTCCGCTCCGTCAGCAGAATCGGTGTACGCCCCTCCTGTATCAACTTCAAAGTGTCTGACACCAACAGTTCGTTCCTGTTTTGATTTTCAATTACTCCGACGTACATATCCTGAATCCCATTGGCATTTGGTAGCCTCATGCGTGTAAATCTGGGAATTACAATGTGAGAAAAGCTTCGCTTTTCTGCCTGACTTTTGGCGTCCACCAAATACCGGACAGGGCCGCACTGCATAAAGATGATGGGATGATGACCGTCCTTGCGGACAGGAGTAGCAGACAAACCGTAAACATATTTGGCTTCAACTGCTTTCAGCACGGTTTCGAAGGTGAATGCGGCCACATGATGGCACTCATCTACAATGACCATTCCGTACTCTGTCACAAAAGACTTTACCGTCTTTTCTTCTCCCTCAAGCAGGGACTGCATGGTGGCAATATCGACAATCCCACTGCGGGAATTCTTTCCGCTGCCGATTTGGCCAATGAGGTACTGTTTTTTCTTCCTGCCGCGCTTTTTTGGAAGTTCCGGCAGAACCTCATGAACATTCAGAAATTGTTCCAGCGAGGATTTCCACTGTTCCAGCAATGCGCTGGACTGCACCAATACCAGAGTATTGACTTTGCGCTGTCCAATCAGATAGGCGCCAATCACAGTTTTTCCAAACGCAGTAGTTGCTGAGAGAACGCCCATGTCTGCGGCAAGCAGGGCCTGGGCAGCAGGTTCCTGTTCTGGGCGCAGCACCCCATTGAATTCCACATCAATGGAACGTCCCAGTGATCTGTGATCTTCCAGAATGACAGGGATTTCATATTGATCAAATAACCCCAGAATCTCATCCATGCAACCACGGGGAAGGCCGATGTATTCCTCATCTTCATAGCCGCAGTCCAGAACACGAGGAACGCCATAAACGGAAATGCGCATGGCTTGCTTGGAGCGAAATTCCGGATTTGGAAACGCCGCAAGTCTCTTGAGCGTATTCAATGCCCCTTGAGAGAAGTCTTTTTTCTCAATATAGATCAGATTGGAACTATACAGGCTTACCTGCAGCGGAAAATCTCTGTGTGTCAGTTTTGTCTGGGTTCGCTTGCGCTTCCATGGCACTTGCTTCTCCCCAGCATCTTCCAGTTCTCCCATGTCGCCATGATGACATAGTTTCCCCAGACATTCTTCCAACTGTTCCGGTGTAATTTTGGGCAGGGAGGACAGAAACGCCCACTGATCGGGATAAGGCTCAAAGTGATCATCCACAAACAGAGAATTTCCGTCTTTCTGCGCCTGGCCTTGAAATGGCAGGGCAATCAAATTCCCAAAGCCGCCCTTCGGCACAATATCCTGAGACGGGAACAACCGGTCATAGGATGAAAAGGATAGCTCATGTCTGCACGACATGGTTCGGGTCAGCAAACCGGTCCCCAAGCGCCTGGCATCGGCGGCAGAAACAGGCTCCGAAAAGAAAAACCAGATATGTGCGCCGTTTCCGGAACGGGAGCGTTCCACTGCTGGTACAAGTCCTGCTTCTTTGCAGGATTTGCAAAATGCAGTCACATCAAGCTTCCAGTTTTCTTCATCAAAATCCGCAGCCAACAGCCAGGTCCTGTTGTCCTCCAGCATCGGATAGATTGCCGCCACATCTCTACACAAAGCATCACGGCCCATCAAATGCGCCTTGACCACATCGGCCGTGAGTGGCCGAAACTCACGGTTGGGGCACTCTACGCACCTGTATTTCTTTTTATCACACAGGCCATGCGCCCATTCATTTTTACAGACTGGGGTGTAACCGGTTTTCCCGGTGGTCGTGCTGTGATATCGGCGTGCATATACATCTTCCCGCCCTTTGAAAACAGAGAGGAAATACTCGATTTTCTCCTGTGAGGAGCTGTGTGCGTGAACCGGAGCAGACTGCACATCCGTTAGCGCACAGCTGCGCCACAGCGGCTCGGAGCATACCGCCCTTTTGCCGTTTTCATCTTCACAGAGAAGCAGCGCCTGCCCTCCATCCAGAGACGGGACAATTTCAAGAAGCGCATACTCCCGGTTATTGATGATCGCTTTTCTATTCATACACAGTCCCCCCTCCACACCCACAGTCACTTCCGTCTATACTTTGTTTTCCTGCCGTTTCCATCCTGATAAATCAGGCCCTTGGCGACCATGTGTTTCAGAATTCGGTTGGCTGTGGCTTGGCTTACATCCAGCAGCTGATCCACATCACGGCGTACGATATGGCCATGGGAACCAATGAAATCCAGAATCCGCTTTTCATCGCCTTTGACCGTGCCAATCAATGTCTCTGTATGATTTGCGCCGGCGTTCCTGTTTGGCAGCGTGATTTTGAATGCGTTGCTTGATACCTCGATTTTTGGTTTCAATTCCGTCTCCCCATAGGCGTTCATAATTTTAGGCATACCCGTGCCGTATGCCTCAATCAGCTGCAGACGATAAAATATGGCTGCCAGCTTGGGATTTCGGCAAACCGAGAGTCCCAGCATAATGTCATCCAGTTCAATGCCGGAAAGCAGTCCGCCTACAGAGACAAATTCAATTCTGTCGGCATATACACTGACCAGGGTGCTTGCACGGAAGGAATAGTCTCTGTGGACCAGCGAGTTCAGCAGCGCTTCCCGCAGTGCATCTTCCGGATAATCCCGTGTGTCGATTCGGTATAGCCCATCAAAAGTTGCCTTTGTCTGGTTACGCATATCCAGATAGCTGTACAGCTCCTCCATTTGCTGAAACAGCGAACCGTCAAATTCCCTTCTGTCCTGAAAAGTTCCTTTATCTTCTCCCGAGAAGGTCGCCGCCTTAATGGTGCTGGGACACTGATCGGACAGGAGCAGCGCCACATTGGAGTAGATACCATCTGCAGAAATCATCCCAAGGGTCTGCATTTTTGCAGCATCAAATGGGATATTCTGCTTTTCAAATTGCTTCTCTGCCGCTTCAAAGCTGAGGTTCTGTTCCAGCGAACGCATGGATTCGAAGCTGTCACCATCGGTTTCTTTGATCATTCTTCGGATCGCAGTATCTGTAGCCGGGTCAGAAGATGTGCCGTTTCTGACATAGACCCCACTGGGTTTCAATCCCTTACTGCCCAGATAATAGGGCCGGTCGGTTCCTTTTTGAATGGTCACAGCAATGATATCCTTGTCGCCGACGTGTTGGTTTTCGTAGCCCACAAACATTGTCACATCAGGCTTGATGGAATCTCGAATCATATTGTTTAGCTGCAAAATGACTTGGTCGGCGTTTTTGACCCCCAAGACATTTCCATCGTTGCTGACGCCAATATACAGCGTACCGCCTTTTGTATTGGCAAAGGCAATGACTTCTTTGCAGATATCTCCCACGACCTCTGCTTTCAGTTCAACAACTTCACTCTCAACAAATGCCATACACAGCGCCTCCTTTTCTTAGTTGTCATTATAATCATTCTTGTCATTCTTGTCAATTTGTATTCATCTGACAAGAGAATTATTCCGTGTTGTCAAAGCCCACGGTCCAGAGTATTTCTTTGTTTATGCGGCGTATTTCCTGCGCCTCTGCTCTGAGATGAACCGTCCTGTCATCGCCCCCTAAAACCGGACGGAACATCTTTTAATATACAGAATCCAATCCCACACAAATCCCAAAAGACGAAAGATTTTCTTGAAACAAGCAGGGCAAAAGAGTTCTAAAGAGGAACTGGCGGAGCAACAGAAAGCGTCAAAGAGGGCGGCAGAGTGCTGTTTGAAAGTTCTGACACACGTTTGGGAGCAGGAGGCCGCGAGTTCGAGTCTCGCCACTCCGACCAAGAGATAGAAATCCGAACTTGATCTTCCCGGTGGGAGACGGGTTCGGATTTCTTCTTTCTACCGAGAACCTGGATTTGACGCGGTGAGCGGAAAGGGCGGGCTTTCCTCCGAGGAAAGGGGAGAGCCCGCCTTTGCGGCGCAGTGACCGGATTTTAAGGGGCACAGAGGCACTTTTCCATTGCTCAAGGGACTTTTCTTGACCGATGACATAAGCCTTTTAGAACTTGTTATTCGCTGTGCTGTCTTGGGAAGAGAAAAGTTTCAAAACCATAGTCTATAGGTTTCATAGGACAGTATTTGTCGAAAAAGAAACCTTACTAAATAATTGCCATGTATTGAATGAACAGGGATTATGTGCTACACTAAACAAAATAGGGGAGGTAATCAGATGAGCGTTCCTAAACTTACCAATGAAGAAGCGCATAGACTCCTTGAAATGACAAAGCGTTCTCTGGTTGCTGAAGTGGGATTCCCCAGCTGTGGCGGCGAGGAAGAATTTGATGTTATTGGGGATACTAAAAAGGATGTTTTTGCCGTAAAAATATACCGAGGCAGAATCAAACCTTTTAAGTATAATATTGGAGCCCGCATCAGAAAAAATGGAACAATGCTGTTGGAGCTTCATATCAATCCAACTACCATTCATTATAACCCGGATGGCAAAAAGATTTGTGGTAGTCACTGGCATATATATATACAGAAGAATATGGGCGGGGTTATGCTTTTCCAGCAGAAGATATCCGAGAAGATACTTTTGTGGAAAATACGATTGCTTTTTTGACAAAGTTTAATGTTGTTGAGCAACCACAAATCAATTATCAACTTGAAGTATTGTAATGAAAGGAGGGAGAATCTTGGATATTCAAAAACTTATTGATGATTACGCATCATGGCTGAAACAGGAGATTACATTTGAAAAAGTAGGAGAGTATTACGAGATTACAACTCCTTATTTGGATAATGCGAATGACTATCTTCAAATTTATGTGCGTCAAATCGAAAATGATATTTACTTTACAGATGATAGTGCCACAATTCGAAATTTGAAGATGGAAGGATTTCAATTTACAGCGGCACGGAAAAAGCATCTACAACGAATATTAAATCAGTACGGTGTAAAACTTGAAGGAGATGAATTGACTTGTAAGGCTCCTGTAAGTTCTTTTGCACAGAAAAAGCACCTATTTATTCAGGCAATGCTGCGAATTGATGATATGTTCACAATTTCTAAAGCCAAGGTGAGCTCGCTTTTTCTTGATGATATTCAGGAATTCTTTTCAGAAAAGGATATTTTTTATTCGGACAATGTTCAGTTTACTGGAATTTCCGGATTTTCTCATAACTATGATTTCTTGTTGCAAAGAAGTAAAACAAAGCCAGAAAGGCTTTGCCAAGCAGTTAATAATCCAAATAAATCAAGTATGGGAAATATTTTGTTTGCCTGGAATGATACGAAACCTGCAAGAAGAAATGATAGCCAATTGATTGTAATTTTGAACGATCAAAATACAATTGCCAAAGGAATTGAGGATGCATTCTTAAATTATGAAGCAAAAGTAGTTCGATGGAGTGAGCGAAACAAGGACAGTAATTTGCAATTGTTTGCAGCATCCTGATCTTCCCTAAAATAGTTCCCAGTCCGGTAAAAAAGATGTGCCTTCTTCCCTGATTGAAAGAAGGCACATTTTCTATTTTGAGGGTTACCTTTGATATACGATGATTTAGTATTATGTAGGTCCAGTGCTCACTTGAGCACTAGACTTGAAAATTAATTTACTTACCCAGCCATAGGGAGGTTCTGCTGTTTTAGCTGCTGTTCCTCTTTCCACTGAGCAAACTGGCGCTGACCTTCTTCGCTGGCGTAAAATTTTTCAATTTCCGGCAGCAGGACTCGAGCCAGCGCTTCCATCTCGCGCTGTGGAATGCCGGTGCCGTAATCATTGATCGCTTTCTTTTTTGCCAAATGATTACCTCCCAATGCTCATAAGCCCTGTTTCATGGGGTGATCACGTTCTGTGGTTCCCATGTGGGTATACGCATCCAGAATCTCTTTGGGAATGCGTTCAAGAATGACTACGGTCTCCTGATACTCCCGTTGGAGCTTGGCATCCTTCAGCTGCTTCAGAACGCTCTCGTGAGTCGCCTCGTCCAGGGACTCCGAGAGCTTTTTATTTTTCTTCTTGAGCTTTTCATTCTCAGCCTTGGTACTGGTAAAGGCTGTACTGTACTTTTTGAGCTGGGTCCGCATCTTCTCCACGGCCGGGATATAACCGTCCAGCAATTCTGAAATCTCGGTGGCCCGCTTCTTGCTGTTCAAGGGACCGATGCCAGCGAGCAGCTGGTCCAGCTTCTGGCGCTGCTTGGTCAGGTGAGCCATCTCCTTGAAAATGCGGGGCGGGATATGGTCGCGGCCCGTTTGGCTGGCGCTCTCACCGCGTTCCAGGTCGGAGTATTTGACGACCATGTGCTCCCAGAACTTGTCCTGCCACCAGCTCAGCTTCTTTTTGTTGCCTACAATTTCTTTGGCGCTGAGTCTCCCATCTGGCGTCAAGGGGACAAAAGAAAGGTGCATATGGGGCGTCTTCTCGTCCATATGCACCACGGCGGAAATGATCGTTTCTTTGGGTTGATACTGCTCCAGGAAGTGGAGCGCTTCTTCAAAGTACTGCCGGATTTCAGGCAGCTTCTTGCCCTGAAAGAATTCCGGTGTGGCGGTGAACAGCACCTCCACCACCCGAACACTGTCCTTTCGGGTGCGGCAGCCGGCAGCGCTGATTTGTCGCTCGGCCTCGGCCCGGTAGCGCTGGGGCGGCTTAATCAGGTGGAAGTTTTGCTTGCTGCGGGAAAGGTCAATATCGGGGTTGCTGGCGTACTTTTCTTTTCTGCGCTCGTTATGGGCTTCGATGTTGGTGATCTCCGGCCCCTTGTACTTGGCAAAGCGCATGATAGCGTATTGTGGTTGGCTCAATGACGGCCCTCCTTTTTGGCAATTCAATCGTATTGATGACGGGCATAGTAAAAACTCCTTTCTTTTAGGTAGGTGGATGAGCTTCGACTATAAAAGTGGTGCTGGACATTTTATCCAGCACCAACTGAACCAAAATCAAGTGTTCATTTTGAGCACTTGATTATAAGTCTAATAACTGAGACAACCGTGCTCTCAAAATCAAGTTATCAAAATGATAACTTGATCCAACGGGCACAGTATGATAGAGTTGCTGTCCGAACTTTACGCAAATAAAGTAGTCGGATTCAAATGAATCCGACTACTTTAACTTACTGATTTGCTTTTGAGATGAAACAACCTGGTTTTTAGTAAGTCCAAATAGGGACTTAATCGGAACCCGGTTGGTCTGGGTCAAAATGACCCAGACCAGTTCAGTATCATAAAGCATTGTGTATATAGCGCGTTTTGGGGGTTTCGCTATATACGTGCATACAGATATTGTGCAAGATCAAGTGGTCAAAATGACCACTTGATTACAAGAATTGGGATCAACGCAAATGCACTTCCGAAAAGGTTATCCAATAAAAAGACCGTGGACATTTTGTCGACACCTAGTTCAGAGTCTTAAAGCTTTCGGAGATCTTCAGTGGCACAGGACATTTTGTCCAGTGCCATCAAAACCGAGTTGTCACCGTGACAACCTGGTCAAATCCGAGTGGTTGTGGACAAAATGTCCACAACCACTTCAGGAACGTAAAGGATTGCGTATATAGCACGTTTTGGGGATTTCGCTATGTACGTATGTACAGGTTCTGTACGCACGTACATAGCAAAAGGGCGAAATCCTCTCATCTATCGGATTTTGGCTGCTTGATTCAGAACTCAGACTGTGGATTTTATAGGTGTGTTCAATTTGAACACGCCTACTTTAGACTCATAAAGCGCTGTGCCTGGAGGATATTTGCCGTAGCCATTGTACGAATCTCGTACATAGGTACACAACAAAAAGGGCAAGTTCTCCCATTCTCCCATATAAAGGAAATCCTCTGTAAAATGATGGGGTCGGTGATTCGCCGTCCCCTTTCTGGCATGGTAAGGATGTCGTGCTTCACGATTTCCATCTAATCCGGAACAGTGGGGGTGATTTTTCATTTGGTTGTGACCAAATTGGTCACAACCAATTCAAGGGAGTAACAAACGGTTACACCCTCTGGAGCCTTTCACCAAATAGGTTTGTACTGACCTTGTACATACGTACATAGCGAAAAGGCCAAGTTTTCCCATATACAGAATTACCGGCCCGAGGATGGGGGAGCAGGCTTAGGCCGTGCAGGTACTTCGATTATCAGATAGCTCCATACGCGGCGGCCCATTTGACTGTGGTGTCGGAAAAGAGAAGGTGTACCCTGATTCGGGGTACACCTCCTTTTATGTCTGGATGGGAGCTGTGCCGGTCCTGCCAGGTGCGTAACATTTCGTTACATACCTCCTTTTCATCAATCTCTGCCGGTCTCCCTCATCGCTTCTGACAGGCAACCGCTCATTTCTGAGGGCGCTGTGCCATCCCTTTCGGGCGCTCGCTCCGGGTGGAGGTCGTCGCGGTTTGGGCGGTGAGGACGGTCATTCACTTATCTGTGAAGGCTATTATAGCAGGAAAATTTTGATTTCCTGATTTTTCCATAAATTAAAGTAAAGGCGCTCTGACAGCCGTTTTCCACGATTATGGACGAAACGGATATGTGTTCAAAACATCGAGGAATTCGTTCCTTCGACCCAATTCGACAGATCGAATATGGTAAAATAAAAAACAATGGAGGTGAATCAATGCAGACGAAACTAACCACGGGAGAACGACTCACCGATCTGAGGCGGGAACATAACCTGACGCTGGAACAGGTATCTGAACAGACGGGGATTGTAAAGTCCACGCTGAGCAACTACGAAAACGACAAAAAGCCGGATATCAACCTGGGGGCATTGGAGAAGCTGGCGGCGCTCTACGGCGTAGGCTTGGATTATCTGCTGGGTTTGACCGAAAATAAAAAACACTCAGGGACAAGTCTTGCAGACCTGCATCTGAGTGATGACGCAGTGGACGTATTGAGCAGTGGAAAGGTCAACAACCGGCTCCTGTCGGAGCTAATCGCCCACCCTGAATTTGCCCGGCTGATGGCGGATATGGAGATCTACGTGGATGGCATAGTGTCTATGCAGATCCGCAATCTGAACAGCTTGCTGGAATCCGCCCGAACCGCTATTCTGGAAAAGTACCACCCCGAAGAGGACAACACCCTATTGACATTAAAGGCTGCCCAAATTGACGAGGATGAATACTTTGCCCGAGTGGTCAGCGACGATGTGGAGCGCATCCTAAAGGATCTGAAACAGGCACACAGCGGAGATCAGGGGAGTGCTGCTGCGGATGATGCCGCCTCGCTCAAAGAGTACATTGAAAGCATCTCCGAAACGGAAGGCAGCGATTTCCAGAAATGGATTATGATTTTCTGTAAGCAAATTCACCTGCCTTACAACAAACTAACCGACACCGAAAAGCAGTGGCTGATTCAAATAAGCCGAAAATCGAGCCTCCTGAAAAGCGGGACCAGTCAGAGGGGAAAGCACCCAAGAAAGTGATAGGGGAGTACCAGACGTAAGATAATCCGCTGCGGCGGGGCTTTATATACCTTTGTTCCGCAGACAGCAAAAGGCTGGCAACCTGTGCTTTTAGGCACAAACTGTCAGCCTTTCTTTGCCGCTTCTGCTGCCCCGCGGGGGCACCTTGTTGTGAGGAGAGCAGAGCGGAACTGCCCCACGCAGCTGCCGTCTGCTGCACAAAGGTATAACACACTAGACTTTGGTTCCAAAGTCGTGTGCCAACAGGGATGCTGCTCGCCCCTATTGGAAACCCAGAGCCAAAGAGGGGATACCTCTCTTTGAAATCACCCCGGCCTTTTCGTATTCCAGATCAAGCATCGAATACACAAAGCCCTCAGCACCGGTCAATGTATTTTTCCGGTGCTATTCTGTGCGGGCACGAAATCCAGATTGCCCATATCTCCACCCATTCCCATTCATGCTCAAAAGTGCGGTGTTGTTGCAGAAGTGAAACCAAATAAAAAACCCGGACTCACCCAAGGCATGGAAAGGGGAGTCCGGGTTTCTCTGTTTTGAGAACAGAATGGGGATGTGTCCTCAGTCAGAAAGAGAAGAAAAAAGGATAAAAAGAGTTGAGAAAATGTCAGAAGGAGCCGGTCTCCGCCGGCGGGCGGTGCAGCCTGCCGGCCATGGGTGAGAAAAGGAGAAGATTACAGCAGGTTCTTCTCAAAACGCCTGGCCATTTCCTCGCCGTAGGGGCCATAACCGCCGCTCAGCAGGGCGGGCAGGGCTTTGGCGGTGAACTCGGCCCAGCTGTCCGCCTCGTGGCGGGCCAGGATGGGGTAGAACAGAACCCCGTTTTTCTGGGCGGCGGCCTGGTCGCCGGGGGCGTCCCCCACCATCAGGATGTGGGCGGGGTCATAGCCCTTGGCTTTCAGCTGGGCAATGCAGGCGGCCTTGGAGCCGCTGTCCTGGCAGCAGAGCACGTCCACCGAGGGCAGCAGGCCGCAGCGGGTCCATTCTTCTTCCACAGCTTCCCGGTTGGCGCTGGACACAATAGCCACGTCCGCCGCTTGATGGGCGGCAGCCAAGGCTTCGGCCACCCCGGGGAAAGGCTTCTTATCGCTCTCGGGCAGGGCGTCGATGGCGGCGTTCACCTTCTGGGACCAGGACAGAGCCTTGGCCAGGCAGGGGCCTTTTGCGGTTTTGGCCGCCTCTGCGATGGCCTGGTTGGACAGCTCGGGGGCGTGTTCGGCCCAGGCGGCCAGCTCGGCCACCCCTTCGATGGGGCGGTAAACCTTGTCGATCTCGGTGAGGGCCATAGCCAGGCCCTTGAACCGGTTGATGCCGCGGGTGCCGGAATAGAGGTTGATGGCGTTCCAGCGGTTCAGGATGGGCTCGGACCACTGTTCCAGCCCCCATTCCTCCACCATGCAGGGCCCGAAGCAGCGGAAATGCTTGATGTCCATGGTATCCATGGCACAGCCGTCCGAGTCCACGCAGATCAGGTAATCTTTTTGTTTGGCAAATGCTTGCAGGGTCACAGCGGTTCCTCCTTACAGGCGGGTGTCCCAGCGGTCACAGAACACGTTGTCCTCGGCGGTGCCGCGGAATTCGCTCTGGCCGGTGATCTTCTCGATGGCGGCCCGGATGTGGTTGCGCTTGGGGCCGTAGGCATTGATGAAGGTGTGAATCTGGGGCAGGTCAATCAGATGGTTGGTATAGTTGAGGCTGATGGCCACAGTGGGGATTTCTTCATTATACCACGGCAGTTCCAGACTGTGGTTGCAGCTCCACCGAACCCGGACATCGTTTTCCTGGGCATAGCCCTTGACGTTCACCACAATCAGGGCCCAGTCGTGAGTCTTAATAAATTCCTCCCGGCTGGAATGGCCCAGCATCTTGACAAAGTTCATGGGGGAGACGCCGTTTTCTACTTCCAGGGCGTGGAAGTTGGGGCACAGGTCCACCTCAAAGCCGGCCTTTTCCAGTTCCTCCTTCACCACCTGTTTCACGGGGTCGCCCTTGTAGCCCTTGGAGGTGGGGGTGGAGCCCACGTACACCAGGAACACCCGCTTTTTCTCGGCGGGGTTCACCGGCAGGGTGCCGCGGGTATCCTTCACCAAGGTGATGCAGCTGTCGGCGGCCTGGTCGCTGTAGGCCTGGTGCTCGGCGCAGCCGATGCAGTCCAGGCCGGCCTTGTCCGGGATGCGGACAGCCTCCTCATAGAGGTGCAGGTGGGCTTTCAGGCCCAGAATCCGATGCAATGCATCGGACAGCCGCTCCTCGGTGAGGTCGCCCTTGTCATAGGCGGCTTTCAGGTAGGCGATGTCCTCGTCGATGTCGTTGGCAAACAGGATCATGTCGCAGCCGGCGATGATGGCGCCGGGGATGGCATCCTTCCGCTTGGCGGTGGCGGTCATGCCCACCATGTGGGTGGCGTCGGTGATCACCACGCCGTTGAAGCCCAGTTCCCCCCGCAGCAGGCCGGTGATCAGTTCGGGGGCCATGGTGGCGGGCTTGATGTCCTTGTCCTGGATGCCGGGGCAGAGCTTCCGGCTCATTTCAGGCAGGGCGATGTGGCCCACCATGACCGATTCCAGGCCGTCCTCGATGAGAGCCCGGTAGACCTTGCCAAAGGTGGCCTCCCAGTCCTCCACGCTCAGGTTATTGACCCCCATGGCCAGGTGCTGGTCCAGCTCTTCTACGCCGTCGCCGGGGAAATGTTTGGCGGCGCAGGCCATGTTGGGGTTGGCGTCCTTGATGCCCTGGATGTAGGCTTTGGCGTTGGCGATGACCTGGTCGGGGTCGGAGCCGAAGGACCGGGTGTTGACGATGGTGTTCCGCCAGTTCATGTAAACATCGCACACCGGGTTGAACATCCAGTTTGCCCCCAGGGCGCTGGCCTCACGGCCGGCCACCAGGCCCACATGATAGGCGTTTTCGGTGCCCTGGCCGGCGCCGCACTCCACGGCGGTGGCCACAAAGGTACCCTCGGGGGCTGCACCGTTGCCGCCGTCGTCGCAGTTGGCGGCGATCAGCAGAGGAATTTTGCTGTGCTTCTGGAAGGTGGTCAGCTGGTTGTAAATCTGCTGCTTGTTCCCGCCGTTCTGCCAGCGCAGGCCGCCCATGTGGGACTGGTTCAGCAGGCCTTCCACCTGCTTTTCCTGGAACCCGGGCTGGGCCTGCAAAACCACCAGCAGCTGGCCCAGTTTTTCCTCCAGGGTCATGCCGGCAATGGTATCTTCCACCCACTGGATTTGTGCATCGGTCAGATAAAAGGGCTTGGCTTTCAGGTCAACCATAAGGGTGCGCTCCTTTCCGTCATCATTACCATCCAAAAACGTTGGCTTTCGCTTCTTTGCCCAGGCCGGCCATGGCAGGGGCGGGGACATCCAGCCGCAGTACCTGGCCGCTGTGCCGGGCGGTTTCCCACACCGGCAACCCGGCGCCGTTGGGATTGCCGGAGGCGGCAAAATGGGTCAGGTAGGATACCATGGCGCCGGACAGGGCCCGGTCCCCATCGTTGAAAGGCCGCCAGCTGTTGGTCAGGGTGCCGAACCAGTACCACAGATCGGCGCTGTGCCAGGCACCCTTGTCGTCCCCGGGCAGCTGCCGGGCAAAGCACCAGGCATAGCTGTCCGCCGGCTGTTTCTGACACCACCGAAGGGCGTCGGCGGTCATCTCAGGCTTCATGTCCTGGGTGTTGCCGCCGGCCAGATAGGGGATGGGCAGGGTGAAGCCTTCGTCGGGGAACAGGGCGGTGTCCCACACCGGGCCCATGTTGGCCATCACGGTACCGAAGCCCTGGGTGGCAAACTGCTTGCCCACGGCACCCAGCAGGGCCTGGGGAGGCAGAGCCCGCAGCTGGGCCAGGGTGGAAGCTCCAGTGGCCTCCTTCCAGGCAGTCCAGAAGGGGTATTTGTGTTCCATCACCCAGTCCCCGGCAAAAAGCACCGAATCATCCCCGGCGCCGCTGGACATGACGGCTTTGGCGATCAGGCCCTGGGCGGCCCTGGTACTGCACAGCATCTGGACGCTGTGGGCGCCGGCGCTCTGGCCCATCACCGTGATGTTGTCGGGGTCACCGCCGAAAGCGGCAATGTTGTCGTGTACCCACTGTAATGCACACAGCTGGTCATACAGACCGTAGTTGCCAGTGTGGCCGGCCTCGGCGGCCAGCTCGGGCAGGCAGGCGTAGCCGAACAGACCCAGCCGGTAGTTGAGGGTGACGCCGATGACCCCCTTCCGGGGCCAGGCCGGTTCGTCAAAGGCCTTGTCCCAGCCGGAACCGCTGAGGAAGGCGCCGCCGTGGATGTAGACGATCACCGGGGCCTTTTCGGCGTTGTCGGGGGCCCAGATATTCAGATACTGGCAGTCCTCGCTGTAGCTGTAGTCCAGCCCTTCCCGAAACTCATGGTAGTAGAAGGGGGAGCGGCCGTTTTGGTCTTCGGGGGTGAAGGCGGCATCCTGCATGGCGTTGGGGCCGAAGCGGGAGGCATCGTAGACGCCCTCCCAGTGGGTGACCTGCTTGGGATATTCCCAGCGGCCGGCGGCGGCATAGCGGATGCCCTTGAAGGCGGTGACGCCGGGGGCGGCAGCCGCTACGCCCCGGATGTCGCCGCAGGGGGTGGAGCAAACATGCTGTTGTATCATGGAAAATCGCTCCTTTTCAGTCCTCGTCCCTGGAGACCAGTTCCTGGGGCTTGGGGATGGCGTTGAGCTTGCGGTTCAGCTCCTTGACGAAGTCCTCGGAATACTGGCTGCTCTTGGTGTTGATCTTACGCAGGAGGGTGACGTAGGTCAAAATCCGGGTCAGAGGGTCGGATGTAATGCGGGGGACTTCCTGTTCCAGCAGGGCCCAGGCCTCAGGGCTCTTCATCAGATCGCCCATCTCGTCCATGATGGAGTAGTGGTCGGCGGGGAACAGATCCTCCTTGCTCTCCTGGAGGGTGAACCAGTTTTTCACATTGAAGCCGGGGTTGGGATCGTCATAGATGTAGCTTTGTTCCGGCTGTGCCACACGGGTCAGGGTAATGGCATCGGTGAGACTGCCCGCCGAAGCGGCAATCCGGTTGTCTCCTTCGGCCAGAGGCACCTGGTCAAAGACAAAGACCCGGTTTCCTTCCTGAGAAGCGAAGACCTGCCCGTTAACGGTGAGGGTGACGGAGGGCGCGTTGGAGTACACCTTGACGGTGGTGGTCTCGCCGCAGCGGCGGGCATAACGCCGGCCGGTCAGATAGACAAAGGGCTCCTCGCTCCAGCAGGCTTTGTAGAAATAATAGGCATCCTTGCAGACCGAGCGGTCATAGGTGACAAGGCCTTTGCAGTTGCGCCCTTTGGAGGTGGCCATCGCCCGGTTGGCGCTGCCGAAGTCAAACATATTCCACACAAAGCTGCCCCACACAAAGTCCCGGGCCTCGATCTGGGGATAGGCCGTTTCGTGCCAGCGGCACTGGAATTCCTCGGAGCAGTCGCCGGGCTTGGGGTCATCCCGGTGGAGGGTAATCAGGCTGTCTGCGCCGTACTCGGACAGGCAGAGGGGCATGTCGGGATTTTTCTTGTGGAAGCGGTCAAAGAAGGGGCCGTAGTCGGTGGCTTCACCGTAGTACCAGCCAAAGTAGATGTTATAGCCCACGGCGTCGGTCAGATGGTTGAGCTGGCTGTTCAGCTTGACGGCGTTGATGTTGGCCAGGGTGGTGAAGCGGGTGGGGTCCAGCTCCTTGGCCAGCTGGTGCAGCTGGCCGATCTTGCGGTACATTTCCAGGCTCTCGCCAGCCATCGAAATCTCGTTTTCCACCCCCCAGAAGCAGATGGACGGGTGGTGCTTGAGCTGCAAAATCAGCTCGGTGAGCTGCTGTTTGGCGTTTTCAAAGACGGCCTCGTTGCCATCCGGCAGGGCCAGCAGCGGGATCTCGGCCCAGACCACAAGGCCTGCCTGATCGCACAGGTCATAGGTCAGGTCGGGGTGCTGGTAGTGGGACAGGCGCACCGCGTTGGCCCCCATCCCGCAGAACAGCTGGATGTCCTGCCGCTGCTGTGCCTCTGAAACCGCGCAGCGGCAGCCCTCCCAATCCTGATGTTTGGCGGCGCCCCGCAGCTTCAGGTGCTGGCCGTTGAGGAAAAAGCCCTGTTCCGGGGAGAGTTGGATGGAGCGGAACCCGAAGGGCAGGCTTGCCTCATCCAGACAGACGCCGTCCCGCAGGAGGCGGGCCCGGCAGGCGTAGAGATAGGGGTCTTTGCGCCCGTCCCAGCTGTGGGGCCGGGAGACCTGGAGGCAGGCCTGGGGGGCCGAGGCGGGGCGGGTCACGCAGGCACAGGCCTCTCCCTGGTCCAGTACCTCATACTGGATCTGGACGCCCTCCGTCGGGCCCGCAATGCGGGCGCTGACCTGTACCTTCCCGTCGGGACCGGGCTCCACCGTCAGGCCGGAAGTGCCGTAATAGAGCAGGTCAAAGTGGGTGGCCCCGGTCTGGATCAGGTGGACGGGGCGGTAGATGCCGCCGTAATTGTTGAAGTCACCGCCCAGGGGAATGTAGTCCCGATGGGTGTTGTCGGCCAAAACCAACAGCTCGTTGCTGCCCGCCCGGGCACCGCTGAGGGCAAAGCGAAAACGGGCATAGCCGCCCTTGTGGCAGCCGAGATAGCAGCCGTTCAGCCAGGCGTGGCAGATGCCGGCCACCGCGCCGAAATCCACAAACGCAGGCCGGGCGGCGTCCGCCAGGGCCAGGGTGCAGCGGTAGAGCCTGGGCCCTTCCTGTTTGGGATCGTCCCCGTTCCACACATGGGGCAGGGTGACGTCCACCCAGTCCTGGCCGGTGGGAAGGGTCTGGTAGGTGCCGTCCCAGGAGCAGCTGCTGAATTGCCAGCCCTCCCGCAGCAGAGTAACAGTGCGCATAAAAACCTCCTTGGGTCTGTAAAAATAAGTGCCTGCAGGAAAACCTGCAGACACTGCCGGAATGTAAAAGAAATCAGCGCTGCTGGAAAGCGTTGTAAGCGTCGGTCACATACTGGGTGGCTACATCCAGGCCCATGCCGTTCAGGGTGTTGACATAGGTGTCCCAGCTTTCGTCGATGTTGGACTGGCCGGTGACAAAACGGATCAGCATTTCCTGCACGTAGGTGTCCACCTCGTTCATAATCATGTTGTAGTCGTTCTGGCGTTCGGGCGCGATGGTCAGCTGGGGCAGGCAGACGCCCTGGTCCAGGCTGTGCCACAGGGTGCGGGCTTCCACCTGCTCGGGCATGGTGAGGGTGATCTGCATATAGGCGTCCTCGTCCATGGGGTTGACGAAGCCGTAGGAGGGCAGGGCGTAGGCCAGGACAGCCTCAGAGGGGGTTTTGCCCTCGGGGTTGTTCATGACGGCATCGGTGAAGGTCTTGCTGCCGTCTGCATTGACGGTGTAGCTTTCCCCTTCGATGCCCCAGCACAGCAGGTTGTTGCCCTCTTCCGAGAAGAAGTAATCCAGCACCTGGGTGGCCAGAGCGGGGTCGGCACAGGAGGAGGTCACCACAGCCTGGACGCCCACCTGGGCAACGCCGCCGTCCAGGTGGAAGTAGGGGGTGTCCCCCTCGTTCAGCACCGGCCAGGCCACGCCCACCAGTTCAAAGTCGGGGTTATTGGCCCGGGCGGTGGTGGTCACGTTGCCAATGCCGCTGTTGAGGGAGAGGACGGAAGCAATGCTGCTGCCGTTGACCAGCTTGGCGTTGTTGGCGGCGCTGTCGTTGGACATGAACTCGGGGTCCAGCAGGCCCTTGTTGTACCAATCGTTCAGCTTGGTGACAAACTGGCGGTAGTTGTCGGTAGAGGGACCGAACACCACGCCACCGTTGCCGTCAGAGCAGAACTCGGTGCTGGTCTTATAGGCGGGCAGAAGCAGGTTGAGGTTGGCGTTGCCAATGTAGTTGCGGTAGGTGGTGAAGGGATAGGTGACGCCGGGCTCGTTGTCCCGGATGGTGGTCATGACGTTCTCCCAGTCGTCCACCGTGACGGGGACATCCAGGCCGTACTTTTCCAGCAGGTCGGCGCGGATGGAGGGGCCGGAGGAGACAGGCACGCCCAGGGTAAAGCAGTAGATGCCCTGGTAAGTGCCGCTGTTGGAGAGGACTTCCTTTTCATGGGCAGGGGTGTCCACCGCCGCCAGATAGTTGGGGGCGTACTGGCGGATGCAGCTGTCCATATCCATCAGGACGCCTTCGTCGATCAGTTCATCAACGCCCATGGGGCTGGTGCTGTAGGACCAGATGATGATATCAGGGTACTCGCCGGAGGCGATCATCAGGTTGAACTGGTCGGACTCGCTGCCCACGGCGGGATGGGTAAAGGTCAGGTTGACGCCCAGCTTTTCTTCTGCGACCTGGAAGGCTTTGATGTCATGATAGTTCTGCACCACGCCGGAGGTGGCATTGCGGATATAAATGTTCAGGGTCTTGTCCCCGTTGGCCAGGGGATAGGTGGCGGTGACGGCTTCACCCGTAAACTGGGATGCAGCGGTGGATGCGGCGCTTTCCGACTCGCTGCCGCCGCAGGCAGCCAGGCCGAGAGCGGCGGCGCCTGCACCGACGATTTTCATAAAGTTGCGGCGGGAGATGCGTTTCATAGGGAAATCCTCCTTCTTCGTGCTGGAATTCGTGGGGTTGAGCGTTGCGCTCTTTCTGGTCATTATGATACACGACCCGCCGGAGCTTGTATATCTGCATTATGTTGGAAAGCACCGCGGTTTTGTGTTTTGCGCCGAAAAAGGGCCTATGCAAAAATTACGCCCGTCACACAATTTTGTGCGACGGGCGTAAATATTACGAATGAACGCTGCTTTCCCGGTACTGGGTGGGGGTGACATGCTCGATTTTTTTGAACGCGCGGGTGAAGCTGTTGGCGCTGGCATAGCCCACGCGCTCGGAAATTTCAGTGATGGAAAGGCGGGTGTCCCGCATCAGGCGTTTGGCCTCTTCCAGCCGCAGCCGTGTCAGGTAGTTCAGGAAGGTATCATGGGCATTTTCCTTGAAAAAGATGGAAAGGTAATTGGGCGTCAGGTTGAACTGGTCGGCCACACAGGTCAGGGTGAGATCCACATCCCCGTAATTTTCCTGCATATAGGCCTGAATTTTCTGGATGAGCTGGGAAGCGGGGCTGGTGCGGTTCTCCTCCACATAGCGGCACAGCTGGCAGATGAGGGTTTGGAGGAGTTCTTCCAGCTCGTTGATGTTCCTGCGCTGGAAGATCTGCTGCAAGGGGGAAGCATCCTCCACCCGCAGCACAGCGGGGTCCTCCACACGGTAGGCCTCCAGGATGATGTTGAGCATGCCAATGCAGTAGCCCTGGGCCTGGTACAGCTCCACCGTGCGGCGGCGCAAGTTGGCGTCCAGGTTCTCGTGCAGCAGCGCGGAAGCCTGGGCGGCGTCGCCGGTGGCAATGAAGTTCTGCAGCTGAGCCGCAATGCTGTTCAGGCTGCGATCCATGGGCCAGACATCCTTTTCCTTTTGCAGGTACCGGATGCCGCCGCCGGGCTGCTGGGCCTGGGTTTGGGTCACGGCATAATATCCCTGGGGCACCGACTCCAGGCCCTGGTCGATCCAGCTGACATAGAGCCACAGCAGCTGGCCGTATTGCTCCCGCATGGTATCCTGCAGCCGGCCCAGGATGTCCTGGGTGTCCTGGTCGAAGCGGGCTCCGCTGCCGTTCAGAATCCACACGATGCTGTCATTGTCCAGGGTCACGGCGGTGTAGGTGATGCCGCCGGGCACAAGCTGGGACAGCTGGTCCCGCAGCACAATGTTGGTGAGGGCCTGCTCGGACAGCTCACGGGATTCGCTGGGCACCTGCCGGGCCAGCACCACCCGGAACTGCGGGTAGGGGAAGAGGATACCCACTTCCTCCAGCAGCTTCCGGTAGGTTTCATAGTTGCTCACGTCATTTTTCAGCAGCTGGAGCAGAATGCTTTCCTGAATGCGGGGGATTTCCTGCCGCAAGGCTTCCTGCACCTCTTTCATCGAGTGCTGCATATCTGCCACCGACTTTTCAATCAGCCGGAATTCGTTGAAGCCGGTCCCTTCGGGGCTCTCCAGAATCACAGAGCGGCGGCGCAGCTCGGCCAAAAGGTGCTCCACCGGGCGGTAGTTGCGCCAGGTGAGGTAATAGACGATGCCGGCGCCCACCACCAGCACTAGGGCCAGGGCCAGCAGGCTCAGGTTGCGGGCAACCCGCAGCTCGCTCTGCATCCGGTGGACCGGCTGGATAGACAGATAGGACCAGCCTTTTAGATTGGAATCCGCCCGGGAGACGGTGTAGCTGGCCCCGTGCCAGTCCTGAATGGGCTGGCCGCTGACCTGGGGCACAAAATCCAGCATGGCCTCGCTGCCCGCCCAGACGGCCGGCGTGCCGCTGGGGTCCAGCAGACAGACAAGGCCGGATTGAAGTTCCTCCATATCCCGGATGGTGGAGAACAAACCATCGCCGTCAATCCGCAGGCAGATGGTTCCATAGGAGGCAGCGCCGGAGCTCCACAGGGGAACGGAATGAAGCATCACCAGCTGGCTGTGACCCTGGCTGTCCCCCAGCAGATAGAACTGGCAGTAGGACCGCTCGTTTTGCAGCAGCTCCAGCAGGCTGCGGTTCATTTCCTCCGACGGCATCCGAAGGTTTCCCTGGGATACGCGGTAGTTAACGTAACTGCCGCTGACCATGCAGTCGTACAGCCGGGAGTAGATGGTGGTATCGCAAAAGCTGCCGGCTGTGGCGCTGTAGCTCTGGAGATGCCGGGACAGCTCCCATAACTCGAAGTTGCCCTGGCTGTCATCGGCCTGCCGCTGGCTCAGGGTGGCATTGAGGACTGTATCATTGCTCAGGTCAATGGCATAGAGCTGGATGGTCTGCAAACGCTCATCCATCGACATCTGTGCCTGGGTGAGCACGGCGTTCTGATAGTTGATATTCTCTTGCTGCAGCAGGCCGCGGGCATAAAAATAGTTGGCCAGCACAAGGACCAATGGCAGGATAAGCATCACAAAAAACGAGGCCAGCAGCTTATAAAAAGACTGTTTCCGGGCCAGAATCTGCCGCAAAGCAAAACGCCGGGTCATTTGCACGCACCATCTCTCCTTCGTCACAGTTTATTATAATATACCAGATCTTGCGGCATTCGTCAAAGATCCAGGGGCGCCAAAAGCCGCCGCAGGCAACTGCGGCGGCTTTGATTCACATGGATCGGAGCGGGATCAGCCCTTGACGGCGCCGACGGTCACACCCTTGGCAAAGTACTTCTGCAGGAAGGGATACAGGCACAGAATCGGCAGGGTGGTGACGATGATGGTGGCATACTTGATGGCGTCGGCCATTTCCTGGGTCATGACGGCGCCGTCCGACATGGCGGCGTTGGAGCTGGAAAGGATGATTTCACGGGTGATCAGGGCCAGGGGCCACAGATCGCGGCTGTTGGGCAGGTACAGCATCTCGCGGAACCAGCTGTTCCAGTGGGCCACGCCGTAGAACAGGACCATCACGGCCATGGTTGCGCCGCTGATGGGCAGGATCACCCGGGTGAAGATGGTCCAGTGGTTGGCGCCATCCAGCTTGGCGGATTCTTCCAGCTCGGCCGGCAGGGATTCAAAGTGGGTGCGCATGTTGATGAAGTTGAACACCGACACCAGGCCGGGCAGCAGGACGGCAACGCGGCTGTCCAGCAGGCCCAGGTCCCGGATCACCAGATAGGTGGGGATCATGCCGCCGTTGAAGAACATGGTAAAGGTGACAAAGACGGTGAGCGGCTTTTTGAACAACAGGTTTTTGCGGGACAGGGTGTAGGCCAGCATGGCTGTGAGGATCACATTGAGTGCGGTGCCCACGACGGTATAAAAAATGGTGTTCAGCAAACCGCGCCAGATTTCAGCGTCGGCGAACACCCGCTTGTAGGCGTCCAGGGTGATGTCCTGGGGGAACAGCAGGATGCCGCCTGCACCCGCCACGATGGTGGGATCGGTCAGTGAGGCACATAAGACGTACCAGATGGGATAAAAGCAGATGAAGATCAGAATTGCAATGACGACAAAGGATACGCCGTCAAAAACGCGGTCTTCGGTGGTGGATTTGATTTTGTTCTTGGTGCGGGCCATATAGGACTTCCTCCTTTTTGCAGATGGTTTACCACAGGCTGGTTTCGGCCAGTTTGCGGCTGACCTTGTTCATGATAAAAACGATGATCAGATTGATGACGCTGTTGAACAGGCCGATGGCAGCTGCCGAACTGTAGTTGGCACCCAGCACGCCCTGGCGGTAGACAAAGGTTGCAATGATATCGGCGGTCTCATAGGTGGCAGGGCTGTAGAGGTTGAAGACCTTTTCAAAGCCGATGCTCATCACATGGCCCAGCCGCATCAGAAGGATGGTGACGATGGTGGGCAGGATGCTGGGCAGAGAGATGTGCCAGATGGTTTGCCAGCGGGAAGCGCCGTCCAGTTTGGCGGCCTCAAACTGCTGGAGGTCGATGGAAGAAAGGGCTGCCAGGAAGACCACACTGTCCCAGCCGAAATTCTGCCAGATTTCGGAGGCCACATAGATGGGCCGGAACCAGGCCGGGTCGGACAGGAAGGCGATGGGCTCCCCGCCAAAGGCCTGGATGATGGTGTTGAACAGGCCGTCCAGGCTGACAAAGTCCACCACCAGGCCGCAGATGACCACAATGCTGATGAAGTGGGGCATGTAGGTGACGGTCTGGGCCAGCTTTTTGAAGCCGCGGCTGCGGACCTCATTGAGGACAAGGGCGAAGATGATGGGAATGGGGAAGCCGAAGATCAGGGTCTCCAGGCTCAGAACCAGGGTGTTGCGGATCAGTCGGCCAAAGTAGTAGCTGTTGAAAAAGTCAATGAAATATTCAAGGCCGACAAACTTTCCTGAGAAGAGGCTCCCGGTGATTTTGTAGTCCGAAAAGGCAATGTACAGGCCGGCCATGGGGGCGTAGCAGTACACTACAAAGTAGATCAGGGCCGGCAGGGCCATCAGGTAAAGAATCCAGTTGGACTTCAGGTCGTTCACCAGCCGTTCCCGGAATGGTTTTTGCGGCATGGCCAGCGCAGCGGCCGGCTGGTCTTTTTTGTGCAGCATTTTTGGTAGAGTCATCTTGTTTTCCTCCCGCTTTGATTGTCGTTCTCCTCTGCAAGATGGGGGTCTTGCGTTGTTGCAACCAGTATAGTCCTGCGGTGGGAGGCTTTCCATCTGCACTTCGTTGGATTTGGCGGCGGGGGCGGTTTTTGAACCCTGCATTTTTTTGGCTGGCTATTCCTTTTTTGTGGCAGGGTACCGGCGTTCTATGCAAAAAACTTGTAGATTTATCGGTCGGCGTGCCCTATGGTATCCTTTTGCTGAAAAGAATACAAAAATGGTAAGGAGGAAAGAACCATGGATTATCGCAACCCCGCCCTGACCGTCCCCCAAAGAGTGGAAGACCTGATCGCCCGGATGAATCTTCGGGAGAAGGTGGCACAGCTGTGCTGCTGCACCCTGCCCCATCCGCTGGATGACGCCGCGCTGGACAAGCTGCTCCGCTACGGGATGGGCACCGTCAGCTATCTGAATTCCGCCCTCAGCGGCGACCAGCAGCAGGATGTGGATACCTTGCAGCAGGTCCAGGCCTATCTGCGGGAACACACCCGCTGGGGCATCCCGGTTCTGGTCCACAGTGAGGCCATTGCAGGGGCGCAGATCCCTGGGGCCACGACATTCCCCCAGTCCCTGGGGATAGCAGCCACCTGGCAGCCCGATCTGGCCCGGGACATCGGCAGCGCTGTGCGGGCACAGCTCAAAAGCTACGGTATCTATGGGGCCCATTCCCCGCTGCTGGATTTGGGGCGCGACCCCCGCTGGGGCCGGGTGGGGGAAACCTACGGCGAAGCGCCGCTGCTGACGGCCCGGATGGCCACCGCTTTCATCCAGGGTCTGCAGGGCCGGCAGGAAGTCATGGCCACCGCCAAGCACTTCCTGGCTTACGGCAACGCGCTGGGCGGACGAAACGGCGGCCAGGCGGATTGCTCCGAGCGCACCCTGCTGGATGAATACTGCCTGCCATTTGAAGCCGCCATCCAGGAAGGCGGCGTGATGGCGGTCATGAATTGCTACGGCACCCTGAACGGGGAGCCTGTGGTCACCTCCCATCATCTGCTCACCGAAATCCTGCGGGACAAGCTGGGTTTTGCCGGGCCGGTGGTCTCGGACTACGGCAGTATCGAGCGCACCTGCAACCGGTTTGGGACGGCTGTGTCAGAAATGGACGCCGCAGTCCAGGCTCTGCGGGCTGGCATGGATGTGGATCAGCCCAGCGGGACCTGCTTCTCCCACCTGGTTCAGGCTGTGGAGGAAGGGCTGGTGGAAGAATCGGCAGTGGACCAGGCGGTGCGCCGGGTGCTGACCCTCAAATTTACCCTGGGCCTGTTTGAGAACAGCGCCCCCCAGGGGGACTTTGCAGCCCTCACCGCCGACCCGGCGGTGCAGCAGCTGTCCCGAATCAGCGCTGAGAAAAGCATGGTCCTGGCCAAAAACGATGGGATTCTGCCCCTGTCCGGCGGATGCAGGATTGCGCTGGTAGGGCCTTCTGCGGATGCGAAGGTGGTCTTTTTTGGGGGCTATTCCAGCGTGGGAACGGTAAACGCCACCAGCCTGGATTTCAACCGCAGTGAGTTTGACCAGTTCCGCCGGATGATGCTGTCCATCTATACCACCCAGCGCCGGGAGGAACTGCGGGAAAAGGGCATTGTCTGGGAGGATGCGCCCACACCCGCCCAGGAAGAGCAGATTCTGGCCATTGTCAAAGAGAACTTTGCCCGGCAGGACAGTTATAAAGTCTACCACGGCCAGGAGGAATTTATGGACCGTTTCTATCCCGGCTGCAAGACGGTGCGCCAGGCCCTGGAAGAGGCGGTGGAAAAGGACCATGTCCTGTATGCGCCCGGTTGTGAGATCAAGCGCCCGCTGGAGGGCGGCATCGAGGCAGCCGTGGCGGCGGCCCGGCAGGCGGATGTGGTGGTAGCCGTTGTGGGCGGCCAGGAGAGCATGCGCTCGGCAGATGCCACCTGCGGTGAAAACAAGGACAACGCCAACATTGGCCTGGAAGAGCCGCAGCGGGCTTTGCTTCGGGCACTGTTTGCAGTCGGCAAACCGGTGGTGACCGTCCTGGTGGATGGGCGACCCCTGGCGCTGACAGAGGAGGACGCCCACAGTGCCGCCGTGCTGTATGGCTGGCTGCCCGGGGAACAGGGTGGGCAGGCCATCGTGAACGTCCTTCTGGGAAAGGTGAATCCCGGCGGCAAAATGCCGGTGACGGTGCTGCGCCATGCCGGCCAGATCCCGCTGCGCCACGATTTGCAGCCCCTGTTTGAAAGCAGAACCGCCATGGCGGAATACCTGGACCGGCCCAGCAACCAGCCCCTGTATCCCTTTGGCCATGGGTTGTCCTATACCAGCTTTGCCTACAGCAGCCTGCAGGTGACGCCGGAGACGCCCTGCGGCGGGAACATTCAAATTCGCTTTCAGGTAAAGAACACCGGCGCAGCAGCCGGCGACGAAGTGGCGCAGCTCTACTGGCATGACTGCCAGGGCACGCTGGTGCGGCCCATGCGCCAGCTGGGGGCCTTTGTGCGGCTGACGCTGCAGCCCGGAGAAGAACGCACCGTGCAGGTGGTACTGGACAGCCACCAGCTGGCCTATCATGGGGCGGATATGCAGCTTGCCATCCAGCCCGGCAGACGTGAAGTGATGGTCGGCTCCTCCGCCGCCGATATCCGCCTGGAGGGCAGCTTTACCCTGACCGGGCCGCGCCTTGTGGTGGAGCGGCGGACATTCCACCCGCAGATCACCCTGTTCTGAGCAGGCAAATGAGAGATTCCAAAGAGATGCTTTTGGAGAAAATTTTATAGAATGAATCAAAATCCTGGAATACGTTCATGAAAGGGCTTCCTGCAATGAATGGACGTGTTCCAGGTATTTTTATAGTTTGATAGGGGTGATTCAGAAATGAGAAGAGTACGGAACTTTTATTTTTACAAGCGAAGGGCTTTTCGATAGTCCTATGAAGATACTACGTGATATTTTTATTCTACAAGTCACATGATGAGTTGAAAATAATTCGATATATGGTATAATGGGCGTGGAAGGAGGCGATGGCGTTGAAAGAAGTCGGCAAACGGTTGCGTACACTGCGGGAGAGCCTGTCCCTGTCCCAGGCAAAGTTGGCGGAGCTTTTGGGGATCACCCAGTCCAGCCTCAACCGATACGAAAACGGGCAGTCAACCCCAACGGTGGAAGTATTCCGAAGGTACGCGGACTTTTTCGATGTCTCGATGGATTACATCTTTGCCCGCTGCGATAAACCGCAGGGAAAGCTGTACCGCTATCAGCCGAAGGTGTGGAAAAACGGTGCTGAGATGGAGCAGTTCGTGGAGATGTGCTTTGACCCCAAGTCGCCTTATTACAACCGGATGAAAGAATCTGTCTTGCAGATGTTTGCAGAAAAGGCAGATGAGGAAAAGTCCAATGGTATGAAGTCAAGTAGTGATGAAGAAAAAAATTAGGCGAAACAGAATAAGAAGCACTGTGTAGACAGCAAAAATGCAACACCAAACTAAGCCCTGCCTCTGCAATTTTTGAAACAGGGCTTGGACACCAAAGCGGCAAGCGGTGTGCTCAGCCCTCTGGCGGGATATACAGGCGGTTGTCCTTCAGCAGTCGAAAGACCAACCGGACCAGTTTTCTGGCAGTTAAAGCGAGTGCTCGTTTGTGCTGGTACTTGTTGACCTCTTTGAATTTAAGGTCATAGTAGCGCCGGAACTCGGAGTCGCATCTTCTCACAGAGTTGGCGGCTTCCAGCAGGTAGTAGCGGAGATAGCGATTGCCGGATTTAATCATCCTGGAATGCTCCGCCTCAAAGTCACCGGACTGGTTCCTGTTCCAGACAAGGCCAGCGAATTTGGCGACAGAGGCTTGGGATTCAAAGCGGTGAATATCGCCAATTTCAGCGATAATACCAGCGGAGTAAACCTTTCCAATACCGGGGACGGATGTCAGAGTGTTCGGAATGATTTCAAACTGTTGCTCAATGGCCTTCTCCAGAACCTTGATCTGTTCTTTCAGTGCTCGCATGGAGGCGATAGAAACAGACATGGCCTGGTTCACGGTGTCGTTCACTGTCTTGGGCAGACGGTAAGACCCTCTGGCCGCAGCTCGTACCGCCTTAGCAGTGGATTCTGGGTCTACAAATCTGCCATGTCCCGCTTTAGCAACAAAGGCAGTTAGTTCATCCAGGTCGACATTTGCCAGGTCGTCCACCGTTTCAAACCGTTCCATGAGTGCAATCGTGGTGGAGCTGGTATTCTGAATACCCTTGTCCTGAGCCATACCGGAGCATTTGAGAAACAGGTAGTTGGCAAACCTCTGCTTTTCACGGGTCAGATTCTGAATAACATCAAATCTGGCTCTGGTAAGGGTTTGCAGGGCCTTGTAGCGGTAATCGTCCATGTAGACTTCCCTGGCAATTCTGCCGAAACGGAGATGGTCGGCAATTACAAAGGCATCCACCCAGTCGTTCTTTGGCAAGTCAGGATAGGCTTCCTTGAATTTCCGCACCTGCTTTGGATTCAGAACATGGATTTTCCTCTGAAACCGTCCCAAGTGGCCATCCTCACGAAGAGCGTAAACCAAGCTGTCCCCGTAGATGGAGGTGGCCTCCAGGCCAATCACCACACGCTCAAGCTGCATGGAGCCAAGTGCCGACACGATTCTCTCTGATAACAGTTTAGCACCGCCAAGGTTATTCTGCACGGAGAAGCTGGAGTGTTTACTACCGTCCGGTTTCATTAGGTAGACCACATTGTTCTTGCTGCTTACATCAATGCCAACGAATAATGGATTCACAATTTTCACCTCCCCACATGGGGATTTCAGGCCAGCAGGCTTTGAGATACCCATGATAACCGGAGCATCTGGCAACCTCGCTTATCAGAATCATTCCAGAGAAAGCCAATGCGATATCCCTCACTGCTGAAAGGGCGGCCTTGTCTCCGGCAAACAGCCAATGAGTTTGCAGCTAACTTCCGGCTCAGGGGAACGGACTTTGTTTGAAGCAGCCTTGCGGCTCAACTGGAGGTGATAGAACTTGACCCTGCTGTCCTACAGCTATTGTATCACGGGCATCTCTAAGCCTGCTGATACCTAAATTATTAACTTTGAAACTTATTATACGAGGAGGTGACAGGATGAACGCTGTAATCTATGCCCGCTACTCCTCCGACAACCAACGGGAAGAGTCCATTGAAGGCCAGCTCCGGGAGTGCATGGAATATTGCAGCCGGAATGGGATGACCGTCATAAAGGAATATATTGACCGTGCCCTTTCTGCCAAAACAGACAATCGCCCCGACTTCCAGCGGATGATTAAAGACAGCGCCAAAGGTCTGTTTGACGTGGTCGTAGTCTGGAAGCTGGACCGCTTTGCCCGCAACCGCTATGACAGTGCCCATTATAAAGCTGTCCTGAAAAAGAATGGCGTGCGGGTGATTTCGGCAAAAGAAAACATTGCCGATGGCCCGGAGGGCATCATCCTGGAGTCCATGCTGGAAGGCATGGCAGAATATTATTCCGCGGAACTGTCTGTAAAGGTCATCCGCGGCCATACCGAAAATGCCCTCAAGTGCAAATATAATGGCGGCACACCCACGTTTGGGTTTATCATTGATGCCAATAAGCAATACCAGCCCGACCCGGTCAGAGCCCCTATAGTGTTGGATATTTTCAAAATGTACGACACAGGCTCCACCATGAAAGAGATCGTGGATCATCTGAATGGTCTGGGGGTTACAACGGTGCGGGGCAAAGTGGCGGACCTGAATTTCATCTCGGGGATTCTCCACAACCGAAAGTATATCGGTGAATACAAGTATCGCGATATCGTGGTGCCGGATGGCATTCCGGCTCTGGTCCCGACGGATTTGTTTGAGCGAGTGCAGAGCCAGATGCAGAAAAACAAAAAGGCCCCGGCCCGTCACAAGGCCGAGGATGATTACCTGCTGACTACCAAATTGTTTTGCGGCTCCTGCAAGGCGATGATGGTGGGCGAGTCCGGCAGAAGCTCCAGCAAAGGAAGGGTATATCACTATTACCGCTGCGTCAACAGCAAAAAGAAGAAGATCTGTACAGCCAAGCACAGGAGCGTCAGGAAGGAGCCTTTGGAGCGGGCCGTGGTGGATTCCGTTATGAGAAACATCATGGACGATGCCTTTGTGGAGTATTTTACCGATCAGGCATTGGCCTTGCAGGGGCAGGAGAGCAGCGAGCTGCCTGCCCTGCGCCGGCAGCTCGCAGACACTGAGAAAGCAATCGACAATCTGCTGAACGCCATCCAGGCCGGCGCTTTCAATGCCTCTGTGAAGCGTCGGTTGGATGAAATGGAGGAAACCAAGGAAAAGCTGGAACTGAGCATTGTCAAGGAAGAAATGAAAAAGCCTCAGTTTACCCGAGAGCAAATTCAGTTCTATATCCTCCAGTTCCGCAAAGTGGACATCAACACCCTGGAAGGCCGGAGGCGGTTGATTGACAGCTTTGTCAACAGCGTGGTAGTGTATGATGACTCCATTCTGGTGACCTTCAATTATAAGGAAGGGGCAGAGCAGATCACCTTTGACCAGATTGAACGTTCGGATTTATCTTCTCTCGCTCGACCAGAAGCCTCTGAAATCGCTTGATTTCAGGGGCTTTTTTGTGTGAGAGGAGCGCATCCGGATGTGGGAATCTTCCGGGAATCCCGCGCGGTTTTTGCTTTGGCTGCATAACCCCCGCCCGTCCGGCCCAAGCTGGGAGGAGAAAGGGAGGGAGTTTTCCATGCGCATACCAAAGCATATCGGGATCATCCCGGACGGCAACCGCCGCTGGGCCCAGGGGGCGGGGATGCCCAAACAGGACGGCTACACCCACGGTCTGGCGCCGGGGGTGGAGGTGCTGCATCTGGCCCGGCAGGCCGGGGTGGAGGAGATTACCTATTACGGCTTCACCACCGACAACTGCCGCCGCCCGGCGGAACAGGTGGCGGCCTTTTCCAGGGCCTGCGTGGAGGCGGTGGAACGGATTGCCGCCGAGCCGGTGTCCCTGCTGGTGGCAGGGGACGACCGGGCTGCGGCCTTTCCCGAGCCGCTGCGGCAGTACCGCACCCGTACCGACCTGAACGGCGGGGGCATCCGGGTGAACTTTCTGGTGAATTACGGCTGGGAATGGGATCTGGCCGATCTGGACCGGCCCGGGTCCAGCCGCCGGAAAATCACCGAGAGCCTCCGCAGCCGGGATATCTCCCGGGTGGATCTGGTGATCCGCTGGGGCGGCATGCGGCGTCTGTCGGGATTTTTGCCGGTGCAGGCGGTGTATGCGGACTTTTATGTGGTGGACCGGCTGTGGCCCGACTTCCAGCCCGAGGACTTCGCCGCCGCGCTGGCGTGGTATCAGAAGCAGGATGTGACCAGGGGCGGGTGAAGCGGGGGAGGCCCCGCTCATCGGACGCAGCCCGGCGCAAAGAAAAACAACAAAAAACCGCCGTGCCCGGCCAAAACCGGGGCGGCGGTTTTGCTTTGGATGGGAGGAGGGGGCCGGTCAGAGGGCGGCGGCCTCCTCGTCGGTGAGGTAGCCGTATTTCACCATCTGGCGCACCACATAGTCCTGGCGCTGGTCGGCCAGGTCGGGGTTGGCGCTGAGGGAGTAGACCGAGGGCGCGTTGGGGATGCCCGCCAGAAGGGTGGCCTCGTAGGGGGTGATCTCGGCGGGGGTCTTGCCGAAATAGCCGGCGCAGGCCTCGGTGACCCCGTAGTAGCCGTCGCCGAAATAGATGGTGTTGACGTACAGCTCCAGAATTTCCCCCTTGGTGTAATGGCGCTCCAGGGCGAAGGCCATGAACACCTCGGCGATCTTGCGGGTGAACTCCTTCTCCTGGGTGAAGAACAGGTTTTTGGCCACCTGCTGGGTGATGGTGCTGCCGCCCTGGTCCAGGGTGCCGGTGGCCAGGTCGTAGATGGCCGCCCGGGTGATGGCGATGAGGTCGATGCCGCCGTGCTGGGTGAAGCGGTGGTCCTCCACCGCGATGACTGCGTTGAGATACAGCTGGGGCAGGTCGCTCAGGGGGGCGTAATCGGGGGCGGAGCGGATGGCGTCCACCGTGGCTTCCAGGCTCTGGTCCTCCAGGGCCCGGCGGTACAGCTGGTAGCCCCGGACGGTCAGCAGGCCGCCCGCCACCAGCGCGGCCGCCAGCGCCAGCACCAGCAGCCGCTTGAGCAGGTTCAGGAAAAATCGCATAACAATCATACCTCGTATGTAGGCGTTTTGACAGAATGGGGAGACGGGCTCCCTTTGCCCGCAGGCCGCAGCTCTGCGGGACGTCCGGGCGGGCCCGTCCGGAAAACAGGGCTCCGCTTCTCTTATTATAACGCAGGACAGGCGGTTTTGACTACGGCGGCGGGGGAATTTCCAGCGAAACTCAAAGATGGATGGTCTTGATTTTCCCTTGAGATTCCCCCGGGGCCGTAGGCAGGGGGCGGCCCTTGTGGTACAATGGATTTGATTCAGGCGGCAGATTGGGCCGCCGCAGCCCCTCCCGGCCGGCCCCCGGGAAGGGGCGGATGCCATCGGGCTGGAGGTGAAACGGGATGAATGAGGACAAAACCATCCTGATCGTGGACGACGAAGCGGAACTGCTGGAGATGGTGCGGGGGATTTTTGTCCGGGCCGGCTACGGCCAGGTGATGACGGCAGGGAACGGCCCCCAGGCCCTGGCCCTGTGCGCCGCCCGGCGGCCGGATCTGGTGATTCTGGACGTGATGATGCCGGGAATGGACGGGTTTTCGGTGCTGCGGGAACTGCGCCGCACCAGCAGCGTGCCGGTGCTGATGCTCACCGCCCGCAGCGAGGCCGAGGACAAGTTCACCGGCTTTGAGAGCGGGGCCGACGACTATCTGGCCAAGCCCTTCCTGCCCCGGGAACTGCTGTTCCGGGCCCAGGCCATCCTGCGGCGCACCAGCCCCGCCACCGGGCACCGGGTCCGGCTGGCCGCCGCCGAGGTGGACATCGAGAACGCCGCCGTCCGCCGGGACGGCCAGACTTTCCCCCTGACCGCCAAGGAACTGCAGCTGTTCCGCAAGCTGTACGAGAACGCCGGCCGCATCGTCACCACCGGCGCCCTGTGCGAGACGGTCTGCGGGCCGGTCTGGCAGGGTTACGAGTGCACCCTGGCCACCCACATCCGCCATCTGCGGGAAAAAATGGAGGCGAACCCCTCCCGTCCGGTGTCCATTGTGACGGTGAAGGGGCTGGGCTACCGGCTGGATCTGCCCGACGCCAAGGGGGCGGGCCGATGAATCCCGTACGACGCTTTTTCCGCCGGTATGTCTTTTCCACCGTGGGCCTGCTGGCCCTGCTGCTGTTCACCAACATTGCGGTGCTGGTGGTGCTGCTGGGGATCAGCGAGGTGAAAGGCCCTTCGGACCGGTTTCAAATTGTGGATTTCTGCGCCCATCTCCAGGGCGGCGGCAGCAGCTGGCAGGCCGACCCCGAGGCCATCGGGATGCTGAAGGAGGAGCGGGCCTGGGCCATGGTCCTCAGCCCGGCGGGACAGGTGGCCTGGGAATACCAGATGCCCGCCGAGCTGCCCCGGGCCTATTCCTCCGGCGACATCGCCCAGTTCAGCCGGTGGTATCTGGAGGACTGGCCGGTCACCGTCTGGGCCCTGGACGACGGCAGCCTGGCGGTGGTGGGCCGGCCCAAGGGCTCCATGGCCAAGTATTACGTCTCCCTGGGCCGGGACTACTACGATTTTCTCACCACCCTGGCCTGCGGCATCTTTTATATCAATGTACTGCTGGTGGTGGTGCTGTTCATCCACAGCGCCCGGCGGGTGGAAAAGGCCATGGGCCCCATCCTCAACGCCATCCGCAGCCTGGCCGACGGCAAGCCGGTCCGCCTCCAGGAGGACGGCGAGCTGGCCGAAATCAACACCAGCCTCAACCGGGCCGCCGCCTACATCACCCGCAAGGATAACACCCGGGCCGAATGGATTCGGGGCATCTCCCACGACATCCGCACCCCGCTGTCGGTGATTCTGGGGTATGCCAGCGAGCTGGAGGAGAGCGGGGAACTGCCGCCCTGGGCCCGGGAACAGGCGGGGGCCATCCGCCGCCAGAGCGAAAAGCTCACCAGCCTGGTGGCCGACCTGAACCTGACCACCCGGCTGGAATACGCCCTGCGGCCCATCGACCAGAAAAAGCTGGACGGGGTGGAGCTGGCCCGCCAGGCGGTGAGCGAGGTGCTCAACGACGGCCTGGCCGACTGCTACACCCTGACCTTCATGGAGGCCCACCCGGGCCGCCATCTGCCGGTGGCGGGGGACCCGGCCCTGCTGGACCGGATGCTCTCCAACCTGCTGCGCAACTGCATCCGCCACAACCCCGGCGGCTGCCGGATCACCGTGACGGTGGCTCCCGCCCCCGCCACCGCGGCGGGCTGCCTGTTCATCATCGCCGACGACGGCTGCGGGGTCAGCCCCGCCCAGCTCCAGACCCTCAACCGGGGCGGGCCGCTGGCCAGCACCCAGCCCGCCGACCCCGCCGGAGAACACGGCCTGGGCCTGCGGATTGTCCGCCAGATTGTCCAGGCCCACCGGGGCCGCCTGTCCTTCTCCAACACCTCCCCCCACGGTTTGACCGTCACCATCTGGATCGGAGAAAAGTAGGGCGGTTGTCAAAACAGGGCGGTTATGTTAAAATGAAACAGAAAAATGTTTCGAAATCTACCCAATGGGTGTAAAAATGACCCGGGGGCGGGGCGCCCGCGGGGCGAGGGGGTCGAGGACTGTTGTTTTCCCACGAAGAAATCCAGAGCCTGAACGCGCTGGAAATGGCCGTCTACAACTACGTCACCAAAAACCGCGAAAAAGTCATCTACATGAAGATCCGGGAGCTGGCGGCCCAGGCGCATGTTTCCACCACCACGGTGCTGCATATGTGCAAAAAGTTCGGCTGCGACGGCTACACCGAGTTCAAGCTCCAGCTCAAACAGGAGCTGCTGCAGGACAAAAAGGATGTGGCCGACCTGGACATCGCCGCGCTGCAGGATTTCCTGGTGCGGCTGTCCTCCCCCGCCATCCAGAGCCAGGTGGACCGGGCGGTCCAGCTGCTGCGGGGCGCGGGACACATCCTGTTCATCGGGGTGGGCACCAGCAGCATCCTGGCCCAGTACGGCGCCCGGTACCTGTGCAACGTGGGGTATTTCGCCACCTTCATCGACGACCCCTTCACCCCCATCAATACCTGCATGACCACCCAGGCCCGCTTTGACAGCGTGGTGGTCATCGCCCTGTCGGTGTCGGGGGAGACCCGCCAGGTCATCGACATGGCCCGCCAGCTCAAGGAGCGGGGCTGTACCCTCATCTCCCTCACCAACAGCGCCAGTTGCACCCTGGCCCAGATCAGCGATCTGAACCTCAACTATTATATGGCCGACGTGCGGGTGGATGGATACTTTCAGCTCACCTGCCAGGCGCCGGTGCTCTGCCTGCTGGAGATGATCGGCCGCCGGATGTACCAGGCCCGGCCCGATCAGGACGGCGCTTCCGGCCTGGCCGTGCTGCCCGCAACCTGAAAACACACCCGCCACCCCGGAGCCCCGGGGTGTTTTTTTATGCACCGGAACAAAAACAAAACCGCCCGCCCAAAAAACAGGCTGTGAAGAAATTGGTCAAAAGTATCGAACGGCAGGAAGTGGAATTGCAGACATTGCACAAAAGAAAAAACGAATCGTTGCCGTTCAAAAACAAGTTATCTTGGGGTTGACCGGTTATTTTTGCCCTGAAAACCGATGACAAGGGCAAAAAAACGGATTATACTGGCTTCAGCAAGCGGGGCCGGGCGCCCCGCCAAGGTCCACAAAAAACAAAAAACAGAAAGGAGAAACGTGCAATGGACGAGAATCTCACCGATGCCATCGTAATGAATCTGGTGGTGAACAGCGGCGAAGCCCGCAGCCTGGCCATGGAGGCCATCGGCCTGGCCGAGCAGGGCCAGTTCGAGGAGGCTGTCGCCAAGATCGCTGCCGCCCGCGACACCATCAACGCGGCCCACAACTTCCAGACGGAACTGGTGCAGAAGGAGATCAACGGCGATGCGGTGCCGATGAGTCTGCTGATGTGCCACGGCCAGGATCACCTGATGACCGCCATGGTGGTCATTGATCTGGCCGAGAAGTTCATCGAAGTGTACAAGAAGATGGCCGGCTGAACCTGTCTGGCAAAAGGTTTACCTTTGAGAAGAAGATAAGGAGAGTGTGTTCTATGTTTAAGATTCGTCTGTTCTGCGCCGCCGGTATGTCCACCAGCCTACTGGTCACCAAGATGCGCGCCGCCGCCAAGGAAATGGGCATTGAGGCCGACATCGAGGCCGCCGGCGAGACCAAGATGCGCGAGGAGACCGACGGCATTGACGTGGCTCTGCTGGGCCCCCAGATCCGCTACAAGCTGGCCGACGCCAAGAAGATCTGCGAGCCCAAGGGCGTGCCCGTGGACGTGATCCCCATGGTGGACTACGGCACCATGAACGGCAAGAAGGTCGTGGAGTTCGCTCTCAAGCTGGCCGGCAAGAAGTAAGCTTTGCCCCCGCCGAAACACCATACCGAGGAGGAAATCTGAAACAATGGCTATGATGGATAAAATGCAGGCCGCCATGGAAGCTACCCTGGTGCCTGTTGCGGCCAAAATCAATGGCCAGCGCCACGTGGCGGCCGTCCGTGACGCATTCACCCTGGCGTTCCCCATGACCCTGGCCGGTTCGCTGGTTATGCTGGTCAACTACGCTGTGCTGGACCCCAACGGCTTCATCGCCAAGATCCTGCACCTGGGCGCTCTGATCCCCAACCTGGCCGACTACCAGGCCGCCCTGACCCCCATCCTGCAGGGCACCACCAATATCATGGCGCTGCTGATCGTGTTCCTGTGCGCCTACAAGCTGGCTGAGGCCAAAAACGGCGACACCCTGCTGAGCGCCATCTGCGCTGTGGGCGTGTTCTTCATCATCTACCCGCCCTACGACGAGAACGGCGCCCTGTCCATGACCTTCATGGGCGCCCAGGGCCTGTTCGTGGCCATCATCGTGGGCCTGCTGGTGGGCGAGGCCATCCCCGCCCTGTCCAAGAATGAAAAACTGCGGATCAAGATGCCCGACGGCGTGCCCCCCGCTGTGGCACAGTCCTTCAACCTGGTCATCCCCATCATCATCGTGTTCGTCATCGCCAGCGTCCTGAGCTTTGTCTTTGGCAACATCACCGACGGCGGCGTCCAGTACATCATCTACAACATGATCCAGGTTCCCTTCCGCAGCCTGGGCAGCAACATCTTCACCGTCCTGCTCTTTGCTCTGGCTCAGCAGTTCCTGTGGATCCTGGGCATCCATGGCCCCAACACCCTCAGCGCCATCCGCAGCGTCATGTTTGCTGAGCAGGGCGTGGCCAACCTGGCCTACTACGGCGAGATGGGCACCACCATCGGCTGCCCCTTCCCCCTGACCTGGGCCTCCATCAACGACGCTTTCGGCAACACCGGCGGCTCGGGCGCTACCCTGGGCCTGATCATCGCCATCTTCCTGGTGGCCCGCAAGGACAAGACCCAGATGACCATCGCCAAGCTGGCTTTTGCCCCCGGCCTGTTCAACATCAATGAGCCCCTGATGTTCGGTCTGCCCATCGTCATGAACCCCATCTATGCCATTCCCTTCATCGCAACCCCGCTGGTCTGCAACATCATCGGCTACCTGTGCACCATCGTGTTCCAGATCATCCCGCCCGTCACCCTGGACGTGGGCTGGACCACCCCCGGCTTCCTGATTCCCTTCCTGGGCTCGGGCGGCCACAACCCCCTGTCCCTGCTGATCGGCGTGCTGTGCGTCTGCGTCAGCACCCTGATCTACATGCCCTTCGTCCGGGCAGCTGCCAAGGCCAACATCGCCCGCGAGGCCGAGGCCGAGAACTAATCACAACCTGATCACTTTCCCGCAGGCCCCTGCGGTTTGACCGAAAGCCCTGCCCGTCTTTTTGGAAGGACAGGGCTTTCGGCGTACCAGGGGACGGGTCTTCAACAACAGGAGCGTATCGTTATGAGCTTTAGCAAGGATTTTCTGTGGGGCGGCGCCGTGGCCGCCCACCAGCTGGAAGGCGCTTACCGTGAAGGCGGCAAGGGCCTGAGCATTGTGGACGTGGTCACCGCCGGCGACGTCCACACCCCCCGCCGTGTCACCGACGGCATCCAGGAAGGGGAGTTCTACCCCAACCACGAGGCCATCGACTTCTACCACCGCTACAAGGAGGACATCGCCCTCTTTGCCGAGATGGGCTTCAAGTGCTTCCGCACCTCCATCGCCTGGACCCGCATCTTCCCCAACGGCGACGAACTGACCCCCAACGAGGAGGGCCTGAAGTTCTACGACGATCTCTTTGACGAGTGCCATAAGTACGGCATCGAGCCGGTGGTCACCCTCAGCCACTTCGAGATGCCCCTCCACCTAACCGAGGTGTACGGCTCCTGGCGCAGCCGCAAGATGATCGAGTTCTTTGTCCGGTTCGCCCGCACCTGCTTTGAGCGGTACAAGGACAAGGTCAAGTACTGGATGACCTTCAACGAGATCAACAACCAGGCCAACTTCACCCACGACAACAGCATGTACTTCAACTCCGGCTTCATCTGCAAGCCCGGCGAGGACCACGAGTACCTGATGTACCAGGCCGCCCACTATGAGCTGGTGGCCAGCGCCGAGGCCGTGAAGGTGGGCCATGAGATCAATCCCGACTTCAAGATCGGCTGCATGATCGCCATGACCCCCATCTATCCCGCCACCTGCAAGCCCGAGGACGTCATGATGGCCGAGCGGGCCATGCAGCGCCGCTTCTACTACATGGACGTCCACGCCAAGGGTTTCTATCCTCCCAACATCCTCAAGCACTGGGAGCGCAAGGGCTATCAGATGGACGTCACCGACCAGGATCTGGCCATCCTGAAGGATGGCTGCGTGGATTACATCGGCTTCAGCTATTACATGACCTTTGCCATCCAGCACAAGGACGACAACCCCGCCTACGACTACCGCGAGAGCACCGACCTGACCCGGAATCCCTTTGTCCAGGCTTCGGACTGGGGATGGCAGATCGACCCGGTGGGCCTGCGCTACGCCCTGAACTGGATGACCGACCGCTACACCCAGCCCCTGTTCATCGTGGAGAACGGACTGGGCGCCTACGACACCGTCCTGCCCGACGGCTCCATCCAGGACGACTACCGCATCGCCTACTTCCAGCAGCACATCGCCGAGATGAAGAAGGCAGTGGAAGAGGACGGGGTCAACCTGATGGGCTACACCCCCTGGGGCTGCATTGACCTGGTCAGCGCCGGCACCGGCGAGATGGACAAGCGCTACGGCTTCATCTACGTGGACAAGCACAACGACCGCACCGGCACCCTGGCCCGCAGCCGGAAAAAGAGCTTCTACTGGTACAAGAAGGTCATCGCCACCAACGGCGAGGACCTGAGCAACGATTGAGAGAGGGGACATCATGGCAGGGATTTGTCTTACATTGGATGTGGGCGGCAGCTCCATCAAATACGCGCTGATTGATTCGGACCGGAACCTGACCCATCACGGCAAGGTCCCCTCGCCCCACGGCTCCCGCAGCGCCCATCTGGACGCCATGGCGGGGATTTATGAGCAGTTCCGGGGCCAGGTGGAGGGCATCGCCATCTCCTATCCCGGCATCATCGACAGCGAGGCCGGCATCTGCAAGACCACCGGCGCCCTGGAACTGGGCCTGGACTTCCCGCTGGTGCAGGAGCTGGAAGCCCGCTGCGGCGTGCCGGTGACGGTGATGAACGACGCCAAGGCCGCCGCCCTGGCGGAGGCCTCCTGGGGCGCCCTGGCCGGCTGCGCCGACGGCGTGGTGATTGTGCTGGGCACCGGCATCGGCGGCGCCCTGATCCAGGACGGCAAGGTCCGTATGGGCAAGCACTTTTCGGCGGGTGAGTTCAGCACCATCAGCATGGACGAGCACGTGGAGACCATCGAGCACACCTGGTGCGGCCTCAACGGCAGCAGCAAGCTGATCACCACCGCCGCCTATGCCAAAGGGGTGGACCCCGCTTCCATCAACGGCGAGGACGTGTTCCGCTGGGTGAACGAGGGGGACCCCGCCGTCTGCATGGCCCTGGACCGGTTCACCGCCCAGCTGGCGGTGATGATCCGCAACCTGCAGCTGATCTATGACCCCGAGCGGGTGGCCATCGGCGGCGGCATCTCCCAGCAGCCCAAGCTGATGGAATCCCTCCAGAAGAACCTGGACCAGCTCCACCGGATGGCCGCCATCTACGGGATGCCCGAGGCCCAGGTGGTCACCTGCAAGTACTACAACGACGCCAACCTCATCGGCGCATACGCCTATTACGTCCAGCGCCGGGGCTGATGCACGCCATCTCCGCCAGCCTGCGCCCTGACTGCGTGGACCGGTCCGGCCGCGCCGGCTGTCTTTCCTCTTAGCCCGAAGCCCCCCGCAGAGAGTGCACGTCTCTGCGGGGGGCTTCGTGTCGGTCCAAAAAACCAAAGCGCCCGTCCCCGGTTTCCCGGAGGCGGGCGCTTTGGCGTATCCAGGTCAGGACAGCTCAAACATGCCGTTGTAGAGCTGGTAGTATTCGCCCTTCTGGGCCAGCAGGGCGTCGTGGTCGCCCCGCTCCACAATCTGGCCCTGTTCCAGCACCATGATGGCGTTGGCGTTGCGGACGGTGGACAGGCGGTGGGCGATCACAAAGACGGTGCGGCCCTCCATCAGCTGGTCCATGCCCTTTTCGATCAGGGACTCGGTGCGGGTGTCGATGGAGCTGGTGGCCTCGTCCAGAATCAGCACCGGCGGGTCGGCCACCGCCGCCCGGGCGATGGCCAGCAGCTGCCGCTGGCCCTGGGACAGGCTGGCGCCGTCCGAGGTGATGCGGGTGTCGTAGCCCTGGGGCAGGCGGCGGATGAAGGAGTCGGCGTTGGCCACCTTGGCCGCCCGGATGATCTCCTCCCGGGTGGCGTCCAGCTTGCCGAAACGGATGTTGTCGGCGATGGTGCCGGTGAACAGGTGGGTGTCCTGCAGGACGATGCCCAAAGACCGGCGGAGGGAATCCTTGGCGATGTCCCGCACGTCGATGCCGTCGTAGGTGACGCTGCCGGCGTCGATGTCATAGAACCGGTTGATCAGGTTGGTGATGGTGGTCTTGCCGGCGCCGGTGGAGCCCACAAAGGCGATCTTCTGGCCCGGCTTTGCGTAGAGGCTGACGTTTTTCAGGATGGGATGGCCCGGCTCATAGCCGAAACTCACGTCGTGGAACCGCACATCCCCCCGCAGGGGCACCAGTTCGCCGTCCGGCTTCTGCCAGGCCCACAGCCCCGTCTTTTGGTCGCAGGCGGTGAGGACGCCGTCCTTCTCCTGGACGTTCACCAGGCGGATTTTCCCCTCGTCCACCTCGGGGTCCAGCCGCATGGCCTCAAAAATCCGCTCGGCGCCCGCCATGGCCGCCAGCAGGAAATTGCTCTGCTGGGTGAACTGGTTGATGGGCATGGCGGCCTGGCGGACAAACACCAGATAGCTGGACAGGCTGCCGATGTCGGTCATGCCGTTCAAAACCATCAGGCCCCCCACCACCGCCACCACGGCGTAATTGATATAGGAGATGCTCACCACCGCCGGCACCATGGTGGCGGCGTAGCTCTGGGCGCCGGTGCCGGCCTTGCGGAGGGTCTCGTTTTTCTCCCCGAAGATCCGGAGGTTTTCCGGCTCGTGGTTGAACACCTTCACCACCTTCTGGCCGCTGACCATCTCCTCAATGTAGCCGTTGACGTCCCCCAGGGCCGCCTGCTGGGTGGTGTAGTAGGAGGTACTGCGTTTGGCGCTGAACCGGATGTACAGGAACATGGCCGCGTAGCCCACCACTACGATCAGGGACAGACGCCAGTTCAGCACAAACAGCATCACTAGGGTGCCGGTCATCTGGATGAAGCTCTGGATGGTCATGGCGAAACTGTTGTTCAGGGCGTCGGCCACCGTGTCCACGTCGTTGGTGAAATAGCTCATGATGTCCCCGTGGAGCTGGGTGTCAAAGAACCGCAGGGGCAGGGACTGGATGTGGGCGAACAGGTCCCGCCGGATGTCGTACAGGACCTTCTGGGCGGCGTAGACCATGGTCTGGGTGTAGCCAAAGGCGGCCAGAGCGCCTATGCCGCAGATGAGGGCGGTGAGCAGCACACCCCGGGCCAGGGCGTCGGCGTCCCCGGCGCCCACGCTGTTCACCACCGGGCGGATCATATAGGTGCCCAGCAGGTTGCCCAGGGCGCTGATGGTCACCAGCAACGCCACCGCAAGAAACAGGAATTTGTGCTGCCCCATGTAGGACAGCAGGGTTTTCAGGGTGCGCCAGAAGTTCTTGGGCTTTTTACCCGTGATCTGCCGTGCCGGCATCCGCGCCGCCTCCTTTCATCTGAGAGTGATAGATTTCCTGGTAGATGGGGTCGGAGGCCAGCAGCTGGCTGTGGGTGCCCACAGCGTGAATCTGTCCGTCCTCCAGCACCACAATCTGGTCGGTGCCCATCACCGAAGTGACCCGCTGGGCGATGATGATTTTGGTGACGCCGGTCAGGTCGCTGAGGGCTTTGCGGATTTTGGCCTCGGTGGCGGTGTCCACCGCGCTGACCGAGTCGTCAAAAATCAGGATCTTGGGCTTTTTCAGCAGGGTGCGGGCGATACACAGGCGCTGTTTCTGGCCGCCCGACACGTTGACGCCGCCCTGGCCCAGGTCGGCGTCCAGGCCCCCGGGCATCCGGCGGAGAAATTCCTCCGCCTGGGCGGCCCGGCAGGCGGCCCACAGGGTCTCGTCGTCGGCGTCGGGATTGCCCCATTTCAGGTTGTCCCGCACCGTCCCCGAAAACAGCACGTTTTTCTGCAAGACGATGCCCACGGCGTCCCGCAGGGCGGTCAAATCGTAGCGGCGGACGTCCTGTCCGCCCACCAGCACCCGGCCCTCGGTGGCGTCGTACAGACGGGGAATCAGCTGCACCAGGGTGGACTTGGCCGAGCCGGTGCCTCCCAGAATCCCCACCGTCTGCCCCGGCCGGATGGTCAGGTTGATTCCCGCCAGGGCGTATTCGGCGGCGTCGGGGTGGTACTTGAAGGAGACGTTCTCAAAGACCACGCCCCCGTCGGGGATTTCCTTCACGGCGTCTTGGGGGGAGGTGAGCTCCACCTCCTCGTCCAGCACCTCGGCGATCCGGTGGGCGCTGGCCAGGGAACGGGTCATCAGCAGAAAGACGTTGGAAATCATCATCAGGGAGTTCATCACCTGCAGCACATAGCTGAGGAAGCTGGTGAGCCGGCCCACCGTCAACGTCCCGGCCAGAATCATCTGCCCGCCGAACCAAAGAATCATCACCATGGCGGCGTACATGGTCAGCTGGAAGGCCGGCAGGTTGAGCACCGCCGTGCGGAAGGTGGAGAGGCTCACGTTCATCAGTTCGGTGTTGACCTGGCGGAACTTTTCCTCCTCGTACTGGCCCCGGACAAAGGCTTTTACCGCCCGGATGGCGGTGAGGCATTCCTGCACCACCGTGTTCAGGTGGTCCATGGCCTGCTGGAGCCGGGTGTACATGGGGGCGATCCGCCGCACCACCAACACCAGCACCAGGCCCAGAATGGGGGCGCAGACAAAGAACACCACCGCCAGCCGGGGGCTCATATAGAAGGACAAAGCCACACCCAGCACCAGCATGGCGGGGCCCCGCACCATGGGCCGGAATCCGCCGTTGATGGCGTTCTGCACCACCGACACGTCGGTGGTCATCCGGGTGATGAGGGAAGAGGTCTCAAAGTGGTCCAGGTTGCCGAAGGCGTAGGCCTGGACTTTGGCGTATTGGGCCTGGCGGATCCGGGCGCCGAAGCCGTAGGAGGCCCGGGCGGCGTATTTGGCGTACAGCAGGCCGGTGATGAGGGCCAGCAGGGCGCAGGCGGCCATCTCCAGGCCGATCCGCAGGATGACGGCCACATCCCGCTGGGCTACCCCTGCGTCGATGATCTGGCTCATGAGAATGGGAATGAACATCTCAAAGGCGCTCTCGATCACCACCAGCAGCATCCCCAGGGCCATGTCCCGGCGGTAGGGGCCCATGTATTGAAGCAGGCGTTTCAAATCCTTCACGGCGTTTCCTCCTTGGGGGCCGGTGCGGCCCGCAGATTTTCCCGGGCCCGGCGCAGGTAGTCGGCAAACTGCCGGGCCTCCTGGTCCGAAAAGCCCCGCAGCATCTGCTGTTCCATGGCCTGGCAGTCCTCCTGCCAGGCGTCGGCGGCGGCCCGGCCCGCCTCGGTCAGCTGGACGATGCCGGTGCGGCGGTCGTTCTGGTCCACCCGGCGGGTGATGAACCCGCCTTTTTCCAGCGAGTCCAGCATCCGGCAGACCGCCGCCGGGTCCACCTCAAAGTAACAGGCCAGATGCTTCTGGCTGCAGGGACCCTTCCGGGCCAGATAACAGATCAGCTTGGGCTGGCCGGGGCCCAGGCCCAGGGCGGCGCGGCCCGGCCGCAGCCAGGCGCGCTGGGCGTGGAACGCCCGGTACAGCAGCATGTGAAAGCCGTTTTCCATGGAAAAGGCTCCTTTCTTGATGCGTCAATGGTTGATATGTCAATGATTGTGCCACAGCTTTTTCATTATAGCGCAGCGGCGGCGGATGTCAAGCGGCCCCGCCGGGGGCCAAAGAGGGAAAAGTCCGCGGTTTTGTTGCATTTTTCGCCCCGTGATGCTACAATGATAGACCGAGTGAAACAAAGGAGGGCTGCACTGTGCAATACGCGCTGTTTATCCGCCCGGCGGCCACCATTTACGACCTGCCGGAGAAAACCCGTCCGGGCGAGGACGGGCAGCTGCTGTCCGCCATCGGGGACGAGGGCCTCTACGGCCAGAGCTGCCAGGTGGTGGAGGACCCGGACGGGGAGGGAATGGTCCGGGTCTGCACCTTTTACGGCTATCCCGGCTATGTGGACCGGGAAGACCTGCTGTTCCTGACCGAGGAACAGCTGCGGGCCTATCTGTCCGCGCCGTCGGTGATGGCGGCCCGGGAGACCGACCTGCTGACCTGCCCCAAAGTGGCGGGGGTCCGGCTCTTGACGGTGGGCCGGGGCAGCCGGCTCCGCCTGGCCCCTGAAGGGGAACCGGTGGAGGGCTGGACCCGGGTTCTGCTGGCGGACGGCCGGCCCGCCTGGGCCTGGAACCAGTCTCTGGAACCCCTGGCCTGGGAGGAGGACGCCGTCTTTACCCAGCGGGAGGGCCTGCCCTTTGACGACGCTTTGGCCCAGGCTCTGGGCATTCAGCCCGGCCAGCTGGTCCAGCGGGCGCTGGACCGGTGGCACGGCGGGAACGAAGGAGCCTTCCGCCGGGCGGTCTGCGAGACGGCCCGGAAGTATCTGGGGGCCCAGTACCGCTGGGGCGGCAAGGCCGGGGCCGGGGTGGACTGCTCGGGCCTGGTGAGCAACGTCTATATGCAGAACGGGGTCCTCATCTACCGCAACGCCAGCATCAAGCCGGGCTGGCCGGTGCGGGAAATCCCCCGCGCCGCCATGCAGCCGGGAGATACCCTGTATTTCCCCGGCCATGTGGCCCTCTATCTGGGGGAGGGGCTGTACATCCACTCCACCGGGGCGGCGGCCAGCGGCGGGGTGGTGTACAACAGCCTGGACCCGGCCAGCCCCCTCTACCGGGAGGACCTGGACCGGAAGCTCACAGCCGTGGGCACGATATTTTGAACGGTGAAAGGGGAGACGCCCACCATGAAAGTATGGGATCTGCACTGCGATACCCTCAGCGAGCTGCGCCACGCCGAAAAGGAAGGCCGGCCGGCGAATTTTGAACGCAACGACCTCCACATCGACCTGACCCGGCTGGAGGCCGGGGACTATATGCTCCAGTGCCTGGCGGCCTTTGTGAACCTGGGCTCGGGGGAGGACCCTCTGGTCACCGCCCTGGAAGAAATCGATATCTTCAAGCGGATCATGGCGGCCTATCCCGACCGGATCGCCCCGGTGTACACTGCCGCCGACATCGCCCGCAACGCTGCCGCCGGCAAGATCAGCGCCCTGCTGACGGTGGAGGAGGGCGGCTGCTGCAAGGGGAGCCTGGGAGTCCTGCGGCGGCTGTATGAGCTGGGGGTCCGGATGATGACCCTCACCTGGAACTACGACAACCAGCTGGCGGCCTCCAACGTCAAGGCGGAGGGGCCCCAGCTGTGGCCCTGCCCGCCCGACGCCCACCACGGCCTCACCGGGACCGGCCTGGCCTTCCTGGCCGAGATGGAGCGGCTCCGCATGATCGTGGACGTGAGCCACCTGTCCGACCGGGGATTCTGGGACGTGGTGGAACACAGCACCCGGCCCTTTGCGGCCAGCCATTCCAACTGCCGGGCGCTGGCCCCTCACTGCCGCAACCTCACCGACGAGATGATCCGGGCCATGGCCGAACGGGGCTGCATCGCGGGCCTGAACTACTGCACCGCCTTCCTGGACGACCAGCCCGCCCCGGCTCTCTGCCGCAGCACCACATCCCTCATCGCCAAACACGCGGCCCACTTCAAGCAGGTGGGCGGGGTGCAGATGATCGCCCTGGGCAGCGACTTTGACGGCATCGGCGGGCCGCTGGAACTGGACAGCTGCGACAAAATGCCCCTGCTGGCCGACGCCCTGCGGAAAGAAGGCTTCACCGAGGACGAGGTGGAAGGGATCTTCTGGCGCAACGCCCGGCGGTTCTTTGAGGAAAATCTGTGACCGGAGCGCAATATCCGGGCGGAATTCTACCGGCTGGATACGGATAAAATTTACAAACTGAAAAACGGACGAGGAATGATACAAGATGGATCAGAACATGACCCTGGAAAAGCGGATTGCGGCGGAGCTCTATTCCTATCATGGCCAGATGAGCGTCTTTGTGGACGACCTGCAGGGCCATACGGTGGAGATGGGGGCCGACGAACCCTTTGAGACGGCCTCCACCATCAAGGCGTATATCCTGGCGGCTTTGTACCTGCAGGCCAGCCGGGGCAAGGCCAGCCTGGAGGACACCGTCACCTACCGGCCGGAACACTTTGTGGACGGCTCGGGGATGCTGCGGGCCCTGGGAGTGGGGGCGGCCCTCAAGGTGAAGGATGCCGCCACCATGATGATTATCTGTTCGGACAACATCGCCACCAACATGATCATCGACTACCTGGGCCTGGAGGAGATCAACCGGTGCATTCAGGAGCTGGGGTTTGAGCATACGGTGCTCCACAACCCCCTCCACTTTGACCGGTACGACAAGCTGGGCACCACCACACCCCGGGATTATGCGGGCCTGTTCGCCCGGGTGGCCCGCGGAACCCTGGTGAGCCGGGAGGCCAGCGCCGACATGCTGGCCATCTTTCGGGCCCAGCACTACAACACCATGCTGACCGGGAATTTCCCGCCCTACTACCTGGACTGCGAGGAGACCGGGGAGGAGGAGCTGATCTGGGTGGCCAGCAAGAGCGGCAGCATGAACGCATGCCGCAACGACGGCGGCATCGTCCACACCCCCTACGGGGAGTACGTCATCGTCCTGATGAATAAAAATTTTGACGACATCATTGAATACAACGCTCACCCCGCCATGGTATACGGTGCGAAGGTGAGCCGGATGATCCTGGACCAGGTGCTGGCCTGTGAGGGCCGGCTGTGGCTGTAAGGGAAGACAAAAACGAGAGGGGAAACATTTTATGGGAGAAATCACGGTAAGCGGCCCCATGCTGCTTTTTCTGATCTGCATGGCGGGTTTTGCGGGGATTGTGGACTCGGCGGCGGGCGGCGGCGGACTCATCAGCCTGCCGGCCTACCTGTTTGCGGGGCTGCCGGTCCATTATACTTACGGCACCAACAAGTTCAGCGCCGCCTGCGGCACCACCTTTGCCACCGGCAAGTTTCTGCGCAGCGGCGCTCTGGACGTGAAGGTGGGATTGCTGGCGGCGGCCGGCAGCTTTGTGGGCAGCGCCGCCGGCAGCCACATTGCGGTCTGGCTCAGTGACGGGGCCCTGCGGCTGATGATGCTGTGCATCCTGCCGGTGGCGGCGGTCATCATCCTGACCCAGTGGAAGGCCCCCGACCGGGATTGCGGCGACTGCGCCCTGACCCGGCTGCGGGCGGTTCAGGCCCTGGCCATCGGCGTGGGCATCGGGTGTTACGACGGCCTGTTCGGCCCGGGAACCGGGACCTTTGCCATCATTGCCTTCAGCACCATCATGGGGTTTGATATGCGGCGGGCCAGCGGCAACGCCAAGGTCCTGAACATGGCCAGCAACTACGCCAGCCTGGTGACCTATCTGGCTTCGGGGTTGGTGGTGTTCCATATCGCCATTCCCTGCGCCATCAGCGGCATTGTGGGGAACCTCATCGGGTCCCGTCTGGCCCTCAAGGGCGGCGCCAAGGTGATCCGCCCCATGATGATGGTGGTCCTGGTTCTGCTCCTTGGCCGCCTCACCATGGAAGCCGTCGCCTGACCGACTTTTCTGGAAGAAAAGTCGGCAAAAGACTTTCACTGTGTACCATTCAGTTCGCGGGTCTCCGACACTTCCGCGGGGCCGTTACGCCCCCGCTCGCTCGTTACGTTTGCGCCTGCGGCGCGGTACGATGCAAAGTTTTTTCTGGCCTGATTACTGAGTGAAAGATTCACTGATAAGTAAAAGACTCACCGAACCGCCAGCCCGCTGAGGCGAGCATGTGGCACCAATCGGAGCGGCGGGTAAAAGCCGTTAAGAAAAACACCCGTGCCGCCGTTTGAGGCCTTGAAAGTTTAAACGGGCCAGGCATGACAGTGTTTTTTAGGCTTTTGAACGCCGCGACTTCCTCGTCTGGGTCCAGGGTTCAGACCCTGGTCGTTAGGGAGGGTAGGGAGTCCAGAGGGGGTAGGGAGGGGGAGTCGAAACCCCCTCCCTCCCCCTCTGGGCCTAGCGCAGCGAACAAAAAGGAAAAGAGACAGAGTGTTAAAGGGTAGGGCGGCAAAGCACAAAAGAACCCTCCCTCCTTTGGGTCGCAGCTGCTCCAATTTTCTGTGCCGGACGCGGTCCGCTTGAAAATTTGCATGGCGGCCCCAGCGCAGCGAACAAAGCCGAAAAGAGAGTGCGTGCTTAAGGTAAACCAGCATCCTGCCGCCTTCGTCCGCAGGACATGGTGTATATGTTTGTCGCGGCGCTTGTTGTGCCAAACTGTAGATGTGGCGCATCAGCGCCGTTTTTGTATCATAAAGAAAGGAGAGGCCCCCAATGGGTGACTATGAATGGATGGGCGCTGCCCTGGAGGAAGCCAGAAAGGCGGCGGAACTGGGAGAGGTGCCGGTGGGGGCGGTGATCGTCCGCCGGGGCGAAATCGTGGCGGCGGCCCATAATACCCGGGAAACCCAGCGCAACGCCACCCATCACGCCGAACTGCTGGCCATCGACGCCGCCTGCAAGGCCCTGGGCGGCTGGCGTCTGTGGGAGTGCGAGCTGTTCGTCACCCTGGAACCCTGCCCCATGTGCGCCGGGGCCATCATCAACAGCCGGCTCCGTCGGGTGGTGTATGGCGCCGCCGATACCAAGGCCGGGTGCTGCGGGTCGGTGACCGACCTGTTCGCGCTGCCCTTCAACCATCACCCGGTGGTGGAAAAGGGCCTGCGGGCCGAGGAGGCCGGGGAACTGCTGGCCGCGTTCTTTGCCCGGCTGCGGGCCGAACGGGGCAAAAAGCCCCGCTGGACCCCGCCCGGCCGTCCCTGAAAGCCCCCGAAAAAAATATTTTCCGCCAGACACTTCCCTTTTTCGCGCCGGTGGTGTATAATATACGATGGTATTTTGCCGAAAATGCCCGCTTTTTTGCCCAAAAATGCCGCAGTGCCGGCGATTCCGGCAGGGAAAGTATTGGCGGCGCGGCGGCGGGCGGCAGGGTATCCAACGACCTTTCAGGAGAAACAGCCTATGCACGAAGACGAATTTGAGCTGACTTTTGAGCTGGAACCACCCGCACCGGCCCCGCAGCCCAAACAGGACGTGCCTGCGTCCTTTGCGCCGGAGCAGGAAAAAGCTCCCGCCGCAGAGATTCCGGCTGCAGCCGAGCCGCCTGAACTGCCTGTGGAGGAGCCCCCTGCAGCGACTGCATCGGAGCCCTGTCCCGCACCGGCCCGGCCGGCGGCGGAACCTTCCGCCCCGCAGCCCTGCCATACCCCCGCCCGCGGGGTGTTGATCTCGGGGGGCGACCGGGGCATCGGCGCAGCGGCAGCCCGCGCCTTTTATCAGGCGGGGTATCGGGTGGCGGTGCTCTACCACACCAACACCCAGGCCGCCGCAGCCCTGGAGGCCAGCCTGCCCGGCTGCATCGCCCTCCAGTGCGACGTGGCCAGCCGTTCGGCCTGTGAGGCGGCGTTTGCCGCGGCCGCCGCGGCTCTGGGCCATGTGGACATTCTGGTCTGCAACGCCGGCATCGCCCAGCAGAAGCTCTTCACCGACATCGCCCCCGACGAGTGGCAGCGTATGCTGGACGTCAACCTGACCGGTGCCTTCCACCTGTGCCAGCTGGCGCTGCCCGGGATGATCCGCCGCAAGTGGGGGCGGATTCTCACGGTGAGCAGCATGTGGGGCCAGACCGGCGGCAGCTGTGAGGTCCATTATTCGGCGGCCAAGGCCGGCCTGATCGGCCTGACCAAAGCCCTGGCCCGGGAGGAGGGGCCCAGCGGCATCACGGCCAACTGTGTGGCCCCCGGCGTCATCGACACCGATATGATGGCGTCCTTTACCGATGCGGACCGGGAGGCCCTGGCGGAAGAAACCCCGGTGGGCCGCCTGGGCAGCGCAGAGGAGGTGGCCCGGGCCCTGCTGTTCCTGGCAGGGGAAGAGGCCGGGTATATCACGGGGCAGGTGTTCGGCGTAAATGGCGGGCTGGTGATTTGAACCGCCCCGCCGCCTGACCTCTGGAGCAAAAAGGAGAGAGAAATATGGGCATGACCTTAAAAGAGATGCTGCGCAAAGGCGCCAACGAGGGGACCGTCAACGCGGACGAAGTGCGCGCACTGGCGCAGGAATGCGGCCTGGACACCGAGAGCCTGTACACCATTCTGGAGGAACGGGGGATCAAGATCCAGGAGAACGAGGCATCCCTGGACGTGGACGGCATCCTGGCAGAGGTGGAGAGCGCCGAGAACAGCGCCAACGACGACTACGACGAGCCCGAGGAGGACCGTCTGGAGGAGAATCCCGCCGACCTGAAGGCGGCGATGGATGAGCTGCTGGACGACCCCGTCAAGAATTACTTAAAGCAGATCGGCCAGATTCCGCTGTTGTCGGCGGAGCAGGAGGTGGAGCTGAGCCGCCGGATTCATGCCGGCGCCGAGGCGGCCCGCATCCTGCAGGCCGACCGCCGCAAGTATAACCGCCCCGATTACATCAAGCGCAACACCGCCCGGTTCTCGTTTGAGGAGGACGAGAACTCCCCCGACTACGAGGAGCCGGAGGAGGATCTGGATCCCGAGGACCGCAAGGATAAAGAGAACCCGGAGGAATCCGCCGAGGAGGCCGCCGAGGTGAAGGAAGCCATGGAGGCCGTCGAGGACGGCCCCCTGACCGACGAGCGCCGGGAAGAGCTGATGAAGGCCCGTCAGGACGGCCTGAACGCCCGCCGCAGCCTCAGCGAGGCCAACCTGCGTCTGGTGGTGTCCATCGCCAAGAAGCATGTGGGCCATAACCTGGCGTTCCTGGACCTGATTCAGGAGGGCAACATCGGCCTGATCAAGGCCGCCGAAAAGTTCGACTGCGCCCGCGGCTTCCGGTTCTCCACCTACGCCACCTGGTGGATTCGCCAGGCCATCACCCGCGCCATCGCGGACCAGGCCCGCACCATCCGCATCCCGGTGCACATGGTGGAGACCATCAACCGGATGCGCCAGGCCACCAGCCAGCTGGTGTACCAGAACGGCCATGAGCCCACCGCCGAGGAACTGGCCAAGGCCATGGACATGACGGTGGAGCGCGTCCGCGAGATCCAGCGGATGGCCCAGGAGCCCGCCAGCCTGGAGAGCCCGGTGGGTGAGGAGGAGGACTCCTCCCTGGGCGATTTCGTGGCCGATGAGAACGCCGAGGCCCCCGGCAAGGCCGCTGACCGCGCCATGGTGGCCCAGCAGATCAACCTGGCCCTCAAGAGCCTGACCCCCCGCGAGGAGAAGGTCATCCGCCTGCGCTTCGGCCTGGACGACGGCCGTCCCCGCACCCTGGAGGAAGTGGGCCGCGACTTCGGCGTCACCCGTGAGCGTGTCCGCCAGATCGAGGCCAAGGCCATCCGCAAGCTCCACAGCCGCAAGTGCCTGACCCTCCTCAACGGCCTCATCGAGTGATGCCGGGCCAAACGCCCCGGCCCACTTGCACAGAGTGCTCAAATATGGTATAATAACCGCCAAAGCGGTTATTTGACCCAGAGGAATGTGCTTCGCACGGATTGGTTTTTGTCTGCTCTAGCAGACACGGTATAATAATTATCTGCACGGTGCGTCCGCTTTTGGCGGACCGCCGTGCAGTCCGATGCGCCATCGCCAAGCGGTAAGGCAGGGGACTTTGACTCCCCCATCGCAGGTTCGACTCCTGCTGGCGCAACTGAAAACCCCGCATGGAGGCTTTGGAGCCTCTGTGCGGGTTTTTTTGTTGTTTGGATGGGAAAAGTTATGCCCGGGAGGCAAAACCCTTCCAGGGGCCTCGTTTTCCTTTCTGCTGCACGGGGCGTCCTGCGGCCCTGCCGCGCCGCAAAAAGCCGCCCTCCCGGTTTTGTCCGGCCCCGCCTTGTCGGCCCCTGGCTGTTCCCGCGGGTCACCCAAAGGCCTCCGGCCGCTCCCTTGCGGCTCTGGGCCGGGTTCCGGGCCGCCCTGACGGCCCTGGCTTTCCCTGTCGGCCTTGAACGGCCCCGGCGGGCCTCCAATGGCCCCCGCGCCCGCCGCCCGCTCCCGCGGGACCTGCAAGGAGGACGGGCCCTTGGGGTTCCCGGCCGGGCCGGTCATCGGGTTCTATCCCAAACCGGTGGAAGTCGTCTCCCTCTTCGCAAAAGGCGGTATGCGCCGTCATCGGCGCACAGCGTCTTTTGCCTCTCTCTATGAGAGAGACAGGAACAGTTACATGTACAGTTACAGGGACAGGGACAGTTACAGGAACAGTTACAGTTACAGCCGGTTTTGCCGAAAACCAAAGCGGCAAATCCGGCATTTGCCGCTTTTGCCGCCCTTTGCCGACTTTTGCCGCTTTTTGCCGGAAATATCCGGCGGAAAGGCCCCCGGCCGCTCTGCCCATGGTTTCCGGCGGGCCTCCAATGGCCCCCGCGCCCGCCGCCCGCTCCCGCAGGACCTGCAAGCAGGACGGGTCCTTGGGATTCCCGGCGGGGCTGGTCATCGAGTTCTATCCCAAACCGGTGGAAGTCGTCTCTCTTCGCAAAAGGCGGTATGCGCCGCCACCGGCGCACAGCGTCTTTTGCCTCTCTCTTTAACTCTCTCTATGAGAGAGACAGGAACATGTACAGTTACAGTTACAGGGACAGTTACAGGGACAGTTACAGGAACAGTTACAGCTTGATTTGCTACCGTTTGCTTAGCAAAAGTAGCATTTGCTTGATTTGCTTGCGTTTGCCTGGCAAATGAAGCATTTGCTTGACCGACAGGGGTGTCCTGTCCGGCCGGGGGCATCCGGGCGGCCCGGAGAGAAGCCCGGCGGCGGAAAACGCGACAGAGAACGGGATGACGAACCGCGGCGGCGGAAAACGGGCAGAGACGGCAGCCGCAGGGGAGGAAAAAGTCCTGCCAAAGGGACCGGGCCTGTGGTACAATCAGACCGACAGAAAAGGGCGGAGCGCCGCCCATGCGGAGGAGGAAGGCAGGATGAAGGACTGGGATTTCGGGTTTTACGGCAAGGGCGCCTGGGGCTACGCCCACTACAAGCAGGCGTTTGACCGAACGCAGAAACCCGGCAAGCCTCAGACCGGCGGGCCGGGGGGCGGCCTGGGATGCCTGCTGTGCGGGCTGGGGGTGGTTCTGGCTGTGGCAGGTCTGGCGTGGTTTGCTTGGCTGCTGGATGGGCTGGGGGCGCTGCTGGGGTGACGGCGCCGCCCCGGGGCAGAGCACAGGCCGGCGGGCCCGCACACAAACGGAAAGCGGCGCTTCCCGGCCGGTGAGGCTGCGGGAAACGCCGCTTTGACTTTGGGAATATGGATGCCTGTACAGGAGAATTAGTCCAGTTCCAGAGCGCCGGTGTACAGCTGGTAGTAGGTGCCCTTGAGGGCGATCAGCTGTTCGTGGGTGCCGCGCTCGATGATCCGGCCATGGTCCAGCACCATGATGGCGTCGGCGTTCTGGACGGTGGACAGACGGTGGGCGATGACGAAGGTGGTACGGCCGCTCATCAGGGCGTCCATGCCGCGCTGGACAATGGCCTCGGTGTGGGTGTCGATGGAGCTGGTGGCCTCGTCCATGATCATGACCGGGGGGTCCGCCACGGCGGCCCGGGCAATGGCCAGCAGCTGGCGCTGGCCCTGGGACAGGTTGGCGCCGTTGCCGGTCAGCATGGTGTTGTAGCCGTCGGGCAGGCGGCGGATGAAGTCATCCGCACCCGCCAGCTTGGCGGCGGCGATGCACTCCTCGTCGTGGGCGTCCAGGTTGCCGTAGCGGATGTTCTCCATGACGGTGCCGGTGAACAGGTTGGTGTCCTGCAGCACGATGCCCAGGGAGTGGCGCAGGTCGGCCTTCTTGATCTTGCGGATGTTGATGCCGTCGTAACGGATCTTGCCGTCCTGGATGTCGTAGAACCGGTTGATCAGGTTGGTGATGGTGGTCTTGCCGGCGCCGGTGGAGCCCACAAAGGCCACCTTCTGGCCCGGCTTGGCGTACAGGGAGATGTCGTGCAGGACGGTCTTTTCGGGCACATAGCCGAAGTCCACGTCATAGAACCGCACGTCGCCCTGCAGGCGGGTGTAGGTGATGGTGCCGTCGTGGTGGGGATGCTTCCAGGCCCAGACGTTGGTCCGCTCGGGGTATTCCTCCAGGGTGCCGTCCTCTTTCTCGCGGGCGTTCACCAGGGTGACGTAGCCCTCGTCCACCTCGGGCTCCTCGTCCAGCAGGGCAAAGATCCGGTGGGCGCCGGCCAGGCCCATGACCACCATGTTCACCTGGTTGGACACCTGGCCGATGGCGCCGGCGAACTGCTTGGTCATGTTCAGGAAGGGCACCACGATGCTGATGCTCAGGGCCATGCCCGACAGGCTCAGGTTGGGGGTGCCCCACAGCAGCAGGCTGCCGCCCACCAGGGCCACCAGAACGTAGGTCACGTTGCCCATGTTGGCCAGCAGGGGCATCAGGATGTTGGCGTAGCGGTTGGCCTTTTCGCTGTTCTCGAACAGCTCGTCGTTGACCTTGTCAAAGTCGGCCTTGGCGCCGTCCTCGTGGCAGAAGACCTTGATGACCTTCTGGCCGCTCATCATCTCCTCCATGAAGCCCTCGGTTTTGGCGATGGTGATCTGCTGCTGGAGGAAGTAGCTGGAGGAGTGGCCGCTGACGTAGCGGGCGGTGAAGAACATGATGATGACGCCGAACAGCACCACCAGGGCCAGCCAGATGCTGTAGTAGATCATGATGCAGAAGACGCTCAGCAGGGTGACGCCCGAAATCATCAGCTGGGGCAGGCTCTGGCTGATGAGCTGGCGCAGGGTGTCGATATCGTTGGTGTAGAAACTCATGATATCGCCGTGGCTGTGGGTGTCGAAATAGCGGATGGGCAGGTCCTGCATGTGGTCAAACATCTTTTCGCGGAGTTTGGCCAGGGTGCCCTGGGTGATGATGGCCATCAGCTGGTTGAAGGCAAAGCTGGCGGCCAGGCTGACCACATACATGGACACCAGGATGGTCAGCAGGCGGAAGATGGTGCCCGAAGCCGAGGCCCAGTCGCCGGTGCGGTAGGTGGCCTCCACCACGGCGATGGCGTTCTGCATGAACACCGAGGGCAGCGAGCTGACGATGGCGTTGACCAGGATGCAGCACAGGGTGATGGGCAGCAGGACCGGATAGAACGAAAAGATGGTGCGGATCAGGCGGGCAGCGACGCCCTTGGGGGCGCGCTTGCCGCGCCCGGTGCTGGTGGTGTTATTCGGCATCCTTGTCACCTCCTGCCGGATTCTGCGATGCACGGTTCTGGGATGTATAGATATCGCGGTAGACCGCATTGGTCTGCATCAGTTCCTCGTGGGAGCCGATGGCGGTGATGCGGCCGCCCTCCATCATGATGATGCGGTCGGCGTCCTGGACGCTGGCCACACGCTGGGCGATGATGATCTTGGTGGTCTCGGGGATGAACTCCCGGAAGCCCTGGCGGATCAGCGCGTCGGTGCGGGTATCCACGGCGGAGGTGGAGTCGTCCAGAATCAGGATCTTGGGCTTCTTCAGCAGGGCACGGGCGATGCACAGGCGCTGCTTCTGGCCGCCCGACACGTTGGAGCCGCCCTGCTCAATCCAGGTGTCGTACTTGTCGGGGAACAGCTGGATGAATTCGTCGGCCTGGGCCAGGCGGCAGGCCTCCTCCATCTCGGCGTCGGTGGCGTTGGGGTTGCCCCAGCGCAGGTTGTCCTTGATGGTGCCCGAGAACAGGACGTTCTTCTGCAGCACCACGGCCACCTGGTTGCGCAGGGTTTCCAGGTCGTACTTGCGGACGTCCACGCCGCCCACCTTGACGCTGCCCTCGGTGACGTCGTACAGACGGGGGATCAGCTGGATCAGGCTGGACTTGGACGAGCCGGTGCCGCCCAGAATGCCGATGACCTCGCCCGACTTGATGTGCAGGTCGATGTCGGACAGAGCGAAGCGCTCGGCCTTCTTGGAATACTTGAAGCTGACGTGGTCAAAGTCGATGGAGCCGTCCTTCACCTCGGTCAGGGCGTTTTCGGGGCTGTGGAGGGTGCTCTCCTCGTCCAGCACCTCCACGATACGCTCGGCCGATTCCTGGGACATGGTGATCATGGCGAACACCATGGACAGCATCATCAGGCTCATCAGGATCTGGAAGCTGTAGGTCAGCATGGAGGACATCTGGCCCACGTTCAGGTCCAGGCCCTGGGTGGTGATGACGGTGTAGGAGCCGTAGGACATGACGAACACCATGCCCACGTAGATGCAGAACTGCATCATGGGTCCGTTCAGGGCCATGATCCGCTCGGCCTTGGTGAAGTCCTTCTGGACGTCCTCGGCGGCAGCGGCAAACTTTTTCTTCTCGTAGTCCTCACGGACGTAGCTCTTGACCACCCGCATGGCCTGGACGTTTTCCTGTACCGAGTCGTTCAGGGCGTCGTACTTGCGGAACACCCGGCGGAACAGGGGGGTGGCGGCCCGGATGACCAGCAGCAGGGCGATCAGCAGCACCGGGATGGTGAACAGGAAGATCACGGCCAGACGGCCGCCCATCACAAAGCCCATGACGAAGGAGAACACCAGCATCAGGGGGCAGCGGATGGCCACGCGGATGATCAGCATGTAGGCCATCTGGACGTTGGTGATGTCGGTGGTCAGACGGGTGACCAGGCTGGACACCGAGAACTTGTCGATGTTTTCAAAGGAATAGTCCTGGATCTTGTAGAACATATCCTTGCGCAGGTTGCGGCCAAAGCCGGCGGAGGCGTTGGCGCAGGTGGCGCCGGCGGCGGCGCCGAAGATCAGGGACACCACCGCCATGACCAGCAGGGACACACCGTACCGCACGATGACGTCCATGGAGCAGCCGGCCTGCATCTGGTTGACCAGGTTGGCGATCACAAAGGGGATCGCACACTCCAGAATCACCTCCACCGTGACCAGCAGAGGGGTCAGGATCGAGGTTTTCTTGTACTCACGGATCGAGTGAGACAAGGTCTTGATGATGTGAGTCATTCCTCGTGGATTCCTCCTTAAAATAGTGTGGGGGACGGCGCCGCAGCGCCATCCCTTTGTTCCTGTACGAACTGTTCAGAGCCGGATTGTTGCAAGCCGGATCAACGCCGGTCACGGCTCGGCGGGCGGGACGTCCTCGGCCTGTTCCAGGTTCTGGGCCATGGCGGCCGCAATCTCCTTGAACAGCTGCACCTGCCCCTCCGACAGCCCGCGGGTCAAAACCGCATCGGTCTGCCGCAGGCAGGCGCGGACCTGAGCGTCCAGCTCGGCGGCCCGCTCGGTGGGCACCAGGCTTTTCAGCCTGGCATCGGTGGAAACGCTCTCCCGCCGGATGATATCCTTCTTTTCCAGCTGCTGCAGGATGCCGGTGGCGGTGGAGCGGCTCATGCCGAACACCTGTTCGATGTCCCGCTGGAACACCGGCCCCTGCTGGCAGTGGACCAGGATATAGTAGATGACCCGGCTTTGGATGGCGGTGATGCCAAGACCCTGGAGGGTGACGTTCAGCCTCCGTTTGACCTTGCGCGACACCAGGTTGACCAGAGCACCGCAGTCTTTTTCCAATTTGATCCCACCCCCTTTCGGGCCGGAAAAGCCCTGTTTTATAGTTCGCTTACGAACAACAGATTAGCGGCTTTTCTTAGGATTGTCAAGAATGGTCCATAGAACTTTCACCTTTTTTTCACATATACTCTTGCACAAAAATTCTCTGTTAAATTTGTCACAAATGACGGAGCCGTTCGCTCTGCAACAAAAGCCGCGTCCCCGCGCCGGAAAAACCCTCTTCCGCCCCGGTGTTCCGGCGAAAAGGCGGCCGTATGCACCCCCGGGCGGCGGGCTGCATACGCTGGGAGGAAACAGGTGAAGGGGACAGGTTTTTGCCCCCGGGAAAAGTGATGTATTTTTATCCATAAAAAAAGAATGACTCTCGACAAACGGTTTTGGGGTTTGTTATAATAAGAATGGTAACTGTAATTACATAGCAGGGGGCAGGGAGGGGCTGCCGCCCATACGACAGAACAGGAGGAAACGGGATGAGCCGCTATCTGGAACCCCGGATTCGGACCCGGTTTGTGAACAAAGCGGTCCGGTTCAACTGGAACCTGATGCGTTTGCTGGGGATTTACGGGATTGTGACCCAGATCGTCAATATAGCGCGGGTGCTGCTGTGGAACCATGTGGGCCTGGGCACCCTGAACAATCGGATTTACTTTGGATTTTATGCGGCGCTGCTGGCGCTGTCGGCGGTGTTCCTGGCGGGGGGCTGGCTGATGAAGGACCAGCCGGTGGAGGAGAACTACCGGATGCAGATGGTGCTGGCCAGCCTGCTGGTGGTGTGGCAGACCCTGTTCGGGATCTACGACATCAGCCGTTCCATTTCCATCGGCAAAATCGGGACGGTGACCGCCCTGGTGGCCTTTGCGGCCCTGCCCATGGTGGAGCCGCTGTACGCGGTGGTCAATCTGGCTCTGAGCTATGGGACCCTGATGCTGTTTTTGTCCACCCTGGGGGACGCCGAGGCGGTGTTCAATTATGCGCTGGTGGCCCTGGTGAGCTTTGTGATCTACTTTGCCCGGATCGAGCATATCCGGGTGGAGCTGCTGCAGCAGAGCGAGATCGAGAGCATGAACCGGACCCTGGAGGAAAACGAGGAAAAATTCCTCCTGACCAACGAACAGTATGAGCTGCTGCTCCAGAAAGGGCGGCTCATCGCCTTTGAGTGGGACATCCGCACCGACGTGGTGCGGTTCACCCACGCCTGGAAGGAGATTTTCAACGGTCCCCAGCGGATCGAGAACATCAAGGAATACATCGAGAACGCCCCCTCCCTCAAGCGGCGCCAGAAGGACGAGATTTTCCAGTGCATGAAGAACGCCCGCCGCAGGCTGGCCTATCAGAAAAAAGACCTGTTCCTGCCGGTGAAAACCGGGGAACAGCGGTGGTTCGAGCTGCAGCTGGCCCTTCAGTGCGACGGGGACGGCAATCCGGTGCTGGGTGTGGGCCTGCTGTTCGACATCATGGACCAGAAAAGCCGGATCATCGAGCTGCAGAAAGAGCTGCTGATGGACAACTTCACCAAGACCCTCAACAAGACCGCCCTGGAGAGCTATGCGGCCCGCCGGCTCCATGAGATGGGCCCGGGCGAGCGGCTGGGGATGCTGGTGCTGGACATGGACGACTTCAAGAACATCAACGACACCTATGGGCACCTGTGCGGGGACTATGTGCTGGTGCAGCTGGGCGAGCTGATGAATAGCCTGGCCCCCGGCCGCACCCGCGTGGGACGGCTGGGCGGGGATGAGTTCGGGGCCATCCTGGACCTGTCCAATGAGGTCCAGGCGGCGGAGGATTACGCCGCCCGGCTGATTCAGGAGGTCACCAACATCCGGTGGGCCAGCCAGGACCTGCCGGTGGCCTGCAGCATCGGCATTGCGGTCTGTACCGGCGGCACCTCCTATCCGGACCTGTACGCCGCCGCCGACAAGGCCCTCTATCAGGCCAAGCGGGCTGGCAAAGGCCGCTACGCCGTGGCCCCCCTCATCGAGACCCCCGAAGAATCCTGACCCAAACAAAAAATCCGCCGTTCCCCGGACTGAACCGGAGAGCGTGCGGATTTTTGTTTTATATGGATGGGAGCGGGCGGCTCAGACCACCCCGGCGCGGCACTGTTCGATGAACTGCTTGGCGGCCCGGGGGCTGCGGCCGCCGGCCCGGATGGCGAAGGCCTCGCCCATGGTGACCAGCTGCTGTTCCGGGATGGTCAGCTGATACTGACGGGCCAGCTCCAGCAGAATCTGGCTGTAGAGGGCCTTGTCGGGCCGCTGGAAGGTGACCACCAGACCAAACCGGGCCGACAGGCTCATCATTTCCTGGCGGGTGTCGGCCTCGTGGATGTCGTCGCCGGTGCGGTCGGTCATGGTTTCCTTCACCAGATGGCGGCGGTTGGAGGTGGCGTACACCGCAATGTTGGCGGCCCGGCCTCCGGCGCTGCCCTCCAGAATGGCCTTGAGGGCGGCGAAATTGTCGTCGTTGGAGGCAAAGCTCAGGTCGTCGATGAACAGGATGAACTTGAGCGGGTTGGCCGCCAGCTGGTCCATCAGGTCGGGCAGCAGGTAGAGCTGGTTTTTCTTCACCTCCACCAGACGCAGTCCCTCGGGGGCGTACTCGTTGACGATGGCTTTCACCGCGCTGGACTTGCCGGTGCCGGCGTCGCCGTACAGAAGGACGTTGTTGGCCGGCAGGCCCGCCAGCAGGGCCTTGGTGTTGGCCAGGATCTTTTCCCGCTCCCGCTCGTAGCCGGGCAGGTCGGCCAGCCGCTGGGGATCGGGATGCCGCACCGGGGTCAGCCTGCCCTCCTCATTCAATGTAAAGACGTGGTGGCGGGCAAACATGCCGTATCCCAGCCGGCCCATCTCGGACAGACGGGCCTCGTAGCTGGCCGCCAGGCCGGTGGGATGGGCGGTCCACCGGGGCAGGAAGGCCAGTTCTTCCCGCTGGGCCGGGGTCAGGCCGGCGGCCAGCAGCAGCTGGTCCAGGCCCAGCCCCGACAGCTCCTCCAGAAAGTGCAGCTCGCTGTCCAGGGCCTTTTCCAGGGCCGGGGACAAAGCGCCCCGGGCCGCCCGGCGGGCGCAGATGTTTTCGCATTCCAGCACCGCCGCCGTCAGATACTCGCTGAAATCGTCGGTGTCGGCCCCGAACAGCAGCGCCTCAAACTGCCCCGCCGCCTGGCATACCGCACCGCGGCCCGCCCCGTCGGCCAGGGCCTGGACAAAATGCGCGTAGGCCGCAATCACAGGGTCTTCCAGCAGCCCGCGAAAGACCGCCAACCCTCCCAGCCGCGCGCTGAGATCCTGTATTTTCATTGGAATATCCCCCTCGCATCAAACAGTGGAAATGGTATATATACCTTCTAAGTATAGTGCAGGGCAGGGGAAAAGTCCAGCCCGGCGGCCGGAGGCCACAGAGGCGGAGAAAACCGGTTTTTCGGCCCGGAGACTGGGTTTTGGAGCGGTGCGGGGGAATTTAGCACAGTGAATTATTTTCATGTGAAAGACGAATCGCGTTGCAAAATATATTGATTGACAAGACGCCCTTTTTCTAGTATAGTAAATTTCAACACAAACAACAAAAATGCGTGGATGGGAACAAGTAACCCGCGGGAGATTTGCTGCTCAGAGAGCCGCCGGACGGTGCAAGGCGGCCGGCGGCCCGCGCGCCAAGTCCTCCCGGAGCAGCCTGCTGAGCAGCCCGTCGCGGGTCCCGTAAGCAGTGCCGGGTGCACCCGTTATCGTGCAGGGCCTTATCGGAACCAGAGGGGAAGTGAGGCCCGTGAGAGGGCGCGGCCAACGCCGTGTCAACGAGAGTGGTACCGCAGAGAACTTACGTATTAAGGTCTTTGTCTCTTGGGCAACAGGGGACGAGGGCTTTTTTATTTATCGCGGCCGGCCCCTGGACGTTGGCTTTGGTTAGGAGTAAAGAGGAGGGAAAAACATGCTGCTCAACGGTTCTCAAATTTTCGTCGAGGTCCTCTGCGAGCAGGGCGTCGATACCATTTTCGGCTACCCTGGGGGCGCAGTGCTGAACCTATACGACGAACTGTATAAAAATGCAGACCGGATCACCCATGTGCTGACCGCCCACGAGCAGGGCGCGTCCCATGCGGCGGACGGCTACGCCCGGGCCACCGGGCGCACCGGCGTGGTGCTGGCCACCAGCGGTCCGGGCGCCACCAACCTGGTCACCGGTATCGCCACCGCCTATATGGACAGTATCCCCATGGTGGCCTTCACCGGCAACGTCTCCACCGACCTGCTGGGCCGCGACAGCTTCCAGGAGGCCTACATCGAGGGCATCACCATGCCCATCACCAAGCACAACTTCACCGTCCGCCGGGTGGAGGACCTGGCCGACACCATGCGGGCGGCCTTCCGCATCGCCCAGAGCGGCCGCAAGGGCCCCGTCCTGGTGGATATCCCCAAGGACGTCACCGCCAACAAGTGCGAGTTCACCCCCAAGCAGCCCGAGCCCATCCGCACCGTCACCACCTTTGATGAAAAGGAAGTCTCCTGGGCGGCGGACCTCATCAATGGCGCCGAGCGGCCCCTGGTCTACTTCGGCGGCGGCGTCCGCAGCGCGGCCAGCTGCCAGCCCCTGCGGGACCTGATCCATAAGGCCGGCATCCCCGCCACCTACACCCTGATGGGCGCCGGCGTGGTGCCCTACGGCGATCCTCTGAGCCTGGGCATGATCGGCATGCACGGCTGCTACACCGCCAACCGGGCGGTCAGCGAGGCGGACGTGGTGGTGGCCATCGGCACCCGCTTTTCCGACCGGGTGGCCCTCAAGCCCAGCACCTTCGCCAAGAAGGCCACCATCATCCAGATCGACATCGACCCCAGCGAGGTCAACAAGAACGTGCAGGTGGACCTGTCGGTGGTGGGCGACGCAGCCTATATCCTGCAGGCCATGCTCCCCAAGATCAAGGAGGCCCAGCACCCCGAGTGGATGGCCCAGATCCATGACTGGCAGGCCCACGATTACCACCCGGTGTCCGACCCCAGCCGCCTGATGCCCCATCAGGTCATCGGCGAGATCTGCAGCCAGTGCGGCCCCGAGGCCGTCTACGTCACCGACGTGGGCCAGCACCAGATGTGGGCCGCCCAGTACCTGCGCCACACCAAGAGCCGCGGCTTCATCACCAGCGGCGGCCTGGGCACCATGGGCTTCGGCTACGGCGCCGCCATCGGCGCCCAGATGGCTCTGGGCCGGGACCAGCGGGTGGTGATGCTCACCGGCGACGGCTCCTTCCATATGAACCTCAACGAGGCCTGCACCGCCGTCAGCTACAACCTGCCCATCATCACCGTCATCTTCAACAACCAGGTTCTGGGCATGGTCCGCCAGTGGCAGACCGCCTTCTACGGCAAGCGCTACTCCCAGACCGACCCCCACCGCCACACCAATTTCGTCAAGCTGGCCGAGGGCTTCGGCCTCAAGGGCTACCACTGCGAAAACCTGGCCCAGTTCCAGGCCGCATTCGCTGAGGCCCTCAAGAACGACGGCCCCACCTGGATCGAATGCATGATCGGCAAGGACGAAAAGGTGCTGCCCATGATTCCGGGCGGCGGAGACATCCGGGATATTATGATGGAATAAAGGAGGGACCAGCATGGAACATACGGAACAGCGCAAGGTGGTCAGCCTGCTGGTGGATAACCAGACCGGCGTTCTGGCACGGGTGTCCAGCCTGTTCACCCGCCGCGGCTTCAATATCGAGAGCCTGACCGTCTCGGCCACCAACGACCCCACCATCAGCCGCATCACCGTCACGGTGTACGGCGATGAAAACCGCCTCAATCAGCTTTTGCTCCAGACCGAGCGTCTGGAGGTGACCCGCCAGGTGTTTGTGCTGGACGATCGCAAGGCCCTCCAGCGGGAGCTGCTGCTGCTGAAGGTGGCGGCCACCGTGGTCAACCGGGCCGAGCTGCGGGAGATCGCCAGCATTTACAAGGCGAAAATCATCGACCTGTCCCCCGACAGCATGGTCTTTGAGCTGACCGGCAAGCCCGACAAGGTAGACGCCTTCCTGCGGATGTTCGAGGGCTACACCATTCTGGAGCAGTGCCGCACCGGCGTGACGGCCATGGAGCGGGGCGGGATGCACCAGCGGATGCAGAAGCCGCCCCAGGAAATCCGGGCGGTCCAGTTCCCGCTGCCGGGCCAGAGCTGCCCCAAATAACATTGGTTTTTCGCTCCTCGAGAGGGGGACGGAGAGAAATAGATCTTCTGGCATTCTGAAACGAGAAACAGTAAAAGGAGACAACGATTATGGCAATCAAGAAGTATTACGACAGCGACTGCAACCTGGGTGTTCTGGACGGCAAGACCGTTGCCATCATCGGCTTCGGCAGCCAGGGCCATGCACATTCCGAGAACCTGGCCGAGAGCGGCGTGAACGTGGTGGTGGGCCTGCGCAAGGGTTCGAGCCACTGGGCCAAGGCATCCGAGTTTGCCGCCAATCACCCCAACTTCCAGGTGATGGAGGTTGAGGACGCCGCCAAGGCCGGCGACGTGGTCATGATGCTGGTGCCCGATGAGCTGTGCGCCGACATTTACTATAAGCAGGTGGCTCCCTACATGACCGAGGGCAAGGCCCTGGCCTTTGCCCACGGCTTCAACATCCACTTCAAGACCATCACTCCTCCCAAGAACGTGGACGTCATCATGATCGCCCCCAAGGGCCCCGGCCACATTGTCCGCCGCCTGTACACCGAGGGCGAGGGCTGCCCCTCTCTGATCTGCGTGGAGCAGGACTACACCGGCAAGGCCAAGGAGATCGCCCTGGCTTATGCTTCCGGCATCGGCGCAGGCCGCGCCGGCATTCTGGAGACCACCTTCCGTGAGGAGACTGAGACCGACCTGTTCGGTGAGCAGGCTGTCCTGTGCGGCGGCGTCTGCGAGCTGATCCACGCCGGTTTCGACACCCTGGTGGAGGCCGGCTACGCCCCCGAGATGGCCTACTTTGAGACCTGCCACGAGATGAAGCTGATCGTCGACCTGATCAACGAGGGCGGCTTCTCCAAGATGCGCTACTCCATCTCCAACACCGCCGAGTACGGCGACTACCGCACCGGCAAGCGCCTCATCACCGAGGAGACCCGCAAGGAGATGAAGAAGGTCCTGACCGAGATCCAGGACGGCACCTTTGCTTCCGAGTTCCTGACCGAGATGAGCGACAAGGGCGGCCGCAAGGTCCACTTCCTGGCCCAGCGCCGCATGGAGGCCGAGCACCCCATCGAGAAGGTTGGCTCTGAGCTGCGCAGCATGATGAGCTGGCTGAAGAAGTAAGAGACTGTTTCTTTCCGGCCCCGGTGGCGACGCCGGGACCGGTTTTTTGATTTGGCAGAAGGGAGATACACCCCATGAGAAGCGATAATGTGAAGAAGGGTTCGGAGCGGGCGCCCAACCGCAGCCTGTTTTATGCCCTGGGCTATACCCCCGAAGAGCTGGACCGCCCCCTGATCGGCGTGGTGTCGGCCTACAGCGAGATTGTGCCGGGCCACATGAACCTGGACAAGATCGCGGATGCGGTCAAGGCCGGCGTCCAGATGGCCGGCGGCACCCCCATCCTGATGCCGGCTATCGGCGTGTGCGACGGCATCGCCATGGGCCACGTGGGCATGAAATACAGCCTGCCCAGCCGTGAGCTGATCTGCGACAGCGTCGAGACCATGTGCCAGGCCCACCAGCTGGACGGCCTGGTGCTGGTGCCCAACTGCGACAAGATCGTTCCCGGCATGGTGATGGCCGCCGTCCGCCTGGACGTGCCGGCGGTGGTCTGCTCGGGCGGCCCCATGCTGGCGGGCAGCTACGGCGGCGAGGAGGTCAGCCTGTCCAAGATGTTCGAGGCGGTGGGCGCCTATAAGGCGGGCATGATCTCGGACGACCAGCTGGAGGACTGCACCTGCAATTGCTGCCCCAGCTGCGGCAGCTGCTCGGGTATGTATACCGCCAACAGCATGAACTGCCTGTGTGAGGCGGTGGGCATCGCCCTGCCCGGCAACGGCACCATTCCGGCGGTGTACTCCAAGCGCCTGCAGCTGGCCAAGCACGCCGGCATGGCGGTGATGGAGCTGGTGCGCAAGAACATTACCGCCCGCCAGATCATCAACGAGCGGTCCCTGCGCAACGCCCTGACCTGCGATATGGCTCTGGGCTGCTCCACCAATACGGTGCTGCACCTGCTGGCCATCGCCCACGAGGCAGGGGTGCCCATCGACCTGAAGATGTTCAATGAGATTTCGGCCCGCACCCCCAACCTGTGCCACCTGGCCC
>NZ_NFLL01000011.1 GCF_002160895.1 Faecalibacterium sp. An122 | reverse complement strand
GCCGGCCCTCGCAGAGGGACCCTATCTTTCGTGACGCAAAAGTTCTTTTGTTTTGGTGCGATCAACAACAGAAGGAATAGTGGTTAATTATTCCCCTTTGTCGCCACATCGGATGGGTTTATTACCCGAGCCTTCAAACGGTCTCTTGTTCAAAGGCCCCTTACATCACCCTAGGCTATGGTGCTGCCGGGGGTGTTATAAGTAATGTGAATTAGTACTCAACTTTAGTGGTCTTAACGCTGACAGCTACACCAATAATGATGCAATCGTCTGCACGATCTGCACTATTGCCAGCAACAACAGTTGCCTTTGCAACATCCAAAGTGTACTCATACTTGACACTATCAGTGCTTTCAGGCAGATCCCCAACCTTTTCATCGATCACATCAGCGATGCTATTGGCAATCCACTCGTCAGAAGCAGTACCAGCAGTGTAGTACAGCTGATAGTAAGTGCCACTATTCTTATTCTTAGCCAAATTGCTGACACCGGTAAACTGATTCCAATTACCAGTAGTATAGTTCACACTGTTACCCACCACATACTTGGAAACAGCATTTGCAACGGCGCTATTGCTGTCCAGCACAACGATCTTATTCAGAGCATTACTACGATTACCCTCGGTAAACTCTACAGTCTTTGCGGCATACTCAATGCCATCGGCCAGCTTAGAATTGTTGCCAGCTTTCAGCAGTGCCTGAGTGGTTGCATTGGTCTTCTCCAGAACAGTGCTAGCAAAAGAGCTAGTAGCAGTATTCTGCTCGCCACTGGAAGCGGGATCCTTCTTATCAGTATCACCGCAAGCGGCCAGCATGCTGACAGCCATCACACCAGCAAGCATCAGAGAAGCAATTTTCTTGAGTTTCATAATGAATTTTTCCTCCTTAATGGTGTAAAAGATAGAGACCCAAAACAGGTTTCAAAGGAAGGTCCTTTCCTTTGTGTGCCTATAATACCATACCCCCCCCGGTGTCAAGACCCGATTTCAAGATTTTCCATTTTTGCTTAATTTTATATAGTTTGGGAAGGTCTATCTTGGATACAAGCCGTTTTGAGGTGGGAGAGGCGGAGGAGATTTCCCCGGTTCTGCCCTCTGATTCAAAAATTTGCGGCAGCAAATTCGCAAAGAGCAATATGATCCCGAACGGCAGAAAAATAGCTAAAACCGAACTTTAAAAACAAAAAATCCCCGCCCCAAACGGAGCGAGGATTTTGTCTTTGATCAATTTTGGGGACATACCGGCGCAGAACGCCGCTGAAACTTGAAATAAATAGGCTATGTCGGAGTTTGCATCGCACTGGGGCGCAGCCCCAAACGCCGGGAGCGAGCCAGAGCGTAACGGCCCCGCGGAACTGCCGGAGACCCGGAGAGTGCATGGTACCCAGTGAAACCTCTTGCGCTTAGCCAATTTTCTCTGCGGGCATGAATGCCCTTGTGAAAATCGGAGCGCTGCGCCAACGGCGGCTCCCTGTTTCATCCACTGGACGCGGTCGCCGCCGTTGCCTTTGCCTACTTTTCTTCCAGAAAAGTAGGTCAGAGGGTGCAGGACTGCTGGATGAGGCTGCGGATGTGGTGGACCAGCATTTCGAGGGCGGGGCCGTTCTCGCCGCCGTTGGGGACGATGATGTCGGCGGTGCGCTTGCTGGGCTCTACAAAGGCCTCGTGCATGGGCTTGACGGTGGTGAGGTACTGGGTGATGACGCTGTCCAGAGAGCGGCCCCGCTCCTTTACATCCCGCAGGATGCGGCGGAGAATCCGCTCGTCGGCGTCGGTGTCCACAAAAATCTTGTAGTCAAACAGCTCCAGCAAGGCCGGCTCAGTGAAGGGCAGAATCCCCTCCACAATTAGGACCGGCGCCGGTTCGATGTGCCGCACCTCGTCCGACCGGTTGTGAATCGAATAGTCGTAGACCGGGCAGTCGATGGCCCGGCCTGCCTTCAGCTCCTTCAGGTGATGAACCAGAAGGTCGTTGTCGAAGGCGTCGGGGTGGTCGTAGTTCAGCAGGCACCGCTTTTCATAGGGCAGCTCGTCATGGCGCTTGTAGTAGCTGTCGTGAGGGATCAGCCGTACTTCTTCCTCCCCAAACCGTGCTTTCAGGCGAAGGGCCAGGGTCGTTTTGCCGCTGCCCGAACCACCCGCAATGCCGATAATCAGACTGTTCATCATGTACCTCCCTGCGTGGTCTGGCGCAGCAGACCGCTTTGTAGTATACTGGTCCCAGCGCTTTTGTTACCCAAAGGTAAAGCCGCTGTATATTCTACTTGTAATCATACCACAAAACGTTCCGTTTTGACAGTCTATCCCACGCCTCAGGAGGAATTTGCATGAAAAAGATTGTCTGTGCCCCCTACATCGACCAGACCCAGCGCTGGGTCAACGGCTGCGAGAGCATCAGCGCCGTGATGGCCCTGGGGGCTGTGGGGGTCTCGGTAGACCCCGACACCTTCATCCAGCGGGACCTGCCCCACGCCCCTTTCTGGGAGCAGGACGGGGAACTCTGGGGTCCCGACCCCCACTACGTCTATCCCGGTGACCCCCACGACCACACCGGCTACGGCTGCTACGCCCCCTGCATCTGCCAGGCCCTTCAGAGCGCGCTGGACGCTGCCGGCGCGTCGGACAGCCTGGAAGTGGTGGACGAGACCGGCCGCACCGCCGCCGAGCTCTGCGCCCGGTACATCGACGCCGGGCTGCCGGTGGTGTTCTGGGCCACTCTGGACTTTCAGCCGGTGCCCGGCGTGGACCGGTGGCGTCTGCCCAACGGCGAAGTCTTTGACTGGAAGCTGAACGAACACTGCCTGCTGCTGGTGGGCTACGACGAGGAAAACTACTGGTTCAACGACCCCTGGCACAACCACGGGGTCTGTCCCCAGCCCAAAGCCCTGGTGGAGGCCTGCCACCAGGCCCAGGGGATGTACGCCGTGGCCATTCGCCGCAAATAACCCCCTCTGAACACGCAAAAACCCGCCGCTCCTTTCGGAACGGCGGGCTTTTTATGTTGGTGCGCGGTCAGATGCGTTCCCCTGCCGGGTTCTCAGCGGCTGCATGCTGTCTCTCCCTGAAAAGGGATCTCCGAGAGGATGCAGGGGCCCGCCTTCTGTCTGCCCAAAAAGACATTACCAGAGGTTGGCGGTCTCGTTGTAGAGGCCCTCGTAGCTCTTGGCCGAGACGCTCCAGCTGAAGTCGCAGTTCATGGCGTACTCCACCAGGTGCTCCCAGTTCTCCTTGTCGTAGTAGGCGGCGTTGGCGCGGCAGCATGCGTCGTACAGCTCATGAGCGCTGTAGCCGGCAAAGGTGAAGCCGTTGCCGCTGCCCTTGCTGGAGTCATGGATGGAGTCACGCAGACCGCCGGTCTCGCGGACGATGGGCGGGGTGCCATAGCGGCAGGACACCATCTGGGCCAGGCCGCAGGGCTCGCTCTTGGACGGCATGATGAAGCAGTCTGCGCCAGCGTAGATCTGCTGTGCCAGGGCGCTGTTGAAGCCGATGTACACGCCTACACGGCCGGGACGGCGGGCGGCCAGATCCGAGAAGAAGCCCTCATACTGGCTCTCGCCGGTGCCCAGGATGACCAGCTCGATGCCCAGATCCACCAGGCCATCGGCGATGCTCTGGACCAGGTCGAAGCCCTTCATGCCCACCAGGCGGCTGACCATGGCAAAGACGGGGCTGCCGTCCTTGTGCAGGCCGAACTGATCCTGCAGGGCTGCCTTACAGGCCGCCTTGCCCTCGCGGAAGTTGGCGGTGCTGTAGTTGTAGGGGATGGAGGGATCGGTGGCGGGGTTGTTGGCGTCCTGATCGATGCCGTTCAGGATGCCGCACAGCTTATACTGCTTCTCCCGCAGCAGAGCGTCCAGGCCATAGCTGAACCAGGGGTCCAGAATCTCCTGTGCGTAGGAGGGGCTGACGGTGGTGATCTTGTCGGCGGTCTCGAAGGCGCCCTTCATGAAGTTGGCGCAGCCATCGTACTCCACAATGTGCTGATCCCGACGGCCAATGCCGCAGGTGTCCTCCAGGATGTCCAGACCATACTTGCCCTGATAGGCGATGTTGTGGATGGTGAAGATGGTCTTGATCCGGTTGAACTTATCCAGGTGACGGTAGTACAGGTTCAGGTACACGGGCACCAGAGCCGTCTGCCAGTCGTTGCAGTTGATGATGTCGGGGGTGAAGTCCAGATAGAACAGGGTCTCCAGCACCGCGCGGGAGAAGAATGCAAACCGCTCGCCGTCATCGTAGAAGCCGTACAGGCCGCGGCGCTTGAAATAATATTCGTTGTCCAGGAAGTAGTAGGTCACGCCGTCCCACTCTGCCTTGAACAGGCCGCAGTACTGGCTGCGCCAGCCCACAGGAACAGAATAGTTGGTGACGTACTCCAGGTGATCGCGGAAGCCGAGGTCGCCGTACAGGGGCATGATGACCCGGGCGTCCACGCCGTCCCGGACGAGGGCTTTGGGCAGGGCGCCCGCCACGTCAGCCAGACCGCCGGACTTGGCGAAGGGCGTAGCCTCCGACGAAGCATACAGAATTCTCATAGGGGTGTTCCCTCCTTCATTTTGGGTGGCGGCCGCTCAGACCATGTGGTTCTTCTGGACGTAGACCGGGAAGCTGGCGGTGCCCGACAGCTTCTTGCCGGCGGTGATCTTGACGTTCTTGTCGGTGACGACGTACTCCATCTCGACGTCCTTCTCGACCACGGTGTCCTGCATCAGGACGCAGTTGCGGACCACAGCACCCTTCTTGATCTTGACGCCGCGGAACAGAACACAGTTCTCCACGGTGCCCTCGATGGTGCAGCCGTCGGCCAGCAGGGAGTTGCTCACCTTGGAGCCGGAGACATACCGGGTGGGGTTGTCGTCGCGGATCTTGGTGTAAACGGGGCTGTTCTTGGGGAACAGAGCGTCCAGATTCTTCTCATCCAGCAGCTTCATGTTCTCGTCGAAGTAGCTCTTCATGTCGCAGATGTGGGCGACATAGCCGGTGTACTCCATGGCCTGGACGTTCAGGATGTTGACGTTGTGGGCCAGGATGTCCCGCTCGAAGTAGATCAGGCCGCGGGAGGTGGCGTCCTTCACCAGGCGGATCAGGGTCTCACGCTCCAGGACGTAGATGTTCAGGTCCAGGTTCTGGATGCCGGGGCGGTAATCGTTCAGCAGCAGCTCGGTGACGCGGCCGTCGCCGTCGATGGTCAGGGTGTAGTTGTCATCCTTGCGGCCCTCGGGGATCTCGGTCTTCTGGTAGGCGACGGTGACGTCGGCGCCGCTGGCCTGGTGAGCAGCCAGCAGGGCGTTGAAGTCAAAGTTCACGGCGATGTTGGCGTCGCACATGACCACATAGCGCTCCTTCTGGTGCTCCAGGAAGCCCAGGATGGAGGCCAGAGCCTCGACGCGGCCGGAATAAATCCGGACGCCCTTCTCAGCGAAGGGAGGCACGATGTTCAGGCCGCCGTGACGGCGAGCCATATCCCACTCGCGGCCGGTGCCCAGATGGTCCATCAGGGAGTGGTAGTTCTTGCGCACCACGATGGAAACATTGGTGATGCCGCAGTTGGACATACTGGAGAGCATGAAGTCCACCATGCGGTACCGTCCCGCGAAGGGGATGGACGCCATGGTGCGCTCCGTCACCAGCTCGGGTACGGTGTTATCATAGCTGTTGGGGAAAATAATGCCCAACGCATTGTTGTTCTGGCTCAGCATACTTCCTCGCCCTCCTTGACCGAATCAAATACTTTGGCGCCCTCTTTGACGACTGCGCCGGCGCCGACGGTGAGGCCGGTGCCCACGTGTGCGATGGGGCCGTCGCCGCCAATCTTGGCGCCTGCGCCCACCACGACATCCTCTGCCAGGATGCAGCGCTTGACCACAGCGCCAGCCTTGACCACGACGCCGTCCATCAGGACTGCATCCTCAACGGTAGCGCCGTCCTCGACGATGACGCCAGCCGACAGCACAGAGTGGGTGACGTTGCCATAGATGCGGCAGCCCTCGGTGATGAGGGAATCCTGCACCACGGCGCGGGGACCGATCTTCTGGGCGGGCAGGACGGGGTTGCGGCTGTAGATCTTCCACTCCTCATCGAACACGTCGATGCCGGAGTTCTCGGGGTCCAGGACCTCCATGTTGGCTTCCCACAGGCTGTCGATGGTGCCGACGTCACGCCAGTAACCCTTGAAGTGGTAGGCGTACATCTTGCGGCCGTCGCGCAGCAGGGCGGGGATGATGTTCATGCCGAAGTCGTTCTTGGAGTTGGGGTCAGCTTCGTCCTCCTCCAGGTACTTCTTCAGGATATCCCAGTTGAAGATGTAAATGCCCATGGAAGCCAGGTTGGACTTGGGTACGGGGGGCTTCTCCTGGAACTCGGTGATGCGGTCGTCCTCGTCCGCCACCATCAGGCCGAAGCGGGAAGCTTCCTTCCAGTCCACTTCCATGACGGCCACCGAGAAGTCGGCGCCCTTTTCCTTGTGGAAGCGCAGGAAGTCGGCATAATCCTGCTTGCAGATCTGGTCGCCGGACAGGATGATGACGTACTTGGGATCATAGGTCTCGATGAAGCTGATGTTCTGGTAGATGGCGTTGGCGGTGCCCTTGTACCAGTCGGTGCCCTTGGCCTGCTCGTACGGAGGCAGGGTGTGGACGCCGCCGTACAGGCGGTCCAGGTCCCAGGGCTGGCCGTTGCCGATGTACTCATTCAGCTTCTGGGGCTGATACTGAGTTGCGATACCGACGGTATCGATGCGGGAATTGACGCAGTTGGACAGCGGGAAGTCCACGATGCGGTACTTGCCGCCGAAGGACACCGCAGGTTTTGCCGTTTTCTGTGTCAGCGCGTACAAACGCGAGCCACGTCCGCCGGCAAGGATCATTGCCACGATTTCTTTTGCCATAACTTTATTCTCCCCTTTTGCTTTGCGCCCCTGTCGGTCAGGGGCGAAAATCAACAATTCAGAACCAGCCTCTCAGGCCCGGAGCCTGGCGGCCGGGCTGGCCGCCTTATTCTTCGGCAGCCTTCTCCGCCTTCGGCTTGCGGGTGCGCTTGGCGGCGGGCTTCTTCTCAGCCTTGGCCTCTTTTTCAGCCTTTTCCGCCTTGGTTTCCTTGGCGGGCGCGCCCTTCTCTACCTTGGACTTGGTGGTGCGCCGGGTGGTGGTCTTTTTCTCACCGGCGGCGGCCGTCTTGCGGGTAGTGGTCTTTTTGGCGGTGGTCTTTTCCTCGCCCTTTTCCGCCGCGGCCTTGGTGGTGCGGGTGGTCTTGGGCTTGGTCTCCTTCTTGGCGGGCACCTCGAAGTAGAGGGTACTCAGAGGAGGCAGGGTGAGGGTGATGCTCTGGTCAAATCCGTGCATCGGAACCTTCTTGGAGCGGATATTCTTGTTGTGGTGCTGGCCCGAGCCGCCGAACGCCGCATCGTCGCTGTTGAGGATCTCCTTGTAGCTGCCGGACACCGGCGCGCCCATGATGTAGCCCTCACGCAGGATGGGGGTGAAGTTGCAGACGATCAGGATCTGCTTGCCCGCGGCGTCCTTGCGCAGGAAAGCCACGATGCTCTGCTGATAGTCGTCCGGGACAATCCACTGGAAGCCCTCCCAGCTGTAGTCCACCTGCCAGAAGGCGGGGGTGTTCTTGTAGAACTGGTTGAGGGTCTTGACGTAATTCTGCAGCTCCTTGTGCTTGTCGTAGTCCAGCAGCATCCAGTCCAGAGGCCGTGCCTCATACCACTCGTTGAACTGGCCGAACTCCTGGCCCATGAACAGCAGCTTTTTGCCGGGGTGGGCCATCATGTAGCCGTAGAAGGTGCGCAGGTTGGCGAACTTGTCGTCGTACTCGCCCGGCATCTTGTTGATGAGGCTGCACTTGCCGTGGACCACCTCGTCGTGGCTGATGGGCAGCACAAAGTTCTCGCTGAATGCGTAGAAGAAGCTGAAGGTCACCTTGTTGTGGTTGTAGGAGCGGAACAGGGGATCGGTCTTCATGTAGCTGAGCATGTCGTTCATCCAGCCCATGTTCCACTTGAAGTTGAAGCCGAGGCCGCCGTCCGCGGCGGGCTTGGTGACGTTGGGCCAGGCCGTGGACTCCTCTGCGATCATGTATTTTTCGGGATGACGGGTCAGGATGGCGGTGTTGAGCTTGCGCAGGAACTCAATGGCTTCCAGGTTTTCCTTGCCGCCGTTGACGTTCTGCTCCCACTCGCCGTCCCGGCGGTTGTAGTCCAGGTACAGCATGGACGCCACCGCGTCCACCCGCAGGCCGTCGATATGATACTGCTCCAGCCAGTACAGGGCGCTGGAAATCAGGAAGCTCTGGACTTCCTTCATGCCGAAGTTGAAGACCATGGTGCCCCACTCTTTGTGCTCGCCGCGGCGGGGGTTGGGGTCCTCATAGCAGGGCTCGCCGTCAAACATGTACAGACCGAACTGGTCTTTGGGGAAGTGGGCGGGCACCCAGTCCATGATGACGCCGATGCCGGCTCTGTGCATCTTGTCCACAAAGGCCATCAGGTCCTTGGGGGTGCCGTAGCGGCTGGTGGGTGCGAAATAACCGCTCACCTGATAGCCCCAGCTGCCGTCGAAGGGGTACTCCATGATGGGCAGCAGCTCCACATGGGTGTAGCCCATGTCGGTCAGGTAGGGGATCAGCAGGTCGGCCAGCTCGGAGTAGTTGTAGGGGATGTAGTTCTCCCCATCCTGCTTCATCTTCCAGCTGCCGGCGTGCATCTCGTAGATGTTCATGGGGCCATTGATGCTGTCTTTGGCCTTCTGGGCGTCCATCCACTCGTTGTCGGTCCAGCCGAAGCCGGACAGGTCGTAGACCTTGCTGCCGTTGGAGGGCCGGGTCTCGGCGTGGAGGGCGTAGGGATCGGCCTTAAAGACCAGGTCCCCGGCCCGGGTGGTGACGCAATATTTATAGATGTCGAATTCCTTCATCCCGGGGATAAACAGCTCCCAGATGGAGGCGCCGTCGGTCTTTTTCATGGGATGGCTGCCCGGCTTCCAGCTGTTGAAGTCGCCCACCACGCTCACAGCGGTGGCGTGGGGCGCCCACACGCGGAAAAGAACGCCCTTTTCGCCGCCCTGTTCGGTCAGGTGCGAGCCAAAGAAGCGCTGGGCCTCGTAGTTGTTGCCTTGCTTATACAGATAGACCGGCAGATCGTCCTCCGGGTTGCGCGCTGTCTCCTCGGCCGGCTTTTCTGCCGCCGGTTTCTCCGCTGCCTGGATCATCTGTTCAGTGGTCTGTTTCAATTCATCGGTCTGTTTCATAATATGTGCAGCTCCTCCCTGGCGCAGACTGACGCCAGCCCGCATTTTCTGTAAAACTCCACAGGCCCTGCTGCGGCGCAGTTCAGGGCCCCGGTTGTCTCTACATTACTATATTAAATAATTCAAGGGGATTTTTCAAGGCCTTTTTCATAAAATCAGCCATAATCTTTTCGCTGAAAAAACCGGAAATAGACAGATAGCACAAATTTTGACTTTTTTTCTATGCAAACCTGACATAGCTTTTCCCCAAACGCGAAAAACCCCGTTCCTCTTTTCACAAAAAAGGAACAGGGTTTTATGGAATATTTATTCAGAAGCTTCAGCCAACGACGTAGACGTTGACATTGATGGCGCCGTTGATGACCGACTCAGCGTACGTCTCATAGAACAGGTCCACCAGGACGTGGCCGTCCTGCAGGGCGATGCCGGTGTCGGTGGCCACCGCATAGCCGTAGACAAACCGGCCGTCGGTGGAAGTGATATACAGCAGGGTGCCGTAGGGGATCACATCGGGGTCCACGGCCACGGTGCCGTAGCCCAGGCCCAGGCCCGAAGCACCATTGCCGGTGCGGGAATAATAGCCGGTGGCCTTGCCGGTCAGCACTTTGCTGTAGCTGGAGGGCGGGTTGGTGGTGCCGTCAGGACCGGTGACGGGAGAGACGGGCGCACCTGCGCCATAGGTCTTGAGCAGGGCGTCCTGGGGCTCCACAGTGGTGGTCACATCGGTGACGATGCTGTTCTCCAGCTCGCCGTCCACCCAGCGATGGCGGGTGGTGATGGCGCACTGGCCGTTGGAGCCGGCCTGGATGGTGGTGACGCGGTCGGTGTCACGGAAGTACAGGCTGGTGTAGACGTACTCGGTCTCGTAGGGGATGGTCTGGTACTCCACTGTCTCCTCATAGCGGACACGGTGGACCTCAATGCGGCTGCCAATGCCCACCAGGGAATCCTGCTCGGGGACGGTGTAGTCATCGGGTCCCAGGGTGATGCCGGCCTTTTCCAGGGCTTCGGCCACAGTACCGTAGACCATTTTGACAGGGATCTCCTGTCCATCGGCCTCCACGGTGACGGTGAAGGCACGCTCAATATTCAGGGTCGCCAGGCTGTCGCCGAAAGCGGTATAGTAGACGCGGTCGCCCTCGGCGGCTTCGATGCCGGAGAGGCTCATCAGACGGGTGGGGTCGCTCTCGCTGGTCAGAAGCAGCTGGCTGGCCCCATTGGAATCGGTTACATAGGTTACGCGGATGCTGACCGTGGTCAGGATCAGCGTCAGTGCAAGGCCGAGGCTCAGGATGCCCAGGGCAAACATACGGTGACGGGCCGTCGGTCTCTTTTCACGCTTACATTCGGAAGTGATACGAAACAACTCCTCTCTTTTTACAGTTTGGCTTTGTTTGCGGGCTGCTTCCTCCGCCCGCTGTTGGCCGGTTTAATGTCCCGGAACGCCGCCGGGCGCCGCCGCCAAAAGGACGGCGCTTAACATCTCTCTTTGTCTGTTTTATTCGCTGCATCGTGCGTTGGACACATCAAGGTAGCTGTCCTATCTTAGCAGACGAGCCGCGATTTGTCAAATCGGTCATCGGCAAATCGTTAGTTTTTTGACGTTCTTTTTCGTGCAATTTATACAATCTTTTTCTCACAACTTTGGTTTTTCCGTCTCCATCCTCCGATTTTCGATCGAAAAGTCCCCGCAATACTGTAACAGAAATTTAACATTTATTTTTCCATTTGGATGCAATTTTTCCCATGGGAGACCCTGCCAGCGGCAAAAAAATCCACTTTTTCGCGCAGCTTTTGCCTGCCAAAAGGACACGCTGTCCCTCCGGGCGGCGGGCCGTTACAATAGGGGCAGGCCGGCTGTATTCCGCCCGGTTTTCCTCCTCCGAAACCAGCGGGCGGCGATTTCGAACCGGCCGGTTCTTCTCCCCCTCAACACCCACCAAGCGGGGCGCGCCCGCCGCACCCCGGGAAAGGAAGGATCACACCCAACATGATGCACATTGAGATCACAGTCCGGCAGCTCTCGGGCTGTACCGATTTCATCCCCCGCCCCGCGCGGCTCCATCTGGGCAGCCAGAACGCCGAAGGGGTGGATACCCTGGCCTTCGCCCTGCCGGAGGAATGGGCCGGCAAGAGCGTTTCCCTCCACATCGAACAGGCCGACGGCGCCCTGCCGGCGCCCCTGCTGCTGGACGGCTCCGGCCAGGTGAAGGTGGACCGGCGTCTGACGGCGGCCCGATCGGGCCGGTGGATGCTCACCGCCACCGACGGCGCAGGCTACACCGCCTACACCCAGCCCGGCAGCTACGACACCTGGGAAACCCTCCCCACCGACGGCGACGCCGAGCCGCCTTCTTCCTCCCTGTACGAACAGTTCGTGGCCCAGGTCATGGCCAGCGCCGTGGAGGCCCAAAACTTCTCCCAGGCCGCGGCCCAGAGCGCCCAGAAAGCCGGCGATGCCGCCGGGCAGGCCGAGGCCTCCGTGTCCGCCGCAGGCGAACAGGTTGAGGCGGCCGCCGCCCAGGCCCAGGCGGCCAGTGCCAGCGCCGACCGGGCCGAGGCAGCCGCCCAGCGGGCGGAAGCCGTCGCCCCCGGGGAGGGTTCTGTTATCAGCGTCAACGGCAAGGGCGGACGGGTCCAGCTGGACGCCGGCGACGTGGGAGCCCTGCCCCTGCCCGCCGCCCCTGCTGCCGGGTGCCTGCTGCGCATCCAGGCCATTGACAGCGAGACCGGCGACGTCACCACCGAGACCATTCCCGAATCCGACCTGACCGGCTTTGTCCGCCGCACCGACAAGCCCACCGCCCAGGAGGCTGGTCCCATCAAACTGGGGTCCGGCTATGGCCTGACCCTCACCGCCCAGGGCGAACTCCGCCTGAGCCCCGCCACCAGCCAGCAGCTGGCCGCCATGGAGAACGGCTGGTCGCCCCTGACCCCCAGTCTGGTGCCCCTGGCGGTCAAGCTGGCCCTGTCCACCCTCTGGGAGGGAGCCGCCTGGACCGGCGAGGACCGGGCCGCGGCCTGCTCTACGCTGGGCGCCGCCCAAACCACCGTCCTGGACGCCCTGAAACAGAGCGTGGAGAGCCTGAGCCAGCGCGTGGAAGCGCTGGAGCTGAAATACGACACCGTCGTGACCGAGCACGCCTTTACGGCGGATCTGAGCACCCTGGACAACCTGACGGCCACCGGCATCTGGAACGCCGATGAAGCCCGCATTGAATTCTGAAAGGAGGAGTTTCTGCTATGGCATCCATTCTGTCTGCCCTCTCTGTGGGCAGCACCATTTCTTTAAAGGTAGACGGCACCGCCCAGGAATTCATCATTGTGCACCAGGGCAATCCCGATGCCGCCCTCTACGACGCCAGCTGCGACGGCACCTGGCTGATGATGAAAGACCTGCACTCCAAGCGGTCGTGGGGCAGCGTTACCGGCATCCATACCTGGCTGAACGAGAATTTTCTGCCTCTTTTGGACAGCACCGTCCAGGGCCAGGTCAAGACGGTGAAAATCCCCTATCTGGAGGGCAGCTCTCTTCACACCGCCGCCGAAGGCCTGGAAACCCGTATTTTTCTGCTCTCGGGCTATGAGCTGGGCTGGACCTCCGAGGACAAAACCGGCATGGCCGCCGACGGCAAGTGTCTGAAATACTTTGAAGGGTTCAGCACCGCCGACAGCCGCCGCGTCGCCAGCCTGGACGGCACCCCCACCTGGTACTGGACCCGTTCGCTTTACGCCGAGGGCAGCGAAAGCGTCTGGGTTGTTTCCAGCTCCTCCGGCGACTGTGCCCACCGGGAAGCATCCAGCAGCTACGGCATCCGGCCGATCCTTATCCTCCCCTCCTCGCTGCTGGTGGATGACAGCGGCAACATCCAGCCCAACGCCGCCCCCACCATCACCAGTCCCAGCGGGACCAACGGCGCCAGTCTGGGCATCCGGAATGCGCCCTTTGTGCTGGAATACACCGCCAGCGACCCCGAGGGCGCCGACGTCACCCTGACCGAACAGCTGGACACCCAGACCACCCGCACCCTGACGGCGGCCTCCGGCGCGCCGCAGCATTTCGGCGCCGTCAACGACAGCAAAGCCTTTCTGCCGCTGGCCAACGGCTCTCACACCCTGAAAGTCACCGCCAGCGACGGGATGGCTTCCAGTTCCCTGTCCCTGCTGTTTACCCGGGCGGTCACTTCGGCCAGTCTGACCATGGTCCAGCCCATGGTGGCATCCTCTCCCATTTCGGTGGCCGCCCTCACGGTGGGCGGAACCATTCCGGCCGACGCCGACTATACGGTAGAGGTCACCAACAATGCCCTGGACCCCGAGCCGGTCTGGCAGGACGCCACCGCCGCTGTCCGGGAAGGCCACAACATCCTGTTTGAAAACAAGGTTATGGAGAAAAGCCCCGCCTTCAATTTCCGCATTCAGGTGGCCCGCGGCACGTCCGGTACCGGCGGTTTCATCAACAGCATCACCGGCGCCTTCCAATAACCTCCCGCTTTTTCGAGAAAAAGCTTGGCAAAAAGCTTTACTGGGTACCATGAAGTTTCCAGGTCTCCGGCACTTCCGCGGGGCCGTTACGCTTCGGCTCGCTCCCGGCGTTTGGGGCTGTGCCCCGGTACGATGCAAACTGCCTCATAGCCTGATTTTCTGACCCACAGCAAAGCTTCATAAAATATCAAATCCCCGCTCCCATAAAAAGGAGCGGGGATTTACTTTGGGGACATACCGGTGCAGAACGCCGTTGAACCTCGGGATAAATAGGCCATGTCGGGGTTTGCATCGTACCGGGGCGCAGCCCGGGAACCTCATAAAGCGGCTGAAACCCTACCGCCGGCAGGGCCTTGTGAGGACCACAGCAGTCAGCGGTACCAGGTGAAAAGCTTTTTGCCTACTTTTTCTCGAAAAAGTAGGTGGAGGAGAGGGTGCGGCCCAGGGCGGCCAGGCGGGCCTGGACTTCGGCGGGTGCCACAATGGTGACCTTGCCCTCAAAACCGCAGACCCAGCCCAGGAAAGGCCCGCTGACGCAGACCGGGGTGGTGAAATGGAAAAATCCGTCCGCCTCGTCGATGTAGATGACGTCCCGGCCAAAACGGTCGATCATGGTCTCCCGGAGATCCGGCGTGCACCGGATGGTCACCCGGTATTCCGGGCCCCCATACATATTAAAGTGCTTTTTCAAATACACCGGCAGACTGAACTGATCGTAGAGGGCTTTGCCGCAGCAGGGCTGATCCTGCAGAACCTTCACATGGCTCATCCGATCCACCCGGTAATGCCGGATTCCCGCCGGCTGGCTGTAGTCCTGGTAGGCGATCAGATAATAGCTGCCGCCGTCCCAGGCCATCTGCCAGGGACTGACGGTATGGTCCTTGCCGTTGGCATAGTGAAAGGACACCTGCCGCCCGGTGTTGATGGCCTCGTGAAGGGCGTCGATGGTGTAGAGGACCTGTGGATTCTGGCTGCGGGGCCGCCCCGCCACATACACCTGACGCTGCAGCTGGGCCGCCTCATGATGAGAGGCCAGCTGTTCCAGCTTGCTGATGAGGGCGCCGGTCTTTTCCTGGGGAATGAACCGGCAGCTCTGGACTGCGTCCACCAGCAGCTTGAGCTCGGCCAGCTCAAAGGCCCGGTGGGCCAGCCAGTATCCGCCGCCCCGGCCCCGCTGCAGGACAATGTCATAGCCGATCTCCCGCAGGGCGTCGATGTCGGTGTAGATGCTCTTGCGCTCACAGGGTATCCCCTGGGCCTCCAGCATCTGGGCCAGCTGCGGCACCGTCAGACGGTGGTTTTCGTCGGTTTCTGTCTCAAAAATGCGCGCGAGGGCAAGCAGCTTGTGCTTCTGCTTTTCCTGTCTGGCCACGGGCGGACCCTCCTTTCCAGGTTCAGCCGGGTGTCTTTTTGTCGAACATGGCCCGCCGCCGGGTGGACAGCCGGAACATTTCCTCCAACCCTTCCCGGTCCCCGGCCGCCAGCGCGGCCCGCATCTGGGCCAGCGCCGCGTCAAACTGGTCGATCTCTGCAATCAGGTTGTCCTTGTTCCACAAAAACAGCTCCGACCACATGGTCTCGTTGATTTTGGCGATGCGGGTCAGATCCCGGAAGGAATCGCCCGTATACTCGCACAGGGCGGTGTTGTCGTTGGCGCACATCAGGCTCACCGCAATGGCGTGGCACAGCTGGCTGACATAGCCAATCATCCGGTCGTGCTCCTCCACCGTCAGAGTGGAAATGTGCTCAAACCCCAGAACCTGGGCCAGCTCGGTGGCCCAGACAATGGCTTTGGGGGTGTTCCGGGCGGTGGGGGTGATGATGAAGTTGGCCGGGGCAAAGTTCACCTCGGCGGCGTGCTCCACGCTGGAGGTCTCCCGGCCCGCCATGGGATGGCTGGCAATGAATTCCACTCCCTGCGGGCACATATCCTGAATTCGGTCCACCAGCCCGGTCTTGACGCCCGACACATCGGTGAAGATGCAGCCGGGCTTGATGAGATGCCCGTAGGTCTCGAACCACTCCAGCAGAGTGGTGGGGTACAGGCCGAAAATGATGTGGTCGGCCCCCGACACCAGGTCCTCAAAGTCCCGGGTCTTGCCGCTGCGGATGTAGCCCTTGTCCAGGGCATACTGCAAATGCTTTTCGCTGCGGTTGATGCCGTCCACCACAAAGCCGGCCCGGGTCAGCTCCAGGGCATATTTGCCCCCCAGCAGGCCCAGACCCACCACAAGATAGCGTTTGGATCGGTCAAGCATGGTATTCCACCTCCACACCCAGCTGCCGCACGGCGGCAAAGAAATCGGGCCAGCTCTTGCGGACCGCATCGGCCCCCTCGATGACGGCGGGCAGTCCCGCCGCCGCAGCCAGCACCGTCAGGCTCATGACCACCCGGTGGTCGTTGTGGCCGTCCAGAGGTTCCTGCGGGGCGCGGAGGGCACTCTCCCAAATCGTGATGGTGCCCCCCTCGCTCTCGATCTTGCCGCCGAACTTCCGCAATTCCTGTTCCATGGCCGCAATCCGGTCGCTCTCCTTGAGCCGGAGGCGGCCGGCATTGCGGATGACGGTTTTCCCGCTGCAGAACAGGCCCAGAACCATCAGGATGGGCCCCAGGTCGGGGCAGTCGGCCAGGTCGATCTCCACCCCATGCAGGGGACTTTTGACAAAGCGGACCCCGTCCGCTGCCGGATGAATCTCTGCGCCGCAGTCCCGGAGAATCTCCCGTATGACGGCGTCCCCCTGGAGGGTGTCGGGGTCCAGGCCGGTGACGGTCACGTCCCCGGCCAGAGCCCCCAGCACCGCCGGAAAGGCCGCCTGGCTCCAGTCGCCCTCAATGGCGGCATCCCGGGCGGTATAGCGCTGGTTTCCCGGCACCAGCAGGGTGTTTTGGTCCAGCCAGCGGCTTTCCACCCCAAAGGCGGCCTGGGCCGCCCGGGTCATCTGGATGTAGCTGCGGCTTTCCACCGGCGGGCGCAGGCAGAGGGTGCTGTCCCCCGCCAGCAGGGGCAGAGCAAACAGCAGCCCGCTGACAAACTGGCTGGACACATCCCCCGCCAGCTCAAACCGGCCGGCCTGCAGGGGGCCTGCCACCGTCAGGGCATCCCCCGCCGGTTCAAAGCGGAGGCCCTGCCGGGCAAACAGTTCCTGATAGACGCTCTGGGGGCGCTGCATCAGACGGCCCCGGCCGGTGAAGGTCACCGGCGCCCCGGTGAGGGCCGCCATCGGAATCAAGAAACGGAGGGTGCTGCCGCTCTCGCAGCAGTCCACCGGCCCGGCCGCCGGGCGGGGAAAACCCACTCCGGTGATGCGGGCCTGATGGTCCCCCGGCTCCACCGCCGCCCCAAAGGCGGCCGCGGCGGCCAGGGTGGCGTCAATGTCCTGGCTGTGGGCCAGGTTGGACAGGCGGGATGTTCCTTCCGCCAGAGCCGCACAGAGCACCGCCCGGTGGGCCATGCTCTTGCTGGGCGGGGCAGCCAGGACCCCGGCCGGAGCCGGCCCCGGCCTGATCTGGGCCCGCACCCCTTACATATCCCGGCCGATGGCCCAGGCAACCTGGCGGCACTTGGCCATGGCCTGGGCAAAGGCATCGGGAGTCAGGCACTGGGCGCCGTCGCTCCAGGCGTGGCGGGGATCATAGTGGACCTCCACCTCCAGGCCGTCGGCGCCGGCGGCCACCGCCGCGATCATCATGGGTTCCACCAGGTTGGCCTTGCCGGTGGCGTGGCTGGGGTCCACCACCACGGGCAGATGGGTCTTTTCGTGGATGATGGGCACAGCCGACAGGTCCAGGGTGTTGCGGGTGTACTTCTCAAAGGTTCGGATGCCGCGCTCGCAGAGGATGACGTTCTCATTGCCGCCGGCCATGATGTACTCGGCGCTCATGATCCACTCCTCGATGGTGTTGCACAGGCCCCGCTTGAGCAGAACCGGCTTGTGCATCTTGCCCACTGCCTTCAGCAGCTGGAAATTCTGCATATTCCGGGCGCCGATCTGAACCACGTCCACGTATTCCTCAAACTCGGGGATCCGGTCCTCGCTCATCAGCTCGGAGACGATGGGCAGGCCGGTGGCCTCCCGGGCCTTCACCATGTCCAGGATGCCCTCGGTCTCCAGGCCCTGGAAGGCATAGGGAGAGGTGCGGGGCTTATAGGCGCCGCCGCGGAACAGGGTGGCGCCGCCTGCCTTGACGCCGGCGGCGATCCGCTTGGCCTGCTCCTCGCTCTCAATGCTGCAGGGACCGGCCATGACGGCGATCTTCTCATGGCCGCCAATCTTGATGCCGCCGCAGTCGATGACCGAGTCGGCGGGGTGGAACAGGCGATTGGCCCGCTTATAGGGGGCCGACACGCGGGTGACGTTGTCCACCCAGGGGTTGGCCAGAATATCCCGCTCGTCCAGCTTGGTGGTATCGCCCACCAGGCCAAAGACGTTGTAATCGGTACCGGTGATGAGGGTCACCGACAGGCCCTGTTTCTCGAACTTGTCGACAATCTTGTCCAGTTCTTCCTGGGGAGTGCCTTTTTTGGTGGAAATAATCATGGGGAATCGTTCCTTTCTTTGTCATATTCATCGCTTCCCGGCGGCGGCTGGGGCGCTTCCCTCTCAGCCTTGTCTACTTTCCCACTGAATCCGTCTGCCCGGTCCAGCGCCGCAGAGGAAGGATTTATCCAAACAGGTTGTCCAGAGCGGCCAGAGCCCGGCTCACCGTCTGCTCCACCGTGCCGTCATTCCGGACAACGGCGTCCGCTGCCGCCTCATAGAGGGGCCGGCGCTGGGCTTCCATGGTCCGCAGGGCCTCGGGGCTGGAGGACAGGGGCCGTCCGCCCCCCACCGTCAACGCCTCCAGCGGCCGGTCGATGAACAGAATCACGCCGTTCTGGCGCAGGGCCCGGACGTTTTCCGCCCGCTTGACGGCTCCGCCGCCGCAGGAAATCAGCAGGCGGCTCTCTTTGCCAAAGCGGGCGGCCTGCTCAGCTTCCAGGGCCCGGAATCCCTCTTCGCCCTGAGCCTCAAAGATCTCCGGGATGCTGCACCCCGCCGCCCGGACGATTTCCTCGTCCAGGTCCACAAAGGTGCGGCCCAGCTTCCGGGCCAGAGCCCGGCCCAGGGTGGTCTTGCCGCAGGAGGGCATACCCACCAGGGAAATATTCAGAATTTCCGCCCGCAGGTCCGCCGAACCCCGGCGGATTTCCCCGGCGCGGTCGGCAAAGGGGGTGTCCAGGAAATATTCCGCGGCGTACACCGCCTGGGCCACCAGCATTTCCAGGCCGCAGGCGGTCACCGGGACCCCGGCCTCCTCCGCCCGGAGCAGCAGCTCGGTGCGGACCGGGTTATACACCACGTCCACCACCGCTTCCAGGCCGGTCATGGCGGCTACGTCCAGCGGGCAGACTCCCACGTCGGGGTACATCCCCGCCGGGGTGGTGTTGATGACAATTTGTGCCCCCGACCGGACCGCTTCCTCATAGGACAGCTCCCCTTTGGCCGGGTCGGGATGGCGGCTCACCGTCAGGACCCGGGCCGCGCCCTGGTCCCTGGCCACGGCGGCGGCGGTGTTGTGGGTGCCGCCGGTGCCCAGAATCAGCACCGTCCGGCCCTGAAACTCCACCCCGCGGCTGCTGCACAGCCAGGCAAAGCCCATATAGTCGGTGTTGTAGCCGTACAGTTTGCCGTCCCGGTTGACCACCGTATTCACCGCCCCAATGGCGGCGGCACGGGGGTCGATCTGGTCGCAGTATTCCATCACCAGCCGCTTATAGGGGATGGTGACGTTGATGGCCCGGAACGGCCGGGCTTCCAGAAAGGCCCGGGCCTCGGCCTCGGTGGGCAGGGGATGCAGCTCATATTTGTAGCCGCACAGCCGCTCATGGATGATCTTGGAGTAGGAGTGGCCCAGCTTGGAGCCGATCAGACCGTATTCCATCTCAGCAGCCCTCCTCAGCCCGGAAATCCTCCGGCCGCACCATCCAGGTTTCCCCATAGCGGGCGGTCATCAGGTCCCCGATGGCCACTGCGGCGGCACAGGTCTGCACCACCGCCGCCCGGGGCACAATGCAGGGGTCGTGGCGGCCCTTGATGGACAGCAGGGCGTTTTCCCCTGCGGTATAATCCACAGTGTGCTGTTCTTTATAGATGCTGGGGGTGGGCTTGACCACGGTGCGGAACACCACCGGCATTCCGTTGGTCAGGCCGCCGTTGACCCCGGCGTTGCGGTTGGTCTCGGTGACCACACGGCCCGATTCCATCCGCAGGGGGTCGTTGGCCTGGCTGCCCCGCAGGGCCGCAAAGCCGAAGCCCTCCCCAAATTCAATCCCCTTGACGGCGGGCACCGAAAAGGCCAGATGGGCCAGCTGGCTCTCCACGCTGTCAAAAAAGGGTTCGCCCACCCCGGCGGGCAGGCCCAGAATGGCGGTTTCCAGAATGCCGCCCACGCTGTCCCCCTCGGCGCCGGCGGCCCGGATGGCCGCCTGCATGGGAGCTTCCGCCGCCGGGTCCAGCAGGGCAAAGCCTGCGCCCCGCCCGGCCAGGGCGTCTGCCTGCGCGGCCAGAACCTCCGGGTGGTCCCGGTCAAAGGGGGTGTCGCTGATGCCGGCGCACTGGGCGATGTGGGTCACAATCCGGACCCCGGCCCGTTCCAGGGCCCCCAGTATGATTCCGCCCCCCGCCACCAGACCGGCGGTGATCCGGCCCGAGAAGTGGCCGCCGCCCCGGGCGTCCTGAAAGCCCCGATACCGGGCGTAGGCGGTATAATCCGCGTGGCCGGGCCGGAGCAGGGCCGCAGTGGCGGCATAGTCGCCGCTGCGGGTGTTCTGGTTCTCAATCATCAGGGTGATGGGGGTGCCGGTGGTGTGGCCCTGCACCACGCCGGACAGGATGCGGACGGCGTCCGCCTCCACCCGGGCGGTGGACAGGCCATCCCCCCGGGCCCGGCGCTTGTCCATCAGGGCAGCCAGGGCGGCCTCGTCCACCGGAACCCCGGCGGCCATGCCGTCCAGCACCGCCCCCACGGCGGCGCCGTGGCTCTCCCCGAAAATGGTCAGGCTCAGGCTGGAGCCAAAGGTGTTTTTCATCCCTTATTCCTCCAGACCCAGCAGGGCGCGCAGGCCCTCCACCGGGATGCTCTCGGCCCGCCAGCAGCCCAGACCCGGCACCTTGATGACGGTGATCTGGCCGCCCTGGGCCTTCTTGTCGTGGAGCATTTCGGCGTAGACTTTTTCCTTGTCAAAGCCGGCGCGGGTGGGCAGGCCCAGACGCCGGTACACCGCCCGGGTCCGCTTGCGCAGGGCGTTGCTCTCGATCATGGGCAGCATGCCCAGAGCCACGCATTCCCCGTGGTACAGGCCGGTGGTCCGGCGGCCCTTGATGCCCTTCACCGCCTCGATGCCGTGGCCGATGGTATGGCCGAAATTCAGGGCCCGGCGGGCGCCCCGCTCGGTCTCGTCCTGCTCCACGATGCCCTTCTTGAATTTCAGGCTGCGGTAGATGATGGTATCGATATCGGCGTCGATGTCGCCGTTTTCAAAGATGCCGAACAGCTCGGGGTCGGCCAGCAGGCCGGCCTTCACGGCCTCGGCCAGGCCGTTGATATAGTGGCGGCGGGGCAGGGTGGACAGGGTGTCGGCGTCCACAATCACCAGCTTGGGCTGCCAGAAGGCGCCCACAATGTTCTTGGTGTCCCCCAGGTCCACGGCGGTCTTGCCGCCGATGGAGGAATCAATCATGGACAGGGTGGTGGTGGGGCAGTTGATAAAGTCGATGCCCCGCATATAGATGGCCGCCGCAAAGCCGGCCAGGTCGCCCACCACGCCGCCGCCCACGGCGATCACCAGGTCCCCGCGGCCCATCCCAAAGGCCAGCATCTGGTTCAGGACCGATTCCAGGGTTTTCATGCTCTTGCTGGCCTCGCCCTGGGGCACCGTGATGATGACCGACTCGCGGCACTGGTCGGCCACCTGCCGGGCATAGATCTCCGGCACGCCGCTGTCGGTGACCACCGCCACCCGGCGGTTGAGGTTGGCGAACTGATAGAGGTTCTGCAGGGCGCCCCGGCGCAGAATGATCTCATAGCTGCGGGAGCCCAGGTTCATGGTCAGTTTGGTGCCGAGAAACGCTTCACTCATTTTGTATACACTCCTAACATGCGTACCGTCCGGCAGGTGCTGTCGAGGTCCCGCAGCAGGGCTTCACTCTCGGCCCCGGCGGGATCGCCCACCAGCTCGGCGTAAAAATAATATTCAAAGGGCATGCGGGGCATGGGCCGGCTCTTGATGGACTCCATATTGAAGCCCGAAGCGCCGATCTTCTGGATCACCGCCGCCAGCTTGCCGGGCTTGTTGTCCACCGTGAACAGCAGGGAAAACCGGTTGCCCCGGGTGGGTTTTTCCCGGCTGATGACAATAAAGCGGGTGGTGTTGTCTCCGTCGGTGTTGATGTCGGGCACCAGCACCTCCAGGCCGTAGAGGTCGGCGGTCTCCCGGCTGGCGATGGCCGCCAGGGTCCGGTCGCCGCTCTCGGCCACGTATTTCGCAGCCATGGCGGTGTTGGCCATGGCGGTGCAGGGGAGCCGCATCTGTTTCAGGAAGGTCTCGCTCTGGGAGATGGCCTGCTGATGGCTGTAGACGTGCCGGATCTCGGGCAGAGTCACCCCCGGCAGCACCAGCAGGTTCTGCCGCACCGGCAGGTCATACACCTGCACCACCCACAGTTCCGGGTGGTTGTAGCACAAATCCAGCACCGCCGACACGTCCCCGGCGTGACTGTTCTCAAAGGGCACCACGCCATAGGCGGCGTCTCCCTCCGAAACCCGGCTGAACACCTCGTCCCAGGTGGGGCAGCTCACCGCTTCGGCGTGGGGAAACAGGTTTTTCAGGGCGATGTGGGCGAAAGCCCCCTCCACCCCCTGATAGGCCACCCGGTTCTGCCCCAGCAGCAGCGCCTCATACTGGCGGGCCACCGCCATCCGGTTCCGGACATGATCCAGATAATAAGGCCGCAGGGCCGGGTCCTCAATCCGCTGGGCCGACCGCTCCAGCACCTGTTCCTCCCGGGCGGGGTCATGGATGGGCAGGCCGTGTTCCTTTTTATATTGGGCCACCTGCACCACCGCCCGCATCCGCCGCTCAAACAGCGCCGCCAGCTGTGCGTCCACTTCGTCGATTTCCCGCCGGGCCTGTTCCAGCTGATCCATCGCGGATCACTCCCTTTCAAATCAAAATTTTTTCAAATGTCATCTGATTTCTTGTCACCATCAGTATACCATAAACGGGACCGGTGCACAATCGCGGGAGAATCAGTTTTCAGGCCTCTTTTCGGGTCAAAATACGGAAAAATCCACAAGAAAAAACATCCTGTGCGCAGACTGCGCACAGGACATTTGATCACCTTTTGGGTTTGTGCCGGGGCGTCAGCTCCGCAAAGGAGCGGGTCCGGGTATAGCAGGGGCTGTAGGGGTTGTCCAGGTCGGCAGGGCGGGGCGGGGGACAGGCGGCCGTCCTGGGCCGCGCCGCCGGCTTTTTCCACCGGCGCACCACCCGCAGCCGGGCCCCTTTCACGGCTCCTCCGCCGCCGTCGAGACGGCTCCGGCGGTCAGCTGTTCCCACATGGGTTCCCCGGGAGCGATGCTCTCCGCCGAGGCGCTGTTCCACGCGCCACGGAAACCCACATAGAAGGAGCTCATATATTCCTGGCTGTCGCCGGTGTTGGACTGGGTGGCATCGGGGCCGTAGCTGCCCAGGTCCAGGCCGGTGAGAACCGGGCAGTCGGTCCAGCGATAGACCATATTCCACCAGTCATCGTCCGAATCCCCCTGGGGCAGGCTGCCGTCCAGGTAGCGCAGGGCGCCGGTGGACTCCTCAAAGTTGGCCGGGTCGTACAGGATATAAATGGAGCTGAGAGACCCCTGCACGTCGGCAGCCAGGCGGGTGGTGCCCGCCATGGTCATATAGGCGTCGTCGTTCTCACTGTAGTCCAGGGTGTAGACGTTCACCGTCACCACCACTTCGCCGTCCTCGTTCAGGTCCTCGCCAAAGGCCGCCAGCTCCCGCTGCAGGGCCTCCACCGTGTCCTCGGGCAGGTAGTAGGGGGCCACCACCGCCACGTTGTAGTCGGGGTGGACGGTGAAGAAGTACTGTCCGATGAAGCAGTATCCCACAAACCCCACCACGATGGCGCCCAGGATCACCCATTTCAGGTTGTAGTCCCACCAGTTGTTCCACCGCTCCCTGCGGGTGTACTGGCGCTCCTTCAGGGGGCGGATATCCTCCTCTTTGATGTCGCGTTCATAGCGGTAGCTTGCCATAGGTGTTTCTCTCCCTCGCGGCGCGGCGCCGTCACAAAATGGTCTGTCCCAGCCGGCTCATGGCCGCCAGAATGTTCTGGCGCACCGCCTGGGGCAGCTGGGTCTGTTCTTCCTTCTTCATGCCGGCGGTGCGGATGGCCGGCAGAATGGTGACGCGGACGCTGCCCGGGCGTACGATGCAGCCGTGGTCCTCATACAGGGCCCGGGCCCCGCTGATGGCCACCGGCACCACCGGGGCGCCGGTCTTGATGGCGATGCGGAAGGCGCCGGCCTTGAACTCGCCTGCGCCGCCTTCCACCCCTTTATACCGGGTGCCCTCGGGGAAAATGGTGAAGCTCTCGCCGTTTTTGACCACGTCGGAAGCGTCTTTCAGGGCCTGCAGCGAACCCCGGACGTCCTCCCGCTTGACATAGACACAGCCCAGCAGGTTCATCCAGCGGCTCAGCAGGGGAATGTTGGCCAGCTCCTCCTTGGCCAGGATGCCATGGGGATGGTCCAGCGCCACCAGCATGATGGGGATATCAAAATAGCTGCGGTGGTTGCCCACAAAGACCACCGGGCCCGAGGCGGGGATGTTCTCCACCCCCTCCACCGTCATCTTGACGCCGGCCACCCGCAAAAGCCCCCGGCACCAGCGGGGAATGTGGTAGTTGACAATCTGGCGCACCGTCTCGCGGTCACCGGCGGCGGCAGCCTTTTCGGCCCGGCGCAGGGTGCCGTAAAACAGCAGCATATAGCCAAACATGTACACATACATTGCGATGGTTCGCAGAATATAAAGAATCTGCAACGAGGTCCCCTCCCAGTTGGTTTGTTGTATTTTTGATGATTTCATTTGTATTGTAACACAGATTGGGGCAAAATGGGAGATCGAAACACTTTTTTTACAAAAGCGCGGGGTCCAAGGTCTTGCAAAATCCACCAAATACGGGTATTATGTAAGATGTATAAAGGAAATATGTTTCGGGGACTGGGCGTTTTGCACAGAGACCCGAGAGAGGGAACAGACAAATGGGACTTTTTCCGAGCGCAAATGACTTCAAGGACGGCCGTGGCGTAGACAAGGACACGCCCCGCAAGACCGGTCTGGGCCGTTTCTTCGAGCTGGTGGGTCGGGACATGAACGGCATGTTCCTGGCCAACCTGCTGACCTGCCTGGGCTTTATCCCGGTGATCTGCCTGGTGTACATCGGCTTTCTGATGAACAGCCTGCCGGTGATGGTGGTGAGCGCCGTGGTGGGCGGCGTGCTGGCCGGCCCGGTGCTGGCGGGCATGTACGACACCGTCCTGCGGGCTCTGCGGGATGAGCCGGGCTACTGGTGGACCACCTACCGCCGGGCGTTCCGCCAGAACTTCAAGGCCAGCATCCTGCCCGGCATCCTCTACTGCGTGGTGGTCACCCTGCAGATTTTCATCGTCTATTTCTGCTTCAGCATGCTGGCCCAGGGGGTCAACGTGGGCACCGGCATGTGGGTGGCCGCGGTTTTGAACCTGGTGGTCTTTCACATGCTGTTCGCCTATATGTGGCCCCAGGTGGTCCTGCTGGACCAGCCTTTTCACCAGACTCTGGCCAACAGCATCCGCTGCATGCTGGCCTTCCTGCCCCATGCTCTGGCGGCATCCATCGTCCAGATTTTGTTCTGGGGCCTGGTGATCCTGTGCATGCCTCTGGGCCTGCTGCTGATGATCGTCTTTGGCTTCTGGTTCACCTGTGAGATCTGCTGCCAGATTGTCAGCGGCGATCTGGAGCGGGTGTTCCACGTGGAGGAGCAGATCCGCGCCAAGAAGGACGCCGAGCTGTCCGCCGCCCTCGCCGCCGACTATGCAGAGGACGAGGACCCTTCGTCCGACGGCAGCGACAGCGGCGAATGAGCGCCGCAGAGAGGCAGGGCGCAGGATGGAACAGAAAAACAACCTGATTCTGCAGGGGACCGAGACTTTTTCCCGGGGCGCGCTGGACAACGTGGCCCTGGAAAACGGCTGTCTGGTGCTGGACAGCTCGGCCGGCCGGTATCTGCCCTACGGCAGCTATACCTCCCCGGAGCTGGCCATGCCGACCTTCTGCAACCTGAACGTCAGCTGGAACGCGCTGGCCCCCGACAACACCATGCTGGAGGTCCGCTGCCGGGTGTATGCCAACGGGGACTGGACCAGCTGGATGAGCTTCGGCAAATGGGCTCCCGATTATCCCCGGCGCAGCATTCACACCCAGAGCGAGGACGGCCTGGTCTTTCTGATGGGGGACACCGTCACGGTGGCCGCCCCCGGCGGAGCGGTGGGCATCCAGCTCCAGGTGAACCTCTCCTCCAACGACAGCAAGGTGACCCCGGCGGTCCGCCTGCTGGCTGCCGCCGTCCGGCCCCTGGCCTGGGACCGGCAGGACGGCGCCGTCTCCAACCACCGGCTCTACCTGCCGGAATACAGCCTGGAAGGCCGTGATCCCAGCTTTGGCCGGGAGATGGACCTGTCCCTGGTGATGGCGTCCCTGATGAACCGGTGGGGCGAGGATATTCTGCCCGAGGAAGTGGCCTACACCATGCTGGACGGGGCCACCAGCAGCGTCCACAACGCCGCCTATGCGGTGGCGGCCGCGGCCTGCTGCGGCTATCCCAGCTGGCTGGGCTGGCTGGATTTGAAAGACCTGCGGGCCCAGATCCACGACGGCTGTTCGGTGGGCGTCGAGATGGAAACCCGTCTGGCCGGCCAGAAAGAGCCGGTGCGGGTGTGGATGGCCCTGCGGGGCTTTGGGCATGACGACGACGTCATGGCCAACTTTGTCCTGCTCAACGACCCCACCGCCGACAGCGGCAGCGTGGCCCGCACCATGTCAGTGGCGGATTTTCAGCGTTATTTTACCGGGCGGGCCATCATTCTGCGGCCCAAGCCCCGCACCATCGCCACCACCCGGCCCCGCCGCATCCGCTGCGGGCTGGAAGCCGGCGGCGAAGGGGAGTGGTTCTTTACCCAAAAGGGCGGGCGGGACCTCCTGCCCGATTCCTTCAGCGGCTGGATCGCTTGCACCATCTACGACGGAGTGGCCCACGCCACCACCGCCCACAAGACCTTTCACCGGATGGAGCGGACGGCAGCGGGCGGGGTGCGGTTCCCCGCCGATCTGGCCGGCGCCGAGGGGCGCTGCTGCATCTATGCGGTGGATCAGACCGGCACCATGCGGGTAGCCGAGATGGTTCTGCCGCCCCACACGGCCGCCTCCGCCGGCTGACCGGCCGGCCAAGCGTTGAAACACAGCAGCCGGGCCCCGCGCCCGACTGTTTAACGGAAGCGCTGCTCCCATGCGGCTCTGCGGCTGCGGCAGGGCGGCGGTTCCAGGGTGAATCCAAAAAAGACTGTCCTGTCTGCCCCCGGCCCGGACTGTCCGGCCCAGAGGCAGGCGCAAAGACGCTTTCCGGGTCCGCCCCAACAAGATGGGAGGAACAATTATGGCAAAAACGATCATCACTTTGAGCCGTGAGTACTGCACGGGCGGGCGCTATATCGCACAGGACGTCGCCGACGCGCTGGGCATCAAGCTCTACGACAAAGAGCTGATCACCATGGCAGCCAAGGACTCCGGCCTGTCGGAGGAAGCTGTCGCGGCCAGCGAAAAGCGCCACACCCACAGCCTGCTGTACAGCCTGTACACCATGGGCACCGACCTGCCCCTGAGCGACCAGGTGTTCATCCTGCAGAGCCGGATCATCAAGAAGCTGGCCGATGAAGGCCCCTGCGTGATTCTGGGCCGGTGCGCCGACTACGTCCTGCGGGAGCGGACCGACGTGCTCCACGTCTTTGTCCACGCCCCGGTGGAATGGCGCCGCGTCTACGCCAAGACCAACCCCATCGTCAAGGCCACCACCGAAAAAGGCATCCGGGACGAGATCGACAAGACCGACCGTCAGCGCGCCGCCTACTACAACTACTACACTCAGAACCGCTGGGGCGACGTCCACAACTATGACCTGAGCGTCAACGCTGCCCTGGGCAAGGACGCCTGTGTCCAGATGATTCTGGCCGCAGTGGAAGCCAAGGAAAAGCAGCTGGGCTGACGCCGGAAAGCTGTCTGCACAATGGGCAGGGTGCGGGTGCATTCTGCCCATCTTTTGTGTACAGACGCGGTGTGCAAAAGACGTTCCCGCGTGGAATACTGAAAAAGGGACCCGCCCCAAAGGAGGCATCCGACTATGAAAAATCTCAAATGGAACCTGATCCTGATGAGCCTGCTGTATCTGGCTCTGGGCATCTTTCTGTTGGCCGTGCCCGGCCTGGCCCTGAACATCGTCTGCTACGCCCTGGGAGGCGTGGTGCTGGCCTGCGCCGCCGTCCAGCTGATCCGGTATTTCACCGCGGAACACAAGGTCTTTCAGAGCCAGTTCACCCTGATTTCGGGTCTGGTCTGCCTGGGCCTGGGCGGTTTTCTGATCCTGCGCAGCGACATTGTGGTGCGGATTCTGCCGGTGGTGTTCGGCCTGTTCGTTTTGTTCGACAGCCTGGGCCGGATCCAGAACGCCCTGGAACTGCGCCGCTGCGGCTATCCCAGCTGGAAATGGTTCATCCTGCTGGCCCTGCTCAGCGTGGTGCTGGGCGGCATCATGATCTTTGACCCCTTCGGCGCCATGGAAACCCTGGTCATGGGCATCGGCATCATCCTCCTCATCGAGGGCGCCTTCAACCTGGGCGGCGCCATCTATACGGCCCTGGCCATCCGCCGGTTCAACAAGCTTCATCCTGAGACCCAGTCCATGCTGGAATCGGTCACCGGCATGGATCTGAACGGCGACGGGGTGGTGGGGGCCGACTATGCCTCCACCGACACCATCTCCACCGCCCGGGAGCTGGACACGGTGGACGAGAGCGCCGAAGTGAACCAGGAATAACCCCGTTTTTCTGCCGCAGACGCGGCAGTAGCATAGAAAGGGAAACACGACCATGGAAAAATACGACCTGATTATTGTGGGCGCAGGCCCTGCCGGCATCTTCACCGCAGTCGAGCTGCTGCGCCACGGCAGCAAAAAGAAGATCCTTCTGGTAGAGAAGGGCAAATCGGTGGAGCAGCGCCGCTGCCCCAAGGCCGAGCTGGGCTACTGCGTCAACTGCCGGCCCACCTGCGCCATCACCACCGGCTTTTCGGGCGCCGGCGCCTTCTCGGACGGCAAACTGAGCCTGTCCTATGAGGTGGGCGGCGACCTGCCCTCCCTCATCGGCGAAAACTTCGCCCAGCAGCTCATCGACTACACCGACAAGATTTATCTAGACTTCGGCGCAGACCCCCATGTGGAGGGCATCTACACCGGCGAGGACATCCGCGAAATCCGCAAAAACGCCATCAAGGCCGGCCTCAAGCTGGTGGACTGCCCCATCCGCCATCTGGGCACCGAAAAAGCCCATCAGCTGTACCTGGCGGTGGAAAAACACCTGCAGGCCGGCGGCGTGGAGATGCTGTTCTCCACCGAATGTGAGAACATTCTGCTGGACGGGGACATCTGCCGCGGCGTCCTGGTGCGGGAAAAGAACGGCGAATCCCGCCCCATCTACGCCGACACGGTGGTCATCGGCACCGGCCGCCGGGGCGCCGACTGGCTGGAAAAGCTCTGTGCGGAACACCACATCGCCCACAAGCCCGGCACCGTGGACATCGGCGTCCGGGTAGAGTGCCGCAACGAGGTGATGGAAAAGGTCAACCGGGTGCTGTACGAGTCCAAGCTGATCGGCTACCCCCGTCCCTGGAAGAACAAGGTCCGCACCTTCTGCCAGAACCCGGGCGGCTTTGTGGCCCAGGAGAACTACGACAACGACCTGGCGGTGGTCAACGGCCACAGCTACAAGGAGAAGAAGAGCGAGAACACCAACCTGGCCATTCTGGTGTCCCACAACTTCACCGAGCCCTTCAACCAGCCCATTTCCTACGCCCAGAAGGTGGGCGAGCTGACCAACATGCTGGGCGCCGGCCACATTCTGGTCCAGCGCTACGGCGACATCCTGGACGGCAAGCGCACCTGGCCCGAGGAACTGGCCCGCAGCAACGTCCGGCCCACCCTGCCCGATGCGGTGGCCGGCGATATCACCGCCGCCATGCCCTACCGGGCCATGACCAACATCATTGAGTTCATCAAGATGCTGGACATGGTGGTGCCCGGCTTCGCCGCCTACGAGACCCTGCTGTACAGCCCTGAGCTGAAGTTCTACTCCAACAAGGTCAAGATGGACAAGAACCTGGACACCAACATCCAGGGCCTCCACTGCCTGGGCGACAGCTCGGGCTGGACCCGCGGCCTGATGATGGCCAGCGTCATGGGCGTCCTGATGGGCCGCAAGCTGGCCGAAAAGGAAGGCCTGGAGCTCCGGCCTCTATAACAGATTGTAATATAACGCTTTGTATATAGGCCTTTAGCCGCTTTTCACCCCCGGGTTTCCGGGGGTGTTTCTTTGTGAAACGGCCTGCACCTCTTTCAGCGTCCGGCCCCCGCCGGGAAATCCAGACAAAAAACGCCCCCGTCCGGGCCGCTGGGCCTGAACGGGGGCGCTGTGTTTTTTCTGTTCCGGTTTTCCGGCCCGCAGGGAAGTTTACTCCCCGATGATGACCACGCTCTTCATCCGAACGGGGGTGGCGGGCTTATCGTTCCAGTCGGTGCGGACCGAAGCAATCCGGTCCACCACATCCATGCCGGCGGTGACGTGGCCAAAGGCTGCGTACTGGCCGTCCAGGTGGGGTGCATCCTGGTGCATGATGAAGAACTGGCTGCCGGCGCTGTTGGGATCAGCGGCACGGGCCATGCTGACCACGCCGCGGGTGTGGCGGATGGGGTTGGCCACGCCGTTGGCCAGGAACTCGCCCTTGATCTTCCAGCCCGGGCCGCCGGTGCCGTTGCCCAGGGGGCAGCCGCCCTGAATCATAAAGCCGGGAATCACCCGGTGGAAGGTCAGGCCGTCATAAAACCCGGACTTCACCAGCTTCTCAAAGTTCTCGCAGGTGATGGGGGCGGCCTTCTTGTCCAGCTCGATGTCGATGACACCGCCGTCTTCCATAGTAATACGAACCATAGTGCTTCTCCTACTCCTTCATCGCAGGCCCCGGCGTTCAACGTCCCAGACGCCCCGGGGCACAGATACCAAAGCCCGCGTCTCCCGCCGGGAAAACCACACACAGGCTTTTCCATCTCCCATCCGGCCAGGAAAAAAGGACGCGGGCGCCCTATCGACATTTTACCATACTTTCGTTCTCATGGAAAGAGAGAAAAATGTAAACCCTTCATGAAATCCCTATGAACGCCCCCAAAATCCGGTCCCCGGACCGGGCCCGCAGGAAAATTTTCTTTTCCCTGTTGACAGGCCGCCGGTTTTGGGCTATACTGCATCCATCAAAACTTTTTGATATGTTGTGAGGATGGAATAAGGCTATGGAAACACTGTATCAGCAGCAGGCCCGGGTGTTCAAGGCCCTGTGCGACCCCAAGCGGCTGGCCATTCTGGAACAGCTGCGCACCGGAGAAAAGTGCGCCTGCGTCCTGCAGCAGCCCCTGGACCTGACCCAGTCCGGCCTGTCCTATCACATGAAGATTCTCTGTGATTCCGGCCTGGTGGAGAGCCGTCAGGAGGGCAAGTGGACCCATTACCGGCTGAGCCGGGAAGGGCGGGAGGCCGCTCTGGACCTGCTGCGCCAGCTCACCACCCCCGACGCCGAAGCCCAAAGCTCCGGCTGCGCCTGCCGCCGGGGCAGGGAGTGAGCCGCCGGGCGTACTCGGCCCTCTGCATCTTGTCCGCACCTGCGCCATTCGATGGAATGGCGCTTGTTTCGGGGCTACACATCAAAATATTTTGATGAATCATCCGCAAAGCGAGGTATTCTTATGGGTATCGGGACATTTTTACAGGGCCAGGTGTTGGGCATGAAATGGCTCAACGCCGCCATCGGCCGGGGACTGGAGGCTCTGGGGCTGGACCTGTCCAGCCGTCTCGGGGCCAGCGTCCAGTTTTTCCTCTACGATGTGCTGAAAATCACCATTCTGCTCTGTGTGCTGATCTTCTGCATCTCCTACATCCAGAGCTATTTCCCGCCCGAGCGCAGCCGGAAGATTCTGGGCCGGTTCCACGGCATCGGCGCCAACCTCATCGCCGCCCTGCTGGGCACCGTGACTCCCTTCTGCTCCTGCTCCTCCATCCCGCTGTTCATCGGGTTCACCAGCGCCGGGCTGCCTCTGGGGGTCACCTTCTCCTTTCTGATTTCTTCCCCCATGGTGGACCTGGCCAGCCTGCTGCTTTTGATGAGCATGTTCGGGGCCAGGGTGGCGGTATTGTATGTGCTGCTGGGCCTGGCCATTGCGGTGGCCGGCGGCACCGCCATTGAGCATCTCCACATGGAGGACGACATCGAGCCCTTTGTCCGGGCGGCGCCGGGCGCCCTGATGGACGCACCCAGCCTGACCCAGCGGGACCGCCTGCTCTATGCCCGGGGCCAGATGGTCTCCACCTGGAAAAAGGTTTTCCCCTACATTCTGGTGGGCGTGGGAATCGGCGCCTGGATTCACAACTGGATTCCCGAGGGCTGGGTGGAGGCCCTGCTGGGCAGCAGCAGTCCTCTGGGCGTTCTGCTGGCCACCGCCGCCGGCATCCCCATGTACGCCGATATTTTCGGCACCATCCCGGTGGCCGAGGCACTCTTGGCCAAGGGCGCTCAGCTGGGCACCGTCCTCTCCTTTATGATGGCGGTCACCACCCTATCTCTGCCCTCTCTGGTTCTGCTGCGCAAGGCCGTCAAGCCCCGGCTGCTGGCCCTGTTTGTGGGAGTCTGCGCCGCCGGCATTGTGACGGCCGGCTACCTTTTCAACGCACTGTCCATTCTTTTCATCTGACACAGGAGGTAAACTTGTATGGGACTGTTTGACAAAAAGAAAGAAGCATCCGCCTGCGGCTGTTCCTGCAGCTGCTCGGCCCCTCAGGCCGACACCAACGCCCGCATTCTGGTGCTGGGCTCGGGCTGCGCCCGGTGCCACGCCCTGGAGGATACCACCCGGGCCGCTCTGGCCGACCTGGGCATGGACGAGCCGGTGGGCCACGTCACCGATTTCGCCCAGATCGCCGCCTATGGCGTTCTGTCCACCCCGGCCCTGGTGGTGGACGGGAAGGTGGTGTCCTACGGCCAGGTTCCCAGCCGGGACCAGATCAAGGCCCTGATCCAGAAAGCCAGAGGGTGATCGCCATGGAGACCAAGCCCAAAGTCGCCTTTGTCTGCGTCCACAATTCCTGCCGCAGCCAGATTGCCGAGGCCCTGGGCCGCCATCTGGCCGCCGACGTGTTCAACAGCTATTCGGCGGGCACCGAGACCAAGCCCCGGATCAACCCCGACGCCGTCCGGCTGATGAAAGAGATCTACGGCATCGACATGGAGCAGACCCAGTGCAGCAAGCTGCTGTCCGAGCTGCCCCCGGTGGATGTGGTCATCACCATGGGCTGCAACGTCCAGTGTCCGACACTGCCCTGCTGCCGCCGGGAGGACTGGGGTCTCGAGGACCCCACCGGCCAGAGCGACGAGGTATTCCGGGAGGTCATCGCCCGGATTCACGCCCGCATCCTGGACCTGAAAGCCCAGCTGGAAGCCGGACTCTAATCCCCCAACCACAAAACGCCCCCTCCCAACCGACCGCAAACCGGTCCTTCGCTGGGAAGGGGCGTTTTTCTGCTTTTTTGCCGGGGTCACAGGGCCGCCGGGCATTCTTCGTACAGTTTCCCGTCCTTGACCCGCACAATGCGGTTGCAGATGGACAGGGCCTGGGTGTTGTGGGTGATGGTGAGGACGGTGCGGTCCTTCAGGGCCCGGATGTTTTCCAGCACCCGGCGCTCGGTGGCCTCGTCCAGGGCGCTGGTGGCCTCATCCAGCAGCAGCACCGGCGCGCCATAGTAGATGGCCCGGGCAATGGCCAGCCGCTGGAGCTGGCCTTCCGACACGCCGGCGCCGCCCTCTCCGATCAGGGTTTCGTACCCGTCGGACAGGGTATCCACAAAATCGTCCACACAGGCGGTCCGGCAGGCCGCCTGGATGCGCGCCTTTTCCTCCGGGGAAAAGACCGTCTGGTCATAGCGGAAGGACACCACCTGCTCGATGGTTCCCGCAATGACGCTGTGGCCCTGGGGCACATAGGCGAACAGCTGGCGGGTGGCAGGGGAGAGGGGCACCGCGCCGCCCTCCTTGTCCCGCACCGTCACCTGGCCGGCCTGGACCGAATAGAGGGAGAGGAGGATTTTCAGCAGGGTACTCTTGCCGGCCCCCGACACCCCCACAAAGCCGATGCAGTCCCCCTGGTGGATATCCAGCGACACATCGTCGAGGGTGGGGTCTCCGTCGTAGCCAAAGGACAGGCCCCGGATCTCGATGGTCTGCATATCCGGCGGGGGAGCGTCGGGGCGCAGGGATTCCTTGGGCAGGGCGTCCAGATCCATCAGACGTTCGGCCGAGGTCTGGAAGGAAAACCAAGAGGACAGCTGCTGCGTCATATCGCCGAAGGGGTTCTGCACCTGGCTCACCAGCTGCAGCGCCGCCGACAGGGTGCCGTAGGACACCCGTCCATCCAGCACCCCCGCGCCAAACCACAGCAGACAGCCCAGATACCCCAGGTCGCTCAGCACCCCGTACCCGGTGTGGAGCACATTGGAGAAGCGGTTCTGGCGGTAGACCGCCTGGCGCAGGCTGTCCAGCCGGTCTTTCCAGGCGGTGGTGGCGCTGTCGTAGGCCAGAAAGGTCTGGACCATCAGGGTGTTGCTGAGGGTGTCCTGCTGCACCGCCTGCACCCCGTCCGACTCCCGCCGCACCGCCCGCTGCATGGTTTTCATGGGGCGGCGAAGCACCGCCATGGCCACGCCCACCCCGGCCAGCACCAGGGCGTACACCACCAGAAAGGCGGGCTCCCACCAATAGAGAACCAGCGCGGCGCCGCCGGCCCGGACCACAATGGACAAAACGCCCGGCACAATGGTCAGCAGGCCCGACACAATCAGCTTGACGTCGCTGTTCAAATGGCTGTTCAGCTCGCCAATGGCATATTCTTTCAGGGAGGAATACTCGGTGCGGAGCAATCCCTCGTACAGCCGGCCCTTGATGCTGGCCTCCATCTGGAAGCTGACCCGCTGGTTCAGGTGGAACAACACGCTCCAGATGGCGGTCTGGAGGCCGAACAGTCCGGCATACAGGACGAATCCGATTACAAACCCCCGCTTCTGGCCGGCCACGGCGGCGTCCACCAGAACCCGGAACACCAGCGGAACCACCACCACATTGGCCGCGCTCCACATCCGCAGCACCGCCGTCAGGAAAACGCCGTATTTATACCGCCCGACCCGCTGCCATACCCATTGCAGCTGCTGGCGGGTTGAATATTTGCCGTGTTTTTTCTTGTTCACCCTGGTTCCTCCTCGCCCCGCCTGTGTAAAAAAGAGGCGGTCAAACATGTTGACTGCCTCCTGTGCTTCTTCGTTCCCGGCGCCATGCCGGCCCTTTTCCGCCGGACTGCGGGTCCTGCGCCCCGCTTTATAGGGCGAAAAGACCCATTTTATCCCTGCAAATCCATGCATAACCAGAGATCGCTTCCGCGCCGGAAGATCCCTGCGCCGTCTGTCCGCAAATTTGACGAAAAACGCATCATTTTTTACACTGCTTCATCCCTTTTTGTACCTAATAAATAGCATAAAACCCCAGGACTGTCAAGCATAAAAATGCCGGTGACGAAACTTTACACACGCAGGTAAAAATGATATAATAAAAGCGTTAAATTCTTTGTCCTCCGGCATTTTTTGTATATTTTAACCAGATAATTGCCCCTGTTTTTTGCACTCTGCAGCCCTGGACCCCATCCGGGCTGTTTATCCTTTATTCCATGTATTTTTGCAGGAAGGAGCCGATCCCGAATGAAAAAACTGATCGCCCTGGTCGGCGTGCTTTTGGTCATTGCCGGTGCGCTGGCCGTCGCTTTCACGCCCGACATTCTGTCCCTGCTGATCATCAGTCTCATGTGTCTGATTCTGCTGCTGGGGTTCAGCGCCGGCATGGTGCCCTTGATGCTCTATGCCGACGGACTGCGGACCGCACGGGGCAACATCGTCCATTTGTCCGAGATCAGCACCGACACCCCCTGGGTGGCGCTGCAGCAGCTGGAATATTTCTTCCACCAGAAGACCCTGGACGACCTGTTCGCCCTCTACCGCAGCAAAATCAACGAGCAGCAGAAGGAAGATCAGGTCCCCAGCGACATTGAGGACGTCATCAACGAGGAGGCCCTGGCCCTGCGCAGCTGGCAGAACGTGGTGAACCAGATCCCCGGCACCATGACGGCCCTGGGCCTGCTGGGCACCTTCCTGGGCCTGATTATGGGCATCAGCAGCATCAGCTTCAGCTCGGTGGACGCCACCATCAGCAGCATCGAGACGGTGCTGCAGGGCATTGACGTGGCCTTCTACACTTCCATCGTGGGCGTTATCTTCTCGATATTGTTCAACCTCTGCCACAAGCTGCTGTGGAACCTGCTGGTGCGGGAGCTGGGCCTGTTCACCGAGAGCTTCCATATGTACATCATGCCCAGCGCGGCCGAACAGACCCGGCTGCGCCGCAACAAGGAAATGCAGCAGATTCTGGAGCGGCTGGAGCGGCTGCCCAAGAATCACGGCTACATGCCGGCGGCGGCGCCCACAGCCGCCGCCCTGAACCCCGGCAACGAACAGCGCCTGATGCCCGAAATCCAGGAGGGCATGAAAAATGGGGAGTTCATCTTCTACGTCCAGCCCATCTGCGACCTGAACACCCGGGCCATCATCGGCGGCGAAGCTCTGATGCGGTGGAAACACGGCGATTTCGGCCTGGTGCCTCTGAACGACTTCATCTCGGTGGTGGAGAGCAACGGCTACATCACCAAGCTGGACCAATACATCTGGGAGGAGGTCTGCAAGACCATCCGCCACTGGATTGATTCCGGCATACGGCCGGTTCCCCTGGCCATCAACATCTCCAAGACCGACCTGATGGCCATTGACCTGATCCAGTTCTTTAAGACCCTGATCCACAAATACAAAATCCCGCCCCGGTATCTGGAGCTGGAAATCGCCGAGAGCGCCTACCTCCAGTGCGAAGGGGCCGCCCGGGACACCGGCGACGTGCTGCAGCAGGCCGGCTTCCGCCTGGTGATCGACGGCTGTCAGGACGATTTCATGGGCATGCTGGCCCTCAAGGAGGCCAAGACCGACGCCCTCAAGCTGGATCTGCGGTATTTTTCCGACGACCAGCACCGCGGTACCGAGAAGCTGCAGGCCGCCCTGGAACAGGCCAAAAAGTTCCGCCTGCCGGTGATTGCCTCCGGCATCGAAAACTCCGAACAAATGACCATCCTGCGCCGGGCCGGATGCACTTCGGGCCAGGGCTACTATCTGTATAAGCCCATGTCGCTGCAGGAATTTGAAGAGCTGATCAAGCGATGAAGAGACATAACAAGTCAAAAAACAGCGGCGAGCCGCTCAATTACTGGCAATCCACCGCAGATATGATGTCGGCGCTGCTGCTCATCCTTCTGCTGGTGATTATGCTGTTGCTGCTGTATATCATCCAGATTCCCGAGGAGGACTACATCGACCTGTACCCCGGTTCTTCCTCCAGCCAGGCCGCCAGCTACGAAGACGGCGGCTGGGGCGGTGACGAAGAGGGCGGCTACGATGAGCCGGACGACGATGACGGCGGCGGCTGGGGCGGCGGTGGCGGCGGCGACCAGGGAGACGGCGAGGACGACTACGAGTTCCCGGTGGCCGGCGGCGGCGCAGGCCTGGCCAGCGGATACGGCAAGACCGCCGTCTACGTCATGGTCACCGACGCTGAGACCGATGCCACCATCAAGGAGGCCGGCATCCAGTTCGAGCTGTACACCACCGACGGCGCCATGCAGTTCCTCAATACCTATTACCCCCGCCGGATCGAGTACCGCAAGTACGAGACTACCACCGAGGGTGTGTTCTACCTGCCCGAAAAAATCCTGCAGGGCCACTATTATCTCCACGAGCTGACCGAGCCGGAGGGCTATGATTCGGCCGGCAATATTGAGTTCTGGGCCAACGAGGACCGGGACTGGGACGAACCCCTGGTGGTGGTGGTCCCCCTGATGCCCTCCAAGAACGTCATCCGCATCCAGATGACCGACACCGACACCAACCAGCCGGTGGACGGCGGCGTCTATGACGTCATCGCCGCCGAGGACATCATCACCAAGGACGGCACCCTGCGCTACAGCGCCGGCCAGACGGTGGACCGGATCGAGTGCAACGAAAACGGCTACGGCGAGAGCATCGAGCTGTATCTGGGCGAATACACTCTGGTCCAGACCAGCGCGCCCCGGTACTACGCCTCCGACCTGGAAGAGCGGAATTTCACGGTGGAGAAAAAGGAGGACGGCCTTCTGGCCCCCATCCACAAGATCACCTGCGAAAAGACCACCGTCACCGTCCAGGTGTCGGATGAACTGTACCCCAGCGAAGGGCTGGGCGACATCACCTTCCGTCTGACCCAGGGCGGCGTGGGCACCACCATGGTTTCCACCGACGAAAACGGCCAGCTGATTCTGACCGACCTGGAAAAGAACACCACCTACCGCCTGCGCCAGCTGGAAAGCGCAGACAACTACCAGTTCAGCGACGCCGACTTTGTGTTCAGCGTGTCGGCCGACGGACGGGTGGAGGAAGAAGCGCAGAAGAGCTATGTCATCACCAACCGGCTCATCCGGGCCGAGATCAGCGTGGTGGACCGGGTGCTGCGCAGCCATGTTTCGGACTTCAACGTAGCCCTTTATGACTCCCAGGATCAGCTGGTGGGCGTGTGGGATTCCACCGCCCTGGCCCGCAGCCTGGAGGGCCTGGAGCCCGGCATCTATTATCTGGTGCTGAACGGCAAGACCGAAAAGCGCCAGGCCATTGAGATTCAGGACACCGCCGAAATCCAGATCATCAACGTTCCGGTCTGGACCACGGTGGGCGTGGGCATTCTGGGTCTGGTGGCGGCCCTGGTTCTGGGCCTGGCCGCTTTCCTGATCCGCCGGAGACAGCGCCGTGGTCCCAGCGACCTGCCGCCGCCCTCGGTGGAGCTGATCGCCGCGGCATCCCGGGCCGGCGCCGCCCAGGCGGCCGCCGAAACCGCCCCGGAGGCCAGCGGTAGCGAACCTCAGCCCGACACCACTCCCGACGCAGAACCGGAAACCCCGTCCGCTGAGCCGGACACCGCACCCGGGGCCCCTTCGGCTGAGACAACGGCTGCACCTGTGCCCGAATCGGCCGACAAGCCGGAGGATGAACCTGCCCAGCCGGAAAGCCAGCTCGTGACCGCATCGGCGAAGGCAGAGGCCGCGGCCGGGACGGACACCGCACCCGAGGTCCCACCGGCTGAACCGGACACCGCGCCCGAGGCCGGGCCCTCTGAACCGGCGACCGAGCCTGCCCAGGCAGAAACGGCTCCTGAAGCTGAGTCTGCCCAGACGGAGCCGGTTCCCGAAGCCGCACCGGTCCAAACGGAAACGGCGTCTGAAACCGCAGCCGCCGGGCCGGCGACCGCATCCGAATCCACACCCGCAGCCCGGACCGAAACCCGCCGTCCCAGAGGCGGCAGTCACGCCAAACCGCGCCGCTCCTGGTGGAAGCGGGATCCAAAATAAAGAGGGGGAGATGCCATGAACGATGAATATATCACCATACGGCTGAGCGATTTTCTGCACGCTCTGATCAAAAACCGCGGGCTGATTGCGGCCACCACCATTGCCGGTCTGGCCATCGGCGTGGTGCTGTCCATTGCCTCCTATATGCGAGGCGAAATGGCCAAAGGCTACAGCATCACCTCCTCCATCGCCGTCACCACCCAGGACGCGGGCGGCAACTTCACCACCAACACCAGCAACCCCGACTCCTCCGACATCCAGTTGGCCGAGGACATGGTGGACGCGGTGATCTATGTTCTCAAGAGCGACCGCACCCTCAAGGCCGCCATCCAGAACATCGAGCTGGTGGGCATTGCGGAAACCGATATTTACAAGAACCTGCTCCTCACCCGGTACAAAGAGACCCAGATCATCGAGATGGACCTCACCTGGCGCAGCGCCGAGGAGGGGGTGGAGATCCTCAACGCCATCAACGAGGTGGCCCCCGAAATCCTCATCGAAACCCTCAAAATCGGCAGCGTGTCGGTCATCAACGAGCCCAAGGCCACCTACCGCATCGGCGGCAATGTCAACGCCTCCATGTGGCTGTATATGTCTTTGCTGGGCCTGGCCGTCGGCATCGGCTTCAGCTTCTTGAAGTTCCTGCTCCTGCCCACCGTGGTCAACACCAAGGACATCGAAAACACGCTGGGGCTGGAGGTTCTGGGCGAAATCCCCGAAAACGTGGAGTATTTCCGCCGCAAAAAGTCCCTGCTGGTGGAGGACGACGACCCCATGGGGGCCGAAGTCCGGGAGAGCTTTGTCTCGGCGGCCCATATCCTGCACAACCGTCTGGGCGTGGGGGAGCACCAGTGCATTTACATCACCTCTGCCGAGCAGGATGAGGGCAAGACCCACGTCGCCGCCAACCTGGCGGTTCAGCTGTCCGACCTGGAACACAAGGTGCTGCTGATCGACCTGGATGTCCGCAATCCCAGCCTGGGCGGGCTGTTCCTGGACAAAGTGGACTACGCCCACAGCCTGAACGCCCTCTACCGCGGAGACGCTTCGCCGGAGGACGTCATCACCCACCTGACCGGCTATCTGGACCTGCTGCCCTCCATTCTGGAGCCCAAGGAAATCCCCCTGAGCGATGCGCTGCTGACCCTCATCAAGGACCTGTCCCAGAACTACGACTACGTCCTGATGGACTCCGCGCCGGTGGGCCGTGTGGCCGAGACCCTGAGCCTCAACCGCATCGCCAAGTCGGCCCTGTTCGTCATCCGGTTCGACTATTCCAACATGAACACCATCCGGGATTCTCTGGAGCGGCTGGATAAGTCCGGCATCAACCCGCTGGGCTGCATTGTCAACCGGGTCAAGACCCTGGGCGACAAACTGAACAACAACAACTACAATTACGAGAGCGAAGGTTCTGCCTCCCGCCGCGGCCGGGGCAGCTCCTCCGGCAAATCCTCCAGCCGGCACTGACGCCGGCCGGGATATCCCATCCTTTACCGTCACAGGCCTGCCTCTTGTCTTCACGGGGCAGGCCTGCTTGGTGATTCACCCATCTCAGACCAGGAGTTTTCTATGGCATTTGACTTCAACCTGTTTTTCCTCTGGGCCATCCTCTATTTGCTCGGGTATCTGGCCACCTTTGCCGCCGTGCGGCACAATCTGTCCAGCCGCCGGATGCTGCCGGCCCTGACGGCCGCCTTCCTCTTTCTGTACCTGTGCGCAATGGTTTTTTCCGGCCTGCTGTACCAGTACTTCGGCGACGATGTGATGGTTCTGTACTGGATCCTGGTCTGTTACGTCCTGGGCCTGGCGGTGTATCTGGTTCGGCTGCTCTGGCGGGACCGGGCCGAGATCAGCCGCCAGCCGCTGCTGTTTCTTTTCGCCAATCTGGCGATGGTCCTTTATATCACACTGGGTTCCCGTCTCAGCGACATGTACAGCCGTGAAGTCCGGATGGTCCCCTTTCAAAATCTGATCCTGGCGGTCAGCACCGGCAACTTCTCCATCTTGAACCACTCCATCCTCAATATGCTGCTGTTTCTGCCCACCGGCATCCTGCTGGCCCTCCTGGGCCCCCGCCGGATGCGCCGGGTGGAGATCGGCTTTCTGCTGGGCCTGGTGCTGTCGGTCGCCATTGAGACCGTCCAGCTCACCGCCAAGCTGGGCACCTGCGACCTGGACGACATCATCAGCAACGCCCTGGGCGCGGCGGTGGGCGTTCTGCTGTGCAATCTGCTGATTCCGCGCCGGCCGGCCCGCAGGCACTGAGGCCCCCGGCACCATCTTTCCATCCACGCACAAAGCGGCGGGAGGCCAATCCTCCCGCCGCTCTTTTTATGGCACAAACAAAAAAGAAGGGCATTTGCCATGCCCTTCTTTTTCTGGCGGAGACGGTGGGATTCGAACCCACGTGCCCTTGCGGACAACTTGATTTCGAGATGTTTGGGGAACCACTCGGATAAAATCCGTAGAAAGTTTTTGAGTAACTCCAGTTCCCAAATCCACTCGCACACACTCCTGCAGATCCACCTGATCGTAAACCTCCGGATGCGTTAGAAAAGCCGTAGATAACACAAGGCACTCCAGCAAAGGAACTCAAAAAAATCCAGTAAAATCAATGGGTTGTGAGGTCAGGCAGAGAAACAGCCCACACGATTTCGAATTATATGAACAAAGAGTCGCTGGGAGATATTAGGACGATTTAGGACAGCAAAAAGTCAGAGTTATCAAGGGTTTCCACTAACTGAATACATCAAGCCGTTCTCCCACAATGGCAGTAAAAAAGCCGTTTTTCAAGCAAAGTGTTAGAAAAGCCGTAGATGACGGCGGAGTGAATAGTCGTTTAAGTAACTATGGGTTCCGCCTCTCGAGTAGGACAAATTCCCAGAAGAAAGAGCCTGCTGTTGACAACTGGGGCAAATGAAATCCATGACAGAATAAGGAGAGCAAGAATGAGTACAGATTACTCGGCCTTACTGCTGGAATACCCTGCAGTCATCAGCAAAGACCAGTTATACCGGATTTGCCATATCAGCAAGCGGAAGGCGACATGGCTTTTAGAAAATGGAATCATCCCATGCAGGGACTCAGGGAAAAAGACACGGAGATTCCAAATTTACACGGCAGATGTAGTGAATTATCTGATCACATTAGAGAACGAGCCACAAAAGGTTGCAATCCCGGTTGGGATCTTTACAAGTAACAAATATCGAAAAAAGCGGGAGAACCCGGTGGCGCATCTGCCACGTTCTGAGCTAAAAAAACATCTGTGTTTAAAATGGCGCAGTGAGCCTGATGCCCTTACAATAACTCAGATTTCCAAAATAACCGGCTACAATATGCAGACGGTAGGTCAGTGGATCAGCAAAGGAAAACTTCAATATGTATCCTGTCCCGACGGAAGAAAGGTTGCGAAGCGGTGGCTCATACAATTTATGACTGATTATATACTGGCTTCTCCGTACCGCCTCTCTTATACCATGAGGCGCATCATGGAGGATCTGGATGGGTAGTGTCTACAGCGGCAGGTCATAAGAAACCTGCCGCTTTTTATGACTGTTCATATCTGTGGAAGGAGACAAGAAATGGCCAACAAATTTTTTGAAGAACTTTCAAGATGCTTGAGAAAAAAGGAAATTGAATCAGCAAATTACGAGGACAAGCGGCTGGAGGTGTTCCTCCACGGCCAGCCTGTCCTCTTCGTTTCACCGGCCAACGATGTGTTCCTGCTGCCTGCGGGAAGCAAAAACGAGGAGGCCAGTGAATTGTACCATCAGGTGGCCATGGATGCGGACGAGGTATACAGTTATGTGGAAACGATGCAAAACGCCCCCCTGCTCCATGCCTCTGGCCTGCATGAGGACTTCCGCCTGCTGGCGGACTTCGGCGGCGCGGTGCTGGCAGGCCAGGAACGAGAAAATGGCCAGGGGTATCAATTTGTAACCTGGATCTGGGACTATGACCGAACTGGAGTCAGCCACGGTCACTACTATGAAGATGACTTCCAGAGCGCCAAGCAGGACTTTGCTGTCCGCTCCGGCCTGATCCCCAGAGCGCAGTTATTTACCCCGGAGGAACTCACAGAATTGTACCGCGCCGCGGAGCATTGGTTCTATGAAGGCCCGGAGCTGGACTACAAGCAGCAAAAAGCCATTCAGGAGGCCAGAACAAAAATCGAGTACACCGTCCCGGATCTGCAGAGCCGGTTGGAGCAGGCCCAGAGCCAGGAACCGCAAATGAATTTATAGATCCTACGCTGAACAAGGCGGGGGCCGTATCATCTGCCATCGGACAGAATACGGCCCCCGCTTTTTTGTTTTCAGAGCAGAAAAAGCAAGTGAGGTGCTCCGTGTGGATCCCAAAAAACTGAACAGTTATGTCGGGGTGGTCAATCAACCACCTCCTAAGTGGAGTAGTGTGAAGAAGTGGCTGCTCCACATCAACTATGCGCCCGGCTATGCCCCGGAGCCGGAACAAAAACCAGTGTGCCGGCAGTTCTCCCGCTGCGAGGGCTGCCCCTATCCCGCCCACGGTTTCCTCTGTTGGGGCGGCGAGGATGACTGTATGCGCACCAGAGTAAAAAAACTGAACGAAAAGGAGTTGGAGCATGAGGATCAAAGCGGCTTTGTATAACGCTGATCACTTGGAATATGGCTTGGTCACTATCCCCTTCCCCATCCCGCAGGATCAATACAACGACACGATCAAGATGCTGGAGGCGCTGGATATCGGAGACCCGCGGGCAAAGGATTGTATGGTGGAGGAGATCGAAGGCTGCGTTCCCAGTCTGAAATGCCTGGAGGGACACAGAATCAATGTGGACGAGTTGGATTACCTCGTCAAGCGGTTGGACAGTTTTTCTGACGGGGAGCTGGCACAGTTCCAGGGGATGGTGGTGAAAATGGGACTCTCCGATATGACCGACCTCATCAATTTGACCTTTTGTTGTCAGCAGGCCACGGTCATCACGGACTTTTCCGACTTGGAGCAGATTGGCCGGGATCACTACATGAACCTACATGGTGGCTGCGCCTCCATGGAAGAGCTGGAGCGGTTAGATGCACGCAAGACAGCACTGGATCTGATTCTCAACGACACCTCCGGCCAAATTACTCCCTACGGTGTAGTGTACGACAACGGTACGATGTTAGAACAAGTTTATGATGGCCGACATTTTCCGGATTTCTACTATAAGAACAGTATGGCATCTGTATTACTTTCATTAAACAATCAAATGAATGAACAAGAAACACTATATTTCCCATGTGCTGAAAGTGAAATCACTCGGACACTATGCCGTTTGGGTGCAACACAGCCGGAAAAATTTACTGCGACGCTGATTGCTACCGATGATGATATCAGCCCAGCGGTCAGGAGTGTTTTTGAAGGCGAATATCCTCTAACGGAACATTTGAAGACATTAAATGCATTGTCTAAGTGCCTTCAATTGTTTGATGCACAAACTTTGGACAAATTTCATACCGTTTTCGATACTATCTGGCCTGATACCCCAGAGGAAATATTATGGATTGCAGAGAATATCTATGATTTTACTGTAATCCCCGGCATAAGCAACGCAGAAGAATATGGGCAACATTTGATTCAAGTCTCTGGACATTTTGAAGTTAAATCTGAGTTGGATTCATATATTGACTATCAGAAATTTGGAGAGCATTACATCAAGAAGGAAGGCGGAGTATTGGGGGATCGCGGCTATGTGGCCTATTTGGGAAATAAACCTGAAATTGAGGCAATTGTCATACGGAGGATAACAGCAGAACAGAATACACAAGATTTTCAGTTGGGGGATTTTTCTTAATGTGGAAGGAAACCGATCTTCCCAAGGTGAAGATGATCGCCCATGTACTCCTCGATATGCCAATCGCGCCAACCTCATTTTCGCCGGCTATCGTCAGCCATCCGTTTACAAGTACCGGGGTTACCGCTACTCAAAATGAGGATGGCAATATCACTGTGGTCGACTTGCTCAACAACAAAGAAGACTATGCCAAATGGAAGGAGATGGTGGGCAAACAGATCGACAGTGCTGAAAACGCTTGTCAGGTATTTTTCCTTCTTAACAAGCCCTATTATCTGACCTTTCTCAAATTTACCGCCCCAGTCCTTTCACAGGAGGATCTGGGCCAATTGCTGGCTCATGCGTGGATCTTGGAGGAGTGCCCAAACCAAGACCGCAATGTGAGCAAAAGAGAACTGCTGACTCTATTCCATTCTGTCCCGCCGGAACTTCTGATGGACGAGGAGGAGTACGCAGTTTATCAGTCGCTGGAGGATCCTGTGACTGTCTATCGTGGTGTTACCTCCTACAATGCCAAAAACATCAAAGCACTGTCCTGGACGTTGGACCGGGATACGGCAGAGTGGTTTGCCTACCGCTTTGGTGAGGAGGGCACCGTCTATGAGGCTCAGATCCAGAAAGAACACATTCTTGCCTTTTTCAACGGTAGAAATGAGTCAGAAGTTGTGGTAGACCCCAAATACCTGGAGCAGATCATGGAGTCACCGGAGCCAGAGATAGGGATGCGGATGACCTGAATTTTCTCCACGATTTGTAGTAGACTTTCATCACAAGTTGTGGTATTGGTTGTGTTCAAAAAACAGAAACGAGGTGATCGAAGTGAAAAAACAAAGTAGTTTCCAACAGACGCCCCCCTTTGACCTGCGGCCCGCTTCCGTTGAGGAGGCGGGCCTTTTCTATTCCAACGATGAGCGGGACGAGGCACTGGGCACAGTGGGCCACCTCCGTATGGACTTCGGCTCCGGCGGGAAGGGATTCCACCACACCTGGTGGCCCCACAACGAAGACCGATTCAACACCCCGGAGTTCAAGGAGGCCCTGCAGAAATTTGTGGATGCCATGCGGCAGGACGGGCCGCTGAAGAACTTGGCAGCCATGAACACCTATTGCTGGCACAACGGAGGTGAAATTGCAGAAAACGACCGCGTCTACGGATTTATTTCGGAGACAGAACATTACCGTTTTTGCTTGCGCTGTACCCCCAGGCCGGGGGATTACCAAGGCTATCTGTATGTCTACGACCTGCGCCAGCAAGAGATGGCCAGGCAGGACAAGCTGGTGGGCCGAGTGAGCTATGCCAGCGGCGAGAAACAGGAATTCACCGATGCCGGGCAGTACCTCCAGGCCATCCGGGAGGAACTGCCCTATCGGGACACCACCGGATTTTGCTATGAGACCCTGACAGTCGCTCCAGAGGTGAAAAAGGCGGTGGACGACATCCTGCTGGACTTCGCCGGCGAGGAGAACCCCCGCCGGGTCTGCAACTATGGTCTCACTGAGGCCGGAAAGCAGGCCCTGCGGGATGCTGCGGACCCCAGCAAGCCTCACACCTATTCCTGGTTCGTGATGACTGACTGCAACACTTCGAAGGAGCAGATCCACAGGGCTTTGACACTGGATGGGGCGATACAGCTCTACCAAGACAGCGACCGGCCTGAGAAAAGGCTGGGCGTCACCAAGGACGAGATCGCCACGGTGGATTTGGTTCGATTTTGTGATGGAGAACAGCAGTTCTTTGAGGACTACCGCAGGCTGGAGAGTTTCCGGGATGACCCGGCCATTTCCGATGCAGCGGAGACTATCCGGCAGGAGCTGAAACAGACAGCGCCCCAAGAGGACATAACGATGGGAGGAATGTGAAGTGCGAGAAGTACCGAGAGAGTGGCTGGAGTTCATGCGGGAGCAGTATCCCAAGGGCAGCCGGATTCGATTGATTGAAATGGCGGACGATCCCCATCCCCTCCCGGAAGGTTCCATGGGGACGTTGGATCATATCGATGATCTGGGCACCTTCCACGTGAAATGGGACAACGGTCGGGAGTTGGGGGTGGCCATCGGGGAGGATCGATTTTCCGTCCAGCCGCCGGAGCCAACTCTTCTCAAGTTGTATTTGCCCCTGACCGCCGACTTTTACCCGCGGGACGAGTGGGGCGATACGTCCGAGGAGGGCGAGGAGTGGGATGGCCGGACGCTGCTGGACTACGAGGACCATATCCGGGGCGCCCTGGTCAGAAACCGGATGCCGGAGGAGAAAGAACGGGGCGTTATGCGCTGGTACGATAAACAGGACAGCCTGAATGTCAAAGTGCGGTCCGCGGAGTTCAACGCAGAGGAACGCAACGGCCAACTCTGGGGCGTGGCGGAATGCCGGGTAGTTGGGGAACTCTCCCCGGAGGAACTTTCCTCCCTAAAGGACTACCTCACCGGCCAGGCATCCGACGGCTGGGGCGAGGGCTTTGAGCAGAGAGAAATCGAGATTGATGGCGGCGAACTCTATGTTCACCTGTGGCAGTGGGACAACTGGAGCATCCAAACAGAGCAGGAGCGGTTCGCCCCCAAGTTTGCGGATGGCTTGCCGGCGGAGTGTTTCTCCACCCTACAGACCACCGGCCAGCTCATTTGCATCCGGCGGGGCGAGTCCGGCTACTATCCCTCCCAGTGGGATACCGGAGACAAGGAGCGCAACGTGGAGCTGGCAGACGAGCTGAATGAGCGGCGTGGCGTCACCCCCGCCCAGCGGCAGGCCATGGAGATCGGAAGCATGGCAGGCTGGGATGTTCCTGGGGCGGATCCTGCCAATTATGAAATTCAGAGAGAGGAACAGACAGAGGGAGGGATGACCCTTGGATAAGAAGATCTTCGAGGTGGAGATCAGCAGCGGCGGGCCCGAAAGCTATAAGACCTCCGCAGTGCTGACGATGCCGTGTACCCAGGCGGAGCTTTGTGACGCGCTCCAGAAGGCCCGTGTCCAGGACGTCAAAACTTGCCGCAATGAGCTGACCAGGATCCGCTATCCCGGTATCACAGCGGATATGATCGGTCGGAATGTGGATCTGCTGGAGTTGAACCTGCTGGCCCTCCGGCTGACCATGCTGGGTGAGGATGACCGGATGGGGCTGGACGGCCTGCTCCAGATCGAGAAGGAAAACCACACTGCTCCCTTTCCCCTCTCCCGCCTCATCAACCTGACCTTCAATGCGGATATCTGCCTTCTGGCGCCCCAAGTCTCCGACACGCAGGAACTTGGGGCGCTTTTGTATGAGGGGGAGATGCTCTCGGAGGAGGCCATGGCCCTGGTGGATACCATGGAGGAGGACAGCAGCTTTCGGGAGAGGTTGCTGGAACTGCTGGGGGAACAGCACCAGGAGGAGCACAGCGGTGTGTTCACCAGCCGGGGTTACGCGGAGCCTGGCAGTGACTTCAAAGAGGTATATCGGAAGGGCGAGATGTTCTGCTTTGCCCGCCCCAGCGCCCCGGTGGTGCTGGAGGTACGCAAGGGATTTTTTGACGATCCCAGCTATGATAACGATAAGACCACTATCCTGAACCTCCCCGCTTCAGACGCCGACATCTGGCGGGCAGTGGGAGAGGTAGACGCGGCCTCGCTGGACGAGTGCGCCTTCCGCTGTATCGACTGTGAGATCCCCTCTCTGCGAGATGCGGTCGATGATGCCATCGAACAGGAGGGCGGCATCGGCATGGCAAGCGAATTCGCAGCAAACCTGGCGCAGAAAAAGCAGAGCTGGCATGAGGCGGACTGGGTCAAGTACAAGGCTCTGCTGTCTGTGGCCGGGTGCCCCAGCCTGCAGGACGCCATCCAGCTCATGCACGGTCTGGACGATTACGACCTCCGACCGGATGTGGCCGCGACCTGGGATTATGCGGAGGTGGTCTTGCGGGAGAAGTACCCGGATCTGCCGGAGGAACTGTTCCAGACACCCCAGGCCGCTATGGTTGGACGACAGATGCTGGAGGAGAACCACGCGGCCATCACCGACTATGGCCTGTTCCGCCGGAAGGACAACGGCCAGCTACCGGTCTTCCAGCGGGAGCCCCAGGCGATGGACAGTCCCCAGATGGGAGGGATGTGAGCATGCTGGATTTCGAGAGTCGACGCATCCGTGATCTGCGGGGGATCGACTTCTCCAAACTGGAATTTGAGGATCTCCGGTGGAAATACGGAACCTTCCAGAGCGTCAGCACCGGCTCCGGCCGCGATAAGAAGTACAGCTCCTGGTCCGGCGTCAAAACCCGCATCGGGGAGATCGAGGAGTCCGTCTGGTACCAGGCGGCGGAGAAGCTGATCCGAGGAAAGGGCGAACAGGAGCTGCTGGGATATTTGACCCAGTGGTGTTCAGAGCGGAACTTTCTCAAGGAATCCGCCGGTGAGATCCGGAAAAAGGCACTGCAGCTCCATGTTGACCGCATCTTCGATCATCCCCGCTGGGTAGACTTTGTCCCCTTCAACCGCCAGTACCGGCCGGAGATCTTGCAAACGGCCCATCTGGTGACCGTGGTCAACGAGTGCTGTCAAAAACCCGGCGTAGTCACTCAGGAACAGATCGATGCCTCTGACAATGGGACCGTCGCCTGCCCCTGCTGCGGCAGATGGAGTCCATTTCGCGTTCTTGAACAGGCGATTCAAACAGAGAGCGCGGCCGGGCAAACAGAGGAAGCAAAGGGAGGGATGCATCTGTGTTAAATCATCAGGACAGGCTGTTCGATCTGCTGGACGGCATGGAAATGACCAAATCGGAGCATGATTGGCTGGAGTTGCGGTTTGCCAATATGACAGAAAAAGAGAGGCTCCTGTTCACCGGCGCGCTGGAACTGGAGCGCCCGACGCAAGCTGACCGTGTGATGGAACTGGCGAACCAGCTTCCCTGCTTTGATCTGTACTACGGAGCCGGGGACGACGAGGCCCTGGGCCGGTTCGTCCTGGAACACCTGGAGCGCCCCTCACCGGAGGCTATTCCCTTCCTCAACGCGGAACAGGTAGGCACGGCCTACCGGGAACGGGACAAAGGGATCTTTTGCCAGGGTCACTATGTACGGAAATCCTCCCTCATGATCCCCATGCCGGAAACATCTCAGCTCCTTCAGCCGGCGGTCGGGGACTATGCCATCCGGGTCAGGCTGGCCAGTCGGGAAAACATGGAGGGTGTATGGGTGGGTTTCCCCGATACCGGGGACCACATGGACGCCGCCCACCCGGACGAACTGCTGCTGGGGCTGGACGAACTCCACGCGGAAACGCTCAGCGAATGCATCGTGCTGGAGGCGGACTGCTGCCTGCCCCAGCTGGAGGAGATCCCCGACCAGTATGCCTCCGCAGGTGAGCTGGTGCGCCACGCTATCGACTTCGGCTATGCCTGGGCGGAGCGGGGCCAGGGAGAACCCCACTGGCTGGACAAGTGGCAGGCGGTGCTGGAACTGGAGGACTGCCACCGGCTGGATCAGGCTCTGGATTATGCCCAGAACCTCCGGCAGTATGCCTTCGTCCCCCGTGGTTTAGACTTGGCGGAGTATGGCCGGGAACTGGCTGTCCGGGACGGCGTCATCCCAAAGTCCGGCCTGCTGGCGGAGTGCTTTGACTGCAGAGCCTACGCCGAGGAGTATATGAACCAGCACGGGCTGTCCGCCACAGACCACGGATATGTCGCGTGGAACGGCGGCGAGATCTCCTATGAGTACAGCCAGCCGAAGCAATCCAACAGCCCCTCCATGTCCATGTAACCGCCGCAATTTTGTTGGATATTGGTATGGCTATTCCGCCCGGAGTGTGGTAGTGTTTGCGGCAAAGGAGGCACAGCCGATGGACGAACGCAAACAAATCGCCGAAGATACCCTGGACCAGCTCATCGAGCAGGCTCTGCGGGAGTTGGACCGCGTCGAGCCGGATGGACTGGCAGAAGAAAGAATGTCCGATATCAGCGACGAGATCCGCCGTGACCTCCGGCTGGAGGAAACCCAGCGGACGCTGATGCTGGATTACATCACGCAGCTCAATCGCGTGGCGCAGAAACAGCGCCGCTGCCTCTACATCCAAGGGGCAAAGGACTGTGTCCAACTGCTGCGGGGTCTGGGGGTGATCAAATAAAATAAGCAGAACAGTATCTGAAATCATGCAGGGGCCGTTTTCCGAATGGGGACGGCCCCTTCTTTTTTTGCGCCCTTTTTCGGGAAATCAGGTCCCGGAAAGGAGCGACTATGGAAAAAGAACGGCTGGCGGAATATCTGGAGCAGTATCATCTGGGAGAGTTCAACGCCGCCACCAGCCGGGAACTGGAGCTGACCTTCGGCATCAAGGGCATCGAGGTGCGCCATCTGGTCAATCAGCTGCGGCGGGACGGCGTACCCATCGCCAGCAGCGGGAGCGGTTACTTCTACGCCGCCACAGAACAGGAGGTTCGGGCCACCATCGCCCATCTGACCCGGCGGATCAGTGGCATCGCCGCCGCTATCCGCGGGCTGAACCGCTCCCTGGAACGGTTCGACACGGAGCAGACCTGCCTCCCGCTGGACGGAGGTGATCCCCCCTGAACAGTTTTATGAGCTGGGTGGGCGGGAAGAAAGCTCTGCGGGAGGAAGTAGTGAAGCGATTTCCCCTGTTCTATGAGCGGTATGTGGAGGTGTTCGGAGGCGGCGGCTGGGTGCTGTTTCATAAAGCCCCCGGCAACGACTTCGAGGTCTACAACGACTACAACGGCCTCCTCGCCAACCTGTACCGCTGTGTGCGGGACAAGCCGGATCTGCTGATCAACGCCCTGAAATATGTCCTCAATTCCAGGGAGGACTTCGAGCGGGCGCGGCTGGCTCTGCACCGTAAGCGCACCACGGATATTCAGCGGGCGGCCTGGTTTTACCAGGTCATCCGCCAGAGCTACGCCGCCGCTCTCACCAGCTTTGCCAGCCAGCCTCACGATATGTGGAGCAACTTCCCGCTCATTGAGCAGGCCCACCGACGGCTGGCGGATGTGGTGGTGGAAAACCAAGACTTCCAAACACTGATCCGGCACTATGACCGCCCAGTGACCTTCTTCTACTGCGACCCACCCTACCACGCCACAGAGGGGTATTACCAGAACATCGGTGAGGACGGCTTCACGGAACGGGACCACATCCGCCTGCGGGATGCCCTGCTGTCCATGGAAGGCAAGTTCCTGCTGTCCTACAACGACGATGCCTTCATCCGGGGGCTGTACGATGCCCCCGGCATCCAGATCGAGCCGGTGACCCGGCTGAACAACATCCGACAGCGATACGACCCTAACTGCCAATTTTCCGAGCTGCTCATCGCCAACTATGACATGGCGGAGCGCGCTCATGCCACAACACAAATCAATCTGTTTGACTTTCAGAAGGGAGAATTTGATGAAACCTATGTATTTTAAGCTCTACCACAATCCTGAGAACAAGACCCTGACGATCCCCCGCGCTGCCCTCCAGCTCTCCGGCCTTGCGGACGCGGAGGAGCTGATCCTCCACACAGGCGGCGGATATGTCCTGGCGGCACGGAATGCATTGAGTACCCTGGAATGCCTGCACCTTCTCCAGTTCCTCACCTCCACTGCCGCATCTCTGCTCCTCCAGCTGGCGGTATTCAGCCAGGAAGGGGCGGAATTTCCCGAGTGTGAGGACACCCTTGAGGAGGAAGATGAAATGGACGATCCCGGCCTGACCATCCCCACCTGTCTACTGGAACTGGCCGGACTGGATGAGGCGGACAGCCTGGAGGCCGTTGCGGAGGACGACCGGGTGATCGTATCCAAGGCAGAAGATGATGACCCCAGCGAGCACAGAGAGGAAGACCCGCTGCAGGAGTTCGACGAAGGCTTCCGCGCTATGCTCCAGGAGGGCAATGTGGACCTGGATGCCCTCCGGCGGCAGATGCGTCAGGAGAAAAATCATGCGTGAGACGTATCTCTACCCATATTCCGCGGAGGAGGCCTGCCGACGGGGAGAACAGTCTCTGTGGAGGGCCAGTTATCTGGAGAACATTGACTGCAAGGATGCCATTCAGAAAGCCGTACGACAGCACTACGACGGCGACCATCTGGACAAGAAATGCCTGACCGAAGTTATCCAAGAGTTCGGCTATAAGCGGACAGCCTGGGTGCTGGCCAACACGGTTCAGCAATTGGAATGGGGTGGCCAGTACAGTTCCGAGAATAAAGCATGGGCCAGTCAAATCTATATCCCACCAGATAAACTCCACAATCTCAGCTTTGTGGTGCCAACCCGCTCCGCTGTACTGGATGGAGTGGTGGACCAATACCGCACGGCATATCGGGCGCTTGGACTCTTTGGACCCAGCCAGTGTGAACCAAACTCCTTTGAAGATCTGAACTACGAGGGAAAGGTGCTGGTGCTCTCTTCGGATACCCTGAAGGAAACCTACTGGACACCCCAAGCTCAGCTCTGGTACGCCCACGATGGCTTTGGATGCAGCCCCAAAGCCATTGGCCGTTCCATCCGCTGCACCTGCCTGGGGGATGGAGAGATGACCCGCTGGAACCGAACAGACTTTATCGGCGCGCTGAAGGACGAATTCCTTCCGGAGTGGGCAAAGGAAAAGCTGATGGAGCTGAAAGGGCAGGAACAGAACAACGACTCCCCCGCGATGGGTGGGATGACCATGGAATGAGGTGATTGATAGACATGAACATTTCCTATTACACCATTGACGATCTGCGCCTGCCCCCCAAGCGGTCTCTGCGAAAGGGCCGGAGCGTGGAGCAGTTTTCCACACTGGAGGAGGCTCTGGCCCGCTACCAATCCCTGCCTGCTGCCGGGATCAGAGTGCTGGGACTCACAGACGGAATCCATGTCCTGGAGCTGGTAAAGTGCCTTCCCCTGTTCCCGGACGATCAGGAAGGAGAAGATGTGCTGGCCTCGGACTACAGCTGTTTCCCCCTCTGGGCACAGGAACCGGAGGCCGCCAGCGCCACTGGCGCCTGTATCACGGCCATGGGCCTGCGCTATCGCATCAAAGGCAATGTAATCGAACCCATTCCCTCCCCGGATGGTCTGCCGCAGGACCTTCAGGGGAAATTTTTATGGCTGAATCTGTCCGGCGAGGCCCAGTCCGCCATCCGCCAGGTCTATGTGGCCGGGACAGGCTGGGTATCTCCCGGCATTCTGAATCGCAAAACCGAGCCGATGCCCTTGGTGTTGAAATATCGAGCCGATGGGATCAACGAGCAGGGCGCCTACCTCTCCCTGGAGGTAGAACCCTGGGAGTATGACCGGATAGCCCTCCACACCCTGGAACGGCTGAAAAAAGAGAAAGGGAGAAGTGAGCGATGAAACAGACTATCAACCATCAGAACCCCAATTTTGAGCAGCTGCCCATGCAGATCAATGTGAAGATCTACCGTCCCAGCGTCAAGGGCCCCATCCTGGCAGACGCCTCGGTCAACCTGAACGGGTGCTTCGCCATCCGCGGGGTCCAGGTGAAGGAGGGCAGAAACGGTCCCTTCGTCTCCATGCCAAGCCGCCAGGTCAAAGGCGAATATCGGGACATCTGTTTCCCCTGTACCCCGGAATTCAAGCAGTCCTTCGATCAGGCTGTGCTGGACGCCTACTGGATGGAGCTGGATCAGGGGTTCAGCCAGCGCCAGAACGGGGGTCCGGAGCAGGACGGGCCCGAAATGGGCGGCATGTCCATGTAACAGGAAGGAGAGAGCTGAAATGAAACGAAAACTCGCACTCTGTGCCGCGGTCCTGTGCCTGACCATGGCACTGTCCCCCTCCGCCTTTGCCGCGGAGTCGGTTGTGATTTCCCAGTCATCTGCGCCCCCGGAGGTTTGCTACCCCACCTCCGTGTCCCGGAGCGAGGATGGCACAGAGATCCGCAAGTATTACGACCTGGGGCCGGAGGAGGATCCCGCCGGCATTCCCCGGTCAGATTTTGAGCAGGACGGGTTTCGCTATACCCTCATTGACCTGCTCAAGCAGGAACTGCCGGAGAACGAGAGCCGCCAGCACACAGAGACCGTCTCTCTGGAGAGCAAGAGCAAGGACATGGAGTCCGTGCTGGCCCTGCTCCCCCAGGAGAAGGAGTTCATCACCGAGGATGGGCTCTCCGGCGTACTGACCCTCCAGCTGGACACCGTCCAGGTGGAGGTGGCCGGATACGGGAGTTCTACCAGAGAGGTGTCCGCCACCCGGAGCTACCCCAATCTGGCCAGCCAGGATACCGCCAACATCCCCAAGACCATCGAGGACAATGGCCGCACCCTGACCCTCCAGAACATCAGCTGGCAGACGGACAACACCGCCAATACAGACGGCTACGCCATGGGAGACCGCTTTACGGCAGTCGCCACCTACACCGGCAGTGCCACCAGCAGCTATGTGACCGGCTACACGGTCACCGCCGATTACAGCGGCACCGTCAGCCGGATCGCCCTGAACAAGACCCGCTATGTGGCCATCTTCGAGGGCACAGCCATTGAGCCGCTGGCGCCGCTGCCTGATTCGGACAGCAGTCCAGTCCAGTTTAACTGGGCCTATATCCTGGTGCCGCTGGGTGTGGTATTCGCCGCAGGCGGCGTCATTGGCGGATGCCTGCTCTATAAACGGAAGCATGAGAGCGAGGAGGAAAGCGAATGAAAAAATTGTGTGCGTTTCTCTGCCTGATGTGCCTGACCGCCGCCCTGTCGGTTCCGGCAAGCGCGGCGGGGCCGCTGGAGTATTCCATCGACGCGCCGGGCGATCCGGACTACGGCACCCCCACCTCCTTTGAGCCGGTCATCACCGCAGATGGAGGGGCAAGGAAGAATGAGGACATCAGTAAAAACGCCGCCCTGATCCCGCCTGGATTCGGTACCGCCAGCGCCGATACCCTGAACACCGGGACGCCCCTCACCCCCAACCTGGCGCCCGGATCCATGCCCGCCACCGGCGCGGCGGTCAACGGCACCTCCGCCCCGGTCTTTGTCCCTGGAAGTACGATCCCCACTGTGAATACCCCTGCTGCCCCGGAAACATCGGCTCCCTCCACCGGCTACACCGAAGTGACAAGCGATCTCTATTACTCTGGCGGTCACTTGGGAACGCTGAAGATCCCGGCCATCGGTTTGACTGTGAAGGTCTATGAGGGCACGGACAGCAAAACCCTGGCCAAGGGTGCCGGTCACTTCGAGGAAACCTCTATTTGGCGCGGAAATATTGCGGTGGCGGCGCACAACAGGGGCACCAACAACCACTTTGGGAAGATCCATACCCTGGAACTGGGGGACGAGATCACGCTGACCACCAAGCTGGGGACCCGCACCTATGAGGTGGTGTCCGTTTCTAAAGTCTTGGAGACCGACCGAAGCGGCCTCGCCGCCACCACGGAAAACATGATCACCCTCTACACCTGTGTGATGAACCAGAGAGACTACCGCTGGTGCGTCAAAGCAGTGGCCCAATAAATACGCGGCATAATAACCTTGCGTTTCTATCATACTTATGATATAGTATTGATAGAATAGTAAGGAGGTGCTGTTGCTGTGCAGATCAAGGCTTCTACCGCGCTGCGAAATGAGTATCCCAAAATTTCGGAGCTGGCCCATGCTTCTGGAGAACCCGTTTTTATTACGAATAAAGGTGAGGCGGATCTGGTCGTTCTCAGTATAGAGGCATTTGAGGAACGTGAGAAGATGTTGGCACACCGGGCCAGTATTCTGGAGGCCGAGTTTTCCCGTCTCTCCGGCGCTCCGACGTATACCATGGATCAAGTCAATGCGATGGTAAAGGAGAAGTTCCGCCATGCCCAAAGCGAAAATTGAATTTCTCCAGGCGTCATGGCTGGATATTGACCGGATCTCGGATTTCTATCTGCGCGAGGTCGGTCCTGTATCCGCCGAAAAAGCCATCGATGAGATCATGGAGCATATCGGGATACTTGGTGAGCATCCTTATGCCGGACCGCTTCACCCAGATCCGGTGCTGGCCAAACAGGAATACCGCAAATTGGTGCTGACAAAAACCTATATTGCAGTTTACCGGGTTATTGGCGATACGGTCTATATCTATCGTGTTGTGAACGGAAAAACGGATTACCCAAGCTTATTCAAGTGATTTTCTGCAAGAGGGCTGTTCCTTTATAGGAGCAGCCCCTCTTTTCTACATCTGACAATCGCTCCGTGCTTTTCTCCGTTTTGCCAGTAATCTTTCTCTCGACTTTCGCTCGATTTTTCGGTATTGTGAGCTTAAAGAAATCGGCCACAATACTGCAAAGGAGGAGCGAAGTCATGAGCAGAAAGAAAAATATCCTGCTGGCATCCACATGTATCGTGCTGGGGATGGCCCTGGCCGGTCCTGCTGCACATGCGGCGGAGGAGGTTTTGACGGCGGTCCGCAGCACCCACCAGTTCTATCTGGATGGGGAACAGATCCAGTTGGAGGCATACCTCATCAACGGCAATAACTATGTGAAACTGGCAGATGTGGGCGAGGCTCTGGACTTCAACGTCTATTGGGACGACGCGGTGCGGATCGAGAGCGGCGCACCCTACACCGGCCACGCCTCGGAACAGGCATCCGGCCTGGAGCAGACGCGCCAGGACATCGCCGCGCTGGTCAATCAGGTGCGGCGTGAACACGGACTCCCGGAGCTGGCTGTTGACCAGCGGCTGATGACCGCCGCCCAGGAGCTCTCTGGGAAGAAATACACCTGGCACCACAACCGTGAGGAGTGCGAGGCGGTGGCGGACGCCGGATACCCCTATGGATTCCGCTCCAACATCACTGTATTCACCGGCGCCGCTCTCCCGGAGATCTCCCGGCGGGCGGTGGAGAACTGGGTGGACTCCCCCGGACACCTGCAAGCCATGCTCGCCCCCGATACGGACAGCCTCGGCGTGGGCGTCACGGTGGAGCAGGGCGTCACCTACTGTTATCTGCTCCTGGGTGACCCCACCACAAACAACCCCTACGGATGACCGCTGATCCAGCGGCACGGCCCCTCCCAAGCAGGAGGGGCCGCTCTTTTTTGGCCCAAAATTCTGAAGAAACGGAGATGAAGCCCATGAATTAAGCCGCTCCTATCCGGAGCAAGAACCGCTCTCCCATAGCAGATGGGGGAGAAGCCGATAAAACTTTGAATATCGGTAATGGAACAGGCCGTAGGGATGCAGCGTCCACGGCCTGTTTGCTTTCTGCTGGAATGCCCTGTCCCTTCGGCCTTTCCTTTTCCGAGGAAAGGAAAAGAACATGAGGAAACAGACGCATTCTCTGCGAACCCGGATCATGTCCATGCTGCTGGTGCTGGTGTGTATCCTGGGCCTGCTCCCCACCGCGGCCCTGGCCGCCAGTCCGGATACCATCGTCATGGAGGACTGCACCCATAACGGCGTCCACTACGAATCCGCGGCCCTCGACACCTGCTGGCTCCACCAGATGAAGTTTGACTACAACGGCGACACTGTCACAGGTTTCTGTGCCGACCACGGGGGCGGCATGGGCTGGTCGTTGGAGGGACATGAGTGGAATAACCCCCAGCCCATCAGCGACCCTACCGTCAAGACCATGATGGCCTATTATTACGCCCACAGCCGCGGCATTTTCACAGATCAGGCCCACGCCCTGGGCGTGGACGAGGTCTGGGGCTCTGACTACACCTGGATGATGAACGCCTGGGTGCAGGCCGTGATCTGGCGCTATCAGGAGAATCTCTTCTCAGATCCTCTGGTCGCCTGCGCCGAGGAGCTGTTATACATCTACAACAACCTGCAGCACACCAATTACACCAGCATCGACGATGAGCTGGAGGGCTGGTCCTTCCGTGATCGGGCGCAATATATCCTGGACTTAGGGGAACAGGGCGTCTGGGGCGACTGCGATGTCTATGAGTACACCTACGCCGGCCCTGGTTCCACACAGCATCCGGCCTATGACGTCCAGGGGATCATCATCGGCGATCTCACCGTCACCCATGAACAGTATGAGCTGACCGTGAGGAAGGTGGACGCCACCAACCCCAGCAAGGGGCTGTCCGGCGCCCGGTTCCTCATCCAGAACGCCAATGGAACCTATTCCAAGGAGGTCGTGACCGGGGCGGACGGGACCTATACCCTCTCCCCCTTGGACGCAAACACCTATTCCATCACGGAACTGGAGGCCCCGGAGGGGTACCAGATCGACAACCCCGGCCCCCAGTATGTGGTCCTGCCCAATGAAAATGGCAAAACAGTCACGGTCACATTCACGGATACCCCTGAGATCACCAGCGAGGGCAGTATCCGCAAGGTGGACGCGGACGACCCCACCAAGGGTCTGGCCGGCGCCGTCATCAAGATCGAGGGCGTAGACAACAGCTTCACCGGCACCTACACCACCGGCGAAGGGGGCTACCTGGAGGACGTCCCCTGGGACACCATGCCCATTGGATCGTTCGTGGCGACAGAACTGACCCCGCCCACGGGATATACCATCAGCAGCGATCCCAACAAGGTCCGCCAGGAGTTCTACTGGGACGGCAAGAGCGATGTGGATCTGGTCTTTGAAAACGACGCCAAGGTCAAGATCGAACTGCGGAAGGTGGATGAGTCGGACGAGCCCATCGAGGGGGCCGTCTTCAATATCCTGAAGGACGGCCAAATCGTCGGCTCGGAGGCCACGGACGCCTCCGGCATCATCACCGTTACCGGCATCACCGAGGGCCTGTATGCCTTCGTAGAGGTCTCTGTCCCGGAGCCTTTCGCCCGGCTGACGGAGCCGGTGGTCGTCCATGTGGATCAGGCGGACATTGATGGCGGCGGCACGATCTCCGTCACAGCCGTAAACCACAAGCTCCCCAACCTCACCATCCTCAAGCGGGATGGACAGACAGGCGAGGTAGTCCCCGGCGCGGTGTTCGAGATCAAAGGCATCCACCACGGCTACCACACGGACGTGACCACCGGGCCGGACGGGACAGCCACCCTCACTGGCCTGCCTGTTGACAGCTATGAGGTGACGGAGATCTCGGTTCCGGATCCGTGGGTGGTGGCGGCGGAGCCGACCCAGACCATCTGGCTGGGCCCCGGCGATGACCGGCAGCTCATCTTCGACAACCTCAAGCAGCCGGAACTGACGATTGCCAAGGTGGACGCGGCGGACTCCACCACCCCCATCCCCGGCACCGTGTTCCGGATCGAAGGGGTGGACAGTGACTATCTGAACACCGTGACCACTGGGCAGGACGGCACCGTCACCCTGCGGGTGGCTCCTGGCACCTTCCGGGTCACGGAACTGTCCGTCCCGGCCCCCTACTACCTGCCGGACAAGGACGCGGATCGGGAGCAGAACATCTCCCTGAACGCGGGGGATGAGAAAAAGCTGGTCTTTGAAAACCACAAAGCCCCGGAGCTGACCATCTACAAGGTGGATTCCGTTGCCGGCGCTCCCGTGGAGGGGGCGCGTTTCCATGTGACCTACACCTCCACCGGCGAGGCAGCCGACGCACCGGAGTCCTACGACTTCGGTGAGATCGTCACCGACGCCAGCGGCGAGATCCGCCTCCACGAGCAGGGTCAGCGCCTGTACCCCGGTGAGTTCACCATCGAGGAGGTGGAGCCCGCCCCAGGCTTCCAGCTCAAGGAGCCCACCCGCCAGACGGTCATCCTCCACGGCGGCGAGAGTAAGACGGTGCGTTTCGAGAACGTCCCCTTAAACGCGATCATTGTTGAGAAATATGATTCCGTCACCGGAGAAGCCCTGGCCGGGGCCACGTTCCAGCTGCGCTACCTGGGCGGCACCTCGGGCACCGGCGGCACCGTCATCGGGCAGAAGGTGACCGGAACGAACGGCACCGCCATCTGGACGGGCCTGGAGCCAGGCACCTATATCGTGGAGGAGGTAGACCCGGCGGACGGGTACAGCATCATCCAGAGCTCCGAGACCGTCTATCTGGCCGACAGCGGGGAGCAGAGTGTCATCACCGTCCGCTTTGAAAATATGCCGGACGGCATTCTGCTCATCCGTAAGGTCTGCGCCACCAACCCCAGTGTGACCCTTCCCGACGCGGAGTTCAAAATCACCTACGCGGACGGGACCCTTATCGGCGACAGCAACGGCATTTTTAGGACCGATGAAAACGGCGAAATCAGGATCGAGGGCCTGGCTCCCGGCAAATCCGTGATCGTCACGGAGGTCTCCGCACCGCCGGGCTACATCATCGATACCCAGAGCCAGACGGTGCAGATCAAAGAGGGCCGCACCGTCAGCCTGACCTTTAAGAACCAGCCCAAGGGCGAGCTCATCATCCAGAAGCGGGACAGCGCCACGGGCCAGCCCCTTGCCGGCGCCCAGTTCCGGGTGACTACGGCGGCAGGCTGCGAGGTGGGACTGGACGGCGTCATTGGCGACAGTACGCTCACCCAGAACGGGGTGTTTATCACCGACAGCAATGGTGAGATCCATATCACCAACCTGGCTCCGGGAGCATACGTCATTTCGGAGATCCGGAGCCCGTCCGGATATGTCATGGATCAGGCGTCCACCAATGTGGTCATCGGGCCCAATGGGGATACCCAGACGGTGGTCATCACCAATTCCAAGGCGGGGTCCCTCATCATCGACAAGCGGGATTCTCTGACGGGAGAACCCCTGGAGGGGGTCACCTTCAAAGTGACCACCAGCACCGGCGAGTATGTACCCGACGAAAACGGCTACATCTCCAGCAACGGCCTCTATAAGACCGACAAGGACGGCATGATCCAGATCGATGGAGTGGTAGGTACCTTGGTGGTCACTGAAACAGCCACCATCCCCGGATATTCCATTGACCCCGCTACCCAGACCCAGACAGTCCAGGTCAACCCCAACGACACGCAGACGTTGACCTTCTACAACACCCCCAGCACCACCCTGATCATTGAAAAGTATATCGAGGGCACCACCACGCCCTTGGAGGGTGTGACTTTCCTGGTGACCGATTCCAGCGGTGCGGTGGTGGGCCCCAGCAACGGCGAGTACATCACTGACGAGAATGGCCGCATCGTCATCACGGATCTGGAACCGGGCACTACTGTCACCGCCCGAGAGGTCAAGGCCCTGGAGGGCTACGTCCTGGACACCGCCCCCAAGTCCATTGAGATCAAGGCGGGCGAGGTACAGACTTTGCGCTTTTATAATGAGGCAAAGGGAACCCTTGTGATCCGGAAACTGGACTCTGTGACCCATGAGCCGCTTGCCGGTGTGGAGTTTGAACTGACCTACGCCGAGGGCGGCTATGTAGACGACGCCAACGGCCACCTGTCCAGCAAGGGCCTCTACAAGACCAATGAAAATGGTGAGATCATGATTTCCGGCGTCACCGGCACCATCGTGGTCAAGGAGACCAAGACAATCCCTGGCTACACCATTGATGAGGACACCCGAATCCAGACGGTAGAGGTCAATCCGGAGGATACCCAGACGCTGACCGTGTATAACGACCCCATCGGCGGCGTCGAGATCATCAAGGTCAACGAGGCGGACCGGACAGAGCGCATCCCCAACACCACCTTCGAGATCCGCAAGGTGGACGATGAACTCATCGACACCGTAACCACTGGCGAGGATGGCCGCGTCTTTGTCTCTCTGGAGGATGGTGCCTACTACGCCGTGGAGACCGAGGCGGCAGAGGGTTTCCAGGTGGATCCCACGCCCCACTATTTTGAGGTAGAGGGCGGCAAGACTGTCTCTCTGACGGTGACCAACAAGGCATTCAGCGGCATCTTGATCCACAAAATCGACACAGTTTCTCGTGAGGGAATCTGCGATGTGACCTTCCTGCTCTATGACAGCAATAAGAACCCCATCGGGCAGTACACCTCGGATGACCGAGGCTATGTCTACATCGACGACCTGCCCTGCTCTGGCCGCTACTACCTGCGGGAGCTGGAGAATGAGGGCTACATCGTGGATGAGCAGCTCAAGACTGTCTATGTCACCGATGGCACCACCACGGAGATCACCTGGGAGAACACTGCCATCACCGGCCAGATTCAGATCACCAAAACCAGCGCGGACTACAACTCCATGAACGGCTGGCCTGCCGGAACTCCCATTCCCAACACCGAGTTTGAGATCTACAACGTCCGGACCGGCAACCTGGTAGACACCATCAAAACGGACAAGAACGGCGTCGCCTCCTCCCGGCCTCTGCCTCTGGGCCGCTACAAAATTGTGGAATCCAAGGCGGCGGACTTCTATGGCCTGGACCAGACGCCCATCGAGGTGGAGATCGAGTACGCCGGACAGATCGTCAAGGCTGCCATGACCAACAAGAGCCTCTACACCAACGTCTCCATCAAGAAGACCGGCTATGTAGAAGTCATGCCGGGACAGCAGATTCGCTATGATTTCAGCGGCATCGGCAACAACTCAACCACCAGTCTGACCTCCTTCTACTGGCGCGACACCCTGCCTACCCAGGCGGTGCGGCTGGACAAGCTCGTCACCGGCACCTATAACGTTCCCGGAAACTACAAGGTGGTCTATAAGACCAATCTGAATCCCAACTACCGGACCATGTACGACAACCTGAGCACCCAGCAGAACTATGTGCTGGACGCCTCTCCCGCCGCCCTGGGACTGGCCTCCAATGAGGTCATCACCGAGTTTATGGTGGTGTTCGGGGTGGTTCCCGCCAACTTCCGGCAGGTAGAGGCGCCGCAGGTGTACTGCAATGTGGTCTCCTGGCTCACTGGAGGCACCCAGTTCGTCAACCAGGCGGACGTGGGCGGCGTCTACAACGGTCAGTGGATCATGGCTACCTCCCGCTGGGTGACCAAGGTCTACAAGCCCGCGGAGCCCCTGCCCCGCACCGGCTATTAAGCCACACCTATAGGATCCGATCCAGAGGGCCGTCTCACGGGACGGCCCTCCATTCTTTTTTATAGGAGGAAAACGATCATGAAACGCAAACGTATTTTTCAGATGTTTTTCGTTGTTCTCGCCTTGGCCCTGTGCCTCTGCGTACCTGCTTTTGCTGCGGGCGGGGATGTAGCCGGCGCGGTGGAACAGACCTGGACGGACGCCTCCAGCCAGATCAAGACCGTGGTGGACAATGTGGTCTTTCCCGCTTTGAGCATGGTGCTGGCTATCGCCTTCTTCGCTAAACTTGCCATGGCGTACTTTGATTACCGCAAGCACGGCCAGTTCGAATGGGCAGGGCCCGTTATTTTGTTTGTCTGCCTGGTCTTCGTCCTGCTGGCCCCCAACTACATCTGGGGCATCATCGGGATTTAAGGGAGGATGCCATGCAGAGAGAAGAATTTGAAACTCGGATCCGAGAATTGCTGCCCGGAGCATCGAAAATGGCCTTGGATCGCACGGTCTCCTACGCTGAGGAATTGGAACGGGAAGCGGAGGAATGTGCCGGATCGCTCTACGACGCATTTTATGTGGAACTGGCCTTGGTGAAACGGGACCATGGCGCCGAGATCGCAAAGGCGCTCTTCGACTATGGAGAGCATTTCACATTCAATTTCTTTGAGCTGCGCGGCGCGGCGCGTCTTTTAGCTCAGGGCTGGTCACTTGAAAAGATCGAGGCATATACCGTGGAAAACGGCTGTGACGCCGCGCCGGAGGAGGCACTGGAATCCCGTTCCGCCCTGCAAGCATTTCAAAACGGGGATCCCAATTTTCTTGAAGTACCAGAAACAGCGATGGGACCGGAAATGAGGTGAGGTCTTATCTTTATTCTGGATTTTGTGGCGTCCACTGTTATGGACAATCTCATCGACTGGTTCTATGGCCAGGTGGTGGGCTTTCTGGGAAACTTCTTTGCCGAGATGGGCAACATGGGCGTGGAGCTGTTCGACCTGGACTGGGTACAGGCCATCGTCCTGTTCTTCTCCCAATTGGGATGGGCCCTGTTTGGCGTGAGCCTTGTGGTATGTGTTTTTGAATGTGGGATCGATTATACCACCGGCCGGGCCAATATCAAGGACACCGCCCTGAACATTCTGAAAGGGTTTCTGTCGGTATGCCTGTTTACCACCGTCCCGGTGCGGCTTTACTCCCTGTCGGTGACCCTGCAGGGGACCTTTGCCTCCGGGCTCACTGGCTTTGGGACCAGTATTGGAACAGTGGGACAGCAAATCATCGAGGATCTCAACGGAGTGGAGAGTGTTACAGAGATGACAGGCGCCGCGGGGGGCTTCGGATTGGGCGTCATTACCAGTCCCATCATGATCATCTTCTGCGTCATCCTCATGGCCTATGCGGTGATCAAGGTGTTCTTCTCCAATCTCAAGCGGGGCGGCATCCTGCTCATTCAGATCGCCGTGGGGAGCCTGTACATGTTCAGCATCCCCAGAGGCTACACAGATGGCTTTATCCAGTGGATCAAGCAGGTCATCGGCCTGTGCCTGACCGCCTTCCTGCAATCCACAATTTTGGTGGCGGGCCTTATGGTGTTCAAAGACCACGCCCTGCTGGGTCTGGGCCTCATGCTCTCCGCCAATGAGGTGCCCCGAATCGCAGGTACCTTCGGTCTGGACACTACCACCAGGGCCAATATCATGAGCGCAGTCTATACCGCTCAGGCCGCCGTCAACACCACCAGGACAATCGTGCAGGCGGTGGCATCAAAATGAGCAATGTGGAGCTTGCGGCGGCGATGACCATGGGCAGCCTGTTTGATGGTATCGGTGGGTTCCCGCTGGGAGCGGCCAGATACGGCATCAAAACGATTTGGGCCAGCGAGATCGAGCCGTTTCCCATGGAGGTCACCAAACGCCGGTTCCCCAGCATGGCCTACAAGGGGGATATCACCAAGCTGAGCGGGAAATTGCTGTTCCCTGTGGATATCATCTGCGGAGGCAGCCCATGTCAAGACCTTTCTGTCGCCGGAGCGAGGGCCGGATTATCCGGCGCCCGCTCCGGCCTTTTTATGGAGCAGATCCGCATCATCAAGGAGATGCGCACGGCAGAGCGGGAACGCGGCCGCACCGGAGTACAGATCCGCCCCCGGTATATGGCATGGGAGAACGTGCCTGGTGCTTTCAGCAGCGGATCACCCAAAGGTGAGGATTTCCGCATCGTACTGGAGGAGATCCTGCGGGTCTATGACGGAAGCACGACGATCCCCAGGCCATTTCCTTATCCATGGCATGACGCGGGAGAGATCCGGGTGGAGGGCACCTTCTCACTGGCTTGGCGCTGTCTGGACGCCCAATTCTGGGGCGTCGCACAGCGGCGTAAGCGCATTTATCTGATCGCTGATTTTGCGGGAACGACCGCGCCAAAGATCCTGTTCGACCTCTTAAATAGCTCGAATGGGACAGAGAGAACGCCGGAAAAGGAGGAGATGATCTTGGCGTGAAGTATCACCTTGGATCGGAGGACCAGTTGACTTTGCCCGGACTGGCTGATCAAGAGGAGCGTGTCCCGGCTGTACCGTCTCTCAAGAGAAAGGCGCCGGCAAAACCGGCGTCAGAGCTGGCAGCAATCCCGTATTTGGTTTTAGACCTGTCTTGCGGCCATGTGGATCTGTTCGGCAGTCACTATTGGGAACTTCGCTCCCCCTATCAGGAGGGGGAGCTGTTCCTCAATACCGGCCCCGCGCCTCGTGAGCCGGTCCGCACATCCCTCTCTGATATTCTGGAGCCGACTCCGGCACAAAAATATTACCTGTCACAGACAGCCTGCCTGGGGATCCTGCGCCGGGCGAAGGAGCGCGGCAAAGAGCTGCCGCCACAATTGGAAACGGCGCTGACGGCACAGGCGGGATTAGCCAGACAGGTTAAGAAACTGGAATTTACCCCTGGAGAACTCGCTGTTGCTTTTGCCGCAAATCAAAGAGACGAGGTGCGCGACCTCCATGATGTGGCGGGAGCCCTCAGCGCCCAGCCAGGGATGAAACAGCAGACCTTTGTAGCTGGGTTTTCCGCAGGGGCAGGGGCAAGCGCCGGCAGCATCGCTTATTCAGAGCAGATAGCCCCAACGCTGAAGGGCAGCGCCAGCGGCAACTGTATGCCCTCCATCCTCTGCCTCAACGACCAGGGCGGAAGCGTTATGGATTGCTCCGAGGATGTAACCGGCACCCTGCGGGCTCAGGAGCACGGACACCAGCCGCTTGTCTTTGACAACCACGGCCAGGATACCCGCTTTTGTGGACCTGTGGACTGTGCCCAGACTATATCCGCCAGCTTTGGGGAGGGTGGCAACAATCAGCCCCTTGTCTACGAAAACCACGGTATCGACGCCCGGTACACCGGGCCGCACCCTGTGGTGCCAACACTGTCTGCCCGTGCCGGTACCGGCGGGAATAACCTGCCCTTAGTGGAACAGGATCCAGCGGAGACGTTCTGCATCACCGGCAATGCCATTGACCGCCAGCCCCAAAACGGCGGCAACGGCATCGGATACCAGGAGAACATTGCCTATACCCTGATCGCCACGGATCACCATGCGGTATTTTCCCGGCAGCGTGCAGACAAGTTTTCCCCCAGTGATGTGGCATCCACAGAGAGTGCGCGCCAGTACAAGGACGCGACAGACCTGATCCATCAGGCCGCAGGAACAGGACCGCCTCAGCTGATCCGCCGCCTCACTCCGCTGGAGTGCGAGCGGCTCCAGGGGTTTCCGGATGGGTGGACGGATCTCCCCGGCGCCTCGGACTCCGCCCGGTATCGGGCTTTAGGCAACAGCGTGGCCATTCCGTGTGTGGAATTCATCATGCGGGGCGTCATCATTGCCGCAGGCTACTCTGCGTGACTGGGATGACAGAAACAGGCCAACTCATGGTCATTCACCACGCCCACCGCCTGCAGAAAAGAATAAATGATGGTCGTTCCCACGAACTTCATCCCCCGGCGTTTCAGATCCTTGGAGATTTTGTCGGACAGATCGGTGCTGGTGTGAAAAACATCATCCGTATTCAAAATGACTTTCCCATCCGTAAAGCCCCAGAGATAGCGGTCAAAGGAGCCAAACTCCTTCTGGATGGCAAGGAACACCCCGGCGTTTTGGATGGCGGCCTGGATCTTGGCCCGGTTGCGGACGATCCCGGCGTCGGCCATCAGCACCTCCACCTTCTCCGGGCCGTATCCGGCCACCACTGCCGGTTCAAAGCTGTCAAAGGCGGTACGAAACGCCTCCCGTTTTTTCAAAATAGTGAGCCAGGAGAGGCCCGCCTGGAACCCTTCCAGGGTCAGCATCTCAAAGAGTTTTCGGTCATCATGCTCCGGACGGCCCCACTCTCTGTCGTGGTAAGCAAGATAGATCTCTGAATTCGGATCTGCCCAGCGGCACCGCACCATATCCTCCGCCTCCCCTTAAAATGATACCCTGATTATACCTGACCTGCCGGCGGATGGCCACCAAGAGTTTTGCGGTGGGGCTTGTCCATTACGCTTGCGTTTACACAATTTCTTTGTTGCTTTCTGTGAATAGCTATTCCATAGAGCTTTCGATATACTTGCCTTGCCATCCAGAAAGGGGGAGTCACCATGGCGGAAGAAAAACGAAACCTCTGTGCGCAAATACCCATCAGCCTGCACAGCCGTGTCCGACAGGAGCAGGAGGCGTCCGGCCAGACCCTGAGCGAGTACATGACCCAGCTCATCACAGAATTTTTTCAAATGAAAGAGGGAAATCAAAACATGAATCATAATATGAAAACAATCGCCTTCCAGGTGCCGGCGGAGCTGTTCGAGGAGTTCAAAGCCTATCTCCAGCGGAACAACTTCAAACAAAAGGAATTCTTCCTGGGCTGTATCCAGAGTGCCTTGGCGGAGGAGCGAGACGCAGATGAGGCGTCCGGCTCTGAACCGGAACCGCAGGAGACGGATCAAACGGAATAATAGCACAAAGACGCGCCGCCGGTCCTCCGGCGGCGTATGCTTTTTCAGATAGAAATGAGGTCATCCATGTTTATCTACCCAGATAACCTAAAAGCGAAGGCCACCCTGTGGCTGTGGGAGCTGCGGGACGTGGCCATCATCGGAGTGGGATTTCTGTTCTCTGTCTTGGCCATTGCCCAGACGGGCATCCTGCTCCCCTTGGTGGTCACCGTCCTCTATGCCTTTCTGAGCATCCGGCTGGAGGGCTCCAGTATCCTGGACTTCCTCCGCTATGCTGTATGCTTTTTGATTTTGAAACAACAGTATTACGAATGGGGGGAAACCATTGAATAGACAACAGAAGAAGGAACTGCGGCAGAGGCAAACCTCTCGGCAGCTCATGGGGATCCGCCAGCTCACCGACCACGGCGCCAAAACCGCCGGCGGGGAGCTGGTCTTTTTTATGATCAAACCGGATAATCTGTCCGTCCTGTCCGGCGAGGGAATCCGCAGCCGGGTCAAAAATCTGACGGATCTCCTGTGCGGCACCCAGGAGGTCCGCCTGCTGGCCCTGGACTCCCGTGAGTCCTTCCAGCGCAACAAGGACTGGTACCGCCAGCGGCTGGAGACAGAGGAGCTCCCGGCCATCCGGGAACTCCTGCGGCAGGACGCCGCCCACCTGGACGAGATCCAGGCCGCCACCGCCTCGGCCCGGGAGTTTGCCCTGGTCTATCGCCTGGATCAGCAGGAGTCCGGCGAGGACATCAGCCGCCTGCGGCAGATGGAGCAGGCCCTGCGGGATCTGGGATTCCATGCACGTCTTGCCTCGGAGCAGGACGTCAAGCGCCTGCTGGCGGTATATTATCAGCAGGACGTGACCACGGAATGGTTTGAGAACTGCGACGGAGAGAGGTGGGTGATGGAAAATGCCTAAGAAAATACAGAAGAAAAAGAAAAACAAAACAGAGCCGCAGGTTCAGGAGACCCGGCCCAAGGATTTCCTGGACCTTATCGCCCCCGCTGCCGTGAAGTTCAACACGGATCACTATATCTGTGGCTCCCTGTATCACTGCACCCTGGCCCTGCGCAGCTATCCCGCCACCACGGAGGAGCTGGCCCTGCTCCGCCATCTGGGGGAGAAAAGCGGCGTCACCCTGAGCATCTATACCAGGCAGGTGACCGCCGCCGAGGAAAATGGCATCCTCCACAACGCGGAGAACAAGAACCGCATGGCCCGGAGCAGCACCAACAGCATGAAAGCGGCCGTCACCGCCGAGGGCAACCTCCAGGATGTGGCGGAGCTCATCGCCGCCATGCGGAAGAACCGGGAGCCTCTGATCCACTGCGCGGTGTACATCGACCTGGCGGCCCGCGACCCGGAGAGCCTGCGGCGGCTCCGGGAGGAGGTGACGGCGGAGCTGGTGCGGAGCAAGCTGGGGACAGACCAGCTCCTGCTGCGCCAACAGGACGGATTCCTCTCATCCAACCCCATGGGCCGCAACACTTTCAGGAGCCAGTATGAGCGTGTCATGCCCGCCAGCTCGGTGGCCAATCTATACCCCTTCAACTACTCCGGCAAGACCGATCCCCACGGATTCTACATTGGGCGGGACCGCTACGGCTCCAACATCATCGTGGATCTGGACCGGCGGGCAGAGGACAAGACCACCGCCAGCGCCCTCATCCTGGGCAACTCCGGCCAAGGCAAGAGCTATCTCCTGAAACTCCTGCTGTGCAGCATCCTGGAGGCCGGGAAGTCCGCCATCTGCCTGGACCCGGAGCATGAGCTCATTGATCTCTGCTCCCACCTGGGCGGATGCTTCATCGACCTGATGAGCGGCCAGTACCGCATCAATCCCCTGGAGCCCAAGGTGTGGGATGTGGGCGGCGAGGGGGAACCGGAGCCGGACGCCCCCCTTGCCTTCCGCCAGAAGACCCGCCTGAGCCAGCACATCTCCTTCCTGAAAGACTTTTTCCGCTCCTACAAGGATTTCGCGGACCGGCACATCGACACCATCGAGCTGATGCTGGAGCGGCTGTACCGGAGCTTTGGGCTGAACGACCACACAGACTTCTCCACCCTGACACCAACGGACTATCCCATCCTCTCCGACCTCTATGATGTCATCGAGGACGCATACCAGCACTACGACCGGGAGGAAAACCCGCTATACCCCAAAGAACTGCTGCGGGAGATCCTGCTGGGCCTCCACTCCATGTGCCGGGGGGCGGAGAGCAAGTTCTTCAACGGGCCGACAAATATCACCAGCTTCCGTTTCCTGGTCTTCGGCGTGAAGGGGCTGCTCCAGGCCAACAGCAGTGTGAAGAACGCCATGCTGTTTAACGTGCTCTCTTTCTTCAGCGACAAGCTGCTCACCGAGGGGAACACCGTGGCCACGCTGGACGAGCTGTACATCTGGCTGAGCAATCTCACCGCCGTGGAGTATATCCGCAACAGCCTGAAACGAGTGCGGAAGAAGGAGTCTGCCCTGATCCTGGCATCGCAGAATCTGGAGGACTTCGACCAGCCGGGCATCCGGGAGCTGACTCGCCCCCTCTTCGCCATCCCCACCCATCAGTTCCTGTTCAACGCCGGCAGTGTGGATAAGCGGTTTTATATGGACAACCTTCAGCTGGAGCCTTCGGAGTTCGAGCTGATTCGGTATCCTCAGCGGGGCGTATGCCTCTACAAGTGCGGCAATGAGCGGTATCTGCTGGAGGTTCACGCCCCGCCTTATAAGGAAAAACTGTTCGGAACGGCAGGAGGACGGTAACAGGCAGCAGACACCAGCTATGAGAAAAAGGCCGATGCCACACCTGGCATCGGCCCTGTCTATCTGATGTAGGATCACATCTCAAGCCCCAGCTTCTCCGCGATCTCTTCCGCGGTGAGGCCGGCTGCTTTTGCTTTTTCCATGACGGAGCGCATGGTGACGGGATGGAGGATCTTCTGCTTTTGCGCTTCCAAAGCCTTGATCTCCTCCTTCTTTTTTGCGATCTTCGCATCGATCAGCGCGATGCGTTCTTCGGCGGTACGAGCAGCCATTCAGGGCACATCCTTTCAAAATTATGATGTAACTATGATAAATGACAGATTATAGCTTGTCAATCGGCTTTTGTCGAATTGTTATCCGCACTCTTCTTCGGCTGCACAGCACCTTCGGGAGCGCGGATGGATACAGGAAACGAAAGGAGCGCGAAATGAAACCAATCGAATTAGAACGCTGGGAGCCCTCCCCGGACGATCCTCGGAGGAAGGTGTATGCCGGCCAGCGCACCGCGCAGGAGGTTTTCGAGGAGCTGAAGTATCGGCTGGAGAACATGGGGTACCTGCCGGATGAATATTTCCTCCTGAATCGTGAGTGGGAAAACGGCCGGGAGATCCCCAAAGACGCGGATATCTTCTGCACCACCGATTACGGCGGCAGCGAGGGGATCTACACGGACCTCTACTTGAAATGGTACCAGGACGGCGATCCCGTGATCAAGAGCTTTGCCACTGGGAAGACCTTGGGCGAAAGCGGTTCCGACCTGGACCGGATGTACCTCATTGCCTCCGCCATCACCAAGGCATTCCATGGGGACAGGGGGACCTACGCCCGGTACCTTCGTTGGGGCGAACAGCCGGAGCCGGAGGACATGATCCTGCACTTAAATCCCGCTGAGCAGCGTACCTTTATCAACGCGCTGGTGGAACAGCGGGAGCGGCAGGAGCAGGCCATGTCTCAGACGGAGCAGCTCCTGCGCCGCATGACCGGGAGCATCACCGCCTATATGGACGAGGTGGGCCAGCGCCCCCTCCGCCTCAGCGACTATGACAAAGCGGTGCTGGCGATCCGCGACGGAGAATTTGAGGCGTTCTCTTCGCTCTATCCCAGAGTACCGGACCGGGCGGACGACCTGCTGATCGAGGCGGCGGGGCGCCCCGGAAGAACAGGGGGAAACATGGTCCGGGCGCTTCTGTCGGCAATGGAGCAGTTTTCCCCGGAGGCGTACCTGACCGCTTGCAAGCGGGCGGTGGAGACGGGGGACAGCTGGCGCGTGCGGACGATGGTAGAGGAGGCGGAAAGCCACCTCTCTGAGCCATACCCGTCGCTTACCGGCGAAGTCATATTGCACGCCTATGCTAACGACCGAAAGAGTGTCGCCAAAGACCTGATCGACCAATGTTCTCCCGGGCAGATCGCCGCCGCGCCCCCGATCCTGCTCCGCCAGGCCGCGGCCAGCCTGGACTTTCAAACCGCGGTGACACTGGTGGACAAGGGCATCCAGCCGGGAGACTACGCGGCAGACGTCCTCCACACCCTTACGGGACAGCACCAGAATTGGATGGCAGAGCGGCTCCTGGAGCATGGAATGCCGGTGGCCCCGGACAACTACACCGCCCTCTATGCCTGCCTCAATAACGGAGCGGTCGATATTGGAAAGCTCCTGCTGGATCGAGGAATCGACCTGGAGCGGTATCAGATATGGGCTGTGAAACAGCGCAGAAGCGAGGGATACATGGAGGCCATGGAGGAACTGACCTCATACTGGGAGAAACAGCAAAGCGGCCCCCAGCAAGACGGCCCCTCCATGGGGGACATGCACCTATGAGCACCGCTGCCGTGGCCGCGATCAAAGCGGCCATTCTTGCTCTGACAGACGAGAGCACTCGGAAGAAGATCGGCTGGGTGCTGGTGGCCATTCTGTCTCCCATTATCGTGATCATCGCCCTGATTTGTTCTATCTTCTCCGCCACCTCCCAGCAGAATGTTTCCACCGTGGAGCTGTGCTTCCACGGCGGGATCATCTCCAGTGAAGTCACCCCGGAGTACCGGCAGTATGTGCTGGAGATGCGGGAGAGTTTCAGCACGCTGGACAGCATGGTGGATGAGATCAACGCCCAGCTGGAAGATGACAATAGCCTTGACGCAAATCGGGTCAAGGCCATTTTTTATGTTCTGTATTTCGGCGCCCAGCAGCCGGACGAGGTGGGACTGCAATCTTTTGTGGACTGCTTTGTGACCTACACCGAGGGGATTCGGACGGTCATTGACACAGACCAAGAGGGCAACGAGGTGGAAGTCGAGGAAACCTATCAGATCCCGCATCTGATAGAGGACCTGTCACAAGTCTACGAGAGAATCCGCGATGCCATGGGAGTCGAGGTCACTCCAAGCCACCAGGCAAACGCTGACAACATCTACAACCTAATCGTCTACGGCTCCCCCGGCGGATCCAGCGGCGGCTGGTTTCCAGGAGCGGACGTGCCGTTTATTGGGGTGGACGGGTTCTGTTCTCCTATCGGAGCTGGCTGGGAGTCGGTAGTGACCTCGGAGTTTGGATACCGCAGTGACCCGTTTACTGGCGAGACCCGGGGACACACCGGCATGGATCTGGCTGTGCCTACGGGCACGCCCATCCGGGCCGCACTGCCCGGCACCGTCACTGTGTCCCAGTACAATAGCAGCTACGGCTACTATGTGATGATCGATCACGGGAATGGCCTCTCCACCTTGTATGGCCACAACTCCCAACTGCTGGCCCAGGTGGGCCAGACGGTAGAGGCCGGAGACATCATTTCTCTGTCTGGCTCCACCGGACGATCCACAGGTCCCCACCTCCACTTCGAGGTGCGTGTCAACGGGGAGCGGACAAATCCAAGATATTATTTACCAACGTCAGGAGGATGACAAAATGAAAAAAGCAACGATCTCAGTAGCTGTTGAACAGGAAAAACTCAGAGCGATCCAGTTCTACATGGGCAAGAGCGGCACCTCTCTGGAGGCGGAGTTGGATGATTTTATGGCGCGGCTCTATAAAAAATATGTGCCTTCCCAGACCAGGGAGTACATCGAAAGCCGGGAGAGTTCCGAGGAGCCAGCCCGTCCCAAGTCTGGCAAACCCGCCCGCACGACTGAGCCGATTCAGGCAGAGGAGGTGGAGTGATGGGCAATTCCTACTCTGCCGAGGTGTGGCTGGACGAACGCCGCTGGGATGCACTGGAAGCGGCTCTGGAGGAGCAGGGCACCAACATCGAAAAGTATCTGCAGGACTACCTGGTAGATTTGTACCGGGAGATGGTGCCAGCAGACCAAGTTCGGGAGATCGAGTCCTGCATCAAACAGGAGCGGCAGGAGGAGCTGCGAGAGGCCGAGGCACGGAAAGTTTTCTCTGTATTCCGCCTATGGGATGGAGGGAAAAGCCGCTGTCTGGCAACCGAATATCCGAAAGAGTTTCTGGATGTGGCCCGGCTCCTGCGTAAGTGCCTGCAGGAGGGAGATGGTGGCACCGACGCCTTTGCCCGAAAAATCTATGGAGGTTATGACATTTCTCTGGAGCGGTTTAATGAGCTGACACAGGAACGGCTGGAGAACACAGGGCGTGTCGCCGGCGTATTCGAGCTGGACTTTGACAAAAAAGTGTTCTCAGCCGTTCACATTCTGGACGGCTGGAAAAGCTATCGGTTCCAGGATGTGAGCGCCGCTGCCTACCAAGCGTTCCGCAAGGAGCACAGCTCTCAGGAGGAGCGTTGGCGGAAATTTGTGTCCCGGCTGGAGGGAAAAGAGCTGACTGACCGGGATCTCGGCGTCCCTCTGAAGGCTCTGCGGGACCTCCAGCCGGGAGACCTTCTGTTCACAGAGCCAGCCAACCGTATGGGGCGGCTGCTGGATTTTCAGGTGGACTGCTCCAGCGACATGGTGCAGATGGAGGTGTTCGGTCCAGAGGTAAAATGCGCCAAGACCGGCAGCTGGCTCGACATCTACGTCAGCTACGACGTGGCCCGGCAGGAGGTGCGGGATCACTTGGATCTCACGCTGCACCGAAAAGACGGCGCATGGGAGAAGTCTTTCACCTACGTTCTTTCTCCGTCGGAGCGGGAACTTTTGAGGACCGAGCTGGAGGAACATTGCCAGAAACAGTACAGGAAAACGCTGAACGATCTCTATGCGGAACGGTATCGGCAGGAGGCCGGGACGCCGCCCAAGCTGGATGGCGGGAGCCAGCGGTTGGATCTGCGGCAGGTCTCCTTCGAAGGCGACATCTCCGAGTACGACGGAACGCTGTCCTTCTACCTGCCGGTCACCTTCGACCCGGACGCAGTGTTTGGGACCAATGTGACCTCAGATTCCAATGGCGACTGGCTCAACGTCTACGCCAACTATGACCTGGAGACGGGCGGGCCGGAGCAGTCACTGACCGTCGTGCTTGTCTGCGGTGACGGGAACGAGTTCGAGTTTTCCTATCCCTTGACCGCCTCGGATCGGGAACAGCTCCGGGAGAAGATGGAGGGCTACTGCCAATCGCAGGCCGGGATGTCCCTGGATAACTACCGACAGGAGCTGTGCTCAGAGGAGTCGTCCATGGAACAGGGGCCTCAGATGTAGCTGGTGGGAGTCGCCCTCGATGGGCGGCTCCTGCGTTTCTCCCCGTTGTTGCCCCTGTGCCGCCCCGTGTCGCCCTTTTGATGGCGGGGTGGCATCCGTCCCCCTCCCCGCCCTCTGCAGAGGCGTGTTGAGGCCGTGCGCCCGCTGTTTCGCAAAACCGCCCTCTGACCCAGCGAAGTGCTCAGGGGTGGAGAGACGGTGCGGCGGAAGGAACGAGCTTTGCCGCCTGCGGCGAAGTGGGAGATATGGAGCCTACAACGACGTGAACCGGGGGGACGAAAAAAGTGCGGGATAAAGCGGTGGCTCCACCGCCTTTCACACCGTCCCGCAATGCGGGCCGGGGATACGGTTTTCAAGCAAAGGCCACCACTTTTCAGCACGTTTTCAAAATACGACGTGGCTCCTCTTTTGGGGAGAAGGCTCCTGTTCCGGCTCCAATCCAGCCGGAATCCACCGTTGTTCCGGCGTTTTGGCTGGCTCAGATGTGGCTCCTTTACCCTGAAATCGAGATTTTTGGAGGTTTGACTATGACAGAAGAAAAGACACGAATCCACACCCGGATCTCACCGGAGACGGAACAGAAGATCACCGCGGCTATGCCCCTCTCCAATTGCAGAAGTCAAAATGAATTCGTGGAAAAGGCGCTCCAGTTCTACTGCGAGCACCTGACCGCCCAGGATACCTTCTCCGCCCTGCCGCCTGTACTGCTCTCCGCTATCCGCGCTACCGTGAAAGCCAGTGAGGATCGGATCTGCCGCCTGCTGTTCAAACTGGCGGTGGAGATGGATATGATGATGAATATCCTGGCGGCAGGCATGGAGCTCACGGACGAGGATCTCCGGGAACTCCGGGGGAGGTGCGTCCGCGAGGTCAAGGAGACCCGAGGCAGGATCTCCTTCGAGGACGCCTGGGAGTATCAGAAGGGCGGCCGAGAAACCCCATAGGGAGGCGATGATCCTTGCCCCGCCTGATTTTCAAGTGTCCCTACATTCGGGGCGGCTCGAAAAAAGTTGCCGCCCATCTGAGCAACTATGTCCGATACATGGCGACTCGGGAGGGCGCTCAGCGAATCGCCGCTGACAAAGCCCAACTGCCCGCTACAAAAAAACAGCAGCAGATGGTGGAGCAGCTCCTCCGGGATTTTCCTCTCAGCCGTGGAACCTTCGAGTACGAGGACTACGCCGCCGCACCCACTCGGGGCAACGCCGCAGACTTCATCACACGGGCGCTGGAGGACAACTACGATGCGGCGGCGAAAAAAGAAAACTACATCAGTTACATCGCCAGCCGTCCCCGCGCCCAGCGCACGGGCTCCCATGCCCTTTTCACCGGCTCGGATGAGGCACCGCCCCTGTCCAAGGTGGCGGAGGAGATCGCACACCACCCCGGCAATGTGTGGCTCCCAATCATTTCTCTTCGCCGGGAGGACGCCTCCCGGCTGGGCTACGACGACGCGGAGCGGTGGAAAAGCCTGCTCACCGGATACGCCATGGAGATTGCCCAGGCCATGAAGATCCCCTGGGATCAGTTCCGCTGGTATGCCGCCTTCCACGACGAGTCCCACCATCCTCACGTCCATATGGTCTGCTACAGCGCGGATGGAACGTCCGGCTACCTCACCAAGCAGGGGATCGCGGACATCAAGTCCGGTCTGGCCAAAGAAATCTTCCAGAACGACCTGACCGAACTTTATCAGCAGCAGACCCAGCGGCGGGATACGCTGAACCGGGACGCCCAAGAGGTGATGCGGGAGCTGCTCCTCCGCATGGAGGAGGGAACGGTTGACAATCCACGTATCGAGGAGCTTATGACCCATCTGGCGGATCGCCTGCAGTTCCTCTCCGGGAAAAAGCAATACGGCTATCTGAAAGCGCCGCTGAAGGCCGTGGTGGACGAGATCGTGGACGAGCTGGCCAGGGATCCCCGTGTGGCCAAAGCCTACGACCTGTGGTATGAGATGCGGGAGGAGGTGCTGCGCACCTACAAAAACGATCTGCCGGAACGCCTGCCCCTCTCCCGGCAGAAGGAATTCAAGCGGATCAAAAACATGGTCATTCAGGAGGCGATACGGCTGGGAGAACTGCGGCAAGTGTTCCATCCGGAGGATCAGGCAGAGGACACACTACCAGAACAGAAAGGAGCAGACGGCCCCCAGCCGGGGCCAGAGTCCGTTTGGGATGAACGTTCTAATGACAGCGGAGAACCGCACAACTCATGGGAGCAGATATACCGGCGTGCGAGGGCCATCCTCGAAGATTCGAAAGCACCGCCGGAACAGACGGCCCAGGCGGTGGAGCTGCTGACCAAGGCGGCGGAGCATGGAAGTTGCTCCGCCGCTTTTACGTTGGGAAGGTTGTATCTCTCGGGGACAACACTGCCCCACGATCCCGCCGCCGCTGTCCGATGGCTGGAACGTGCGGCCCTGGGTGGAGATCAGCACGCTCAATATCGCCTTGGGAAATTGCTCCTCCAGGGAGATGAGGTTCCCAAGGATGCAGACGGGGCCGTCCGCTGGCTGACCGCGTCCGCGGAGCAGGGAAGCCGATATGCCCAGTATGCCCTTGGAAAGCTCTTCCTGCTGGGAAAGGATGTTCCAGAGGATCGGAAGGCCGCCTGGCAGTGGTTCCAGAAAGCAGCGGAGCAGGGAGATCAGTACGCCCAGTATTTTGTGGAGCGTATGGATCACCGGGATCTTTTTCCCGTTGTGCAGTCAGCCGCCCGGCTGCTCCACCACCTGGCCGGCATCTTCCGGGAGCAGAGCCAGCCTTCCCACCCCAGAGGTTTGAGGCTGACCGTGGACAAAAAGCTCTGGCGGAAGATCCGGGAAAAGAAGATCGCTATGGGGCATAAGCCCGACGATCATGAAGAACCGACCATCACGATGTAACGGAGGTTTTAATGTGAAGAAAAAATATAACAGCACAGCTACAGCTCCCAGCAAAGCGGGCCGGTCTGCACGCCGCCTTGAATCGTGGCGGAGATGCGCCACCGTGCGGCAGGTCCCCTATCACCGGAAGACCCGGCAGCGTCGAAGATGATCTCTCATTCGGGGGCCGCAGGACGCGGCCCCCCGGCTTTTTACCAGGAGGTGTGAAATGCCCTATATCCCTTTTACGGAGGAGCAAAAGCTCCGAGCCAACAATGTGAATCTGGTGGAGTTCCTGCGCCGTCAGGGAGAGAAACTCATCCCCTCTGGCCAGGACAAGCGCATGGCCTCAGACCACAGCATCACCGTGCGGGGCAACGAGTGGTACGATCATGAGTCGAAAGAGGGAGGCCACGCGATTTCCTTTGTCCAAACGTATTACGGCTTGACTTACCAGGAGGCGGTGAAGCGCCTGCTGGACGGCGAGGGGATCGCATATCCCCAGGTGGAGCCGTCTGAGCCGGAGAAACCGAAGGAGTTCTCCCTCCCACCGGCCAGCCCGACTATGCGGTGGCTCTATGCCTACCTGCTCCAGCAGAGGTTCATTGACCGGGACGTCCTTGACGTCTTCACAAAACGCGGAATGATCTACGAAAGCTGTGAGAAGTCCAGGGATGGGACGAAGGAATATCACAACGCCGTATTCGTTGGGAGTGACGAATACGGCGCTGCCCGCCACGCCCATAAGCGGGGCCTCTACACCCAGGGAAACAGCTTCCGCAGGAATGTGGAGGGCGGCGATCCCCGGTGCAGTTTTCACTGGTTCGGAAACAGCGGCCGACTCTATGTGTTCGAGGCACCCATTGACCTGCTGGCCTTCCTGACCCTCTATCCGGAGGCTTGGCGGGAACACAGCTATGTAGCCCTCTGCGGCACTTCGGAGCAGGCCATGCTCTGGATGCTGGAGAAAGATCCCAGGATCCAGAGAGTCGTGCTCTGCCTGGATCACGATGCCGCGGGGATCGAGGCCACGGGCCGTCTCACGGATCTCCTGCGGGAGCACGGACACACGCGGGTCTCCGTGCAGCGGCCGGAATACAAGGACTGGGACGAGGATCTGAAGGCCCTCCACGGCCTGCCTGCCCAGCCCGCGGAGCAGCATCCTCAACTCCAGGCGGCGGAGCTTGTCTGCGCCCGCATCGCGGTGAAATGCATGGATTTGAAGCCGGACGGGGCGATGCAGCAGGTGCCGCACCTGTTTCAATGTTACCGCAAATGCCTGAAAGAAAAGAAACTGGAAACGGCCATGGACTGCATGGAGGAGATGGCCGCCCTGTCTCTGCTGGTGACCCTGCGGGAATGCCGCCAGCTGGGGACTGCCCTGACGCCCACCCAGGGAAGTCAGTATCTGCAAAGCCACATCCTGCCCCATCAGAATCGGATGGCCATCCGGAACCGGACGGAGGAGATCTCTGCCCAGCTCCAAACCGCGCTGGCTAAGAGCGGTGCTCCGGGCGTGCGCGGTGAGGCGGAGAAACGGGAGATCGCCAGTGCGTGGCTGGAACTGGCCCTCTCCTGCGCCAAGGTCTCTGTTAAGAATGATGCGGATGAACTGAAAGCGATGGAAAAGCAGAAACAGGCGCTGGGAATGGAGATGGGGTGAGTGCGTGGATATGCAGACGATCCTCCTGCTGGCACTGGCAGGAGGCGCCCTTCTTCTCCTTGCCGCGGTGACCCACTTTTCCGGACAAGGCTCCCTGAACAACATCAAGTCCAAGACTGTAGGAGACGGCCAGCATGGAACCGCACGCTGGGCCACCAAGAAAGAGATCCAGCAGACCTATGCTCACGTCCCCTTCCGACCGGAGGAGTGGCGAAAAGGTGAGCGCCTCCCCAAAAAGCAGGGGCTGGTCTTGGGGTGTGAGGGGCGCAAGGACCATGTCATCGCCATCGTGGACACAGACGATATCCACGCCCTGGTCACCGCCGCCAGCGGCGCGGGCAAGACGGCCTATTTTCTTTATCCCAATATCGAATACGCTCTGGCCACTGGGATGTCCTTCCTCTGCACGGACACCAAGGGCGACCTGTTTCGCAATTACGCGGGGATCGCCAAGGAGTGCTACGGCTTTCAAATCGCCGTGCTGGATCTGCGCAACCCTACCCGCTCGGACGGCAATAATCTGCTCCACCTGATCAACAAGTACATGGACATCTACAAGGCTGACCCCAAAAATCTGCCGGCCAAGGCCAAGGCGGAGAAGTATGCCAAGATCCTCTCCAAGACCCTGATCAACACCACCGGGGACAGCTCCCAATACGGGCAGAACGCCTACTTCTACGACGCGGCCGAGGGCCTGCTGACCTCCATGCTCCTGCTGGTGGCGGAATACCTGCCCACCGAGGATTCGGAAGGCAAGCCTATCGAGGAGCGCCACATCGTCTCGGTCTTCAAGCTGGTGCAGGAGCTCCTGGCACCCAGCGGCGTGAAGGGCAAGAACCAGTTTCAGCTCCTGCTGACGAAACTTCCGCCAGACCATAAAGCCAAGTGGTTCGCCGGCGCCGCTTTGAATACCTCAGAGCAGGCCATGATGTCGGTGATCTCCACAGTGCTGTCCCGGCTGAACGCGTTCCTGGACAGCGAGATGGAGCAGATCCTGTGTTTCGACACCGCTATCGACGCGGAGACCTTCTGCAATAAGAAGTCCGCCATTTTCATCGTACTTCCGGAAGAGGACCAGACCAAGTATTTCATGGTCAGCCTGATCCTCCAAAACTTGTACCGGGAGATTCTCACCGTGGCGGATGAGAACGGTGGGCGGCTGAAAAACCGAGTGGTTTTTTTCGCGGACGAGCTGGGTACCTGCCCGCCCATCCAGTCCCTGGAGCTGATGTTCTCCGCCTCCCGCTCCCGCGGCCTGATGCTGGTGCCTATCGTGCAGAGCATCACGGGCCAGCTCCAGAAGAACTACGGCAGGGAGGGTTCGGAGGTCATTGTGGACAACTGCCAGGTGCTGATTTCCGGAGGATTTGCCCCAGCCAGCCAGACGGCGGTGGAACTGTCTAAAGCCTTGGGGAGCCGCACGGTGATGAGCGGCTCCATCAGCCGGGGAAAGAACGACCCATCCCAGAGCCTGCAGATGATCGAGCGGCCCCTCATGACTCCCGACGAGCTGAAGTCCATGCCAAAGGGCAGCTTTATCGTGGCCAAGACCGGCGTCCATCCTATGCAGGTGCGGCTTCGCCTGTTCCTGGATTGGGGCATCAAGTTCGACAAGTCCTACGAGGTACCCGAGCGCGCCCAGCGGCCGGTGGCCTACGCCAGCAAGCAGGAATTGGAGGCAGCGATCCTCCGCAAGCACTACGCGCCTGCCGTTGAGGATGGAGAGATCCCCCAGGCGGAGCCGCCAGCATCAGGCGGCGAGGTCCAAGTCGTGCAGGCGGATGACTCGCCCAAAGATGGGCGCAGGCCCAGGATCCGGCGCTGAGGGGGTGATATCTGTGACAAATTTCCGTAACATCTACTCCTCCGACCTGAGCCACCGGGCCAGATCGGTCTATATGTACCTGAAAGACCGGGCCGACAAGGACGACAAGTGCTGGCCGGCCATCAAGACCATAGCAAAGGAGCTGGGCCTCTCAAGCTCCACTGTCAAGCGGGCGCTGGACGAGCTGTGTCAGGCCGGTCTGCTGACCAAAGAGAGCAGATGGCGGGAGAACGGCGGGCGTACCTCGAATCTCTACCGGCTCTCCTGACAAAAACAGGCCCTCCCCCGCCAGGGGGAGAGTCTGCCAATTTAGTGAACTGGGGTCTGGTTCATGGTGAGCCAACCAGAAGTGCCCACTCTAAGATTTTTCTAAGACAGAGAAAGAAACAAATTTTACAAATCTATTTCTTGATCCAGTCGATGAAGGTAGATACTTTCTCCAGATCCTCTTCACTTAGTCTCGTAATTTCCTCATGAAGTTGAGCCCGCAAGGAATTCTCAGCATCCGCTCCAGCGAAAAACTCTGTGGGAGTCAGGTCAAAATAGCTGATGATGTTGAACAGTTCCCGCAAGGATGGGAGACTCATCCCGTTTGTGATGCTGCGGATGTAAGAGCCGCTCTTGCCCAGATCAAGGCTCATGCGGTGCTCCGATACATCCTTCCGCACCCGCAGTTCCGTGATCCGGCTACGCAGAAAAGTTTCGTACCGCTGTGACTCCTCCATTCGACCACTCCTCTCGTCAGTTAATATTTTAATATTAGCGGACGGGCAGAGTTCGTATTCTTACCATTAGTTTTCTCTTTATAAATCAATAGATTGATGATATAATCATTAAAAATGGGGCCGAATGAATTTTAGGACTATTAACTCGCAGAATGGGGTGAGGCTTTGTGTCAGCCTGCTTTTTCATCGGACACCGGGAGTGCGGAGAAAGGATGTTGCCAGTGCTGGCCCAAGAGGTAGAGCGCCATATCACTGAGCACGGTGTCACTGAATTTGTGGTGGGACACTACGGCGGCTTTGACCGTCTGGCTGCCAGTGCGGTCAGGGAGGCGAAAAAGCGTCACCCGGAGATCACGTTGACCCTGCTCCTGCCCTATCATCCACACGACCAGTTCATTCCTGTCCCAGAGGGCTTTGACGGCACCTTTTATCCGCCGGGCATGGAGACCGTACCCAAGCGGGCGGCCATTGTCCGGGCAAACCGATATATGCTCGAACACAGCTCCTACCTGATTGCCTATGTCAGCCATCCGTCCAGCGGCTCCCGAGAAGTGCTGGAGGCGGCCCTGCGGCGGCAAAAACACGGCCTGATTCACGTGACAAATCTTGCGGGGTGGTATCCGATATGAGAAAAAGCAAATGGCTCCAGAACGTTCTTTTATGCATCGGAGGCGTTTTCCTTTTTCTTGCCGGGATAGGACTCGGCTGGATTAGGTGCAGGCAAACAGAAACAGCCTTTTGGGAGAATATCCTGATTGCCCCGGAGCCGGAGGAGTGTGTGGCCTGTGACAATCTACAAGGACCCCGCTTTCATGCGCCCTGTTTGCTGGAACTCTCTACCGGAGAATTGACAGAGCTGGAGATTTACGAGCCCTGTCACCGATATTCCGGTGAACTGGCCCCGGACCAGGATATGGACTATAATGTGATGACTTTCGGCGGGAGCGGCCTGCCCCTGTTCATTGATCGGATGGAGGAGATCCAGCGGTGCGTTGCCTATCTCCCAGAGAAGGCAGGCGGAGAGATAGAACCCTTTTACTATTGCCGGGACTGCCGGGCCAAGCTGACGAAAGTAGCTACTCAGGGCTATGTGTTGCTGGACCTATATGACTTAGATGCGATCCAGGTCTATCCTGTGGAGGATAGTGCGGAGTATCCCATTCGTATTTATACTGTGACCATGGCCCACGATGAGGATCAGGGCCATCTTGTGGTGACAAATATAGGCCATCTGTTTGAGAGTTGACCGACTAAAGCTCTTCCCGAATTGAGGAAAGATTTCATTCGAACATGGTCTGAACCATAACAAAATCAGTTTTGGACTCTCCACATCTGCTCAGGAGTATGATATAATAAACTTTAACAGCAAAACCAATAAAATGTTTTGCATGGAAAGAGGTCTACGATGCACAGCCAATATGGGTGGTCCATTGCTGCCCAGTTAAAATGGAGAGAAAAAGCAATGATTGCAGAAAAATCTACATCCGTAAAAGGATGTGGTAATTCCTTGCGTCCTTTCGCGTCCTGCGCCCCCATCCGTCTATGTGACAGGGTGACGCGGGGCGTTTTTCTATCTTCTGGAGGAGTGTGAAATCATGAGTCTGAAATACACCTGCCCCGGCTGTGGGACACCTTTAGGCTATGAGGGATTGTGCTGGAAATGCAAATCTGAACAGGAGCGGAAGGCTGCTCTTGCTTGGACCCCGGAACAAATCATAGAGAAGCAGAGAAACCTGATTCAGAACATCCAGCGGCTGGCGGAGATGGAGGACCCGGAGTTCACCGACTTCTGGCAGCTGCTGGGTTACCATGATGCCATCACCCCGGAGATCCAGCGGGCGGCACTGGCCGCAGAGGTGTTCTGGCCCTGTGAGATTTATTATCACGCTCCCGCCGATGTGCGGGATGGCCTGATTCATGCGCTGTTGTCCGCGGAGTATTCCAGCGCGGCCTCCAACCTGATGAGTTGCCTTGCTATGCAGGGAGATGACAAGGCAATGGAGACGCTGCTGGAGCTGGAGCGAAATCCCCGGCCCTGGCGCAAGGGTCTCTATGTGGACCCATCCAGCTATGCACAGATCGGAGGCTGGACTTTTGACAAGGAGGACCGTCGGATACAGCTCAACTTTGACAGCTGCTATCCAATGGTCAAAGGAACCGCCGGCGAGAAATCTCCCGTCCGCATTGGCCGGGCACGGGAGGACACATGCCCCCACTGCGGCGGGCGTATGGTGGACATGCTGGTGCTGGACGGACGGGATGAGCGGCTCCGTTTCCTGGGGCTGGACGGCATCCTGACCGCCGCCTGCTGCCCCAGCTGCGTGGGATTCCTCAAAGGCCCCGCCTTCAACCGGTTCACCCTGGATGGCGGCGTGGAGATCTTCACCTCCGAACTCTTTGACGGGGCGGAGAAGACGGATTGCTATGTCAGTCCCGAGGACTACAAGGCCCTCACCGAAAATCCCTTTGTGCTGGGCAAAGCGCCGGTGCCCCTGTTTTACGGAGCGGCCTGCCAGGATGTGAACACCATCGGCGGCTTTGCCAACTGGGTGCAGGACGCGGAATATACCACCTGCCCCCACTGCGGCAAACCCATGAAGTATCTGGCTCAGATCCAGTGGGATACGGTGTTTGATTGTGCGGAGGGCACGCTCTATGTGGAGTTCTGTCCGGACTGCCAGATCGTATCCATGCAGCACCAGCAGACCTGAGAGGAGACCTTGCCATGAGTTTGCCAAAGCGTGACGGCGTACATGACCGCTACTATCTGATCCACAAGCCGGACACTTCTCCAGAGGTGCTGGCGGAGGCGGATCTTTGCATTCTGGATGTGCTCAGCAGCACCGCCCGTGAAAATCACTCCGCCTACCCGACTGTGGTGCGAAATCATAATGGAACACCCTTTCTTCCCAGCCAGCTGTTGGATCGGTATCTGTCCAAACTGCCTTTGAAGGGATTTCCCTATGAGGAAGCTGTTATATTCTGCGATGCCCTGCGGCGGTTGGTGGGCTGGGAAGAAATCCGCTATACATTGGAGAAGTACATAGAAAAGCAGGTGCAGGAACGCTACTTCCTTGTGGGAGAGCGGGATGATGGGTTTACCGTCTTTCCACCCTGCACAGTACTGCCGGAATTGCGAGCGGAGGATATGGACGAAGGTCTGCTGCGCTTTGCCTGCTATGTGGCGATCTGCCATACCGTGTACGGGCAGAGTTTTGAATCCCTCACCACCGAACACATCCTCGGCCTGGTTTCCCAGATTCGTCCTGACATGGTAAAGGAACTGAAAACCAATGGCAGCGGCAAATTGCCACCTAATATCCAAAAGCGGAAAACAAAGCACCTGACCGCCTCGGCCAACGACGCTTTCGCCACCATCCGTATCACCGCGAGGGACTGCACCGAGGGGTGCTGTGATGAGGCGCTGAGCTACCTGGTGGAGGTGCTGGAGCAGCCGGAGTTCCCCCGCAGCTACTCCATCGAGTTTCGCGGACCGGAGAAGATCTACCTGCCCATCCCAGGGCTGCCAAAGAAGGGCGTCCATCAGCTCTTTGCCTGTGCAGTGCGGTACCCCCGACTCCATGTCCGAATGGAGAATTATGCTCGGCTGGCCATGCAGGAGGACGAGTGGTACAACAACCTCTCTGATGAGTCCTGCGCTATGCCTGGCACCTTTGCCGTGTTCGCCCTGGGACTGGAAGGGCCGAAGTGGTGGCGGCTGGTGTGCGATTACCTGGATCGCTGTGATGACGAGCACTCCTCTTTACAGGAAAAGTTTATTCACGCCTTTTTTAAGAAGTACGGGTTTACTGCTCAGTCCCTGCCGGTGCTGGTCCACGGTGTCCAGTCCATGCAAAATCTGAAGCCCGCAAAGGAGTTCCGCACTCTGATCGCCAATGAGGAGAGCCTGGATGCGCTACTGGAGATCAAGGGGCATCTGGAGGACTATCTGCCCGAAGAAGGAGCGCATGACCTGCGGGCCAGGGACTACCTGTGGCAGGAGGTGCTCTGGGCCATCTGGGGGCAAGCCTCCGAAAACGGCGGCGGCAAGGTCCTCAAGGCCGCACCGAAGGAACTGAAAGAGAAATACCAGCAAGTATTTGCGTAAGGAGAACACCATGAAAAAGAGAACGGTCAAGGACTTTATTGCCCTGTACGCCCCGGAAGATGAGGAAAAGCTGGTACTGATCCAGGACGGTATCAGCGCGGACAAAACCTTTCTGGATACCTTCTGGGCGGCGCATACCCATGCCCTCGCCATGGCGGATGTCCAGACCGGAGAGGTCATCTCCGGTCGATGCTACCTGAGCTGGCCGCTGACGGACAAGGAGCGGGATGCCGGCGACTATTCCAAGCGGTTTACCAAGGGCCAGATCTACCGGATCAAAGCCCGCGGCTGGAAAGGTGATGCCCTCTACGAACCTCAGTGGTATGTCACGGAGGTACTGGAGGAAGGTGTACCCTGTCCGGCACTGGAGGAGATTTGGGCGGAATACACAAAGCCCATTCTTCTGGAGGACGAAGTGCTGGGAACCCTCACGCTGGATCGTGAGATGAGCATATTCGAGGGGACCTGTAAATGGATGGGAAAAGAAGTCCGGATCTCGTTGGATGTGGAGATTGAAAAGAAAGCGTCCTGGACCCGTGTCACCAATGTGATGAAGAAACTGGTGGCAGATCAGGAAGTCTGGGACAAGTCCCTTCGAGCGATGGCTGCCCAAAAGCTCACCGCTCAGGCCAACGAGTGGCTGGCGGACAATGACCAGACCGACCGTGACCCGGAGAAAGACCCCATCACCGAGGATGAGTTTGCCCGGCGCATCCTCCTCACCGAGTTTACAGTATCTCCCGGCGGCCGTTTTACCGCCTGGTACGAGGACGACGATATGTTCTGGGGCCATGTGATCACTGTGGTTGGAACGCTGAAAAAAGGCCCCGTTGACGCTGATATACAGGGATAAGGAGAGGAGGAAACTTAAATGAACGGTGAGCAGATCACAGCTTTTTTACAGGCACACTGGGAGTGGGTAACTTTAATCATGGGCATTGTGTCCGTGGCTGGCTCAATTCTGAATTGGAACTGGATGTGCGACCCCACCGGTAAGCCGGACTCTCACCGCTATGGCCGCGGCTCCAGGCGGGTGATCTTCTTCCTACTGGGAATCGTGCTGATTGTGACCAGCATCATGTCCTGGGTGCTGTAAGGAGGACGAACGATGAGCGAAAAATATCCTACCTGGCTCACCGGCCATGTGAAGGAGTGGGCACAGAAACGCCTGCCCACCGTGACATTGTGTTCTACCACTGGCAATGAACTGCTGGAGGTTTGGTACTACGGTGACCTGTTGACCTTAAACGCAGAACCACAGCTATATATTGTCCCCAGTTATTTCGCTCCCGAACTTGTGACAGCTCGTGACCCGGAGAGTGGCGAGGAGTTCGTCATCTTCGACGGCGGGCGGCATGGCTACGACAATATGTTCTGCGATGAACATGATCCATCCGAGCTGGAACACCGTCCCCTCAAGCGGTATGAGATCCCCGCCTCCAAGTTAGTGCTGGAGCTGGGGTACAGCGTGGACTACGAGGACGAAATAGAAGACTTCGAACCGGATGAGGCGGATACTGTGGAACTGATCAGCGGCGAGCGTATGCCTTGGGAACAGGTCAAGCGGGACGGCATCGACTATATCGCCCTTTACTATGTGAACGAGGAAGGAAAACAAGTCCAGATTTTGGACGCAGAGCTGGCGTAAGTACAGCTACTCTATCCTTTGCTAATCCGAGGAGGTGTCCCATGACCCAAGAAGAACAGATCCGCCTCTATCGGCTGATGGAAAAGCTCAACTGGTTTTTCCACCAAGAGATGCACTACCTGGATCGGG
>NZ_NFLL01000010.1 GCF_002160895.1 Faecalibacterium sp. An122 | reverse complement strand
AGGGACCCTATCTTTCGTGACGCAAAAGTTCTTTTGTTTTGGTGCGATCAACAACAGAAGGAATAGTGGTTAATTATTCCCCTTTGTCGCCACATCGGATGGGTTATTTACCCGAACCTCAGGCGGTCTCTTGCCCGAGATTCCTTACATCACTCCCGGCTATGGTGCTGCCGGGGGTGTTATAAGTGATTCAATTTGTTTAGCCCTGAACTGCAGTACGAGTGACAGTCACAGCAACAAAAGTAGCGGAGTTGGAAGCGCCAACATAGGTGCTATCCAGAGCCTTGGTTGCAACGCTGACAGAAACAACGTAGCTGTAATCATACTTCTGAACAGTACCTGCGTTGGTATTGTGCTCGGGCAGAGCCTTCAGATTATCCTTCAGTTCAGCAGCAACCTGCTTCACAGCCTCATCAGCGCCGACAGCACCGTTGACCACATAAATAGCGCCATCCTTAACGGTGGTATTGTTAATCATATTGCTTGCATACCAGTCCATCTTCAGATCAACTGCATCGATCTTCTTATCAGAAATTTTTGCTGCATCAATAAAGTCAGCAACCATAGCTTTGACGTCAGCCTGATTCTTATCTTCAAGCGAATCAACAGTCCGCTCCATGGACAGAACGCTCAGGCTCTGCTCGCTAATGTAGTTCAGAGACTTCTGCAGAGCTGCAGCATCAGCAGTATTGTCCTTGAAAGAGACATGGTCCAGATCGGTCACAGCCTTGCCCAGCTTGTCAGCAAAGGTAGTAGAGTAACCAGCAACAACAGTCTCGCCCTCGCCCTTGCCTTCGTCATTAGTGCCGTTGTCGCCACAAGCGGTCAGCATGCTGATGGCCATGACGCCAGCGAGCATCAGAGAAGCAATCTTCTTGAGTTTCATAATGAATTTTTCCTCCTTAATGGTGTAAAAAGATAGAGACCCAAAACAGGTTTCAAAGGAAGGTCCTTTCCTTTGTGTGCCTATAATACCATAACCCCCGGTGTCAAGACCCGATTTCAAGATTTTCCATTTTCGCTTTATTTTGTATAGTTTGGAAAGGCTCGTCTTGGATACAAGCCGTTTTGAGGACGGGAGAGGCGGAGGAAATTTCCCCGGTTCTGCCCTATGATTTAAAAATTCGCGGCGGCAAATTTGCAAAGAGCAATATGATCCTGAACGGCAGAAAGACGGCCAAAACCGAACTTTAAAAACAAAAAATCCCCGCCCCTGTGATGAACAGGAACGGGGATTCTGGTTTTATTGGGTCCTTCTGTGCGTTTTCATCTGTAGGACCTGGCAGAACGCCGGACTCACCGGGGCGCAGCCCGGGAACCTTCTAAAGCGGCTGAAACACTTTCCTCTTGCGGTGCCCTGCATTTTCAGTGCATCAAGGATGATGCTTGAAAATGCAGACCGCTGCGCCACTCACGGCTCCCTGTTTCATCCACTGGATGCGGTCGCCGTTCGTGCCTCTTGCGCTTAGCCGGTTTTTGCGGCGCGCCACGGCGGGCGCTTGCAAAAATCGGAGTGCGGCTCCGGTTTGCGGTGCCCTGCTTTTGCTTCAGGCGTCGTCGCGCCCTTGCAAAAGACAGACCGCTGCCCCTGCTCCGCCTCGGCTACGCAGCCAACTACAGCTCCCTGCTTCGTCCACTGGACACGGTTATCGCCGTGCCTTGCATCGTATCGTGCCGCAGGCACAAACGTCAGGAATGAGCCGGAGCATAACTGTCCCGTGGAAGTGTCGGAGACCCGGAAAGTGTATGGTACACAGTGAAAAGCTTTTTGCCTACTTTTTCTCGAAAAAGTAGGTTAGAAGGGGGCGATGTCCGTTTCGGTGATGGCGGTGGCGGGCAGGGTGCGGGTGTCCTGGTTCTCCGAGAGGGTCAGCTTGCCTTCCCGCAGGAGGGTGACCGCCTTGTCGTGGCTGGCTGCGTTCCAGTTGTTGCCCAGGATCTTCCAGTTGTTGTTCACATGAGGCTCAATGACGCCGCCCTTGACGGTCTGGATGTACTCGCCCAGCAGCTCGCGGATGCCGCCCACGTCGCCGCGGACGTCCATCTCCAGCAGCTGCGGCATGGCGTCGCCGGGAGCGAAGATGTCCGCCGCCATCAGCAGCTGGGTAGTGGCGCGGTAGTTGTTCACCGCAATCACAAAGCTGTCGCTGTCCTGCACCGGACGTCCATCGGGCCAGGTCAGATTCTTGATCCGGTTGCCAGGCTCCTGGGAAATGTCGATCTCATAGTTGACACCCTCAAAGGTATCGTACAGATAATACCGGGTGGAGGGATCAAAGGCGATGGTCACATCGCCCGGCTGCCAGGTCTTGAAGAAGGCAGCCGACCACTCCATGTAATCCCGCAGCTGGGCGCCGTTCATCTGCAGCTTGTACAGGGTGTTCTCGTAGGTGTAAATGCTGGTCAGGTCGCACTTGCGGATGGTGCCTTCCTTCATCTGGCTGGTCATGGAGGTGAGGGCCGTGGCCGAAACCTGGGCGCCGGTATAGTACATCTGCACCTCGTTGATGAAGTCCAGCAGGGCGGTATCCATCACCATGGGAGAGGGGATGTTCTCGATCTCGTTGTCGGGAGCCATATTGCCGCCCCGCAGCTCGCCGATGGGGATGACTGCGTCTGCCTTGGCCCGCTCATCGTAGGGGGCCAGCAGGGCCACCAGCTCGGGGTCTGCCTCATAATTCTTGATCTGCAGGCTCTCGGAACTGCGGCCCACTACCTTCCAGCTGCCGTCCCACTGGCGCTGCAGCTTCAGGTGAATGTCCGACAGGGTGGCGCCGGCGCTCTTGTTCTCGATCACCAGGACGCCGTTGATCTCCTGGCCGGGGATTTCCTTGTGGCCGTGGGCCGCGATGATGACATCAAACTCGGGGCAGGCGTTGGCCAGGTCGGTGACGCCCGAGCCGGCTACGCCGTACTCGTTCTCGGTGTCCATGTGCATGACGCCGATCAGCACGTCCACCTTGTCCTTGATCTGGTCCACGATCTTGCGGCACTCGTCCACCGGATTGGTGACGGTCCAGCCCGACAGGTTCACTGCATCCCAGCGGGTGATGTTGGGGGTGACCATGCCGATCAGGCCGATTTTGACATCCTTCTTCTGGATGATGGTATAGCCGTCGGCCAGGGCTGCGCCGTCGGGACCATACACGTTGCCGGTCAGAACCTTGGCTTTCTGCTGGCTCATGACCTTTTTGAGGGTGTCCATGCCGTAGTTGTACTCGTGGTTGCCCGGCACCCATACGTCGTAGCCGATGGCGTTCTGGGCGGCAATCATGGGGTGAACGTCATCGTTCAGGAACAGCTGGGCCGAGTTGCCCTGAATGGTGTCGCCCGCATCGATCACCAGGGTGTCCGCGGTGCGCAGCTGCTTGATGGCCGTGGCCTGCTGGGCCACGCTGCCGCTGGATTCCGCTTTGTTGGCTGCATAGTCCCAGGGATCGAATTTGCCGTGGGTGTCGCTGGAGGCCAGGATCTGCAGATCCATATTGAAGGGCCAGAAGCAGGCGGACGCCGACGGCGCAAGGCCGGTGATCGTTGCAGCGGTGGCGGTGACGCCCGCTGCGCGCATGAAGGTACGCCGGGAAATCTTATATTCTTTCATAATTTCCTCACTTCCTGGAGAAACAGACCAATGACTTTTTAAAAAAGTCGAACTGCCCTAAGTATACGGCCTACAACCCAGCTTTTCAATTGGTTTTTATGCAGAAAAGCGACGCTATTTTTTGTAAATCTTTACCAAGACTTCTTTTTATTTTACAAAAGCAAAGCAAGAAAACCGCCGTTTTTCTCAAACCGTCCGGTATCTTTTCGCCCTTTATTTTTCAACCAAAAAGCCCCCGTCCTTCCGGTGAGGGAAGGCGGGGGCTTTGGGGTGCTTTTGCGGGGTGCTCAGGGCACCCAAAACGGCGGATTATTCGTTGCCGTCGGGAGCGGGGCCGTCAGCAGGCAGGGCCTTGGGGGCTGCGCCGGGCAGAGCCTTGGCCGCATTCTGGAGGGCCAGGAACTCGGCGGCGTCATCGGGCACGTCGTCCAGGTCGTCGCCGCCCACATCAACCACGCGGGGCATCCGCTTGAAGAGGATATCGTACATCATGGGCACGATGTACAGGGTCATAAAGGTGGCGTAGGTCAGGCCGCCGATGATGACGATGGACATGCTGCTCATCAGCTGGCTGGCCATATCGTTGCTGAACAGCACCATCATCATGCCCAGAATGGTGGTCAGGGCGGTCATCAGGATGGGGCGCATACGGGTCTTGCCGGTGGCGATGAGGGCGTCGCGGCGCTCCATGCCGCCCAGACGCAGCTGGTTGGTGTAGTCCACAAAGAGGATGCCGTTGTTGACAACGGTGCCCATCAGGACGATGAAGCCCATCAGGCTCATCATGCTCAGCTGCTCGCCGATGCCCAGCAGGCCGATCATGCCGCCGGTGAAGGCCAGCGGGATGGTGAACAGGACGATGAAGGGGGACAGCAGGCTCTGGAACTGGGCCACCATCACCAGGTAGACGAAGGGCAGCGCCAGGGCCAGCCACTGGAACATCTGGCTCATGATGTCGTTGACGGTGCTGGTCTCGCCGCTGAGGGAGACGCTGTAGCCCTCGGGCAGGGCGCCGGAGGCGCTCCACTCGTCCAGCTTATCCTGCAGCTGCCGGGCCTGAACGGTGGTGTTGTAGCCTTCCAGGGTCTCGGCGGTGACGGTGATGCAGCGGGTCTGGTCCTCGCGGGTGATGGAGTCGGGGGTGGTGCCGTAGGTGATCTCGGCAAACTCGCCCAGGGTGTGCACCTCGGCCACCTCGCTGCCGTCGGCGGCGTAGTTGGTGGTGTTGAAGGTCATATCCATCAGGTTCTCGACGGTCAGGGGGTCGGTATCGTTCACGACCCGGACGGTCATGCTCTCGCCGTTGATGCTGATGGTGGTGGAATCGGTGGAGGTGGTGAGGCGGGCTGCAATGGCCTGGTAGGCCTGGGCCACCGTCAGACCGGCGGCGCGGGCCTTGTCCTTGTCGATGTGCAGCTCGATGGTCTGGTCGCCTGCGCCGAGGCCGGTGGTGGCGTTGGCAAAGCCCTCGGTGCCGTCGATCATCTCGATCACCTGTTCGCTCAGGCTGTCCAGGGTGTCGAAGTCGTTGCCGTAGATGGTCACCGACAGGCCGCTGCCCAGCAGGCTGGTGATCTCCGAGATGCCGTCGATGGTGACGGTGCTGGTGCAGTCGTAGGCGGCCATGGCCTCTTCCAGCGCCTGCCCCACCCGGGCGGCGTCGGACGCGCCGGCGCCGGCTTCCAGCTTGATGTTATAGGCATAGGTGCCGTAGCCGGTGGAAGTGGTGGACAGCAGGTTGGAGATGGTGCTGCCCAGCATCCCCACGTCGACGCCGTAGATGGTGGTGTCGGTGGTGACGCCCACCTCCTCCACCATCTCCAGGCCCATCGCCATTTCCAGGATATCCCCGGCCATGGCGTAGGACTCCTCGCGGGTCATGTCGCTGGGGGTGGAAACGCTCATGCTGATCTCGGTGCTGGTGACGTCGGGCAGCATGACCATGCCCATCGAGGCCACCCGCCAGACGCAGAAGGCCAGCAGGACCACCGTCGCGCCCAGCGGCGCGCCCTTGTGGTCAAGGCACCAGACGAGGGAGCGGCCGTACTTTTCCTGGATCCTGTCGAACCAGGGCCACTTTTTCACCTCGGCGTTTTTCAGGACGGTGGAGGCCGAAGCCGGCACCACCGTGATGGCCACGATCAGGGAAGCCATCAGACAGTAGCCGATGGTCAGGCACATGGGCAGCATCAGCTCCCGGGTGATCTGCTCGGTAAAGACCACCGGGAAAAAGACGCAGACCGAAGTCAGAGTCGACGACACGATGGAGCCGAAGACCTGCCGCGTGCCCTGCACCGCCGCGCGCGGGGCGGGGACGCCGCGGGCGCGCAGACGGTAGATATTTTCGATGACGACGATGGAGTTGTCCACCAGCATACCGATGCCGAGGGACAGGCCGCCCAGGCTCATGATGTTGAGGTCGAGGCCGGTGAAATACATCATGACCACGGCAAAGAGGACCGACAGCGGGATGCTGACGCCGACCACGATGGTGGGCTTGGCGTCCTTGAGGAAGAGGGCCAGGATCAGGATGGCCAGCACCGCGCCCTGCGCCATGCTGGACAGGATGCTGGAGATCAGGACGGTGATGTAGTTGCCCTGGTTGGACAGCACGCTGAAGTTGAGGCCCTCATACCGCTCTTCCAGCCGGTCGAAGGCGGCCAGGCAGGCGTCCGAGACGGCGTTGGCCGACGCGGAGGTGCTCTTGTAGATGTTCAGGACCACAGCCTGCTCGCCGTTCAGCCGGGTGAAGGAGGAGGAGGCGTTGTCCACCACCGCCACGTCGGCCACGTCCCGCAGATAAATGTCGGCGACGCCGTCGATGTGGAGCAGCAAAGCGCCCTCCAGGTCGTCGATGCTGTCGTACTCCTCGCCCACCTTCAGCAGCCAGGAGTTATCGTCCTTGTCGTCGATATAACCCGCCGGCATCGAGAAGTTCTGGGCGTAGATCAGCTGGGACAGCAAGTCGATGGTCAGCATATTGTTGACGTCGGCGTTGGCAAAGGCGCTGGCCTTGGCGGCCTCATACTCTTCCTTGTACTGGTCGTAGAGCTTCTGGCCCTCTTCCACCTGGCGCTGGCCCTCGGTGATCTGGAGGTAGGCCTCCAGCTGGGTCTGGCTCATTTCTGCATACACCGTCTCGAACTGATCCATCAGCTCGGGCACACGGTTCAGAGAATCCAGCACGTCCTGCATGGTGCTGTACACCACGTCCAGGCTCTGCTGAATCTGCAGGGTATCCATCAGGTCGCCGGCGGTGGAGCCGTCCCCGCCGGTCTCCTGGTCCAGCCGCTGCTGCAGCTGCTGGAGGGCGATGGTCAGCTCATCGGTCAGGTCGCGGATTTTGGACACCACATCGATCAGGTCGTCGATATCCCGCAGGCCGGTGGTGGAAATTTCGTCCATGATTTCGGCCAGGCCCTCCCGGACGCTGACCAGAGCCGCCTTGATCTCAGGCTCGTTGACGAAGGCGATCAGGTTGTCGATGGCGTTCATCAGGGTCTGGACCTTGTTGCGGATTTCCACAGTGGCGTCCGACACCATGCCGGCCACCCGGTCCACCACGCCCGAGGCAAAGACGTTGCCGAAGGTATCAATGGCCTCCTGCAGCTGGGCCTTGCCGTCCGCCAGCTGGGCGGCGGCGGCGTCCAGCTGTTCCTTGGCCAGAGCCAGCTGGGTGTCCACCTGTTCCAGCAGCAGGACGTTCAGCGCGTCGATCTTGTCCTCGTTCAGCTGCACCTGGATATACTGGCTGATCAGGCCGGTGGTCGAAATGCTGGACACGCCCTCCTGGCGCTCCAGCTCAGGGATGACGCTTTCTTCCAGAAAGTCGCTCAGATCATAGATATCGCTGCCTTCCCGGCCCACCGCCACCGTCATCAGGGAGCTCATGTCCATGCTCAGCTCCAGAATGGAGGGGGTCAGGCAGATGTCGGGCAGGCTGTCGGCGTTCTGGTCCAGGGTGTTGGACACCTTGACCATGGCGCTGTTCATATCGGTGTCCGCCGCAAAGCTCAGCTGCACGATGCTGTAGTTCTCGGCCGAGGTCGACGTGATGCTGGACACGCCCGCCACGGTGCCGAGGGCGCTTTCCAGCACTTCCGAGACCTCCGTCTCGACCTTTTCGGGGCTGGCGCCGGGATAAACCGTCACCACCATCAGGTAGGGCGTGCTGATATCGGGCAGCAGGTCGGTGCGCAGGTTGGTCACCGACACAAAACCCATCAGGAACACGATCAGGACCGCGACCAGAACGGTGAATGGTTTTTTAACACTGTACTTTTCCATGAATCTTCCCTTTTTGACTTGCGCCCAGCGCCGCAATACCGCGGCAGCGCGGGCCGATTGTAGCTGGAATGCCGGCGCGGACGGCCAAACGCCCTGCCGGAGGGGGCATCTGTGCCCCATGCATATTTAAAAACGGACAGGCGGCCCGGCTTATTGCAGTCATATTTTACAATCTGCAAAAACAGACCTGATTCTGCCTCGAACAAAAAATTTCCGGCGTTGCAATGCGGGTTCCCGGAGGGACCCGTCCGCGCCGGGAATCGACCCGAAAGATGGCGCAGAGCCAGAAAACCGGGAGCCAGTGCAAAACCGGCCTGCGGCCGCCCCGCGGACGGCGCCAAAACCATTATTTTACACTGTCTCCCGTCGTTATTTTGGCTGTCGATATCTGCCCTAATTATACACGAAACTACCGAGCTTGCAAGAGCCAAAATGTGATTTTTTTGAGGATGCTTTACCACTTTTTCCATTGGGTCCTTATTTTCCGATGGAAAACCCCCAAAAAATATGATATACTGTTAAGATGACAGCCTGTTGGGGCTGTCGATCCATTGCGCAACACAGTGAGGTTTATATACGATGAAACAGGCTATTGCCGTCCGTTTTGAAGAAAACGGAAAAGAGACCTATTTTGACCCTGCCGGGCTGGACGCCCACGCAGGGGATTATGTGATGGCCGACACCGAGCACGGCCCGGCCTGCGGCCAGGTGGCCCGGGACCCCCAGCCCACCCCCGACTATCTGCTGCCCAACCCTCTGCGGCCTTTGCTGCGGATGGCGGACAGCGTGGACATCCGCCGGATGCACCAGCGCCAGAACGAGGACAAAAAGGCCTGGCGGATCTGCCGGGAATGCATCGACCGCCACGGCCTGGAAATGAAGCTGGTCAAGGTGGAGTATGCCCCCGACCACTCCAAGGTAACCTTCTACTTCACCGCCGACGGGCGGGTGGATTTCCGCGAGCTGGTGAAAGACCTGGCCAGCACCTTCCATATGCGGATCGAACTGCGCCAGATCGGCGTCCGGGACGAGAGCAAGATGATGGGAGGCATCGGCCTGTGCGGCCAGACCTTCTGCTGCAGCCGTTTTCTGCGGGATTTCCAGCCGGTGTCCATCCGGATGGCCAAGGAACAGGGCCTGTCCCTCAACCCCACCAAAATCAGCGGCTGCTGCGGCCGTCTGATGTGCTGTCTGGGGTACGAGCAGTCGGCCTATGAGTACCTGAACAGCATCCTGCCCATGGTGGGCAGCACCGTCCGCACCCCCGACGGCACCGGCACCGTGGTGGAGACCAACCCCATCTCGGGCTATCTGCGGGTGCGTCTGGTGTCGGAAGCCCTGGCCCCCAAGTACTACAAGGCCAGCCAGTGCCAGTATATTTCGGGCGGCAAGCGGGCTCCCCGCCGCCCCGATCCCGACGACGACTACTCCGGCATGCGGGACCCCGCGCCGGTGGTGGCCAGCGCCGACGACCCCGCGGATTTTGACGCGGAAGAATGAGGGTTTTGGGGAAAAGGCGGTTAGTTATCATTAACCAACCATCGTGATTTTTACCGAAAAACCCGATGTAAACTCCCCGAAAGTTAGCGGATGCTTTTGTGCATTCAGACAAAAACACATCTTTGTGTTCTGCACGCGCACGGTTAGTCTTGCCTTTTCGGTTTGTCTTTGCTACAATCGGCACAGGAATAGACGCCCTGATTGACGGCGTTTCCTGAGAGAGGCTGGCTGCGGCCGTGCAGGAGCAAACCTCTGGGGGTGGTTCCCCGCCACATAAGTTCTTGAGGCACGGGTCGAAAGGAGAGTTCTATTATGGCACATAAGGTTTCTGACGCATGCATCGGCTGCGGCGCTTGCGAGGGCGCTTGCCCCGTTGGCGCTGTGAAGGTTGAGGACGGCGTGGCTGTCGTCGACGCTGGCGCTTGCATCGACTGCGGCGCTTGCGAGGGCGCTTGCCCCACCGGCGCTATCACCGCTGAATAAGCGGTTTCGCCACAAAGCAGACCAAAGCGGCGGGCCCGAGAGGGTCCGCCGTTTTTCCGTTTTGATCCGCCGGGCCGTCCCGGCGCCCTTTTGACCGTCCCGCCGCCGCTTTGCCCCAAAGGAAACAACGCCAGACTATGGAACATTCAACGGAAATTTTGTATAATAAGACCAGCATCTACTGCACTCCGGTCCACCGGTTCGGCACCGACGCGCTGCTGCTGGCCCGTTTCGCCCTGCCGGGGCGGAACCAGCGGGCCGCCGATCTGTGTTCGGGCTGCGGGGTGGTGGCGCTGGAATGGCACGACAAGGGCCACCGGGGCCCCTGTCTGGCCCTGGAGATCCAGCCCGAGGCCAGCGCCCTGCTGGCCCAGGCGGCCGCCGACCAGGGCCTGGACCACATCCGCCCGGTCTGCGCCGATCTGCGGCTCTGGCAGCCGGGCCCCGAGGAGGCCGGCCGGTACGATCTGGCCGCCTGCAACCCGCCCTATTTCACCGCCGGGCCCGCCAGCCCCGACCCCGCCCGGGCCGCCGCCCGCCACGAAGGCAGCTGCACCCTGGCGGATGTCTGCGACTGCGCCTTTCGGCTGCTGCGGGACGGGGGCAAGCTGACCCTTTGCCACCGGCCGGAACGTCTGGCCGAGGTATTGGCCACCCTGCGGGAACACCGGCTGGAGCCCAAGCGTCTGGCCTTTGTCCGCAGCCGTCCCGGGGCGGAGCCCTGGCTGTTCCTGGTGGAAGGCCAGAAAAACCGCCGCACCGGGCTGCGCCTAGAACCCGACGTCCTCATCAGCGCCGGGGCCGCCCTCTACGGCAGCGGCCACCCGGGCTGAGGCAGCAGAATACAGCTTCAGCTTCAGTTACAGTTACAGTGTTATCACGTTTTGAAAACCACTGGTTTTGCACCTGAGAACCACCAGACTGCAGGCCAAAACCATTCCCCCGACCGCGGGAAACCTGTGGTTTTCACCTTTTCTTTTGTGGGAGGACCCTATGGCCGGAACACTCTATATCGTTGCCACCCCCATCGGCAACCTGGACGACATGACCCCGCGGGCCGCCGCGGCTTTCGGCGCCGCCGACTTTGTGGCCGCCGAGGACACCCGCGTCACCATGCGGCTGCTCAACCATCTGGGCCTGAAAAAGCCCATGGTCAGCTATCACGAGCACGCCCTGAACCGGGGCGAGGGGATTCTCCGCCGGATCGAGGCGGGGGAGACCTGTGCCCTCTGCTCCGACGCCGGCATGCCCTGCATCTCGGACCCGGGCGAGGTCATTGTCCGGGACGCGCTGGCCCGGGGCATCACTGTCACCCCTGTGCCGGGGGCGTCGGCCTGCGTCACCGCCCTGGCGGTCTCGGGCCAGGACACCTCCCGGTGGGTATTCGAGGGCTTTCTGCCCGCCGAGCGCCGTCTGCGCCGCAAGCGCCTGGCCGCTCTGGACGGGGAAATGCGCACCATCATCTTTTATGAGGCGCCCCACCGGCTGCGGGGCACGCTGGACGAGCTGTCCGCCGCCTTTGGCGGGGACCGCAGCATCACCCTCTGCCGGGAGCTGACCAAGCTCCACGAGGAAATCTGGAAAACCACCCTGGCGGAGGCCGCCGCCCATTACGCCCAGGCCGAGCCCCGTGGCGAATACGTCCTGGTGATGGCGGGCGCCCCCGAGGCCAGTTCTGCCGACGTCCCCACCCCCGAGGAGGCCGCCGCCCATGCCCTGGCCCTGATGCGGGAGGAGGGCTTGTCCCCCTCGGCCGCGGCCAAAGCCGCCGCCCAGGACACCCCCTATGGGAAAAGCGAGATCTACAAGCTGCTGTTGACCCTGCAGGAGCAGGACGGCGGCGCAGAATAAAGGAGCATCATCTTCATGACAAAGCTTTTGATCCTGAGCGACAGCCACGGCAGCCCCGAAGCCGTCCGCCGCATTCTCACCGCGGAAAGCGATGCCGACGCCGTCATCTTTCTGGGGGACGGCCTCCACGACCTGGAAAAGGCCCTGACCGCCGTTCCCAAGATGCGGGTGTACTCGGTGGCAGGCAACTGCGATTTCGGCGCGCTGGAGCCCCTGGACGGCCTGGCCGCCTTTGACAGCGTGGTGCTGTTCTATACCCACGGGCATATGTACGGCGTCAAGTACGACCTGGACACTCTGGCCGAGGCCGCCGCAGCCCGCGGCGCCGAGGTGGCCCTTTTTGGCCACACCCACATTCCTCTGTCCGAGCAGCGGGGCACCGTCCTGCTGTTCAACCCGGGGTCCTGCGGGCGGTGTTATGTGGGTCCCGACACCTACGGCGTCATGACCCTGGCCGACGGCCAGGTGGTCCGGGCCGAACACAAGGAGGTGCCCAAGCGGTGAGCATCAACGAGGTCCGCTTTGTCCCTGAGTGCGACAGCACCAACAGCTACGCCAAGGAACACATCGAGGAATTCGGCCCGGTGGCGGCGGTGTATTCCACCAGCCAGACCGCCGGCCGGGGCCGCCGGGGCCATACCTGGGTCAATGCCGCCGGCCTGGCCCTCTACTATACCGTCATCATCAAGGTGCCGGTGGTTCAGCCCGAGACCCTGCCCCTGCTGTCCAGCCTGGCCGTCCGCAAGCAGCTGTCCCTCCGCTATGGCGTGGACTGCGCCATCAAGTGGCCCAACGACCTGCTGCTGGGCGGCAAAAAACTGGTGGGCATCCTCTGCGAGTCGGTGCCCTACGGCACCAACCAGGAGGGCCGGGCCTATCTGTGCGGCATCGGTATCAACCTGGCCCAGCCCCAGAGCTATTTTGACGCCGCCGGGCTGCCCTATGGCACCTCTCTGCTGCTGCAGGGGGCCAAGGTAGACCTGGAAAACGATCCCTCCTGGCTGGCCGAAGGCCTCACCGATTTCGGCTTTGACCGGGAGCTGTACACCTTCGGTCCCGACGGCTTTGCCCCCTACCGGGAGGAATACGCCGCCGCCTGCGTCAATCTGGGCCGCCGGGTCACCTTTGACCAGCCGGGCGGCGCCGGCGAGGGAACCGCTGTGGCCATCGACGACGACGGCCGTCTGATCGTCCGCACCGACGCCGGCCAGGAACACATTTTCACCGGGGAAGTCTCGGTGAGCGGCATCTATGGCCATGTATAAGGGCTGTATTTTATCCCATTTGTAAACCAAAGAGCAAAAAACAACCGGCCCGGCGTGCATTGCACTTCCAGGCCGGAGATATTTGCAGATATTTGACGCAGGGGCAGGATCAGCGGCGGCGTCTCCGGCGTCCTCTGCGGCGGAACAGGCCGGGCCCGCCGCCGGTGAGAACGCTCAGCAGAGCCAGCACCAGCAGGATCACCAGCAGGGCCGGCAGCAGCTTGAGGGTGGCGATGCCGTCGGTGCGGAAATCCGAGACGTATTCCTGATGGGTCACCAGATCCACCGTGCCCACCTCATAGCCGTCCAGCCAGACGGTGGCGGTGCCCACCACCTGACCGTTTTTCACGGTGGCCCGGATGCTCTCGGGCAGGTCGAAGGTATAGGTGACCTCATCGTCGGGATGGCCGTAGCCGTTCACCGCGTTGGCGGCGTACAGCTCCACCTCGGGCTGGGTCCGGCACTGGGTCAGGGGAACGGTGGTGAGCATGGTCTGGGTGTCGGTGAGCTGACGGTCCCGGAAGGTGGCAAAGGTCCAGTCCAGGATTTCGGCGCATTCCCGATAAATATTGTCCATATCCGATCCCAGCACCACCAGACCGTAGGTGTGGCCGTCCTTCTGGGCAAAGGTCACATAGCACCGCCCGGCCAGGGTGGTGAAGCCGGTTTTCATGCCCCGGATGTAGTCCCGGTAATAGGCGTATTCCGGGTCCAGCATCAGGTTGGTGGTGGTGATCTCCCGCTCGTTGGCGTGGAGGTTGGTGGCAGGGAGGGTATAGGTCACCGTCTGGGCGATTTCCATGTAGGTCTCATTGGCGTAGCAGGCGGCCGCAATCTTGGCCAGGTCCTGGGCCGTGGAGACGTTGCCGTAGTCGTACAGGCCATGTACGCAGGTGAAATTGGTGTTGGTGCAGCCCAGCTCCGCCGCCCGGGCGTTCATCTTGGCCACAAAGGCGGTTAGGTCCCCGTTGCAGACGTCGCTGGCGATGACGCTGGCCGCGTCGTTGGCGCTGGCCACCAGCAGCCCGTACAGCAGGTCAATCCGCCGCACCGTCTCGCCGGTGCGCAGGCCGATGGTGGTGCCGTTGGCGTTCTGGATGTCGGTGAACTCCTGGGTCAGGGAGGTGGGAATGGTGATTTCCGCCTGCAGGTCCAGGCCGCTCTCCAGATACAGCAGGGCCGTCATCATTTTGGTGAGGCTGGCCACATAGCGGGACTGGTCGGCGTTCTGCTCCAGGATGGTCTTGCCGGTGTCCAGATCAAACAGATACACCGACTCATCGGGGTAGGTGGTCTGGATGGGCATGGGGTAGGCCGCCATGCCGGGCAGAGCCAGCCAGACGGCCAGCACCAGCACCGCCGTCAGGGCGGCAGCCCGGCGCAGCACCGGGCGGAGAAGTTTATTCATGAACAGGCCTCCTTTGGAGCGGGACAAACGCGCCATTTTTGTTTTCCTTACAAAGATACCACAAAACCAGCAAAAGAGAAAGGTGGTTTTTGACAATGTTCGCTTCTGTCTGTGGAAAAACGCCCCGGGATGAGGGCGCGGCCTTTGTGGCCGACAGCGCCGCGGTGGTGGGGGATGTGACCCTAGCCCCCGGCTCCACCGTCTGGTACGGCGCCGTACTGCGGGGGGACGAGGGTTCCATCTATGTGGGCGAAAACGCCAACGTGCAGGACAACGCCGTCCTGCACTGCGACTCCGGCACCCGGATTTACCTCCACCGGGATGTGACGGTGGGCCACGGGGCCATTGTCCACGGGGCTGAGGTGGGGGAGGGCTCCCTCATCGGGATGCACGCCACCCTGTTGAACGGCTGCAAGGTGGGCAAGGGCTGCATCATCGGAGCCGGGGCCCTGGTGCCGGAAGGCAAGGAAATCCCCGACTACTCGGTGGCGGTGGGGGTGCCCGCCCGGGTGGTGAAAGAGATCAGCCCCCAGCAGCTGGCCGCCTCCCGGGCCAACGCCGAAGCCTATGCCCGGCTGGGGGCCCAGCACGCCGCAGCCATCCTTTTACAAAACGCGAAAAATGAGGAATGATGCGGGTTTTTGCGCCTCACAAAAGGGGCTCGAACCTTTTTACAGTTTCTTCACAGCTTTGTAACCATTTTCACGCAAAGACTGGGTATACTACAATCACAAGCCAGCGGGGCCGCAACCGCTGACTTGCACATGATTCCTCCTCACACCCAAAGTAATACCCCACACAGAACCCTCGTCCAGGTGTACCGCAAGCGCCTGTTCGGGGGTTCTGTGCATTTCAGGGAAAAGCTGCCGGGCCGGGCGGGTCAGAACCCCGCCCCCAGGACCTGCAGCACAATTTTCACATTTACCTGGCGTTCCAGCTGTCCGATGGCCTCATCCGCCATCTGGATGGCCCGGGCCGCCTTTTGTCCTGTCAGGGGGGTCAGGCTGCTGCTCCGCAGGCCCGCCGCCCCATAGGCGCAGAAATCCCGCAGGAGGGCCGCTGCCCCCGCCTTATCCTTTTCATAGCCCGCCAGCAGCACCGAGGCGGCGTAGTTGTCCGAGGCGGCTGCCGCTTTGGCCAGGGCCTCGGCGGCCTCCAGCTGTTTGCGCCGGGCCGGGTCCTGTGCCGCCGCCAGCACCGCGCCGATCCGCCCCTCAAAGAGGTCGGACAGCCGGGCGGCGGTTTTTTTGTCCACCCCGCGCTGGGCGCAGAAGGCGGCGCATTCCTTCACCGGCACCGGCGCCAGGGCAAAACTGACGCACCGGCTGCGGATGGTGGGCAGCACCCCCGCCAGGGACTGGGCCGTCAAAATGAACAGCACCCCCTCGGGGGGCTCCTCCATCACCTTCAGCAGAGCATTGGCCGACTCGCCGTTCATCCGCTCGGTGTGGTACAGCAGCACCGCCCGGCCCTCGGCCGACAGGCTGGTGTTGAAAATCTCGCTCCGCATGGCGGTGACCTGACCCACCAGGTACCGGCCGCCGCTGCCCATCCCTTCCACCGAGATGGCTTCCCGGACCACGCCGGTCTCCACATGGCCGCTGGAGCGGTCGCCGGCCTTGGCCACCGCCTTACAGCACTCGCCCCGCAGCAGGGCCTCGGCGGCGGGGCCTCCCGCCGGGTAGAGATAATCCGCGGCGATGCACCGGGCCGCAAACCCGGTGCCCAGCCCTTCCTCGCCGATCAGCAGCAGGCTGTGGCTCAGACGCCGGTTCTCCAGCATCCGGCCCACTTCCTGTTTCAGGGCCTCATTGCCCGCAAGACGCTCCAGCATCCGTTCCACAGCCTCCTTGTTGTGTTCCGTTTTGGTTGACTTCCTGTGAAAAGCTTACCGCCGGTTCATTCTCCGCCACTGCTCCCGGCGATACCAGGCCCGGATATTGGACCACACCACCGGCGCAAAGAACAGCGCAAAGCCCGCCATGGACAACAGATAGTTGAGCTTGCCCATCCAGCCCACCGACAAAAAGCTGAGCACCCAGATGGCTCCCGCAAAAATGCCCAGGTACTTTACCTTCAAAGGAATAAAGAAGAACAGCAGCACCTGCATGTCGGGGTAGAGGATGGCAAAGGCCAGCAGCAGCGACAGCTCCAGACAGTAGGTGTCGGCGCTGCCGGTGACCAGGCAGGCCAGGATCGCTCCCAGCATCCCCGCCAATATATACAGATTGAACCGGAAATCCCCCCAGGCCGCTTCCAGCGCCGACCCCACAAACCACAAAAAGTAGGCCGCAATCACAAAGTTCAAAATGCTGCCCGAGGAGAAGGGCACAAACAAAAAGGTCACCAGCCGCCAGATCTCCCCCGCAAACAGGGCCGACCGGTTCAGCATCAGATAATAGGTGATATAGCGGTTCACAAACAATTCCACCGCATAGACGACAATCTGACCGCCCACCAGAAACGCAATCAGATTCGGAATGCAGTAGCGGCCAAATTTCCGCTCAAGCTTGGTCAACCAGTTCATAGTACGCCTCCCATTGACCTGTAGGATATGCGGCCCTGCGTCCTTTTGGACCCGGGGCCACGATTGGCTTTTATTGTATCATGTTTGGGCGGGCCATTCAACCGGGCGGGGAGTTTTTCACTCTTTCCACCGGGTTTTCCACCGTTTTTACTGGCAGCGGGAGGAATTTTCCGCCTCTTTTCCACTCTTTCAACGGAGTTTTCAACAACTCCACTTTCCATCCGTTTATACATGAGGTAAACCACAGCCCCCTTTTTCACCCCTTTGCGCCCATCATTCACCCTTCTTTTGCTGAAATTTTGTAAGTTTGACCGTCAAATTCTATTTCATTTAAAATCCGCCAAATCCTATCTTCTTCCCAGGTTTTCCGATTCGGAATAGGAAAAATCACACTTTTCAACATGGGCCCCTGAACAGGAATCTTTGGGAGGCCGTGGAAAACTTTTCCCTTTTTTAACACAGACTTTTTATTTCCTAGTTAAATTATAGGATTGACACCATCTGCCTTTTCAGGTATAATTCCCTTGCGAGGTTGAAAGGCCCGTCCAGCGGGCCATACTCCCTCCAAGCAAACCAAATTCAACACGAGCCTTCTGCACCCAGAAGGCGCAGCTTCAACGAGGTGTCATTCCATGCTGGAACTCGAGCATATATCTTTTGATGTCCCGGGCGAAACAGGTCAAAAAGAGATCATCCGGGATATCTCTCTCACCATTCCCGACGGGGCATTTGTGGCCATCACCGGCCCCAACGGCGGCGGCAAGTCCACCCTGGCCAAGCTGATCGCCGGCATCGAGCAGCCCACGTCCGGCCGTATCCTCTTTGACGGAGAGGACATCACCCATATGAGCATCACCGACCGCGCCGCCCGTGGCATCAGCTATGCCTTCCAGCAGCCGGTCCGGTTCAAGGGCATCCAGGTGCTGGACCTGCTGCGGATTGCCGCAGGCAAGGACCGGCCCTTGAGCATTGCCGACGCCTGCGCCTACCTGTCCGAGGTGGGCCTGTGCGCCAAGGATTATGTCAACCGCGAGGTCAACGCCAGCCTGTCGGGCGGCGAGCTGAAGCGGATCGAGATCGCCACCGTCCTGGCCCGGGGCCAGAAGCTGTCGGTGTTTGACGAGCCGGAGGCCGGCATCGATCTGTGGAGCTTCCAGAACCTGATCCAGGTCTTTGAGCGGATGCAGCAGAAGAATACCGACGGCTCCATTGTGGTCATCTCGCACCAGGAACGCATCCTGAACATCGCCGATGAAATCGTGGTGCTGGCGGCCGGCAAGGTCACCCAGCACGGCCCCCGGGCAGAGATTCTGCCCGGCCTGCTGGGCACCACCTCCGCCGTCACCGCCTGCAGCGCACTGGAACAGGGAGGCAGAGACGCATAATGCTGGACAACATTCAGAAGCAGATTCTGGCCGAGGTGGCCGATCTGCACACCATACCCGAAGGCGCCTACAACATCCGCGCCAACGGCCAGGCCGTGGCCCGCAACTGCACGGCCAACATCGACATCACCCCCAAGGACGACGGCACCGGCATTGACATTCACATCAAGCCGGGCACCAAGCACGAGAGCGTCCACATTCCGGTGGTGCTCAGCGAGAGCGGCCTGAAGGAGACGGTCTACAACGACTTTTTCATCGGGGACGACTGCGACGTGCTGATCGTGGCAGGCTGCGGCATTGACAACTGCGGCAACCAGGATTCGGAGCACGACGGCATCCACCGGTTCTTTGTGGGCAAGAACGCTCACATCCGCTATGTGGAGAAGCACTACGGCCAGGGCGACGGCCTGGGCATGCGGATTCTCAACCCCGTCACCGAGGTGCACCTGGACGAGGGCGGCTCCATGGAGATGGAGATGGTCCAGATCAAGGGCGTGGACTCCACCAACCGCAAGACGGTGGCCGATCTGGCCGCCGGCGCCCGTCTGGTGGTCCGTGAGCGCCTGATGACCCACGGCCGCCAGGTGGCGGTCAGCGGCTACGAGGTGACCCTGAACGGCGCTGGTTCCAGCGCCGACGTGGTGTCCCGTTCGGTGGCCCGGGACCGTTCCTATCAGAAGTTCGACGCCCTCATCACCGGCAACGCACCCTGCTCGGGCCATTCCGAGTGCGACGCCATCATCATGGACCACGCCCGGGTCCTGGCCGTGCCCCAGCTGGACGCCAACGACCTGGACGCTGCCCTGATCCACGAGGCCGCCATCGGCAAGATCGCCGGCGACCAGATCACCAAGCTGCTGACCCTCGGCCTCACCGAGGAGGAAGCCGAGGAGCAGATCATCCAGGGCTTCCTGAAGTAAGGTCCGGGCCGGAAACTTTCTCTGCGGGGACCGCCGCCCCAAAAACGGCGATGCTGGGCCTTTCCTTCGCTTCTGTCCAACTTTCGACATAAAAATATAGAATTTTCAGTAAAAATGTAGTATACTAAATCTATCGCCGGCGGGCACGGCATCCGTTTGGCCCCCGGCACGGCAGGAGAGGGAATTGACTTACGCAACCCCAAGTTTGACAGAGAAGGTGGAGGATTCATGTTTCGTGGAGCAAATCGGTTTGAGCTGGATCAGATTATGGAGGTTTACGCCCGGGCCCAGGCGTTCATGGCCGAAAACGGGAACCCGACCCAGTGGGGGGATCACTACCCCTCCCGTGAACTGATCGAGGAGGACATCTTGTCCAACCGATTGTTCGTCTGTGTCATCAACGGAGAGCTGGAAGCAGTCTTTGCCTTTGTTCTGGGCGAAGACCCTACTTATAAAGTGATCGAGGACGGAGAGTGGCTCAGCAACGGGCCCTACGGTACCCTGCACCGGCTGGCATCCGCCGGCCACCGCAGCGGCATCGCCCGTCTGGTCATCGACTGGTGTCTGGAGCACTGCGAGAGTCTGCGGGCCGACACCCACGCCGACAACAAGATCATGCAGCACGTGCTGGAGACCAACGGGTTCTCCCGCTGCGGCATCATCCATGTGGCGGACGGGTCGCCCCGCATTGCCTACCAGAAACTGGGCATCCGCCAGTCCCTGCGGGAGTGAGCGGGTCAAACCAAAGGATTTGTACACGGGGGACGGCGGGCTGCCGTCCCCTTTTTGGTGAAAAGAGGGGGAATCCTTATGAAGATCACACAGGTACGTCTGGGCCGGCTGTCGGTGCCCCTGCGGGTGCCCTTCAAGACCGCGCTGCGGACGGTGAACAGCGTCGAGGACATTGTGGTGGAGCTCCACACCGACACCGGAGCCATCGGCTATGGTGAAGCGCCCCCCACCGGCCCCATCACCGGCGACACCGCCGGGGGAATCGTGGGCGCCATCCGGGAACTGATCGCCCCGGTGATCCTGAACCAGGAAGTGGACGATTTCGAGGCCCTGACCGCCCGGGTCCAGAAGGCCGGCGTCCACAACACCAGCGCCAAAGCGGCGGTGGACATGGCCCTGTGGGACCTGTACGGCCAGCTGCATCACATTCCGGTGCACAAGCTGCTGGGCGGCGCGCGCCGCACCCTGGTGACCGACATCACCATCAGCGTCAACCCGCCCGAGGAGATGGCCCGGGACGCCCTGGACGCGGTAGCCCGGGGCTACGACTGTCTGAAAGTAAAAGTCGGGGCCGACCCGGCCCTGGACACTGCCCGGCTGGCAGCCGTCCGGAAGGCAGTAGGGGACGACGTCTGCATCCGCATCGACGCAAACCAGGCCTGGACGCCGCGGCAGGCGGTGCGCATCCTGAACGAGATGCAGGACAAGGGCCTGGCCCTGGAGCTGGTGGAGCAGCCGGTGCCGGCGGCCGACCTGGAAGGTCTGGCCTACGTTACCCGGAACAGCTGGGTGCCGGTGATGGCGGACGAGAGCGTATTCTCCCCGGCAGATGCCATGAAGATTTTCCAGAACCGCGCAGCGGATTACATCAACATCAAGCTGATGAAATGCGGCGGCATCACCAACGCCCTGCGGATTGCCGCAGCGGCGGAAGTCTACGGAGTCGAGTGCATGATCGGCTGCATGCTGGAGGCGAAAATCGCCGTCAACGCCGCCGTAGAGCTGGCCTGTGCCCGGAGCATCATCACCCGGGTAGATCTGGACGGCCCGGTCCTGTGCAGCGTAGATCCCATCCAGGGCGGCGCACGCTTCGACGAGCGCCTCATCACCGTCTCGGACGATCCCGGCCTCGGCATCCACGGCATCGACCCCTCCTACTTTTTCGAGAAAAAGTAGGCAAACAGCTTTTCAATGTGTACCATACACTTTCCGGGTCTCCGGCGGTTCCGCGGGGCCGTTTCGCCCCGGCTCGCTCGTTACGTTCGGGCTGTGCCCGGGTACGATGCAACGCTTTACCAAACCCGGGTTCCATAATTTATTCTATGAATTGATTGGCCTGAACAGGGGAGACCGTACGCACACATCATCCCATTCCCCGGTCAGGTCTTTCGCCTGCACAAACCTGCTATAAAAACAAAATCCTCGCCTCCTCTGGGGCGGGGATTTTTTATTATACCTTATATAGTCCGCAGCCCCCATCCCCAGCAGAGGAAACGGAGTCCGTTCGTGCCTCATGTACCCTTTCATCATCATGCGGGGCGACAGCATTCTTTGCTGTCGCCCCTTATTGGTCAGCCAGCAAAGGCAGACGGGCCTGTCAACGGCGGCGCGTATGCGCCGTTCATCTTGACCGTTGACTGGCCCGTCGGGCTTTGCTATTCCTTTTCATCCCCCTTTGTCACCGGGAATCCCGCTCCCTCTTTTTCAGGAGGACACAGCTTCCCGCGGCCAGCCCCAAAAACACCACCCCAAAAAGGAAATCGTGAAAGATCCCGCTGGGATAGGGGGCAACCCATCCTTGCCGGAAAACAAGGATGGAAAGGGCTCCCGTAATCATCGAAACCGGCATAAAGGCAATACCCATCAGGTTGAGCCAATGCACATAAAACGGCGCTTTTGCCGCCGACAGCAGCCTTCCTATAAAATAACCGGCCAGCCCGACCACCTGAATCATCATGGAGCCCCAGACGGTTTCCATGGTTTGTAGTTCATACCATCCGCCAAAGGCGCACAGCAGTCCAATGACAATCAGCGCGGTGGATGCAATATAGAGGATTCTGCTTGCCAGCTCTCTGGTTTTTTCGTCTTTGTTGTTGGCCGCCGGTTGGATGCCTTTCAGGAGATAGTCGGTCGTCACTTCAAAAAAGTCGCTCATAGTGATGATTTTTTCCAAATCGGGCGTGCTTTGTCCGCTCTCCCATTTGGAAACCGCCTGCCTGGAAACGCCGACGTGTTCCGCCAGCTCTTCCTGGGATATCCCTTTTGCTTTCCTTAAGGATTGGATTCTGTCCGCCAGGTTCATGGTCGTCTCTCCTTTCTTTTTCTGGAATCATTTTAGCAGAATATGCGGTTGCATCGCCACCACGCCGGCGTGGCAATGTGTCAACCGGCCGTTGCGCGGCCTTTCACAGGCGAAAAAGCACAAAATGCAAACCCCGATCGGTCGTTTTCCTTCTGATTTCATTGTACCACCGCGAAAGCGGCGTTTCCACCTGCCCGAGCCTTTTCTTTTCCGGAACAGAGCCAGAGAGGAGACGCAGCCCCTCCCGGGCAGCGGGTCCTCTTTCATCCGCCGGGTATCCTGCCTGTGTTTGCCCCGGCCTGTATAATTCCCACCCAATGACAAATACTATCCAGCAGAACCCAACCAACAGGAAAGCGAGGAAAAGATCATGAAAGCAACCGGCATTGTGCGCCGTATTGATGAGCTGGGCCGCGTGGTCATCCCCAAGGAGATCCGCCGCACCCAGCGCATCCGCCGCGGCGATCCTCTGGAAATCTTCACCACCGGCGACGGCGAGGTCATCTTTAAAAAGTATTCGCCCATCGGCGAGCTCCACAGCACCGCCAGCCAGTACACCGACGTGCTGAACAAAAGTTTCGCCCTGACCGCTTTTGTCTCGGACCGGGACCACATCATCGCCGTCAGCGGCGCCGGCAAGCGTGAAATCGCCGACCGCAGCATCAGCCAGCCTCTGGAAAAGCTGATGGAAAGCCGCAAGCCCTACCTCAGCGAGGGCGTGCCCGAACAGGCCGTCCTCCCCTGTGAGGGCTCGGACCGGGCCATCCTCTGCGCTTGGCCCATTGTGGCCGCCGGCGACGTCACCGGCTCGGTGGGCCTTCTCACCGACGACCGCACCGAAAAACCCGACGCCGCCCACCAGAAGGCCGTCTCGGTGGCTGCCGCCTTCCTTGCCAAGCAGATGGAGGAGTGAGCTGCGCGCCCATCCTCCCCAGGCTGTGTGCCCGTCCGCCGGGTGCACAGCCTTTTTTGCTGGAGTTTATGACAGAATTGAAAACTTTTTTCCCACCCCCTTGACACCGCCGCGGATTTGCATATAATAAACTTAGCACTCAGAACAAAAGAGTGCTAAACAAACCAGCAAAAGCAAGGAGGCAGGACAGCATGGCAATGGATGAGCGCAAGCAGCGTGTGCTGCAGGCCATCGTATCCCTCTACAGCGTAGAAGGCGAGCCAGTCGGCAGCAGCGTCCTTGCCAACTACTTCGATATGGCGGTGTCCAGCGCGACACTGCGCAATGAGATGGCGGCCCTGACGCGGCTGGGACTGCTGGAGCAGCCCCACACCAGCGCAGGCCGGGTACCCAGTGCCAAGGGCTACCGGTACTATCTGGACCATCTGCTGGACGACACCCAGCCCCTGGACCGGGTCACCCGCTCCAGAGTGGACAGCGTCTTTGCCAGCCTGGACCACGAGCCCGACCGGCTGGCCCAGGGCGCCGTCAAGGCCCTGGCCCAGATGAGCGGCTACACCGCCGCCATCAGCACCCCCTGCGCCGAGGATTTGTGCGTGGCACACTTCGAGGTGGTGCAGGTGGGCCGCAGCGCTGCGGCGGTGCTGGCAGTCACTTCCGCCGGCTACGTCCGAACCCGGGTGGCCCGGGTCCGGGACGGCCTCACCCGTGAGAAGGCCGCCGAGCTGGCCGCTCTGCTGAATCACAATCTGACCTTTGTGGCGGCGGTGGACCTGTCCCGCCGGGCGCTGGCGGAACTTTGCAGCCAGATCAGCCCGTCCCTGGTGCCGGTCATCAGCGCCGCGGCGGCCATCCTGCAGGAATCCGCCACCCCCCGGGTTTACCTGGGCGGCGAGCCTTTCCTGCTCAACTGGCCCCAGCTGGAGGGCAAGGTCCAGACGGTCCTGTCCCTCCTGAACGACGAGGCCGCGGCGGCCCGCATCATTGCGGCCCCCGCCAAGAGCACCAGCGTCCTGCTGGGCGAGGACATGGAGCCCCGCATCCCGGGTCTGTCGGTGGTCAGCTGCCGGTATCTGGTGGGCGGCGGCCTGTACGGCTCGGTGGCCCTCATCGGCCCCACCCGGATGCCCTTTAGTAAAGTCATCCCGCTGCTGGAAGCCTTTGCCGACGAACTGGGCGAAGGCATGGCCGGCAAACGAAAAGATACACCCCAGGCCGCCGTACCCCGGGCAGGCCGTAAAGCATAAGGAGGCGCGCAGATGAGCGAAGAAACCAAGAAGGCCCCCGAGGCTGAGACTTCTGCATCCCAGCAGACCGATCAGCAGCCGGTGGGCGAGGAGGCAGCGGCCCAGGAAGCCGCCGCTCCCGGCGCAGAGGATACCGCCCCTGCGGCCGAAACCGACAGCTCCAAAGAGGAGCCCAAAAAGAAAGACGGCTGGTTCGGCAAAAAGAACCGGGACACCGAGGCCCTCAAGGCCAAGCTGGACGCCGCCGAGAAGGCAGCCGCCCAGGCCAAGGATCAGCTGCTGCGGGTGGCTGCCGAGTACGACAACTACCGCAAGCGTTCCACCCGGGAGGCCGACCAGAAGTTCAACGACGGCATCTCCTACGCCGTCAACCAGATCATCCCGATTCTGGACACCCTGGACATGGCCGCCAACGCCCCCTGTACCGATGAGAACTACAAGAAGGGCGTTATCATGACCCTGGATAAGGCCGCCAAAGCCTTCCAGACCCTGCGGGTGGAGGAAATCGAGGTGCTGGGCAAGCCCTTCGATCCCAACTTCATGAACGCAGTGCAGCAGGTTCCCGCCCAGGAGGGCCAGGAGAGCGGCACGGTGGTCACCGTCTACCAGAAGGGCTACAAGCTGGGCGACAAGATCGTCCGTCACGCCACCGTGGTGGTGGCCGAATAGTCTGCCGCAGCTCCCGCCCCGGCGGGAGTCCCGATAGAATCAATCCCGTAACACATTGCGATCACTGATAAACAAACAACAAAAAAACATTTCAAGCTGAGCTTTGAGAGAGGAGCCATTTTTATGAGCAAGATTATTGGTATCGACCTTGGTACTACGAATAGCTGCGTTGCCGTGATGGAAGGCGGCGAGCCCGTCGTCATCCCCAATGCGGAAGGTGCACGCACCACCCCGTCTGTGGTGGGCTTCACCAAGACCGGCGACCGCCTGGTGGGCCAGGTGGCAAAGCGCCAGGCCATCACCAACCCCGACAACACCGTCTCGTCCATCAAGCGTAAGATGGGCACCAACGAGAAGGTCACCCTGGACGGCAAGGAGTACACTCCCCAGCAGGTCAGCGCTATGATCCTGCAGAAGCTGAAGGCTGACGCCGAGGCTTACCTGGGCGAGACCGTCACCGAGGCCGTCATCACCGTTCCCGCATACTTCAACGACAGCCAGCGTCAGGCCACCAAGGACGCAGGCACCATCGCCGGCCTGAACGTCCGCCGCATCATCAACGAGCCCACCGCCGCATCTCTGGCCTACGGCATCGACAAAGAAGAGGACCAGAAGATCATGGTCTACGACCTGGGCGGCGGCACCTTCGACGTCTCCATCATTGAGATGGGCGACGGCGTCACCGAGGTTCTGTCCACCAACGGCGACACCCACCTGGGCGGCGACGACTTCGACCAGCGCGTCATCGACTGGATGGCAGACGCTTTCCAGACTGAGAACGGCATCGACCTGCGCAAGGACAAGATGGCTGCCCAGCGCCTGAAGGAGGCCGCTGAGAAGGCCAAGATCGAGCTGTCCAGCGCCATGACCAGCCAGATCAACCTGCCCTTCATCACCGCCGACGCCACCGGCCCCAAGCACCTGGATATGACCCTGACCCGCGCCAAGTTCAACGAACTGACCGCAGATCTGGTTGACCGCACCATGACCCCCGTCCGCAAGGCTCTGGCTGACGCCGGCCTGCGCGCTTCCGACCTGAAGAAGGTCCTGATGGTGGGCGGTTCCACCCGTATCCCCGCCGTCTACGATGCCGTCAAGAAGGAACTGAACTGTGAGCCCTTCAAGGGCATCAACCCCGACGAGTGCGTGGCCGTGGGCGCTGCCATCCAGGGCGGCGTTCTGCAGGGCGACGTCAAGGGCCTGCTGCTGCTGGATGTCACCCCGCTGAGCCTGGGCATTGAGACCCTGGGCGGCGTCTGCACCAAGATCATCGAGCGCAACACCACCATCCCCACCCACAAGAGCCAGGTCTTCTCCACCGCCGCTGACAACCAGCCCTCGGTTGAGGTCAACGTCCTGCAGGGCGAGCGTGAGTTTGCCCGCGACAACAAGAGCCTGGGTGTGTTCCACCTGGACGGCATTGCACCGGCTCCCCGCGGTGTGCCTCAGATTGAGGTCACCTTCGATATCGACGCCAACGGCATCGTGAAGGTCAGCGCCAAGGACCTGGGCACCGGCAAGGAGCAGAACATCACCATCACCGCTTCCACCAACATGTCCAAGGACGACATCGACAAGGCTGTCAAGGAAGCCGAGCAGTATGCCGCTGAGGACAAAAAGAAGCGCGAGGAAGTGGACATCCGCAACGGCGCCGACCAGATGGTCTTCCAGACTGAGAAGATGCTGAAGGAGAACGGCGACAAGCTGCCCGCCGACGTCAAGAGCGAGGCCGAGAGCAAGCTGGCCGACCTGAAGAACACCCTGCAGTCCGGCAGCATCGACGACATCAAGGCCAAGCAGGAGGCTCTGAGCCAGGTGTTCGAGCGGATGTATCAGTCCGCCGCAGCCGCCCAGCAGGCCGCCGGCGCCAACCCCGGCCCCGATGCTGGCAGCAGCAACAGCAACAACCAGGCCAACGATGACGGCGTCGTGGACGCCGACTTCAAGGAAGTCTGAGAATAAAATGCACTGACACCCCGGCCAAACCGGCGGGGTGCACAGGCTGAAAGGAGGGCGCGGCCTCTGGCCGCAGCCCCTGGACATGGCAAAGCCGCTCCGGTTTTCCCCGGGGCGGCATTTGCCGGTTTTAGAGCCAGCGCGGCTGGCAGGCGAGAGGTGAGTGGAAATGGCACAGGAGAAACGTGACTATTACGAGGTCCTGGGTGTGTCCAAGACGGCCACGGACGAGGAAATCAAAAAGGCCTACCGGAAGCTGGCCCTGAAGTACCACCCGGACTACAACCCCGGCGACAAGACCGCCGAGGAAAAATTCAAAGAGATCAACGAGGCCCACGAGGTCTTGTCCGACCCCGACAAGCGCAAGCGCTATGACCAGTTCGGCTTTGCGGGCGTCGACCCCAACTACGCAGCCAGCCAGGGCGGCGCAGGCGGTTTCGGCGGCTTCGGCGGGGTGGACCTGGGCGACATCTTTGGGGATATTTTCGGCGGCGGCTTCGGCGGTTTCGCCGGCGGCGGCGCCCGCTCCAACCCCAACGCCCCCCGCAAGGGCCAGGACATCCGGGTGCGGATCACCCTGAGCTTTGACGAGGCGGTCCACGGCTGCAAGAAGAACATCACCATCACCCGGCAGCAGACCTGTACCGAGTGCAACGGTTCCGGCGCAGCCCCCGGCACCACCCCCGAGGTGTGCCCCGACTGCAACGGCCGCGGCTACACCGTCCAGCAGCAGCGGACCCCCTTCGGCGTGATGCAGAGCCAGCAGCCCTGCACCCGCTGCGGCGGCAAGGGCAAGCTCATCAAGACCCCCTGCAAGGTCTGCCATGGCAGCGGCCGTGTGGCCACCAAAAAGACTCTGGAGGTCAATATCCCCATGGGTATTGACGACGATCAGAGCATTGCACTGCGGGGCATGGGCGACGCCGGCACCAACGGCGGCCCCGCCGGCGATGTCATCGTGATGGTCACCGTCCGGCCCGACGATCTGTTCCAGCGGGACGGCTACGACGTCTGGGTCACCATCCCCATCACCTTCAGCCAGGCGGTTCTGGGCGACAACATCACCGTCCCCACCATCGACGGCAAGGTGGAGTATAACCTGCCCGAAGGCACCCAGAGCGGCACCACCTTCCGGCTGCGGGGCAAGGGCATTCAGTACCTGAACGGCCGCGGCCGGGGCGATATGTACGTCAAGTGCGACGTGGAAATCCCCAAGAAGCTGAACAAGACCCAGCGGGAGGCCCTGAAGAAGTTCGAGGGCACCCTGAAGGAGGACAACTACGAAAAGCGGAAGGGCTTCTTCCGCAAGCTGAAAGACATCCTCAACAAGTAATCCCCCAAAATCGCAAAGACCCCGAAAGGCAGCGCTGCCCTTCGGGGTCTTTTTTGCAGGAGTTTACAGGCTCTGGAGAGGCCCTTGGTTCAGGGACGGGACTTTTTTCCCGTCCAAACCAAAGCGCCCCTCCAGGCCGCCGGACAGGGCGCAGGGAAGGGGGCTGGCCCCAGCAGCACAACCGGAGGCCTATGCCGGCCCTTTGCGGCGGCTGCAGCGCGGCGGCACCGGGGAATCGAAAGCATAAAAAGAGGGCGGCGGCCCCGCCCCAAAGGGAGGACCGCCGCCTGTTTAGGTCTTTGGTGGAATTGCAGAGGTTAGACGGTGGCGAATGCGACAGCCGACACAACCCAGCCCAGGGGGCTGCCGATGGAAGCGGCAGTAGCCAGAACGCTGCGGACGCAGTTCAGGACAGAGGTGGTGGTGTAGTTCAGCCAGGTGTCAACGCCCTTCTCCAGGTCGGTGCCGATGTTGCCGGTCTTGTTGGCAGCATACCAGCGGCGAGCGCCCAGCAGCTGATCGATCCAGTTGTACAGAAGCAGGCCGCTAACAGCCAGGGAGATGCCGCCGCTGATCAGAGCAGCAACGCTACCAGCGTCAGCGCCGCCGGTGGTATAGGTCATCTCGTCTTCCGTCATGAGGTTGTAATTAGCGGGCATACGAACGGTCATTTCCATAATGATGCTCCTTTTCTTTGCAAAGATTAGGCTATTGTGAACGGTACATTCCAGCCTTCGACTGGATGAGAGTTCCAGCAGAAATGCAACCGTTTGCAAACCAAATCAGGTGAAGATCAGCAGCGGGATGCTCAGGGGCCACAGGCCCACCACCGCAACGGCCGCCACCAGATCACGGGTAAAGTAAGACAGCGACTTGGACATATCCGCGCCCAGGTCATCCACTGCCTTGCCCAAAATGGTGAAGATGTTGCCCTCCGCGTTGTCATCCAGCCAGCGGTTGGCCTGCTGAATGCCCCAAATGTAGCTGGTCGCCAGCACAGCAACGCCCACAATGGTGGCAATGGTGCCCATGGCATTGATGGCAGAGGCGGTGGTGTCCACCACGCTGTCCACGGCGTTGCCGACACTGTCCACAATACCGCCGCCAGTCAGATAGACCATCTCGTCCTGTGCAACCGGGGCGAAATGTTCCGGGTAACGGATCGCATCTTTCATAGGTCAAATCTCCTTTGCTGATCGGATACCGGCGGGTTTTCACCTGCCCGCAAAACAGATTCTCCCACACCTTTTGGGTTCAATCCCATTTTACCACATTGTGAGAGAATGCTCAAGAGTTTCCTTGAAAAAAGTGTGAAATTTAGGCGGTTTTCATAATATTGTATAGCATTCTTTGTGGAAAGACGCCCCATCTCGATTTTTTCACCCTTCAATCCCGGCCCGGTACAGGTAGGGATCGCTCTTGAAACTGTCAAAACTGTACAAAACCAGAATCTGGTCATAGTCGTTCTGGTCAATCAGGGTATCCAGGCCGTAGTTGTAGTTCCGCAGGTCCACCACGTCGATGTCGGCATAGTTGGCGGTCAGGAAGGGGACAAAGGAGTTGGCATAGCTGTCCTTGATGACCAGGATGCTGCCCTCGCCGTCGCCCTCCACCCGGCTCATGCCGTTGTTGCCGTGGAGGAAGGCCGCATATTTGTCGTAGACCTCCAGCTTGGACAGATCGTACAGGCCGGTGGTGTTGCCCGCCTCGGGCATGCCGGGCCCCGTGACGGTATAGATGGTCAGGGGGTTGTCCAGCTGGTAATAGGTCAGGGTGTCGGGCTGGGCGTTCCAGGTGCGGGCCCGGGAATAGAAGGTGCCGTAAAAGTCAGGCACTTCCACCGCCTGGTGGGCCGACAGGTCAAAGGGCGTCAGGCCCAGCAGGCTGCACAGCTGGCTGTAGGCATAGTAGGTGCCCTGGGTAGTCCAGTGGTGGTCGGTGCGGTAGTAGATATACTCGTCCCGGTGGTCGGACAGGGTCTGCGCCACCGACACGAAGGTGCCGCCGGCCTCCTCCACCGCCGTCTGAATCTGCTTCAGGTAGACCGTTTCGTCCAGCAGGGGAGCGCCCACCGGCACCCGCTCGGGGTAGATGGTGGCCGCCGAGGGCACCACCATGGTGTAGACTTTGCCGGGATAGCGGGAGGCCAGGGAGGTCACTGCGGCGATGTTCCGGGGCAGGGTCCGCTCCTCGCTGGACACCAGGCCGAAGGTCCGGTTGATCATCTGGCCCTCGTCCCCCAGCAGAACGCCGCCGCTCTGGGTCTTTTGGAACAGGGCCGTCTCCACAAAGCTCTGGAGGCTGATCCAGCCGTCGCGGCCGGGAATCTGGTCCTTGGTGTACTGGGTGTAATTGTTGAAAAACTGGTTCAGGCCCTTGGCCGTCAGCAGCTGGGTGGTAATGGCGGGGCGCTGGGTCAGGGTGGTGTTTTCCAGCTCGCTGACCTGACGGTCAGGGGTCAGCAGGTCCAGCACAAACACGCCCACAAAAAAGACGCTGAACAGGATCAAAACTGGGTAATGGATCAGCCCGCCGCGTTTTTTCTTTTGTTCCATGGTGCGGCCTCCTTAGAAGTTGAAGTAGAGGAAGGGGCTGTTGGTGCTGCCCACCACATAGGCGGTGGAGACCACCAGCAGCAGGGCCACCGTCAGCACCCTTGTCCAGTTCCGCCGTTTGAGCAGGTCCCAGACCTTCTCGATGAGGGGGGTGCAGCAGATGGCCGACACCACCAGCAGGACGCCGTAGTTCCGGAGGAAGTACACCGGCGACACGCCGCCCGAGGGGATGAACAGCTTCTGGAACAGCAGGCCGAACTGGACGCCGGCGTCATTGCCCACAAACATGGCCCAGCCCACCACCACAAAAAACAGGGTGTAGATGTGGGGCCAGATTTTGCCCTTTTGCAGGTATTTCAGGAGGAACAGCTTTTCCACCGCCAGCAGGACGAAATAGTACAGGCCCCAGCAGATGAAGTTCCAGTTGGCGCCGTGCCAGATGCCGGTGAGCAACTCCACGATGAACAGGTTGAGGATCTGGCGGCGCAGGCCCTTGCGGTTGCCGCCCAGGGGGATATACACATACTCCCGGAACCAGCCCGACAGGGTCATATGCCACCGCCGCCAGAACTCGGTGATGGAGGCGGAAATATACGGATAGTTGAAGTTCTGGGGGAACTCAAAGCCCATCATCTTGCCCATGCCGATGGCCATCATGGAGTAACCCGAGAAGTCAAAGTACAGCTGGAAGCTGTAGGCCAGGATACCCAGCCACACCAGCGGGGTGGAGGCGTTGGCCAGGCCCACAAAGGTCACCGAGGCGTCATCGGCGATGCCGATGATGTCGGTCCAGAGGGTGCCGATGGCGTCGGCCAGCAGCACCTTTTTGGCCAGGCCGAAGGTGAAGATGGTCACGCCCTCCTCAATCTGGGCCAGGGAATAGCGGTGCTTGTAGACGTGGAGCTGGGCGGCCACATCCCGGTATTTGACGATGGGGCCGGCGATCAGCTGGGGGAACATGACCACATAGGCGCCGAAGTCGATGATGTTCTTTTCGGCCAGGACGTTCCGCCGGTAGACGTCAATGGTATAGGACAACGTCTGGAAGGTGTAGAAGCTGATGCCCAGAGGCAGGACGCTGATGCCCTCGATGGGGGCAAAGCTTGTCCCCAGCAGGGCGTTGGCGCTTTCCAGCACAAAGTTGGTGTATTTGAAGTAGAACAGCATCCCCAGGCTGCCCACCAGGGCCACCGCCAGGAGAATTTTCCGCCCCAGAGGGCGGCGGTCAAAGAGGGCGATCCCCAAACCGCACAGGTAGTTGATGAGGATCAGGCCCAGCATCACCGGGAAAAACCGGACTTCGCCCCAGCAGTAGAACACCAGGCTGCACAAAAACAGGACGGTGTTCTTGGCCCGGGCGGGGGCAATATAATAGGCCGCCAGGGTAAAGGGCAGAAAATGAAACAGGAAGATGATCGAACTGAATATCAAGGCCGTATCTCCTTACCAGCAGGGTGGGTGTGGGGCCATTCTCGTGAGAACGCCTGGGTCAAATAAGAGCCGATGCCGCGGGGGCATTGACTCAGGGACTGCAGCAGATTTCCCGCCGGGCAGGGCCCGGGCGCCGGTCACGGCGGCTCGAACCCTATCGCGGGGGCAAAATCTTACTGTGCGTATTCGTTCATCACGTCGTCCACGGCCTGACCCAGGTCAGCGGTGGCCTCGTTGGAGGCGATGACCATGACCACCAGGTTATCCCGGCCCGAGATCACTGCGTTTTCCACGTTGCTCTGGGCCTGGGCAAATTCGGAGTAGTTGCCGTAGAAGGCCACCTGGTCCTCCTTGTAGGTCTGCAGCTGCTCGCAGATGGCCTCGGACTTGCCGGCGGCGGGCTGAATCACCAGCACCAGGCCGGCGTCGCCGTTGTCATTGCTCTTGATGCCCTTGTAGCTGGCCACGTCCTCGGCCGCCAGGCCGAAGTCGTACTCGATGTTCATGGCCGAGATCTCAAACTGGTTGGAGATGGGGTTGGCCTCCAGCAGCTGGTCCGCAATGGCCGACAGCTGGTCGGAACCGTTTTCCGCATTGTTCGGAGCGGCCGTACCCGCATCATCGGTGCGGGTCTCGCCGGCGGCGGCGGAGGCGGGGGCAGACGCCGCCGAGCTGGCGGTGCTGCTGGCATCATCGGAAGATCCGCCGCAGCCTGCCAGCAGGGCAGCGCAGAGAATCAGTGCAGTCAACGAAAACAAGAAATTACGTTTCATCATAATATTTCCTTTTCCTTCTCTCGATTGTATCGTTGGTGCGCCCGGGGCGCAGCGCTACGCATACAGGTTTTTGCAAACCATGACTATCTTATCATATCAAACTGCAAAATGCAATCCGGGCCAAAACTTTCACACCCCGTTTCCAGGGTCTTTACACCGCCGCGGCGATCTTCTGCAGCTCGGCGATATACTGCTCAAAAATCAGCCCGCTTTCGTTGATTCGGGCGGCGTTTTCGGGGCCCACATAGCGCCAGTGCCAGGGCTCATAGGTGATCTCGGTGACGGCCTCGGCCTCCTCTCCCTTGGGGTAGCGGAGGATGAAGCCGTACTGTTCGGCGTGCTCGCACAGCCAGGCAAAGGCGGTGGTGTTCTCAAAGCCGGTGTCCAGGTCGGTGAAGTCGGGGCAGTTCAGGTCGGCGGCCAGGCCGCAGTTGTGCTCGGAATATCCCGGAGGGTTGACGATGCCGGCGGCCAGCTCCCGGGCGGTGGCTTCATCGTAGCCCTGGTTCAGGTACTGCTGGGTTTTGTTGTTGTACAGGGTGGTCTGGTAGGACACACTCCGGTAGCCGCTCTGCATCCAGATGGTGACGCCGTCGGCGGCTGCCGCGGCCTGCATCTCCAGGAAGGCGTCGGCGGCCTCGGTCTGAAGGGTCTTGTTGATGGCGGTGGCCGAGCCGCACTCCTTGGTGTCGAAGGTGTAGTCCTCCGGCGTGGGGGAGTCGTGGTTCACCAGCACCATCCGGGAATCATTCAGCATGGCCTGGGCCTCGGCGGCGGTGAGGCCCAGAGCGTTCTGGGGCACTGCCGGGGCCGAAGAAGCGGCCTGGGAAGAGGAGGACGCCGCCGGGCTGTTGTTCGAGCCGGACGCCGCCGAGCCGGCGGGCTGGGTGCTGCTGGCCGGTGTGGTGGTGGAGGCGCTGGAGGCGGCGGCCTGCATCCGGGTGACGGCGAAGGAGACGCCTCCCGCCACCAGGGCCAGGGCACAGAAAAAGACGGTGAGGCGCCGGGCCGCACGGCGGCGGCGACGGCGGCGGATTTCGGCCCGGGTCAGTTTGCGGCGCGGGCGGTGGGACGGATCATTGGGCATAGGAGCCATAGGCTGCTGCTGCATACAAAAGACCTCTCTGTTCTGAAATGTAGAATCTGGTATAATCACGCCGCACCTCGGGCAGACTATCTGCCAAACAGACGAGTGAGGCGAACGGTTTTATGCATCTGTCAAGCGAGGAATACGCCCGCCGGGTTCAGCAGGCCGGGCCGCCGTCCCCTATAGTGCGGGACTGCCTGTGGGCCTTCTGCGTGGGCGGAGGCATCTGTCTGCTGGGGGAATGGTTCCGCCAGCGGTATCTGGCGGCGGGGGCCGACCCCGACACCGCCGGCACCCTCACCAGCTGCACCCTGATCCTTTTGTCGGGGCTGTGCACCACCCTGGGGTGGTACCAGAAGCTGGCGGCCCGGGCCGGGGCGGGAAGTCTGGTGCCCATCACCGGCTTTGCCAACTCGGTGGTCAGCGCGGCCATTGAGTTTCAGTCCGAGGGCCGGGTCACCGGCACCGGGGCCAAGATGTTCACCATCGCCGGGCCGGTGATTGTCTACGGCACGGCGGCCTCGGCGGTGTACGGACTCATTCTGTGGCTGGCGGGCCTCATATAGAGGATACGTCCAGTGGATGGAAAATATTGCAAAAACAAGGCGAGAGATTTGATTTTCTCCGCCCTGGGAAACATCCGAAAGGAGTGGGGCATTCCATGGCGCAGCGGCACGGCGACACCCTGATTTTCTCCGCGCCGCCGGTCATCGCGGCACACGCGGCGGTGGGCGGCAAAAAGGAGAGCCGCAGCCCTCTGGCCGAGGGCTTTGACGAGCTGAGCCGGGACAACCGCCTGGGCCAGAAAACCTGGGAGGCGGCCGAAAAGGTCCTGCAGCTGCGGGCCGGCCGGCTCTGCCTGCAAAAGGCGGGGGCCGCCGAGCGGTCGGTGAACCTGGTTCTGGCGGGGGACCTGCAGGCCCAATGCACCGCCTCCAACTACACCATGCGGGAGCTGGACATCCCCTTTGCGGGGGTGTTTGGGGCCTGCAGCACCATGGCCGAGGCCCTGGGTCTGGGGGCCGCCCTCTGCGCCGGCGGGATGGCCGAGGGAATCCTGGCCATGGCGTCGGGGCATTTCTGCGCCGCCGAGCGGCAGTTCCGCACCCCTCTGAGCTACGGCGCCGTCCGCACCCCCACCTCCCAGTGGACCGCCACCGCCGCGGGCTGCTGCCTGCTGCGGCCGGCGGGGCCGGGGGTTCTGATCCGGGCCGCCACCTTTGGCCGGGTCCAGGACTACCGGGTGCGGGACATCAACAACATGGGGGCCGCCATGGCCCCGGCTGCCGCCGCCACCCTGCTGCACTATCTGGCCGACACCCACACCCAGCCCGCCGCCCTGGACTGCATCTACACCGGGGACCTGGGCCGGGTGGGCAGCGATCTGCTGGCCCAGCTGCTGGAAGCCGAGGGCATCGGCCCCTACCATCACGAGGACTGCGGCTGTCTGCTCTACGGATCGGACCCCCAGGTCCACAGCGGCGGCTCGGGGCCGGGCTGCTGCGCCAGCGTCCTGTCGGCCCACATCCTGCCCCGGCTGGAATCGGGCGAGCTGAAACGGGTGGTGTTCATCGCCACCGGGGCCCTCATGAGCCAGACCACCTTTCTCCAAAAGGAGAGCATCCCCGCCATCGCCCATCTGGTGGAGCTGGCCGCCCCCGCCGCAGCACAGGAGGAATGAACATGCAATACGTCTGGGCCTTTCTGGTGGGGGGCAGTCTCTGCGTCATCGGGCAAATCCTCATCGACCGCACCAGCCTGACCCCCGCCCGCATCCTCACCGGCTATGTGGTGGCCGGAGTGATTTTGTCGGCTCTGGGGCTGTACGGCCCTCTGGCCGAGCTGGCGGGCAGCGGCGCCACCGTCCCCCTGCTGGGCTTTGGCCATCTGCTGGCCAAGGGCGTCCGCCAGGCGGTGGAGGAACAGGGCCTGCTGGGCTGCCTCACCGGCGGCCTGCAGGCGGGGGCCGCCGGCATCGCCGCCAGCCTCCTCTGCGGACTGGTCTTTTCCCTCATCGGGAAAAGCCACGACCAAAACTAATCACAGCATCGACATACAGCGCCCCTTTTTTCCGTCCGGCTGCGCTATGCTGGGAGGAAAAAGGGGGTTTTTACATATGAGAAACATCCGTTCGGTCTGCCGTTATGCCGCCGGGGCGCTGCCCTGTCTGCCCTCCCTGTACTGGGCCGCCGGGGGACTGGCCCGGGCCTTTGGGGGAGGGGAACCGGGCTTTGGGCCTGCCGCTCTGCTGCTGGCCGGCCTGGTCTGCCTGGGGTACGCTCTGGGCTGGCTGTTTTGCCCCGAAACCGCCGTTCCGGCCGGGCCCGACGGCCTGCTGGAAAACCCCACACAAACAACAAAAGCCCTCCTGCCGAATACATGGCGCGGAGAGCTTTGCTCGTCAATCGTATCGAACCAGTCGTGAACGGCTTTAGACGGCCTTGTTGGCGCGCTTGGCCAGACGGCTGATCTTGCGGGACGCGGTGTTTTTCTTCAGCACGCCTTTGGCGCGGGCCTTGTCGATCGCGGAAACAGCAGCCAGGACAGTTGCGTCCTTGTCAGCGGCTTTGGCATCGATGGCAGCGTTTGCCTTCTTGACGACTGTTTTCAGGTTGGTCTTAATGGCCTTGTTGTGAGCCTGCTCTGCAGCAGCCTGCACGACGCGGTCCTTCTGAGATTTGATGTTAGGCAATTCGTTCCACCTCCTTGGCTACCTATAACAGCGCATCTTATGATACCATATTCGCCGCATCTGCGCAAGCTTTTTTTGAAATTTTGTTTGAAAAAAATTTTTTTGCCCACACTTTGGCCAGAACAAGGCCTCCCAGAGGGCCAAAGGAGGACACAATATGCGATCTACCGACATGGCGGACGAGCTGTTCGGCGCCCGGCAGGAGGCCGGCAGCGCCGCCGGGGTGCGTCTGGCCACCATGCGACAGGGCGGGGTGGTGGTGACCCGGGTGGAGATTGCCCGGGACGGCCTGGCCCGGCCCCGGGGGCGCTACGTCACCCTGGAGACCCCCAGCGTCAGCCTGCTGGACGAGCGGGACAACACCGTCATCGAGCTGGCGGCGGCCGAGCTGGCCGACCTGCTGCCCCCGGAAGGGCCGGTGCTGGTGCTGGGGATCGGCAACCGCCAGGTCACCGCCGACGCCCTGGGCCCCCGCACCGTCCAGCACGTTCTGGTCACCATGGGGGCGGGCCACGGCCTGCCCATCCGGGGCATCCGGCCGGTGGCGGCCATGGCGCCGGGGGTATCCCAGGCGGCGGGCATCAGCCTTCAGGCCCTGGCGGGGGCATTGGTGCGGGCGGTCCGCCCCACCGCCCTGATCTGCGTGGACAGCCTCTGTTCCTCCGAGCCGGAACGGCTGGGCCGCACCATTCAGTTTTCCGACACCGGGCTGGCGCCGGCCAGCCCCGACAATCCCCGCCATCTGGACGCCGCCGCCCTGGGCCTGCCGGTGATTGCGGCGGGCATCCCCACTTTAATGGAGGCGGAGGAGAGCAAGGACCTGGTGGTCATCCCCCGGGCCCTGGACAGCGTCATTGCCCACGGGGCCGCCCTGCTGGGGGCCGCCATCAACCGGGCTTTGCAGCCCCGTCTCACCGTCAATCAGCTCTGCTGGCTGTCCAGTCAGGCATAACCGCCGCCCCGCCCGCATAGAACAGATAGTAAGTCATGCGGGAAGGGAGGCAAACGGATGCAGGAAAACCACCATGACCCCCAGGGCGGCCGCGCCGGTTCAGGGACAGGCTGGGCGGCGCTGGGGGCGGCTGCGGTGATGCTGGCCCTGACCCTGTGGGGGCGGGGGATTGCCCTGACGCTGGCGGGAACCCTGGTGGGGCCGGTGCCCGCCCTGCGCACCGCCTTTGCCCTCAGCCCGGCGGGGCAGGCCGATTCCGCCGGGAGCACGGCGGACAGCATGGCGGCCTCCTCAGCGGCAGAAGCTGTCCCCGACACCTCCATCGAGCAGTATCTGGTGGAGCTGACCCCCGACGACCAGAAGCCCGCCGACGCCGGCACCGTCATCGAGACATCCTACGGCCAGGGCAGCGGCGAAAAGTACATCGCCTGCGACGCCGGCACCATCAAGAACAACACCAGCGTCTCCTCGGCGGAGGTGGCCGCCGAGATCCAGAACCCGCTGCCCTTCAATGTGGAGCTGAACAGCGCCCAGCCCCAGGTTCTCATCATGCACACCCACGCCACCGAGTGCTACCGGCCGGCGTCGGGGCTGTGGTTTGCCCCCGGGGACGGGGCCCGCACCACCGACCGGGCCAACAATATGTGCGCGGTGGGCCGGGTGATGGCCGACACCCTCAACGCCGCCGGCATCAACACCCTTCACGACGAATCCCTCAACGACTATCCCAGCTACACCGGCAGCTATTCCAACAGCCGGGCGGTGGTGCAGCAGTATCTGGCCCAGTACCCCAGCATCAAGGTGGTGCTGGACGTCCACCGGGACGCCATCGAAAACGACGCCGGGGCCCGGATGGCCCCGGTGGTGGAGATCAACGGCCGCAAGGCCGCCCAGGTCATGCTGATCTGCGGCTGCGACAACGGCTCCACCGTCTCGCTGCCCAACTGGCGGCAGAATCTGCGGTTTGCCGCCGCCTGGGAATCCGCCATGGAGGGGATGTACCCCGGGTTCACCCGGCCGGTGCTGTTCAGCTACCGGTTCTACAACCAGGACCTGACCACCGGCAGCCTGCTGATCGAGATCGGAACCCACGGCAACAACCTCAACGAGGCCCTCTACGCCGGACAGCTGGCGGCCAACGCGCTGGTGTCCCTTTTTGGCGGCGCGGGTTGACAAACGTACGCAGTTATGCTATAGTGCCACTATCTGAAAAGCCTTGATCGGGAAAAGTACCTCCCCCCACGACGGCACAGAGAGCAGGCGTTGCTGAGAGCCTGCCCGCAGGGGAAGGGAACGAACACCCGGGAGCTGCAAACTGAACCCCGCCCCGCGGGCAGTAGGTGCGCCGCCCACCCCAGCGTTACCAGGGGAGTGCTTCGCCGCATGGGGCGGCGCGAGCATACGAGACCGGCCGCCGGCCGGTGAATTCAGGTGGCACCGCGGACATTACAAGACAGCTTGTTCGCCCTGGAGTACGGGGAGAAAGCTGTCTTTTTACTTTTCAGGAGGTATCTTTATGGAACGCACCGAGATTGCATCCCTCTACCGCGAGACCCCTGCCGACGGCACCGTCCTGACCGTCTGCGGCTGGGCCAAGAACATCCGCGACAGCAAAAACATCGGCTTCATCGCCCTGTCGGACGGCGGCTGCTTCAAGACCCTGCAGGTGGTCTTTGAGGCCGCCAAGCTGGCCAACTACGAGGAAGTGGCCCACGCCGGCCTCTACACCAGCATGCAGGTCACCGGCCGCCTGATCCTCACCCCCGGCGCCAAGCAGCCCTTTGAGCTGAACGCCGACTCCATCCAGCTGCTGGGCGCCTGCCCCTCGGAGGAGTATCCCCTGCAGAAAAAGAAGATGAGCATGGAGTATCTGCGCACCATGCCCACCCTGCGCCCCCGCACCAACACCTTCAACGCAGCTTTCCGGGTCCGCAGCGTGGCCGCCTACGCCATCCACCGCTTCTTCCAGGAGAACGGCTTTGTCTACTCCCATTCGCCCATCCTCACCGGTTCGGACTGCGAGGGCGCCGGCGAGATGTTCCGCGTCACCACCCTGGACCTGGACAACCTGCCCAAGACCGAGGACGGCCGCACCGACTACAGCGAGGACTTCTTCGGCCGTCCGGTGAACCTGACCGTCTCCGGCCAGCTGGAGGCCGAGGCCATGGCCATGGCCTTCGGCAAGGTGTACACCTTCGGACCCACCTTCCGCGCCGAGAAGAGCTTCACCACCCGCCACGCCGCCGAGTTCTGGATGATCGAGCCCGAAATGGCCTTCTGCGACCTGTCCGGCTACATGGACGTGGCCGAGGCCATGACCAAGTACGTCATCCGCTATGTGCTGGACAACTGCCCCGATGAGATGGACTTCTTCAACAAGTTCATCGACAAGGGCCTCATCGAGCGCCTGGAGCTGGTGGCCGGCAGTGAGTTCGGCCGCATCACCTACACCGAGGCCATCGAGATCCTGAAGGAGAACAACAAGAAGTTCCAGTACCCGGTGGAGTGGGGCGTGGACATCCAGACCGAGCACGAGCGCTATCTGACCGAGGTGGTGTTCAAGAAGCCGGTCTTTGTCACCGACTACCCCAAGGAGATCAAGAGCTTCTACATGAAGCAGAACCCCGACGGCAAGACGGTGGCCGCAGCCGATATGCTGGTGCCCGGCATCGGCGAGCTGATCGGCGGCAGCCAGCGTGAGGAAGACTACGACAAGCTGGCCGCCCGCATGGACGAGCTGGGCCTGGACAAGGCCAGCTACGACTGGTATCTGGACCTGCGGCGTTTCGGCACCGTGGAGCACGCCGGCTTCGGCCTGGGCTTCGAGCGGATGCTGATGTACCTCACCGGCATCCAGAACATCCGGGACGTGCTGCCCTTCCCCCGCACCGCCTACGGCATGTAACCCATCTGTCACCCCGTCCGGCCTGTACGTCCATCACGTCCAGACCGGACGTTTCTTTTTTCATTTTGCACCATGGAGGACCACGCCTGTGGAAAACATTGCCCCCGCCCTTTTGGACTGGTTTAACCAGAACCGCCGCTCCCTGCCTTTCCGGGACGACCCCACCCCTTACCACGTCTGGGTCAGCGAGATCATGCTGCAGCAGACCCGGGTGTCGGCGGCGCTGCCCTATTATGAGCGGTTCATCGAGGAACTGCCCGACATCCCGGCCCTGGCCGCCTGCCCGCCCGAACGGCTGGACAAGCTGTGGGAGGGCCTGGGCTACTACCGCCGGGTTCACAGCCTGCAGAAGGCCGCCCAGGTGGTATGCGAGCAGTACGGCGGCGCCCTGCCCGCCGACTACGACGCCCTGCTGGCCCTGCCCGGGGTAGGGCCCTACACCGCCGGGGCCATCGCCTCCATCGGCTTCGGGCTGGCGGCTCCTGCGGTGGACGGCAACGTCCTGCGGGTGTTTGCCCGGCTGTACAACGACCCGTCCCCCGTCACCGACGCCGCCGTCAAGCGGACCTTCACCCAGCGGGTGATGGCCCACCAGCCCCCCGACAACCCCGGGGACTACAACCAGGCCCTGATGGAGCTGGGCGCTCTGGTCTGCCTGCCCGGAGGCGAGCCCCTGTGCGGCCGGTGCCCTCTGGCCGACCTGTGCCAGGGCCGGAAGGCCGGCACCGCCCTGGAACTGCCCAAAAAGGCCGAGCCCAAGCCCCGCCGGGTGGTGCCGGTGACGGTGCTGCTGATCCGGCAGGAGGGGACCGGGGCCTGGCTGCTCCAGAAGCGGCCCGAGACCGGCCTGCTGGCCGGCCTGTGGCAGCCCCCGGCCCTGGAAGGGGTCTGTCTGGAGGGTCCCGACGCCGTCCGTCAGGCGGCCGCCGGGCTGGGCCTTGTGCCCGGCAGCGATGCGCCCCGGCCCCGGCCCGCCGCCAAGCACATTTTCAGCCATGTGGAATGGCATCTCAGCGGCTGGGTGATGACCCTGCCGGCTCAGCCCGCCCCGGAGGGCTGCGTCTGGGCCAGCCGGGAGGACCTGGAGGGCCGCTACGCCCTGCCCGGGGCCTTCAAGGCCTACCGCAAGGTGTTGCTGGGATAAATTTCCAGAAAGGCAGGACGAGGCGTTGGTCAATATGGAATACTTTTCGGAGGCAGGCAACGGAAATTTTGTGGATTCCGGTTGTAATTTTGTTCGACAGCGGGTATAATAGAGTTATTCCGGGGGCAGAACACTTCGGCCCCCGCCGGCTGGGAGGGTATTTCAAATGTCTCTCGTCATTCAAACTTCCATCCATATCTTTTCAGCACTGACTGGAATGCTGAAAATCGCGCTGTACCTTGTCTGCCGGTACAATGATTTGAAAAAACGCTTGATGCGTAAAAAGGAGAGTGCTCAACCTATGAAGAAATCCTGTCTGATCGCCGTCGTCGCTGCGCTGGCCGCCGTGGCTGGCGCCCTGGTCGCCGTGGCTGTCTATCTCCGCCGCCGCGAGAAGGAACTGGACGAATACGAGCGTCTGCTGTTTGGTGAGGACGAGGCCGTCCCCGCCGATGTCGATGACACCGACGCTGCCCCCGCCACCGAGGCTGTGGAGCAGGCCGACGAGGACACCGCAGAGTAAGTTTCGAAGGCTCTGCGCAGAAAATCTGCCAAGATGCATGCAGGGCGCACCGTGGAAGCCTTTGACCGGCTTCTGCTGGTGCGCCCTTTTTCTATCCCGCGCCGGATGCGGACGGCGGCGGGTGCTGTGAATCCAAACAGGAGGAATCAAGATGCAGATCGTGAAAAACATTCTGCTGTGGCTGGTGGGAGTGGTGCTGGGTGTGGCCGTCCTGCTGGGCGCCGTCATGGCCGCCAGCTATTCCTTTACCACCAGCGGCAGCCAGCCCGACCCGGCGGCCCAGTTCGGCGGGGCGGACCTGGAAGTCAACGGCAGCTGCTGGCAGGTGCCGTTGATCGGCGGGATGCTGGACAAGGCCTTTTATTCGCCCTCCACCCTGTCGGTCCAGAAGCTGGGGGTCCTCTACGACGCCCACCCCGAGCTGACCCTGCCCGAATGGGCCACCTCCGCCCAGCTGACCATCACCGCCGACGGCATGGGGGACGCCTATTATTTCCAGGGTGATATCTCCGAATACGCCAGCTTCCTCTACCCGTCCAACGGGGAATACAAGGCCCAGCTGACGGTCTGGCGTCTGCCGGAGGGGATGACCCCGGCGGACTTCACCTGGCCCGCCGACGGCGCCATCCTCCGCAACGCCGGCCTGGAACGGCCTTCCCGGGCATCGGGCTGCTATCAGCATTCCTTCCGGTTCACCATCCAGGCCTCGGCCCAGCTGGAACTGTCCTCCGAGCGGATCGAGCTGGGCGGGGTGGCCGCCCTGGAAATCAGCGGCATGGTGGGCAGTGAAAAGCCCCAGATCGAGACCGATCTGGGCAGCGTCCAGTGTGTCCGCAGCCCGGCGGGCTGGCGGTGCTACATACCGGCGGCCTACAACGCCTCGGCCGGCGGCCACGAAATCGCCGTCACCGTCAACGGCGAGACCCTCACCACCTCTCTGGTGGTCACCGCCAAGAACTTCGGCGAGGCGGAGGCCCAGCCCGACCCGCCCGCCCCCGACGGCGCCGGCGAGGAGTTCCGGAACGTGATCTGGTCCCTCTACGACACCGAGGCCCGGGACAAGATGTGGCACGGGGCCTTCCTCTGCCCCCTGGAAAACTACACCGTCCTGCTGGACTACGGCCAGACCAAAGTCATGAGCGGAGCCCGGGCGGGCCAGTCCAACTCCACCTTGCTGTATGCGGTGCCGGGGGATGCGGTCCGCGCCCCCGCCGACGGGGTGGTTGTGGTGGCCCAGAACCTGGGCCTCACCGGGAACACGGTGGTCATCGACCACGGCTGCGGCCTGCGCAGCTATCTCTACGGCCTGGCGGACATCCACGTCAAAGCCGGCCAGACGGTGGCCCGGGGCGACGCCGTGGGCCAGGTGGGGGAGACCCTCACCATGGACTTCAAGCTGGGCAGCAAGAGCATCAGTCCCTGGCCCCTGTTCCAGACCAGCGGCGGGCTGTTCTGGCGGGAATTTTAACGCGCCTTCGCTCTGCAACCTGAGGTTGCGGAGCAGTTGGTGGACGCAACCGCTCCTTTTTTGTATCCTGGAACTACCGGAAAGGAGTTGATTCGATGCGCTTGGCAATGATTGAAATTGCGGTGAACCTGGTATTTGGGCTGCTGTTTCTGGGCCTGTTTGTCACCCTGGTGGTCTTCCTCATCCGGGCCCTGCGGACCTACGTCAAAAGCCACAGCCGGCCCCCGGAGGACCGGCAGGAAGCGGCCGCCGCCCCTTCCAAAACCCTGGCCCAGGCCTTGAAAGATCACCGCACCCGCTGCAAGCTCACCCAGGAATATGTGGCCGAAGCGGTGGGGGTATCCCGCCAGGCGGTGAGCAAGTGGGAGACGGGGGAGTCAGAGCCCACCATGTCCAATCTGACCCTGCTGGCCAAAGTCTACGGCGTCAGCCTGGCCCAGCTGCTGGAGGACGTGACGTAAAATCAGCGCAGCGGGCTGCTGCATGGGTTTCGGTGTCTGCGAAGCCCTGCGGCGGCCCGTTTTCTGTGCCCCAAGCCGCCCGGACGCGCAAAAAACTCCCCCGCCGGGTCTAGGGACGGGGGAGTCTTTTGTAAGGAGGAAAATCAGAAGGGAGTTTCTGTATTCCGGAAAATGGACCTGTAAAACCTGTTTTGGTGGGTTTTCAATGAAACTCAGTTGTTGGGGGTCTGCTCGCCCAGGGTGGCGGAGACGGTCAGCATCTGGCCGTTCCGGGCCACCGTGATGGAGATGGTGTCTCCGGCGGTGTGCTGATCCACAATCGATGTGACATCGTCGCGGGAGGCAATCTCCGCGCCGTCGATGCTGATGATCCGGTCGCCCGGCTCCAGGCCGGCGTTGGCGGCGCCGGAGCCTGCGGCCACATCCACAATATAGATGCCGTAGGCCGACACGCCCAGCTGCTGGGCGGTGGACTCATCGGTGACAGCCACATAGGTGATGCCCAGATAGGGACGGCCGCTGACGTAGCCGTTCTCCAGCAGATCCTGGGCGATGTCGATGGCGGTGTTGATGGGGATGGCGAAGCCCAGGCCCTCAGCGCCCGAAGCTTCCGACTTGGCGTTGACGATGCCCACCAGCTCGCCGGCCATGTTGAACAGGCCGCCGCCCGAGTTGCCCGGGCTGATGCTGGCGTTGGTCTGGATCAGGGACAGATTCAGGATGGAGCCGTCGTTGTTCTCGATGGCCACATCGCGGTCCAGCGCGCTGACGATGCCGTTGGTGACGGTGCCGCTCAGATTACCCAGAGGGTTGCCCACAGCCACCACTTCTTCGCCCACCGCCAGGGCGTTGCTGTCGCCCACCACGGCGGGGGTCAGGCCCTCGGCCTCGATTTTCAGGACAGCCACGTCGCTGGCGGTGTCCGAGCCAATGACGGTGGCGGTATAGTCCACGTCGTCGATGGTGACGGTGACGTTGGATGCGCCGTCCACCACGTGGGCACAGGTCAGAATATAGCCGTCGTCGCTGATGATGACGCCGCTGCCTGCGCCCGACTCAACCTGGCGCTGGCCAAACCAGGACCAGTTGGAGTAGATCACTTCTTCGGTGGTGATGGGCACCACGCTGGGGGTGACCAGGGCCGCCACCTGGGCGGTGGACAGGTCGTCCCCGCCGGTGGAGGTGGAGGAGGCCAGCGCATTGCTGATCTGCTCCGACCGGTCGGAGGCCTGGATCACCAGACGGTGCTCGTTGCCCACCATGCTGCCCACGTAGCCGCCGGCAAAGCCCACCGCCGCGGCCAACACCAGGGCCAGCACGCTGCGGAGCACCCGGCCGGCCCGGCCGCGCCGGGGTTTGCGGGGAGGCTCCTCCGGGTTGGGGACCGGACGGTAGTCGGGGGTGACGGGCGGCGGATTGCCGCCGCCGTTGGCGTCGTACTGATTGGCGGCGTTGGTCCCGCTGCTGCCTACGTTGGCATAGCCGGTATCATTGCCGTTGCCGGAGGAATGGTAGAGGGAAGAATAGTCGTATTCCCATTTATTCTCGTTATCCATAGTTCAAATCATCCTTTCAGGAGGAGCGGAAAAGGGAAGGCGGGGGATAGGGTCTTGACCTTTCCCTTCTGGCTGATTATAGTGTAACCTGAAATTGTGAAAACCGCTTCATGCCGCCGTGAAGAAAATGTGAAATCCAGTCGTTTTCCGGCGCGGAGGCGGCCCCTGCTTGCATTCCCAAAGCAGGCCGCCCCAAAAGGAGGTCTTTATGCGCCTTGTTCAAACAGAGGAGGGCTTTGCCCTTTATAAAGAAAAGTCCGAGATCGGCCGCTGCGCTGTGGCCTCCAGCGGGCCCGAGACCCATATTTCGGCCCTGTGGATTGCGCCCGACTGGCGCCGCCGGGGCTATGGCTCCTATCTTCTGCGCCAGGTGCTTCACCAGCTGGGCGGCTATGACCGGGAGGCGGCCAGCTGCTTCACCGCGCCCCTGCCCGACGTGCCGGAGGAAACCGCGTTCTGGGCCAAGTTTGATTTTGTGCCCCAAGGGGGCCGCCTGGTCCGCCGCCGCAAGCCCGACCTGACCGCCGTCCGGCTGGCCCAGGATTTTCTGGCGGGACACCTGGACCGGCCCCGGCTCCTGATCGACGCCACCTGCGGCAACGGGGGAGACACCGCCTTTCTCTGCCGTCTGGCCGGGGAGGAAGGGCGGGTGCTGGCCTTTGACATCCAGCCCGCCGCCCTGGACTCCACCCAGGCCCGGCTGGCCCGGGAGGGCATCCCCGAAAGCCGCTGCCGCCTGATTCTGGACAGCCACGCCCATCTTCTGGACTACGTCCAGCCCGGCACCGCCGACGGGGTGGTCTTTAACTTCGGCTGGCTGCCCGGCGCCGACCATTCGGTCCACAGCGGCGCCGACACCAGCATCCCGGCCCTGGAGGCCGCCCTCCAGGCCCTGCGCCCCGGCGGGGTGCTGTCGGCGGTGCTCTACAGCGGGGCAGTCATCGGGAACAGCGAGAAGCTGGCCGCCCTGGCCTGGCTGGAAGCGCTGCCTTTAACTAAGTATACGGTCCTGGTCTGCCGCTTCGCCAACTGGGCCGACACCGCCCCTCTGCCCTGTTTTGTCATAAAAAAGTAGTCCAGCCCCTTGCACCGGGGGCCGTTTTGGCGTAATATATATGTATGTGTGTTTTTTAGGAACAGAATCCAACAGACAGGAGAACCACCCATGTAAATCCCGGTGCATCTCGAAGCTATGCAGCCTTTTTATAGAGATTGACAGAGAAAGACAAGAGGTACTATGACAAATCGCGAAGAAATCGAACGCCGCCGCACGTTCGCTATCATCAGCCACCCCGACGCAGGTAAGACCACCCTCACCGAAAAGCTCCTGCTCTACGGCGGAGCCATCAACCAGGCCGGCTCGGTCAAGGGCAAGCAGAGCGCCCGCCACGCTGTGTCGGACTGGATGGACATCGAGAAGCAGCGCGGCATCTCGGTCACCTCGTCGGTGCTGCAGTTTGATTACGCCGGCAAGTGCGTCAACATTCTGGACACCCCGGGCCACCAGGACTTCTCGGAGGACACCTACCGCACCCTGATGGCGGCCGACTCGGCGGTCATGGTCATCGACGCCGCCAAGGGCGTCGAGGCCCAGACCATCAAGCTGTTCAAGGTCTGCACCCTGCGGCACATTCCCATCTTCACCTTCATCAACAAGATGGACCGGGAAGCCCGGGATCCCTTTGAGCTGATGGAGAACATCGAGGAAATTCTGGGCATCAAGACCTTCCCCATGAACTGGCCCATCGGCTGCGGCAAGGACTTCAAGGGCGTCTTTGACCGGATGCGCCGCAAGGTTCTGGCCTTTGAGAGCGACGGCCGCGCCAACGGCGTCAAGAAGGTGGACGAGATCACCCTGGAGCTGGGGGATCCCGGCCTGGACGAGCTGCTGACCCCCTATCTGCACCAGCAGCTGGTGGACGAAATCGAGCTTCTGGACGGCGCCGCCGAGGAGTTCGATCTGGACAAGGTTCTGCGGGGCGAGCTGAGCCCGGTGTTCTTTGGTTCGGCTCTGACCAACTTTGGCGTGGAGCCCTTCCTGCAGGAGTTCCTGCGTCTGACTCCCACCCCGCTGGCCCGTGTGGACAGCCTGACCGGCAAGGCCGTGGACCCCTGCCGTGAGGAGTTCTCGGGCTTCATCTTCAAGATTCAGGCCAACATGAACAAGGCACACCGGGACCGCATTGCCTTTATGCGGATTTGCTCGGGCAAGTTCGAGCGCGGCATGGACGCCTACCATGTCCAGGAGGGCAAGAACATCAAGCTGGCCACCGGCACCCAGCTGATGGCCCAGGACCGTGCCATTGTGGACGAAGCCTATGCGGGCGACATCATCGGCCTGTTTGACCCGGGCATCTTCTCCATCGGCGACACCCTGTGCACCGGCAAGAAGAAGGTGCAGTTTGCAGGCATTCCCACCTTTGCGCCCGAGCATTTTGCACGCATCGAGCAGAAGGACACCATGAAGCGCAAGCAGTTCGTGAAAGGCATGGAGCAGATCGCCCAGGAGGGCGCCATCCAGATTTTCCGCGAAGTGGGCGGCGGCATGGAGGAAGTTGTGGTTGGCGTCGTGGGCGTTCTGCAGCTGGAAGTGCTGGAGTACCGTCTGAACACCGAGTACAACGTGGAAATCCGGATGCAGCATCTGCCCTTTGAGCAGATTCGGTGGATTCAGAACGATCCCGACACCTACACCCTGCGGGATCTGGATCTGACCAGCGATACCAAACCGGTGGAGGACATGCGCGGAAACCGTCTGCTCCTCTTCACCTCCGAGTGGGCTGTCCGCTGGGCCACCGACCACAACGAAGACCTTAAGCTCAGCGAATTCGGCAACATCGACACCTAAACCCCGCTTTTTCGAGAAAAAGCTTGGCAAAAAGCTTTACTGGGTACCATACACTCTGGCCGCTCTTTATAAAGTGACAGCGGGTTGCAGGCTATGCCGCGCTCACGTTACGTCCGGGCTGCGCCCGAGTACGATGCAAAGTTCGTCATAGACGGATTTTTTCTGTCCCTATGACAAAAACAGCGGCCGCGTCCAATAGCAAGTACACCCAAGCGCATCCTGCGGCAGAACCAGCCGAGGTGGAGTAAGGGCAAGCACACCGAAGCGCGTCCAGTGGACGAAGCAGCGAGGCGTGCTTGGCGCCGCGGTCTGTCTTTTGCAAGGGCGCGGCGACGCCCGAAGCAAAAGCAGGGCACCGCAACCCGGAGCCGCGCTCCCAATTTTCGCAAGAGACACGAACGTCGACCACATCCAGTGAATAAAGCAGGGAGCCGCGTCCCATGGCCCCTTTTAATCCGCGGGTCGTGGCCGGCCGTGCTCTCCCTCTTTTAATAATAAGAAAATCCCCGCTCCGGTTGGAACGGGGATTTTTTCGGGCTGTTTTCAATTTGCGTTTCAAGCGGGCGAGGATTTATTCCTTTTCTGCTTTCATCCTGCCATGCCGTCTCCGGCGGAGCAGGGGAGAGGGGTTTCTCCGATCAAGCCTACGTTTACAAGGCGTATAAATACAGATTGTATAGGAGCAACATTTCTCCATCCGCTCCCATTTGGAATATCATTCAGGCGCCGGGGTCTGTCTTTTTGTCAAAAAAGCGGCCCAAAACCTTCATCTTGACCCGATGGAAGAGTTTGCCCCAGGGGCCGGTGAGAAGGGCGAAGGTCAGCAGAATCCCCCAGGCCAGCCCCAGCACAAAGCCTGCCGCCGCTGCGGCCAGGCCGCTGTCCGCAAAGCCCAGGCTTTCCAGCACCATGTACACTCCCAGAGCCGCCACACCCAGCCAGGCGCTCCAGTGGATATTCCGGGTAATCCGCCGGTTGATCTCCTCCGAATAGCCCGCCGCCTTCAGCAGGGTATCGCGGGCTTCGCTGTCGGGGTCCTGGGCCGGGGTCTGGGGCCGCCGCTCTCCGTCCAGAAGCTCCCGCAGCCCCACCCCGTAAAAATCCGCCAGAGCCAGCAGGATACTCAAATCCGGCAGGTTGGACCCGGTTTCCCACCGGGACACCGTCCGGCTGGACACCTGCATCTGACCGGCCAGCTGTTCCTGGGTCAGGCCCTTCTCGGCCCGCAGGGCCTTGAGAAAGGCCCCGATCTTCTTTTGATCCATTGCGCCGCCTCCTTTTACCCCAGCATACCACAGCGCCCCGCCCAAAACCAGGACGCAGGCCGGGAACCGACCAATTTTCCACCGGACACGGTGTGTCGGGTGGAAAAAGTTGCGTTTTTTACAGTCGCAGGCCCTTGATATCCTTGATGCGGGACAAAATGGTATTGCAGCTGCAGCTCACCACCCCCGGCAGCGGGTCGATAACCTCCCGGATCAGGGTTTCCATTTCCTCGCCCGAGGCCGCCACCGCGTGGACGTGGAGTTTATCTTTGCCGGTGACCCGGTAAATCTGGGTAATGGTTTCGTTGTCCGCCAGACGCCGGGTCACCTCGGCCAGGGCGTCGGGCCGGGTCTCGATCTCAAAATAGCAGGACACCGCCCCGCTGATCTTCTGGGGATTGATGATGGTGGTGTATTCCTCGATGACTCCCCGCTGTTCCAGGGCCTGAATCCGGGCTTTCACCGCCACCCGCGAAATCCCCACCGCCTGCCCGATGTCGGAATAGGACATCCGGGCGTTTTCGATCAGCAGCCGGACAATGCGCTGGTCCAGCGCGTCCAACCCCTCCAGAAACATACGCAAAACGCCTCCCTCATGTGGTTTTTTCCACAGTATACCACCCCATCCCCAAAAAAGAAACCGCCCGTTGACACCGCCGCGCCCCGGCGCTATAATGGGTTGCGAAACGTAAGTTATAACTTTCGGTTTGGAGGTAACGCCATGAATCAGGACTTGACCCGGGGGCCGGTCATGCGGTCGATGCTGCTGTTTGCCATCCCCATGATTTTGGGGAATCTGCTGCAGCAGTGCTATAACGTGGCCGACACCCTGATTGTGGGCCGGTTCGCCGGGACCGACGCCCTGGCCGCCGTGGGCTCCTCCTATTCCTTGATGACCTTTCTGACCTCCATCCTGCTGGGCCTGTGCATGGGCAGCGGGGCCCTGTTCTCCATGCGGTTCGGCCGCCGGGACGAGGCGGGCCTGCGGGAGAGTATTGTTTCCTCTTTTGTCCTCATTGCCGGGGTGTCGGTGGTCCTCAATCTGGTGTCCTTTGCCTGTCTGGACTGGATTCAGGTCTTTCTCCAGGTGCCGGACCAGGTGTGGGGGCTGATGCGGGCCTATCTGGTGGTGATTTTTGCCGGAATTCCTGCCATCTTTTTGTACAACTATTTCGCCTCCTTCCTGCGGGCGGTGGGGAACAGCGTGGCGCCCCTGGCCTTTCTGGCGGTGTCCGCCTGCCTGAATATCGCCCTGGACCTGTGGTTTGTGCTGGGTCTGGGCCGGGGCGTGGCCGGCGCCGCCGAGGCCACCGTCATTGCTCAATATGTCTCGGGGGTGGGCATCACCCTCTATGCCCTGGCCCGGTGCCCCCAGTTCCGGGGCCTGCGGCCCTATCTGCGGGTGCGGGGCAGCTGCCTGCGGGAGGTGGCCAGCTATTCCTTCCTGACCTGCATCCAGCAGTCGGTGATGAACCTGGGCATTCTGATGGTGCAGGGCCTGGTGAACAGTTTCGGCCCCACCATCATGGCCGCCTTCGCCGCCGCCGTCAAGATCGATTCCTTCGCCTATCTACCGGTACAGGACTTTGGCAACGCTTTTTCTACCTTCATTGCCCAGAACTACGGCGCCAAAAAGGCCGACCGCATCCGCGCCGGGCTGAAAGGGGCGGTGGTGACCTCCATGGGCTTTGGCGTGGTGCTGTCGGCCCTGGTGTGGGTCTTTGCCGAGCCTCTGATGGGCCTGTTTGTGGAGGCCGGGGAGGTGGCCGTCATCCAGGCCGGCGTCCTCTATCTCCACATTGAAGGGGCGTTTTACTGCGGGATTGGCTGTCTGTTCCTCCTTTACGGCCTGTATCGCGCCCTGGGCCGCCCCGGGATGAGCGTGGTTCTCACCGTCATCTCTCTGGGCACCCGGGTGGCCCTGGCCTACCTCCTGTCGGCCATCCCCGCCATCGGGGTCAGCGGCATCTGGAGCGCCGTGCCCATCGGCTGGTTTTTGGCCGACGCCGCCGGCGTGGGCTACTATCTGCTCCGCAAAAACCGCCTGCTGGCCTGGCCGGAGGAGGGGGCGTCCTCCCGTTCCTGACCCCCGATTTCCCGTCGAAGTCCCCAAAAATACGGTCCTGCGCGGGGCGGCGGACGGGCAAGACGCCGAAATTCACTGCCGTGAATCAATTTTTGCTTGACCTCGCGGTCGGGCTGTGCTACCATAAGCGCAACAAACCAGATGGCAAAGGCGCCGGGCGGAACATTCCGCCCGGTGCCTTTGTCGTTTGAGGGGTTAGAAAGGGGTTTTGATTCATGTACAATTCTGCGGACGTCACCTGGACGCTGGTTGCAGCGTTCATGGTCTTTTTCATGCAGGCCGGCTTCGCCTTGTGCGAGACAGGACTCACCCGGGCCAAAAATCCATCATATTCTCATGAAGAATATGATGGATTTTTGTATCGGGACACCCTGCTTCTGGATCGTGGGCTTCGGCCTGATGTTCGGCGGCACCGGCGCGCTGATCGGCGGGTTTGACCCCTTCATCCGGGGCAGCTACGACTTCGGCGGTCTGCCTCTGTGGGTGTATGTGGTGTTCCAGACGGTGTTCTGTGCCACCGCCGCCACCATCGTGTCCGGCTCCATGGCCGAGCGCACCAAGTTCAGCGCCTACTGCGTTTACTCGGCGGCCATCAGCCTGATTGTCTATCCCATCTCGGGCCACTGGATCTGGGGCGGCGGCTGGCTGGCACAGCTGGGCTTCCATGATTTTGCGGGCTCCACCGCAGTCCACTTTGTGGGCGGCGTCACCGCCAGCCTGGACACCGGCATGCACAAGGTGACCATGATTGTCCAGCTGGCCAAGTTTGACGCCCTGAAGCAGGCCCTGAACAAGGTGGGCGTCACCGGCATGACGGTGACCCAGGTCATGGGCTGCGGCCTCCAGAAGGGAAGCGGCACCAAGTACCGCGGCGCCGAGGTGGACGCCACCCTGCTGCCCAAGGTCAAGGTGGAAGTGGTGGTCAGCAAGATCCCGGTGGACACCATCATCGACGCTGCCACCAAAGCCCTGTACACCGGCCACATCGGCGACGGCAAGATCTTTGTCTACAACGTGGCCAAGGTGGTCAAGGTCCGCACCGGCGAGCAGGATTATGCCGCCCTGCAGGACGTAGAGTAACGTTTCTCTGTTCCTTTCCCGCAAGGGAAACCATCCATTTCCTCTGAAAAGGGCCCTCGTTCCGCGCTGTGGACGGGGGCTCTTTTCTGCAAACAAAAAAGGCAGGCCCCGGTGGGGGTCTGCCTTGCTTTTTGGGGTGGGATCAGCGGTGGGTCTTGTACAGCAGGCTGTGCTTGTAGGCGATGGCCTTCTGGACGCGGGCCGCCTCATCGGGGCCCACCAGCTGGCGCACCAGCTCCAGGCCGAAGGGGATGGCGCCGCCCAGGCCGTAGCTGGTGGTGATGTTGCCATCCACCACCACTTCCTGGTCCAGCACCACAGCGCCGGTCAGCTTATCCTGGAAGGTGAAATGCGAGGTAGCCTTCTTGCCCTCCAGCAGGCCCAGATCGGCCAGGATGCTGGGAGCGGCGCAGATGGCGGCCACCTTCTTGCCGGCCTCGGCAAAGGCCTTGACGGTGCTGGTCACGGTGGAATTGGCGGCCAGGTTGGGGGTGCCGGGGATGCCGCCGGGCAGCACCACCAGGTCCACATCGCTGTAGTCCACATCCTCGGCCAGAGCGTCGGCGGTGATGGTGACCTTGTGGCTGCCGGTGACCGTCAGGCTGCCCGAGGCAGAAGCCACCACAACCTCGATCTTGCCGCGCCGCAGCAGATCCACAACCAGAAGGGCCTCGCACTCCTCAGTGCCTTCAGCGAAAAATACAACTGCTTTGCTCATAGGTGTTACCTCCATTTTGATGTTATGTCGGGTCATCCGGGCTGTCGGGGCCGGCCTGTTCCACAAACTGGAGCAGGACGCTGCCCTCCGAAGACAAGACCCGGTTCACCCGGCTGATGATGGCGCTGGACGCGCCGGTCTTTTCCTTGATGTCGGCATAAATCCGTTTGTCCGCCAGCATTTCGGCGATGTCGTAGCGCTGCTCCATGGCGCTCAGCTCGGAGTAGCTGCACACATCCTGAAAGAAGCGGTAGCACTGTTCCGGCGTTTCCAGCCGGAGGATGGCCTGGTACAGACCGGATTTACCGGTCGGATGATCTTTACCCATGATAGAATCCTCACTGATTGCAAGATACGCTTTAATGGTTTAATGCAAGTGTATACCATACTGAACAAAATTGCAATCATTATTTGCGCAGAATGTGCTGAAATCAGAGAAATTTTTCCACCGGGGTCAGGTCCATCAGGATGCCGTCCACATCGTTCTGGACGGGGGCGCCGGGGCGGTAGCCCCGCTCCTTGAAGAAAGCCAGCACCAGCAGAGCTTTGGTGTGGACCTCGGCGTAGACCCGGCCCTTGCCGTCGCTGCGGGCCAGACGCTCACAGGAGCTGAGGATATCCCGGCCCAGGGCTTTGCCCCGCCATGCGGGCTGCAGATAGACGTGGAGCAGGTGAAGGGCGGTGTTGTCCATCTTCCAGGCAAAGTAGCCGATGGGCTTGCCGCCCATCTGGACGATGAAGTAGTTGACCTCCCGGTCGATGTCCTCCTCGATGGCGTCGGCGCTCTGCAGTTTTTCGATCAGGGCGGCCAGCTGCTTGGGGGGATAATACTTCTTGTAGCACTCCTGCCACAGCTCTGCGGCGAGGTCTGCGGTCAAATGGATGTATTTGGCCTTGGCGACCAGCTTGTAATCAGGCTTCATAGCGTTCCTTTCAGCGTGGGGATTGGTTTCATCGGATGTCGAGGCCCAGCAGGCGGGCCAGCTCAGCGGCCTGGATGGGGTCCACAATGGCGCCCCGCAGCTCCCGCAGGGAGTCGCCGGCGGTGAGGCCTTCCAGGCGGCAGGACCGCAGGTCCAGCCCCTTGAGGGAGGTACCCGCCACATTGGCCCCTGACAGGTCCGCCTCGTCCAGCTCCACCTGTTTCCAGCGGAGGCCGGACAGATTGGCGCCCGCCAGGCTGGACCGGACCACATGGACCGATTCCAGGGCGGCGCCGTCCAGGCGGAGGGCGTCCAGGCGGCAGTCCACCACCTCCCAGCCCCGGGCCCGGCTTCCGGCCAGGCTGCAGCCCAGGGCCTTGGACCCCTGCCACCGGCACCGGGTCAGGCTGCTGTCGTAGGCCTGGGCTCCCGACAAGTCGCAGCGGACCAGGATGCAGTCGGTGAGGGAGAGGCGGCGCAGGCCTGCGCCGGTAAAGCGGCAGTCCTCCAGCAGACAGCGGGACAGGTCCAGCCCGTCCAGCTCCTCGCCGGTGAGGTCGGCGCCCCGAATCCGCAGGGCGGCGCCTTCTTCCTGGCCCTGGGCCAGCTCATAGAGGCAGGCGGCCCCCTCGGGGCCTTCCAGACAGGTCAGGCCCGCCCCGTCGGCGGGAAGATTCGGCAGACGGTCCCGGCGCATCATACCCGGACGATATAGTCGGCTTTGCGGGGGGCGGCGGGCTTGGGATCGGCGGCAGGGTAGCCCAGAATGCAGAAGCCCACGCCCTGCCATTCGCCCTGGATGCCCCACCGGGTCAGCAGGGCCTTGCCCTCGGCCGAGTCAAACATTTCCCGGGCGCGGTTGATCCAGCAGCTGCCCAGCCCCAGGCTGGCGGCGGCGTTCATCAGGTTGCCCATCACCAGGCTGCCGTCCTGCTGGGCGGTGGGCCGGGCGGCATCGGCCAGAACCAGCAGATAGGTGGGGGCCCCATACATGGGGTCGGACCCTTCGCGGCCCATGACGGCGGCATTCATCCGGGACAGCAGGGCCCGGGTTTCGGGGTCCTGAATCACCACGATTTTGGGGCTCTGCAGGCCCATGGCGGTGGGAGCGTAGGTGCCGGCTTCCAGCACGGCGTTCAGCTCCTCCTCCGAGACCTGGTCCGGCTTATAGGCACGGCAGCTGCGCCGGGTCTTGAGTGTCTCAAGGGTTTCATTGGTCATAAAAAGCAGTCCCTCCTTTTTATAAAGAATTGGGCGGATGCACCACAGCATCCCGATAGGTTTAGTATACCGCAGAAATGGGTAGAAAGCAATCCGGCCCCACGCCCCCAAAAATCAAAAAGGAGCCCGGCTGCTTTTGGGCGCAGCGGCTCCTTCACAAATGGCACAAAGACGCAAAGCGGTCTTATTCGGTTTTACGGGTGCGGCGGCAGGCGGTGTCCTGAAAGCGGAAGTACTCCGGGTGATAGTGGGAGACCGTATACTCAAAGAGGATGCCGTCGGCGTTGAAGGCCTGGTTGGTGACCACGGCCAGACAGTCAAAGCTCCCCATGTCCAGATACAGCCGGTCGGCGGGGGTGGCCCGCTCCACCGTGATGGTCCGCTTGCTGGTCATGATCTGGATGCCCAGCTCCTTTTCCAGATAGGCGTAGATGGACTGTTCGGCGGCCTCGGGGGTGAGGGTGTTCACCACCGACCGCAGGAAATAGCTCACGTCCAGGATCAGGGCCCGGCCCTCCACGATCCGCACCCGTTCCACATGGTAGACGTCCATCCGGGCAGGGAAGCCGCTGGCGGCCGCCAGGGCGTTGTCGGTCTGGGTCATGGAAAAATGGACCACCCGGGTTTCATAGTGGGTGCGGCAGCGGACCGCCGTGTCGTGAAAACTCTCCATCCGCCCCAGGGTGAAGGGAGCCTTGGCGGCGGGTCGGTAGAGCACACGCACCCCCTTGCCCTGGATGGGCTGGACATAGCCGGCCTCGATCAGGCCAGCCAGAGCCCGCCGCACCGTGTTGCGGGAGCACCCGTACACCGACACGAGGGTATTTTCGGACGGGACAAGGGACTGGTAGGGGTACTCGCCATCTTCAATCTTGGTTTTTAAGTCGCGGTAGATATCACCAAATTTGGAACGGGGCATAAAGGTCTTCCTCTCTGCTGCCTGCCTGGGCGCCGGCGAACAGACTGTTGGTCCGCCGGAAATTTCAAAAAGCGGATGAGGCGTCAAACCCGCTAGTTTACTGTTACAAGTTTACAGCAAAAACTTGCAAAAATCAACCCGCAATTTTGTGCGCCATGCCAAAAAGTGAGAAAAAATCTTATTTTCTCTTGACTTGTGTGCACATGTGTGCTATATATAGCTTTATATCCTTGTATAAACAAGACTTCCGCGCCTGGCCTTTTGACGGCAAGGCGCGTGTTTTTTTAGGGTCTTTTTTTCGGTGACGCAGTTACGGAAAGAACCGCCCCGTCTGGGCTATACTAAGCTCAGAAAAAACGAACCGCGCACAGCGCAAACTGAAATGTGGGAGGTAGAAAAAGATGTCTGTTGTGACCATTACCAAAGAGAACTTTAACAGCGAGGTGCTGCAGAGCGACAAGCCCGTCCTGCTGGACTTCTGGGCAACCTGGTGCGGCCCCTGTCGGATGCTGTCCCCCATTGTGGACCAGGTGGCAGATGAGCGCCCCGACGTCAAGGTCGGCAAGGTGAATGTAGACGAGCAGCCCGACCTGGCCGCTCAGTTCGGCGTCATGAGCATCCCCACTCTGCTGGTGTTCAAGAACGGCAAACTGGTGAACCAGTCTGTGGGTTCCCGTCCCAAGGCCGGCGTCCTGGCCCTGCTGGATGTGTAAGAGATAGGACCTGAAACAACAAATCAAAGCGGCGCGCCCATTCCTCCGGGCGCGCCGCTTTTGCTATGCCATTTTGGGATTTGACCTTTGGGAGCCCTGCCGCGGGACACCCTTTCGGGCGGCCGGGCCGGGGCCGCCAGCGCAAAAAGAGCCGGCGCAGAAATCTGCGCCGGCTCTTGGTTTTGCTTTTTGTCCGGTGAGGGATCAGCGGCCCAGCATTTCGTGGGCCGTCTTTTCGATGGTGGCTGCATCCAGGCCGAAGGCGTGGATCAGGTCCCATGCGGGGCCGGAGCAGGCGAAGCAGTCCTGCACGCCGATGCGGCGGACAGGAACAGGGTACTTCTCGCTGAGCAGCGAGCAGACAGCCTCACCCAGGCCGCCGATGACGCTGTGCTCCTCGCAGGTGATGACCCGGCCGCAGTCGCGGGCGGCCTCCAGGATCAGCTCCTCGTCCAAGGGCTTGATGGTGTGGATGTTCAGCACCCGGGCGCTGATGCCCTGCTCGGCCAGATGTTCGGCCGCGATGCGGGCCTCATTGACCTCCAGGCCGGTGGCGATGATGGCGATGTCGTTGCCGTCGGTGATCTTCTCGCCCTTGCCGATGGTGAAGGTATAGTTGTCGGGGTCATGGAACACGGGGACAGCCAGACGGCCAAACCGCAGGTAGACCGGGCCCTTCATCTCGTAGGCGGCGCGGACGGCAGCCCGGGCCTCGATGTCGTCGGAGGGGCAGATCACGGTCATGCCGGGGAGGGAACGCATCAGGGCGAAGTCCTCGCAGCACTGGTGGGATGCGCCGTCCTCGCCCACCGAGATGCCGCCGTGGGAAGCGCCAATCTTGACGTTCAGGCGGGGGTAGGCGATGGAGTTGAGAATCTGCTCAAAGGCGCGGGCGGCGGCAAACATGGCGAAGCTGGACACAAAGGGGGTCATGCCCATGGTGGATAGGCCAGCTGCCACGCCGATCATGTTGGCCTCGGCGATGCCGCAGTCAAAGAACCGGTCGGGAGCCACCGACTGGAACATGGAGGTGCGGGTGGCGGCCGAGAGGTCGGCGTCCAGCACCACCAGGTCGGGATGCTCGGCGGCCAGCTCCCGGAGGGTAGCGCCATAGCTGTCGCGGGTGGCGATCTTCTTTACTTCTGCCATATTAGCCCTCCTCCTTTTCCAGCTGGGCCAGAGCGGCCTTCAGCTCGTCCATCGCGGTGGCATAGTCGGCGTCGCCAGGGGCTTTGCCGTGCCAGTCGGCGTCGTTCTCCATATACGAGACGCCTTTGCCCTTGGTGGTGTTGAGGATAATGAAGGTGGGGCGGCCCTTTTCGGCGTGGAACGCCTCCACGGCGGCCTCGATCTGGTCATAGTCATGGCCGTCGATGGACAGCACGTTGAAGCCAAAGGCCTCCAGCTTTTTGTCCTGGGGCGCGCTGTTCATGACCTTCTCGATGGCGCCGTCAATCTGCAGGTGATTCAGGTCCAGGAACACGCAGAGGTTATCCAGCTTGTAGTGAGAGGCGAACATGAAAGCCTCCCAGCACTCGCCCTCCTCGATCTCGCCGTCGCCGACGATGGCGTAGACGCGCACGTCGTCCAGGCCCTTGACCTTGGCGCCCAGAGCCATGCCGCAGGCAGCGGAAATACCCTGGCCCAGGCTGCCGGTGGACATATCCACGCCAGGGACCGTGTTCATATTGGGATGGCCCTGCAGGCGGCTGCCCATATGGCGCAGGGTCAAAAGCTCCTCGGTGGGGAAGAAACCGCGCTCGGCCAGAGCAGAGTAGAGGGCCGGCGCTGCGTGGCCCTTGGAGAGGACCAGGCGGTCCCGCTCAGGCCAGGCAGGGTTGGCGGGGTCCACCCGCATTTCCCGGAAGTACAAAAAGGACAGCACCTCTGCGATGGACAGGCTGCCGCCGGGATGGCCGCATTTGGCACTGTGGGTGCTCTCGATCACGCCGATCCGAATATGGCAGGCGTGTTTTTGCAGGGCAAGTTTTTCTGCGTTTGTCATAGATCGTCCTTCCATTTGCACTGGTTCGTCTCCTGGATGGGTAGATACATCATGAGCACTGATGCCGGAATGCCGGAGACACGCTGTATTCCAACTTAATATTATCTATTCTGCCCGGAAAGGTCAAGATGATTTTGTCAAAATGTACAGCAGAGGGGAATTTTGTGCCGCAGTCGCGCCTTTTTTGTGGAAATTGCCCTCCTTCCGCTTTTTCGAGAAAAAGCTTGGCAAAAAGCTTTACTGGGTACCATACACTTTCCGGGTCTCCGAAGGTTCCGCGGGGCCGTTATGTTCCAAGCTCTCTCCCGGCGTTTGTGCCTGCGGCACGGTACGATGCAAACTTGAGTGTAGCCCGGGATTTAGAGTACGAAGCGTACTAAAGAATGCTGTAAAACAGGGGGCTGTATTTGGCTGCGCAGCCGAGGCGGAGCAGGGGCCGCCGTCCAAATTTTCAAGCGGACTGCATCCGGCGCAGAAAATTTGGGTAACGGCAACCCGGAGCAGTGCTTCAGTTTTTGCAAGCCCCCCACCGTGGTGCGCCGAAAAACCGACTAAGCGCAAGAGGAACAAACGCCGGGAGCGAGCCTGAGCCCGGCCGCTGGGTAAAATCGGGCTATGCCGGGCCTTGCATCGTACCCGGGCACAGCCCGGACCCAACGTGAGTGCGGCACAGTCTGCAACCCTCTGTCACCCTATAAAGAGCGGCCAGAGTACATGGTACCCAGTGAACGCCTTTTCTGAAAAAGAGAAACCAGGTTGCAAAAAGACTTTGCATCGTACCGGGGCACAGCCCCGAACGCAGCAAACGAGCAGGAGCGTAACGGCCCCGCGGAACCTTCGGAGACCCGGAGAGTGCATGGTACCCAGTGAAGTTCTTTTTGCATCCTTTTTCTTTCAAGAAAAAGGATCAAGAAAAAGGATGTGTACTTTCATGTTTAAGTATGTTATCATGAAAGAAATAGAATACCATGACAGAAGGTGTTTGGATGAAAAAGAACCTTTCTTTCCGCCAGCTGGCGGCGGTGGGCAGTATGCTGTTCGGGTTGTTCTTTGGCGCGGGCAACCTGATTTTTCCCGCGTCCATGGGCCAGCTGGCCGGCGGCAGCGTCCTGACCGCATCGGCCGGCCTGCTGATCACCGGCGTGGGCCTGCCTCTGCTGGGCGTCGCCGCTCTGGGCATCAGCCGGTGCGACGGCCTGGCCTCTCTTTCCAGCCGTGTGGGCAAGCCCTACGGCCTGTTTTTCACCTGCCTGCTGTATCTGACCATCGGGCCTTTCTTCGCCATTCCCCGGTGCGCCACCGTCCCCTTTGAGGTGGGCGTGGTGCCCGCTCTGGGCGGGCAGGGCTCCCAGGGTGCTCTGGTGGTGTTCTCCCTGGTGTTTTTCGCTGCGGTGCTGTGGTTTTCTCTTCGGCCGGGCAAGATCCTCACCTGGGTGGGCAAGGTTTTGAACCCCCTGTTTCTGATCTGCCTGGCCATTCTGCTGGTGACCGCTCTGGTCCAGCCCATGGGCCCCATCGCCGACCTGCCGCCCGAGGGCAGCTATGCCCAGTCCGCCTTTGTCAGCGGCTTTCTGGAAGGCTACAACACCATGGACGCCCTGGCCGGGCTGGCCTTCGGCATTGTGGTGGTCAACGTCATCCGGGACCTGGGCGTCACCGAGCCGGGAGCCATCGCCGCCAACACCGTCCTGGCGGGCTGCCTGGGCTGCGGCCTGATGGGGGTCATTTATCTGGCGGTGGCGGTGGCCGGCGCCCAGACCCGGGCCCTCTATCCCACCGCCTCCAACGGCGGCGAGGTGCTCCTCACCATGGCACAGCACTATTTCGGCTCCTTTGGGGCGGTGCTGCTGGCGGTCACCGTCACCTTTGCCTGCCTGAAAACCGCCGTGGGCCTCATCACCAGCTGTTCCGAGACCTTCTGCGCCCTGTTCCCCAAGGGCCCGTCCTACCGGGTCTGGGCGGTGGGCTTCTCGCTGTTCTCTCTGGGAGCTGCCAACTTTGGCCTGGAAACCATTCTGGCCTGGGCCACGCCGGTGCTGATGTTCCTGTATCCGTTGGCCATCACCCTGATTCTGCTGTCCCTGGCCGGGGGCCTGTTCGGCAACGACCAGCGGGTTTACGCCTGCGTCACCGCCTTTACTTTGCCGGCGGCGGTGGTGGACTTCCTTCACGCCCTGCCCGCCGGGGCCCAGACCGCTCTGGGCCTGAAACCTTTCCTGGAGGCCGTCGGACAGTATCTGCCCCTGTTCACCCTGGGTCTGGGCTGGGTTTGTCCCGCCGCGGTGGGCCTGGCCGTCGGCCTGGCCCTCCACTTCCTGCGTCCGGCCCGCGCCTGATCTGAAAACGTCAAAAAGCCCCGCATCCTCTCAGCAAGATGCGGGGCTTTTTTCAATGGGGCAGGGGCGCACAAGGGGAGAAGGGCGCCCTCAGACTGCGCCCAGGATGGTTGCACTGTAGGGAAGCAGGACGGTGCTGCCGGTGCGGATGATTTCGCCGCCCCGCCACAGACTGGAGGAAACGCCGTCGCACAGCAGCCGCCACCGGCCCTCGGGCAGGGAAACGGTGGCCTCGCTGCCGGTGGGGTTATAGAACACGGCGATTTCAGGCCAGGCGGCGCCGTCGCCGTCGGCGGCCTCCAGATGCCACCCCTCCAGGGGCGGCTCCAGGGAGAAGAATTCGACGGCGTGGGCGCTCTCCAGTTTGCCGTCCCCCAGCCGGGGGAACCGGGCCCGCAGGGCGATGAGCCCCCGGTAATAGTCCACCAGGCCATGGAAACTGGCCGCCCGGCTCCAGTCCAGCTGGTTGATGGAGGCAGGGGAGCGGTAGCTGTCCTTGATGCCCTTTTTGGTGCGGGCGAATTCCTCGCCGGCCTGCATAAAGGGCGTGCCCATGCAGGTCAGATAAATCCCCGCCGCCAGCCGGTTCTGGGCCACAATCACGTCGGGGCTGGCGTTGTAGTCGGGTTTTTTGAACCGGACCGCCATCAGCTTATCCCAGAGGGTCAGGTTATCATGGGCCGACACATAGCTGATGATCTGGCTGGGAGCCCGGGGATTCACCCGGTCGTGGAGGCACCAGGCCCCCACCGCCGCGCCGATATCCCAGAAAGCCCCCTGTTTACCCTCCACATAGCCAGGGTCCCGGGCGTCAAAGCAGTTGCCCTTGATGGCGTCCCGGGTGTCGTCGCTGAACACGCCGATGCGGGTGCTGAGCATCTGCAGGTTGGCCTTGTTGGCCTCGTACCGGCGCAGCATGCTCTGGCCGCCCTGCCAGGGCTCGCCGTACATCAGAATCTCCTTGCCCCGGGGCAGTCTGTCCAGGGCGGCCCGGATTTCGTTCATGGTCTCCACGTCAAACAGGCCCATCAGGTCAAACCGGAAGCCGTCGATGTGGTATTCTCTGGCCCAGTAGAGGATGGAGTCAATCATATAGCGGCGGGCCATGGGCCGCTCGCAGCAGAACTCACACCCGCAGCCGCTGCCGTTGGAGAAGGTGCCGTCGGGATTCTGGCGGAAAAAATAGTAGGGCACCGTGTTGTTCAGGACGTTTTCGTGGCGGTACATGTGATTGTACACCACGTCCATCACCACGCCGAATCCCGCCTTGTGGAGGGCCGCCACCATCTGTTTGAACTCATGAATCCGCACCTCCCCGTGATAGGGGTCGGTGGAGTAGCTGCCCTCGGGAATATTATAGTTGGTGGGGTCATAGCCCCAGTTGTACTGAAGCCGGAGGGGCCGGGCCTCGTCCACGCTGCCGAAATCAAACACCGGCATCAGCTGGATGTAGGTCACTCCCAGGCGGCGCAGGTAATTCAGCCCGGTGGGAAAGACGTTGTCCCCCGCCAGGGTGGTGCCCTCCTGGGTGAAGGCCAGATATTTGCCCCGCCAGGGCCGGGCAAACCCGCCGTTGGGGTCCCAGGAAAAATCCCGGACGCTGACCTCCCAGATCACCCGCCGGGAAGGCGGGATCACCGGCCGGCGGTCAAACTGCCAGCCGGAAGGATCGGTGCGGCGCAGATCCACAATCATGCTGCGCAGGCCGTTGACCCCCGCCGCCCGGGCGTAGGGGTCCCCGGTTTCCCGGATCTGGCCGTTGACCCGCACCGAGAACGTATAGTACATCCCGTGCTGGTCCCCGGGCAGGTAGATGGTCCAGCAGCCGTGTTCCCGCCGCTCCATGGCGAGGGAACCGATGCAGAAACCCTTGTCCCCCTGACGGTAGAGGTTGACCATGACCTGTTCCGCTGTGGGGGCCCACAGGCGCAGCCGGGTCCCCTCGCGGGAATAGTCCGGCCCCAGGGGCCCGTCGTAAAGGGAATCCTTCTCAAACCTCTCGCTGTCGTAGTAGGATCTCAGGCTTTTCGGGGTCTTTACGCTCACACCTCGTCACATCCTTCTGTCAACTGCGCTGAGGGACAGACCGGCCCGCAGGCCGGCCTGTTCCCACTGCATTCTATGATATCTTTATTTTAAAGGACACCGGGCCGCATTGCAAGAGCTATTCCTATATAATCCGCATTTTGTTGCAAGGATTTGGATATTCTGCCCAAAAGGGCCGGATTTGCCCGCGGCTGCCGCTTGCAAAAAACCACGGCACCCGCTATACTTGAATCAACAGAGAAAGAACAACCGGAGGGTGCTATGGGCTACAACGACGACTGGGAAAGTTTGATGAACAGTGTATTCGGCTCACAGGGTCGGGTGCGCAGCGGCGGCACGGCCGAAAAAGCCGCCAAAGAGGACGCAAAGCCGTCGGGAAAGCCGGCAGGGAAGGCCGCGGGACCCCGTCCGGCCCGGGCCAGCGGGATGCCTGACCTGAACAAAGCCCTGCAGGAACAGCAGAAAACCCTCGACGCCCTCCTGAAAAAGCAGAATGCCGCCCTGCGGGCCCAGGACCAGAGCAGCACCCGCCAGGCCCTGGAGGAGAGCCGCCAGCTTCTGCGGGACATGGAGGCGGACGGGCTGCTGGCCCGGGGCACCTCCGACACCCCGGTCGAGCACATGGGCAGCTTTGAGGGTCTGGCCGCTGAGGTGAAAAAGACGGTTCTGGGCCAGGACGCCTATGTGGACGCCCTGGTGCGGGCCATGCGGCGGCCCTTTGTGCTGGGGACTTCGGGTCCCCGGGCACGGAATGTGATTTTGCTGTGGGGCCCCAGCGGGACGGGGCGCCACTTTGCCCTGGCCGAGACCGCCCGCCTGATGGCGGCCCGGGGCCTGCTCCAGAGCGACCAGGCCGCCCGGATGGATCTGGCCCTTTACGCCGACCCCGGCGCCGAGCGGCTCTTTTTGCAGGACCTGTATGCCGCCCTGTACGCCCCGGGGGAGATGGTTCTCTTTGACCACTACGAGCGGTGCTGTCCGGCCTTCCTCAAGACCCTGGCCAGCCTGGCGGTGAAGGGTTCCGCGCCTTTGACCTCCCGCTATCTGGTGAACCGGGAGGGGATTCTGGTGGACGCCGGCAGCGCCCTGGCGCCCGGCGCCGTCAGCCGCATTACCCCCCAGGGGAAATATCTGATCTTCTTCTCCCACAAGGGCCGGGACGCCATGGCCGACCTGCTGGGGGCCGGGTTTGTGTCGGCCATCGGGGATGTGTGCCAGACCCAGCCCTTTACCGCCGACCATCTCCAGGCCCTGGCGGCCCAGCAGATCAACGAGCTGGCCCGCCGCTGCCTCCGCCAGCTGAAACTGACCCTGACCGCAGGGGCCAACGTCCGGGATTATGTGGCGGATTTCACCACCGAGCGGGAAGGGGCCGCCGGTCTGGCCGCCTGCTGCGACCAGATGTTCCGGGCCCTCAGCGAGTATTGCCTGCGGAATGACAGTTTCCGCCAGGGAAGCGTGGCTCTGGACGTTCAGGACGGGGTGCTGCGGTTCTCCATCGACAAGAGCGAGCCGGCCCCCCTGCTGGACCTGCTGCCCCCGGCCTGGAACGGGGACATCGACGAGGTGCGCCGGGAGCTGGACGCCCTGGTGGGCCTGAAAGAAGTGAAGGAATACGTCTTTGGCCTGGCGGACAACGTACAGGTTCAGAAGCGGCGGGCCGACGCGGGAATGAAAACCGCCAGCCTGTCCATGCACATGATCTTCACCGGCAACCCCGGCACCGGCAAGACCACCATTGCCCGGCTGGTGGCCCGGTATCTGAAAGCCATCGGCGCTTTGCGGGGCGGTCAGCTGGTGGAGGTAAGCCGGGGCGACCTGGTGGGCCGGTACACCGGCCACACCGCCCCTCTGACCAACAGCGTCATCGAGAGCGCCCTGGGCGGCGTGCTGTTCATCGACGAGGCCTACAGCCTCTACCGCGGGGAACAGGACAGCTTTGGCCTGGAGGCCATCGACACCCTGGTGAAGGGAATGGAGGACCACCGGGACGATCTGGTGGTGATTCTGGCAGGCTACACCAAAGAAATGCAGCAGTTCCTGACCGCCAACAGCGGCCTGGCCAGCCGGTTCCCCAACCAGATTGAGTTCCCCGACTACACCGCCGACCAGCTGCTGGACATCACCGCCGCGCTGGCGTCGGCCCGGGGATACCGTCTGGACGAACAGTGCACCTTCCCGCTGCTGGGCTTTTACCAGCGGCGGCAGGCGGCCGACAGCCGCACCGCCGGCAACGGACGCCTGGCCCGGAATACCCTGGAACGGGCCATCTACAACCAGAGCCGCCGTCTGGTGGCCGAGCCGGACGCGCCCCTGGATCTGATCCTTCCCGGGGACCTGGATCTGGACGACGACTAACCCCCAACACCAAAGCCCCTGCCCCGGCATGCGCCGGCCGGACAGGGGCTTTTTGTTTTCCGTATCCATAGAAAAGGCCCCGAGCTCACCGTCCCATAAGGGACAGCTGACCCGGGGCCTTTTCCCGCACCAAAACAAAAGTTTTGTAGGCCCCACCACAGGGCCTGCTCTTATTTTAAGGGATTTTCCTCTCTGCGTCAAGCCCCTTACTTTTCTAGAAGAAAAGTAAGCAAAAGACTTTTCACTGTGTACCATACACTCTCCGGGTCTCCCAAGGTTCCGCGGGACCGTTATGTTCCGGCTCGCACCCGGCGTTTGTGCCTGCGGCACGGTACGATGCAAACCACCTCAAACCTGGTTTTCAGGCCCCCGCAAAAGCTCTATAAAACCAAAAATCCCCGCCCCTGCGGGAAGCAGAAGCGGAGATCTTGTACTTATGGAGCTTTCCCATCTACTGGAAAACAGCACATCAAAATAAAAGACAGATTCGGCCTCGCAAAACTTTGGACTCACCGGGGCGCAGCCCGGGAACCTCCTAAAGCGGCTGAGACCTCGTCGCCGGCAGGGGTTTGTAAGGCCCGCAGCAGTCAGCGGTACCAGGTAAAAAGCTTTTTGCCTGCTTTTTCTCGAAAAGAGAAAATCAGGTTCTGCTTGAGCCTTGCATCGTACCGGGGCACGGCCCGGGAGCCTCCTAAAGCAGCTGAAACCTTGCCGCCGGCAGGGGTTTGTGAGGCCCGCAGCAGTCAACGGTACCAGGTGAAAAGCTTTTTGCCTGTTTTTTCTCAAAAAGAGAAAATCAGGTTCTGCTTGAGCCTTGCATCGTACCGGGGCGCAGCCCGGGAGCCTCCTAAAGCGGCTGAAACCTTGCCGCCGGCAGGAGTTTGTGAGGCCCACAGCAGTCAGCGGTACCAGGTGAAAAGCTTTTTGCCAAGCTTTTTCTCAAAAAGAGAAAATCAGGTTCTGCTTGAGCCTTGCATCGTACCGGGGCGCAGCCCCGGAACCTCCTAAAGCGGCTGAAACCTTGTCGCCGGCAGGGGTTTGTGAGGCCCGCAGCAGTCAGCGGTACCAGGTGAAAAGCTTTTTGCCAAGCTTTTTCTCAAAAAGAGAAAATCAGGTTCTGCTTGAGCCTTGCATCGTACCGGGGCGCAGCCCGGGAACCTCCTAAAGCGGCTGAAACCTCGTCGCCGGCAGGGGTTTGTGAGGCCCGCAGCAGTCAGCGGTACCAGGTAAAAAGCTTTTTGCCTGCTTTTTCTCAAAAAGAGAAAATCAGGTTCTGCTTGAGCCTTGCATCGTACCGGGGCGCAGCCCGGGAGCCTCCTAAAGCCGCTGAGACCTCGTCGCCGGCAGGGGTTTGTGAGGCCCACAGCAGTCAGCGGTACCAGGTAAAAAGCTTTTTGCCAAGCTTTTTCTCGAAAAAGCGGGGGTTACTTTTTTTCAAAGAAGTAACGGTCCAGGAAGGCGACGAGGGGGGCGGCGCGGCGGCCCAGCAGGCGGGGAAGGATGACCCGGCCCATGGCCCAGACGCCCTTGAAATTGTAGAGGATGACCACGGCGCACAGCAGGCCGGTCCACAGGCCGTACCAGGGCACCTCCGCCAGGGTGATGCCCGCCTCAATCACCAGAAAGACCACGTTCACCAGAACGTGCATGGGCTCCAGCCGCAGATCCATCATCTTGCGGCTGTCGATGGCCCGCAGCACAAAGACCAGCGCCATGGACAGGAAAGAGGCATAGGTGACGCCCACCGGGCCAAACCAGAGAATCCCCAGATAGTTGAGGATGCAGTTGGCAATGGCGCCCGCCAGCATGGTGTAGAGGCTGTGGGTGGAGCGCTTGTAGACCACATAGATGCTGTTCATGAACTGGGTGAAGCAGGTGAACACCGCCGCCAGGGTCAGGTAGGGCACAAACTGCCAGGCATCAAAATAGCTGGACTTCATGACCAGCATCACCGGCCGGCACAGCCAGAGGATGCCCGCCGCACAGCAGAACATGACGCTGGAATAGCTGCGGAACACGGTGGTGAAGAACCGGCCCCGGTCCTGTTCTTCGGTGACCGCCGACAGCTGCCAGGCGTCGTAGAAGATGGTGCCCAGGGTGCTCAGGATGGTGGGCAGGAAATAGCCGGTGGACAAAAGGCCGCTCCACTCGGCGCCGCTGCGGCCCTGGATGCCGCCGCACATGGCGTTGACAAAGAACATGTCCGAGGCGTTGATGATCCAGAAACTGATCTGGGCCGGGATCATGGGCAGGGAAAACCGCAGCATCTCTTTCCAGAGGGTGCGGTTGATGTAGCTGAAATCAATGTACTGCCACAGCTTGCCGGTGAAGAACAGGAACAGGCTGCTGGTGACGTCGCCGCAGATGATGGCCAGCAGGTAGCCCTCGGCGCCCATCTTGAGCACCACCAGGTACAGCACATAGAACATCAGGGTGGCGAAGGTGCACAGCACGCCGTCCACGCCCACCAGACGGTTCATCTCGCGGCTGCGGATGAACTGGGTGCAGAGGGTGCGCAGGCAGCTGGTGAGCACATACACGCACAGGAGAATCTCATACCCCTGCACGCCCGGCACCTGCCGCAGCAGCGGCCAGAACAAAAGCAGAATGCCATAGCCCAGCAGAATGGTCAACAGGCCGTTGGTAAAGACCTGCTTTTTGCTGTTGCCGCGGTCCAGGCCAAAGCGGATGATGGCGTTGCTCATGCCCATGGACACAAAGGGGATCAGCAGGTTGGCGCACTGGCTCAGCAGCTTGGAAATGCCCATGCTCTCCACGTCCCGCATGGCGTAGGTCAGGAAAGGCTGGACAATCAGGGTCAGCAGTTTGGACGAAAAGCTGGAAATGGCAAAAATCAGGGTATTGCCGGCCAGCTTGCTGTATTTATTCTGTCCCTCCTGGGGGACACGACGGTTTTCCAAAGATTTGTACCTCCCGGTTTTTATTTCTCCCGCAGCAGGGCGCGGCGGGCTTTCCAGTCGGGCATCCGCTGTTCCACCTGGGCCCAGAAGGCCGGGCTGTGGTTGGGCACCAGGAAATGGCAGAATTCATGCACCACCACATATTCCTGGGCCGCAGCGGGCTCGTTCCAAAGGGCCAGGGCAAAGGTAATCTGCCGTTTGGCGGGGACGCAGACGCCCCAGCGACTGGTCATGGCCCGGACCTTGATGACCGGCATCTGTCCCCCCAGCGCCTCGGCAAAGGAGGGAAACACCGCCCGGCTCAGGGCGGTGAAATGTTCCAGGGCCGCGGCCCGGTCGGGCAGAGGACGGGCCGCCCGGCGCTGTTGGCGCAGGACGGCCTGTTGGATCCACTCCGCATGGGCCGTCACGAAAGCATCCGCCTGGCGGAGGGAGGCCCGCATGGGGATGCTCACCGCCACGGTGCCGTCGGAACGGACCCGGAGATTCAGATTTTTCACCCTTCGCCGGGTCAGCTGGTAGCAGATGCCGCCGGCCTGACGCAGCTGGGTTGTCTCTTGCTTAGCCGCCACGGCTGCTGCGGGCCGGCCGCCGGATCAGGCGGCCCAGCGGCAGCTGAGCGCCCACCACGGCGGCAAAGATCAGGGCGCAGCCCCACAGTTCCCGCACCGAGAGGCTCTGGCTCAAAAGCAGCCAGCCGCCCAGGGCGCCAAAGACGCTCTCCAGGCACATGGCCAGGCTGGCAATGGCAGGGTTCAGGTCCCGCTGGCCCAGAATCTGGAGGGTATAGCCCACGCCGCTGGACAGGATGCCGCAGTAGAGCACCGGCAGAGCCGCGCCGGTGATGTCGGCCAGGGTCACCGTCTCGGTGAGGAAGGAGGCGATGGTGCTCTCCACCGCCACCACCAGAAACTGCAGCATGCTCAGCCGCACGCCGTCCACCTGGGGGGAGAAGTGGTCCACCGACACAATCTGGAAGGTGAACAGCACGGCGCACAGCAGCAGAATGCCGTCGCTGAGCTCCACCCCGCCAAAGTCTCCCTGCATGCACAGCAGGTAGAGGCCCGCCACCGAGAGAACCACACAGCCCCAGATCTGGGCCGGGCTCTTGCGGCTGAACAGAAGCCCCACCACCGGCACCAGGACCACATACATGGCGGTGATGAAGCTGGCCTTGGCGGTGGAGGGGTTGAGGGTAATGCCAATCTGCTGGGCCGCCGACGCGGCAAAGAGGAAGGTGCCGCAGATCAGGCCGCCCCGCAGCAGAATGCGGCGGGCCTCCCCCTGGGGCGGGCCGGCGGGCTCCCCGCGGCGGCGATGGACCGCATCAAAGACGCGGCACAGGGGCCACAGGAACACGATGGCCAGCCAGCTGCGGCAGGCCAGAAAGGCAAAGGGCGCCAACGTCGAGCCGGCGCTCTGGGCCACGAAGGCCAGGCCCCAGATCAGGGCGCAGAGCACCAGCAAAAAGGTGTTTCTTGTTTGTACTTTCATCCCACAATTCCCTCAGCTGCAAACATTCCGTACAGATAATACCGGCTCGAGTCGTACGAGACGGTGATGCGGTACTGGGCCGACGGGTCCAGCCCGGTGATGGTATAGCGGTAATTGGTGCCGTCGGTGCGGATATAGCCGGTGGAGCCGTCCACATACTGGGCCCCGCCGTCCACCTTTTTCCACAGAGCCAGCTTGTACTCCTGGACGCCCTCGGCGGTGCCGCAGGCCGTGATGGTCAGAGTATCCCCCGCCACCTGGAAATAACCGGTGTTCCGCTTCCAGATGCCATTGTAAATGCCGTAGAGGGTGCCGTTTGACACCACGTTGGCCCACTGGGCCGTGGAATCGGTGCCCTCGGGCAGCATGATGGGATCGGTGGTGGCCGCCGCCCAGTTTTCGGTGTCCTCTTCCTGGGCGGTGTTGGAAAAGCCCATCAGGCTGGCCACCCCGTTTTTGATGCTCTCACATCCCGCCAGGCTGAGGGTCAGCGCCGCCGCCAGCACCAGCGCAAAAAACCGTTTCATCTTTGTTTTCCGTTCCATAAGACCTCCGGGCAGAGACGCCGCTTTGCCCCGTTTTCATTCTCGTTGGTGGTTGTGTTCCAATCACTTCTTGTTAGTATACCGCATTTTCCTCTTAGACACAACCTTTTCCGGCCTTATTCTGGGGCGTTTGCCTCGGTCAGGGCCGCGCACTCGGCCCCGGCCAGCTGGGGCCAGGCCTCATTTCCGAACAGGGAACCGTACCGGTACAAGGCATAACCCCCGGCCCCCTGGGCCCGCAGGTCCGCCACCTGATCGGCCAGCGCCCGCCCGGTGGACCACCGTGCCACGCTGTTTTCGTCCGAGCCGCCGTCGCCGTCCCCAATCCGCCAGGCCCCCAGCCCGATGTACAGGGCCGCAGACCCCCGGGGCATGGCCAGCCATTCCGGGAGGATGTTCTCATAGGCGAACCGGTCCGACCCGCTGGACAGCCGGTATCCATAGCCCCAGTACAGCTGGGGACAGAGGTAATCCACCACGGCCTCCTCCCCGGAGGCCTCCAGCCAGGCGTAAACGTCGCTGTACTGCTGGTTCAGGTCGTTGTCGGGGTTGCCCTGGGGACTGACCCCAAACCGCAGGGTGGGGTCCTTGGCCTTGACGGCGTCGTGGGCCGCCTTGACCAGGGCGGTGACATTCTGACGCCGCCAGCCGGCCAGATCGGCGGCGCCGCTGGCGGCAAACTGGGCCGCGTCAATGGAAGGGTCGGTGGTGGGGTAGAAGTAGTCGTCAAAATGCACCCCGTCCACCGGATAATTCCGCACCAGCTCGGCCACCCCTTCCACCACATAGGCCGCCGCCTCGGGGATGGCCGGGTTGAGATAAAGGCCGCCGTTGACCTCCACCACCCATTCCGGGTGGGTGTTGGCCAGATTTTCCGCCGCCAGCTGGGCCGGCGACGAGGCCGTCGCCCGCAGCCGGTAGGGGTTGATCCAGCCTTCCAGGGAAAGGCCCCGGTTGTGGGCCTCGGTCAACAGAATGTCCAGCGGGTCAAAGCCGGGGTCCACCCCCTGGGTGCCGGTACAGATATGGCTCCAGGGATAGAGGGCGCTGGGATAGAGGGCGTCCCCAAAGGGCCGCACCTGAACCAGCACCGTATTGAGCCCCAGGGCGGCACAGTTGTCCATCATGGCGGCGGCCTGGGCCCGGAACCCCTCCGCCGAGGCATAATCCATCCCCTGAAGCTCAATGTAGCTGATCCACATGGCCCGGTATTCTCCGGCCCCCGGCCCGGAAGAACGGGACTCGGGGCCTGTTATCCAGCTCTGCCGGCTCAGCCAGAGGGCTCCCGCCCCCACGGCCGCCGCCCCGGCTCCCGCCAGAAAAGCCCGCCGGGTTACCTTGCCCCCGGACTTTTTCCGGCCCCGGCTCCGGCCTCTGGGAGCCGTCCGGGTGGTGGTTCGGGTGTTTTTCGTCTGGGGCATCAGACCGCCTCCCTGTACTGTAGCTTGTTGTGTTTCATCCCAACCCCTCCGCTCTCTCTGACCGGGCCGCATCGCCCGGATGCTGTTCTGTGCCCTTTCTCCCGAAATCAATCGGTTCGATCGCCGCACCGTTTCCTGTATTCTCGGGCGGACAAATGCCCCGCGCGCGGAGCGTGCACCTCTGGGTCAAATAGCTGCTCTCGCAGCTATTATACCGTGTCCGCCAAAGCGGACAAAAACCAATCCACGCGGAGCGTGCACTTCTGGGTCAAATAGCTGCTTTTGCAGCTATTATACCGTGTCCGCCAGAGCGGGCAAAAACCGACCCACGCGGAGCGTGCACTTCTGGGTCAAATAGCTGCTTTTGCAGCTATTATACCGTGTCCGCCAGAGCGGGCAAAAACCGACCCACGCGGAGCGTGCACTTCTGGGTCAAATAACCGCCTTAGCGGTTATTATACCGTGTCCGCCAAAGCGGACAAAAACCGACCCACGCGAAGCGTGCACCTTTTGGTCAAATAACCGCCTTAGCGGTTATTATACCGTGTCCGCCGGAGCGGACAAATACCAATCCGCGCGGAGCGTGCACTTCTTGGTCAAATAGCTGCTCTCGCAGCTATTATACCACAATCCCGCCTTTATGTGCGCTTTTTCCACAGAGCGAAATCGAGCCAAAGTCTTTTCATTTGAGCACAAATCTGCTATAATAATTTTATTAGTGCACTGCAAACCGCCTGTTACAGCATATGCAAAGCATTTGCGGGCCAGTAGCTCAGTTGGTCAGAGCTGGCGGCTCATAACCGCTTGGTCCCGGGTTCAAGTCCTGGCTGGCCCACCAAAAAACAAAACGTCCGGCGTACCCCGCCGGGCGTTTTGCTTTTTTGTGCAGCGAAGCGGTGGCCAGCCCGACTTGAACAGGGCGGCGAGCCGCAGCTCGCAAAAACGGTCCTGTGGACCGTTTTTAGCCCGCGGGTGGTCCTGGCTGGCCCACTAAAAACAAAACGTCCGGCGTATCCCGCCGGGCGTTTTTGCTTTTTTGTGCAGCGAAGCGGTGGCCAAGCCCGACTTGAACAGGGCGGCGAACCAAAATAAAATTTGCCTCCCCCTCTCAGAAAAACACCAGCCTAAGAAAAAGCGCCGCGATCAAACAAGCCGCCGCGGTTTTCTCCGCTCTGCTGATGTTCTGCCCGGGGAAAAACTGTTTCCTGCACAGCGAATGGATCACGGCGCAGGCAATGGAAACCGCCAGAAAAATTTGAAATCCTCTCGTGTCCGCCCACCCGGGAAAAAACATCAGCACCGCCCAGGCAGCCAGCAGCAAAAGCTCGACCCCATAACGGGAAAGCGTTTGAAGTTTCTCTTTGATGTCCATTGCCGCGCTCCTTTCGTCTGGTGACGTTCAGGGGGTTATATCTTGTTTCGCCCGCTCCGGTTCTGCCGGGCCAGCCAGGGCCACAGGCTTTCGCCGCCGTCGGTGCACAGGCCCTGGAAGAAATACACCCAGCTGAAATGTCCGTTGTACTCATACGGGGAGCCGTTCGGCCGGGTATAAAGGCCGGTTTCATCCACCACTTTGGGCAGGACGGTGGCGTGGAGGTCAGCCCCCATGGCCCGCAGCCGCCGGATGGTGGGGGCGGCGTGGGCCGCCGGAGGAACGATGGGGTCGTTTTCCGCATAGACAAACCAGAGGGGCAGGCCGGATTCCGCCAGCGCTTTCAGCTGCCGGTCAGAGATGCCGGCGTCGCGGTAGGCCTCACAGATGGGATAGGCCGCCGCAAAAAGGGACGGGTCATCCAGAACCAGGTCCATGGTCATGTAACCGCCGTTGGAGCAGCCGCCCACCGTCACGCGGTCGCGGTCGATGTCGGGGTATTCCGCCAGGACGGCCCGGATCAGCTCCATCAAATCCTGATGGTACACCGAGGACACCCCGGGGTTGTCCTTCCAGTCGCCCTTTTCGGTGTACTGCATCCAGTAAGTGGGGGTCTGGGGAGCCAGAACATAGGCCCCGCCCATTTCCTTCTGGAAGGTCTCGCCCCAGAGGGCCGACACTTGATTGCCCAGCGCCGCCACCGCCGGGTTTGTGCCGCCCTCGCCGGTGCCGTGGAGCCAGATCACCAGCGGATGCTTTTCTCCGGCGGGGTGGTCCAGCCCATAGAAGGCATAGTGCAGGGTATGGCCCCCGGAACCGGTGAACACCCCATCCAGCCGGACTCCCGCCAGGCAGGGCACCCCCATGGAGGGCTCCGGGTCCAGTTCCAGATGGTCCAGCGGTTTTCCTTCCGGGGTGGACAGGGGAGCGGTGAGGGTCACTGTCAGGCGGTAGGGATCGCACCAGTCCGCCTTTTGGGTCAGGGGATTGAAACAGAAGGGGCAGCCCTCTGCCGGGCTCACCGCCAGAGTCAGAAGAATATAGGGGCTATCCTGACGGGTCGGGGCCCCGGCGGCCGTCACGGCGGCCGCCTGCCGGACGGTCCGCCGGGTTCTGGACAACATCCGGGCCGGGACCGGCTCGGCCTTATCAAAAGCTTCCTTTTCCTCCCACACCTGGAACCGGTCCGCCGTCACCGAATCGCTGCAAACCGGCCTAGGCAGCACCAGAAGCACCCGGGACACCGCCGGCCCCCAGGGGCAGCCCTCCACCAGAGCCAGCTGGGTGCCCGGGGCGCCCGGCTGTCCCGATGCCCGCAGAACGGGAACCGCTTCCCACAGGGCGGGCTTTGATCCATGGGTCATCATCCGACATCACGCGCCTTTCCTCATTTTTCCCCATTGTACCGCCGGGAAAATGGATTTGCAAACCCTTTTTCCTGCGGCAGACGCAGAACAGGCCCCCGCCTCGAAAGGCGGGGGCCTGCCCGAAAGGAGCGGGACGATGCCCGGATTGTTTTTTGTTATTGCCTGCGGCGGGGGCGGCTGCCGGCCTCGCCCCGGGCCAGCTTCTGGAGCCGGGGTTTATCCAGCACCGTCAGGCCGCCGCGCCAGAGCTTGACCAGCCCTTCCTGGGCGAAATATTTCAGCATCCGGCTCACCACTTCCCGGGCGCTACCCATATAGCGGGCAATCTGGTCGTGGGTCATCCGCAGGTCATTGCCGCCGGTCTTGGCCAGCTCGTCGGTGAGGAAAATGGCCAGGCGCCGGTCGGCGCTCATGAACAGAATCTGCTGCATGGCCCACATGGTCTCAGAATAGCTCTCGGCCGTCATCTGATAGGCATAGCAGCGGACGTAGATGTTCTCATCCATCACCCGCTTGAAGGCGCCGGCGCCGATGCAGTAGGCCTCCACCGGTTCCTCGGCGTCGATGTGGACGTCAAAGGTCACCGAATCCAGCACGCAGGAGGCGGACAGGATGCAGACATCCCCCGCAAACAGCCGGTACAATGTCACATCCCGGCCATCCTCCTCCGACAGGAGGTAGGCCCGCAGCTGGCCCGAACGCAGCAGCAGAATGCCCACACAGTTTTCGGTGGGGCTGTGGACGTGGGCCCCCTTGTCGTAATGGACCGGACGTGCAAACCGGCACAGAAAATCCTGCTGTTCCGCCGTCAGCTTGTCCCAAAAGGGAAAGCAGCAGGCCAGGCAGCCTTTGTCCTCTGCTTCTTTACGCTCCATAGAAACCGCCCTTTCGCAGGGCCTTGGCGGCCTCGTTGCCGGCCACGGCCCCCTCATACACCGCCTTCGCCACCTGCAGCAGGCCGCCGGTGCAGTCGCCGGCGGCAAACAGGCCGGGAATGGTGGTCATCATGTTGGCATCCACCACAATCTTGTTGCCGTCCACTTCGGCGCCCATCTTGCGGGCCAGGGCGGTGCTGCCCGCCACGCCCAGGGCGATAAAGACGCCATCCAGGGGCAGTTCCTCGCCGCCGGCCAGCCGGACGCCGGACACCTTGCCCTGGCCCAGAATGGCCTCCACCTTTTCGGTGCGGACGGTGATTTCCGGGGGGAACTGGGCGGTCAGCTCAGCGCCGCCGGTCAGCAGGGTGACGCTCTTGGCCAGAGGCAGCAGGGCCGAGGCCTCATGCAGGGCGTATTCGCCGCTGCCCATCACCGCCACATCCTTGCCGCGGTAGAAAAAGGCGTCGCAGGTGGCGCAGTAGCTCACGCCGCGGCCTTCCAGGTCCTTCAGGCCCGGCACCGGCGGCGCGGTGCGGGACGCACCGGTGGCCAGAATCACCGCGTCGGCGGGATACTCTCCGCTGAGGGTCTCCACCGTCAGCTTGTCGGTGAAGGTCAGGCCCACGGCCTCGGCCTCCACAAACTTGACCCCCACTTCCTTGGCGCCCTCGATGCCCCGGCGCTCCAGCTCGGCGCCCGAGATGCTACCCGGCACGCCGTAATAATTCTCGATGCCCTCGGCCCGGGCCAGCGACCCGGGGCCTTTGGTCAGGACGGTGGTATCCACCCCGGCACGCGCCGTATACAGCGCGGCGGAAATGCCCGCCGGACCCGAACCAATAATCACCACATTCGCCATATCCTTGTTCCTCCTGGGTATCGTTGTTTTCTCTTCTAAATAAGTATGGCACATTTTCCGCCCGCGGTCTGTAACTGACTTACAAACCGGCCCTTTTTATTCCTTTTCCGCCGCGCTGGCCAGCCGGTCCTCCACCCGGGCCAGCAGTTCCCGGGTGGCGTCGGCGTCCCCGGGGTAGGGCCAGGCATCCAGGTCCTTTTCCAGCCGGGCCCGGAGGCGGTCCGCCTCCTGGGTTTTGCCGGCGGCACGGGCCGCCGCATACTGCACCAGCACAATCCCCGGGTTGCCCTTCATCTGGCGGCAAAACGCCTTGATCTCAGAGCTGCCCAGAATGTCCAGCCCCTGGCTGATGCGGCCATCCATCAGGTCGAAAAGGCCCTGGTCTGCCTGCAGTGCATACTGATGGACGGCGGCCAGTTTGCCGTTCTCCTGCAGCAGCTGTTCCCGCAGGGCGGAGGCCTCCTCATAGCGGCCCTGATCCACCAGCCGGCTGTACCGGTACACCCACACCGCCCCTTTCATGGGGTCGTCGGGGCCTGCATCCCCCGGCAGAATAAACCATTCTTCGGGGATATCCCGCAGCCGCCGGCCTTCCATCTGGGCCGCGTTGATGGCCAGCTGGGCCCAGAAGGCCCGCCGGCTCACCGGATCTTTTCCCAGATGCAGGGCGTTGTAGCCGTCGTTGGGCATCCCGCTGATCTTGAGGGGAATGCCGTTCACCAGGCCCAGATACAGACCCGCCAGGCCGATTCCGATCCAGATGCAGGCCAGTGCCGGGCTGCTCCGGCGGAACAATACCACCAGCGCCCCGCACAGCAGCACCGACACAAAATTGATCAGCGGTCCGCCCAGATTGTAGGCGAACACCGGGAACCCTTCCTCCCGCCAGGGAGGCGGGGCGAGAAGGCACTGGCCGCCGGTGCCCGACAGGCGGTAGCGGCACCACTGGAACCGGCCGTCCCGGCGGATCAGCATGAGGCTGCCCACCCGGAAGGACACAAAGCCGTAGCCTGTGGCCAGGCCGAACACCAGATGTCCGCCCTCGTGGAGAATAATCTGGATGAAAAAGCCTGCCAGCAGACCCAGAATCAGGAAGGGCAGGGCGTCGGACGCCATCCCGATTTCGGCCGCCAGCGAGGCCCCCAGATAGCCCGCCGCCATGCCCAGCAGCAGGATCAAAACCCAGGTCAAAAGTTTGCCCAGGACATTCTTTTTGCTCTTTTTCACAGCGCACCTCCCGTCGTTGGTTTGGATGCCCTCATGATACCGCACCCCGGACCAAAAAGCAAGGCGGGGACTTTCCCAGGAAATTTTACACACCAGCGGGCCGGTTTGTGCTATACTGGACGGGATCCAATATCACGGAGGCACTCTATGAGTTTAAAGAAAATTCTGTTTATTACCACCGGCGGCACCATTGCCTGTGTGCGGACCCCGCAGGGCCTGCGGCCGGTGCTTTCCAGCGGGGAACTGCTGGCCCATCTTCCGGGTCTGGCCAAGCTGTGCCAGCCCGACACCCTGGCCTTGTGCAGCATCGACAGCACCGACATGAGCCCCGCCCACTGGCTGGACATGGCCCGGGCCATCGAAGAAAACTACGACCGCTACGACGGCTTCATCCTCTGCCACGGCACCGACACCCTGGCCTACACGGCGGCGGCGCTGAGCTATCTGGTCCAGAACGCGGCCAAGCCCATCATCCTCACCGGCTCCCAGCAGCCCATTTCCAACGAGATCACCGACGCCAAAAAGAACCTGCGGGACAGCGTCATCTGTGCGCTGGATCCCCGCAGCCACGGGGTGATGGTGGTGTTCGGGGGCCTGGTCATTGCCGGCACCCGGGCCAAGAAAAACAAGACCATCAGCTACGACGCCTTTGCATCGGTGAATTTCCCCCATCTGGCCCAGGTCCAGGGGGACCGGCTGGTCCACTACATCCAGACCCCGCTGCCCGAAGGGCCGGTCCAGTTCAGCCACGCCCTGGACCAGCGGGTCTTTCTGCTGAAACTGACCCCCGGCATGCGGCCCGATCTGCTGCCGGCAATTTTTCAACTGTACGACTGCGTGATTGTGGAAAGCTTTGGCGCCGGCGGCATCCCGGAATCCCTGATGGAGGGCTTTGCCCGGGGTCTGGGCCGGTACGAGGACACCCACAAGGTGCTGATTATGACCACCCAGGTCACCTACGAGGGCAGCGACGTGGGCATCTACGAGGTGGGCCGCCGGGTCAAGGATCAGTTTGCCTTCCTGGAAGCCCACGACATGACCATCGAGGCCGTCATCACCAAGAGCATGTGGCTGCTGGCCCAGAAGTGCGACCACTTCCAGGAGCTGCAGGAAAAATTCTATCGCCAGATCAACTTCGACACCTTCTATCACTGATCGTCCGGGAGGGGGAAGGGCACTATGTCTCCATTCTGGGACACCATCGACACCATGCTCCAGCTGCGGGGCGGGGATTACAAGTCCTTTGCCCTGTTCGGCCCGGTGCATCTCTTTTGGCTGGGACTGTGCGCGGTTCTGTGCACGGCGGGCTTTTTCGGGTTCCGGCGGCTGGGGGACCGGGGACGGCGGCGGGTGCTGGCCGTTCTGACCCTTCTGCTGCTGGCCGACGAACTGCTGAAAGACGTTTCCGCTCTGGCCACCGGCCAGTTCGTCTGGCAGTTTCTGCCCTTTCATCTGTGCAGCATCAACCTGTTCATCTGTCTGTGGTACACCCTGCGGCCCAACCCCATCGCCGCCGAGGTGCTCTACGCCCTCTGTCTGCCGGGGGCGCTGGCGGCTCTGCTGTTTCCCTCCTGGCAGGCCCTGCCCCTGTGGAACGTGATGCATCTTCATTCCAGCACCGTCCACATCATGCTGGTATTGTACCCGGTTCTGCTGCTGGGAGGCGGGTTCCGGCCCAGCGTCCGGCGGCTGCCGGCGGTCTTTGGGGTGCTGGCGCTGGACACCGCCGCCGCGGCCCTCTGCAACCATTTCCTGGACACCAACTTTATGTTTCTGCGGGGTTCCTACGGCAACGCCGCTTTGAAGGTCATCGAACAGCTGTTTGGTCCCGCCTACATTCTGGGCCTGCTGCTGATTGTCTTCGCGGTCTGGGCGGTCCTGTACCTGCCCTGGACGGCGGCGGACCTGCTCCGCAAACGGCGGAAAAAAATCTGATTCTGCACGCAAAAAGCGCCCCGGGGCGCATCCGTTTGGGATGCCTCCGGGGCGCTGTGTTGTTTCAGAATGCGGATGGGGCAGGGGATCAGGATTTCAGGCCGTTGCGGCGGACCAGATCCCGGGTATAGAGGGCGCGGGTGGCGTTGAGGACGGCCAGCACCATGACGCCCACGTCGGCGAAGATGGCCAGCCACATCCCGGCCAGGCCCAGAGCGCCCAGCAGCAGGCAGGCGGCCTTGACCGCCAGGGCAAAGACGATGTTCTGATAGACAATCCGCACGGTGCGGCGGGAAATGTCCATGGCCAGGGCGATGCGGGCGGGGTCGTCGTCCATCAGGACGATGTCCGCCGCCTCAATGGCGGCATCCGAGCCCAGAGCGCCCATGGCGATGCCCAGATCCGCCCGGGACAGCACCGGCGCGTCGTTGATGCCGTCACCCACGAAAGCCAGATTCTCCCGGGGGCCTTTTTCGGCCAGAAGGGATTCCACCCGGTTGACCTTATCCTCGGGCAGCAGGCCCGCATGGTATTCGGTGATGCCCAGCTGATCCGCCACCGATTTGGCCACCGGCTCGGTATCGCCGGTGAGCATGACGGTGCGGCGGACGCCGGCCCGTTTCAGGCCCGCAATGGCCTTGGCGGCGGTGGGCTTGAGGACATCCGAAATCACCACCGCGCCGGCGTAAGCGCCATCGACGGCCAGATAAATCACGGTGCCGGTCTGTTCCGGCGGGGTGGGGGTCAGGCCCAGTTTGGCCATCAGGCGGGCATTGCCCACCGCCACATTCCGGCCGTCCACCCGGGCGGTGATGCCATAGCCGCCCAGCTCCTCCACGTCCGACACACGGGCCGGGTCCAGCTCTCTGCCAAAGGCCTGTTTCAGGCTCTGGGAGATGGGGTGTTTGGAATAGCTCTCGGCCAGGGCGGCGGTCTCCAGCAGGGAATCCCGGTCCCCGCCGTCGGCAGGGTAGACCCCGGTGACCTCAAAGACGCCCCGGGTCAGGGTGCCGGTCTTGTCAAAGACCACGATTTTGGTGCGGGACAGCTCTTCCAGATAGGTGGAGCCCTTCACCAGAATGCCGCAGGTGCTGGCTCCGCCGATGCCCCCGAAAAAGCTCAGGGGAATCGAGATGACCAGGGCACAGGGGCAGGAGATGACCAGGAAGGTGAGGGCCCGGTAGACCCAGTCCCCAAACTGTGCGGGCTGGCCCAGCAGCATCAGCACCAGAGGCGGCAGCACCGCCAGGGCCAGGGCGCTGTAGCAGACCGCCGGGGTATACACCCGGGCAAACCGGGTGATGAAGTTCTCGGTGCGGGCCTTCTTCATGCTGGAGTTTTCCACCAGGTCCAGAATCCGGGAGACGGTGGACTCCCCAAACTCCCGGGTGGTGCGGACCCGCAGCACGCCGCTGAGGTTGACACAGCCCGAAATCACATCATCCCCGGCTTTGGCGTCCCGGGGCAGGCTCTCACCGGTGAGGGCCGCGGTGTTCAGGGTGGAGGTGCCCTCCACCACCACGCCGTCGATGGGCACCCGCTCGCCGGGCTGCACCACAATCACCGACCCAACCTCCACTTCGTCGGGGTCCACCTGTTCCAGGGTGCCGTCGGGCTGCTCCAGGTTGGCGTAGTCGGGCCGAATATCCATCAGGGCCGCAATGCTCCGGCGGCTCTTGCCCACGGCCACCGCCTGGAACAGTTCGCCCACCTGATAGAACAGCATGACGGCGCAGCCTTCCATGTACTCCCCCAGGGCGAAGGCGCCCACGGTGGCCACTGCCATCAGGAAGCATTCGTCAAAGGGCTGGCGGTTCTGGATGCCCTTGATGGCCTTGCGCAGGACGTCCCCGCCCACCACCAGATAGGGAACCAGATACAGCACCCCCACCGGCACCGGCGTCGCCGGCAGCAGCTGCAGCACAACCAGCAGCACCGCCGCCGCGATGATCCGGTACAGCATCTTCTTTTGCTTGGCGTTCATATCACAAAAGCCTCCTTTTGCAGGCTGTCCGGCCCTGTTTTTCCACACCATTTCGACACAGGGCGGCGTTTGTCCACAGATTCCACAGGTTTTCCCCAGAAATCTGTGGAACAAAAACCACTTTTTCTCGTTATTTTTGAAGTTTTCCTCAAAAACCGTGGAAAAACCGGTGGAAAAAGTGGAAAACTGCCGCTTTTATCCCCCGGTTCTGTGGAAAACCGCTTCTCAGATCCCGAAGATCTCGCAGTCGCTCTCCACCTTTTTGCAGTTGGCCAGCACCTGGGGCATCACAGCCTTGGGGTCCTGGCCCTCCTCAAACTCCACGCTCATCTTGAGGGTCATGAAGTTGACGGTGGCGTTCTTGACGCCGGGGGTTTTCTGGGCGGCGGCCTCCATCTTGTTGGCGCAGTTGGCGCAGTCCACGTCGATCTTATAGGTCTTTTTCATGATGTACCAGTCCTTTCCATCCGCTTGGTGTCATTCTTCGATGTGCTCCATCCCGAGGGAGAGAATGCTCCGCACATGGTCGTCGTCCAGCGCGTAATAGACGGTCTTGCCCTCCCGGCGAAAGCGCACCAGCTTGGAGTCCTTCAGCACCCGCAGCTGATGGCTCACCGCCGACTGGCTCAGGGCCACCGCCGCGGCAATATCCTGCACGCACAGCTCCTGGTCGTGGAGCGCATACAGAATTTTGATCCGGGTCGAGTCGCCGAACACCCGGAACAGGTCCGCCAGCTCGTACAGAATCTCGTCGTCCGGCATCCCATCGGCTGTGGTCTTGGCCTGCTGTTCCATCTTGCATCCTCCTTTGTCCTCAATATATGAGCATCTGTTCATGTGTTCATTATAGCACCGCGCCGCGGGAAGTCAAGAGGGAAATGATAAAAAAATCACGTATGTTCTGACAAACTCCGCCCCGCCGGGAATTCCCTGGAAAAAGCGGTCAAAAACAGGTGCGCCGGGGCCCAAAATGTGGTATTCTTAAGACAGACAAAAAATCAGGGCCGCAGCCCCAAAGGCCCGGCCCCTGCAAGGAGGAAATACATCATGTTGGAAGCTGGAATCCGCGGCCAGGCATCTGTGGCCGTCACCCCTGAAAACACCGCCCGCGCCATGGGCAGCGGGACCCTGGAGGTATTCGCCACCCCGGCCCTGGCGGCCCTGGCGGAAAAGACCTGCTGGGAGAGCGTAGCCCCCCAGCTGGACCCGGGCTGCGGCACGGTGGGCACCCAGCTGTCGCTGGAGCACACCGCCCCCACCCCGGTGGGAATGACCGTCACCTGTGAAAGCGAGCTGATCGCGGTGGACGGCCGGAAGCTGACCTTCTCGGTGACCATGCGGGACGAAAAGGGCCCGGTGGGCCACGGGGTGCATCAGCGGTTTGTCATCGACGACGCCAAGTTCTTCGCCAAGGCCCAGGCCAAGCGGGGCTGACCTTCAGCAGGGCGGCCCGGCCCGGCGGTCGTCGGGCGGGTCGTCGGGAAGTTCCAGCGGCGGCGGCTGGGCCGCCAGATAGGCCTCTTCGGCCCGGGCCTGGGCCTGCTGCAGCAGGCGGATGGCCGCCTCGCTGGCCCGGAACATTTCAAAGTAAAGCTCTCTGTAATCCGGCGCGGCAATACGCCCCCTTTCGGTGAATGTGAGGTCAGGGTGGATCTGAAAATACCTCCACACTGTCTCATTCTGCCCCAAAGCGCATCTGCCGCGTTGCAGTCGCTTGCATTCCACAAAGGAGTGCGGCGCTCCTGCGCCTTGCAGCTGCATCTTTGGGGCGAACGGTCCAGCATAGATGCATTCTCAGATCCACCCTAGTCTGCCCGGCGCGCCGCCCCTTCATGCGGGCGGGGAGGTTTTCCCATCGGAAAGGAGGTTCCGTTTCACCATGAAAAAGGCATTTGCAGGACTGTTCGCCCTCTGCTTTCTGCTGCTGACCCTGGCCGCTGTGCCGGCTTCGGCCCAGCAGGGGACAGGGAGGATCTATCTCTACGGCGAAAACCACTCCACCCAGGCCCATCTGGATCAGGAGCTGGCCGCCTGGAAAGACTTTTATCACAACCAGGGGATGCGGGACCTGTTCATCGAGGTGCCCTCCTATACGGCTGCCTTTATGAACCTGTGGATCAAGGCGGAGGATGACGCCATCCTCACCCGCCTGTACGAGGACACCGAAGGAACCGCCGGCAACAGCCAGGCCACCTGGGATTTTTACCAGGCCATCAAGGCGGAATGCCCCGAGACGGTGTTCCACGGCTTTGACGTGGGCCACCAGTACGACACCACCGGCCGCCGGTATCTGATGGGCCTGATGCTCACCGGCCAGATGGGCTCATCCGACTGGGACCTGACCCAGAAAATCATCGGCCAGGGCAAAACCTATTACCAGACCCTGGACGGCGCCTACCGGGAAAACCAGATGGTGCTCAACTTCAAGGAAGCCTTTGACGCCCTGCCCGCCGGCACCAGCGTCATGGTCATCACCGGGTCGGCCCATTCGGACATCTATCAGAACGATCTTTCCACCGGGACAGTGCCCTGTCTGGCCAACCAGCTGCGGCAGATCTATGGGGAAAACCTTCTGGCCCGGAATCTGACCGCCGGGGTGGACTACACCACCGCCGGCCTGACTTCCGCCGTCGCTCTGGGCGGGAAGGAGTATTCCGCCCTCTGCCTGGCGGTGCAGGACCTGTCCGGCCGGATGCCGCAGTACCAGTCCCGAACCTTCTGGCTGATTCAGGACGCCTATGAGGACGTCCAGGCCCTGCCCCTCATCGGAGATGTGCTGCCTTACAATAACTTCCCCTGGCCGGTCCAGCAGGGGGAGGTCTTTGCGGTGGATTATCTCCTGGCCGACGGGTCGGCCCAGCGGCATTTTTATCGGGCCGACGGCACTTCCTGGCAGGGTATGCCCACCACCGTGGGCTTTGCGGCGGAGTAAATATTCCGCCGGCGGTCATACTTTCCTCATGCAGGGTCTTTCCCTCCGGTCGAAAATATGATATACTGTCTTTAGATACGCTCAGAAAGGGGGCAAACCCATGCTGGAGGACGCGTTCCAGGCCGTCTATACCAAGTTCAAGCTTCACTTTTACCAAAAGGTATTTCATCGGTTCGCCACGCGGGAAGCCACGCTCACTACTGTGGAATCCTTCTGCATGGAGGGCATCATGGCCCTGGGCGAACCAACCATCGCCGAGTTTTCGCGCATGATGCAGATTTCCACCCCCAACGCCGCCTATAAGATCGGCAGCCTGGTCCGCAAGGGCTACGTGGAAAAGATCCAATCCACCACCGACCGGCGGGAGTATCATCTGCGCCCCACCCAGAAGTATATCGACTACTACAGCATCAGTTACTCCTACCTGCACACCGTCATCGAGCGGGTGCGGGAACGGTTCTCACCCGAAGATGTGGCCAAAATGGAAGAAATGCTGACCATCATCAACGATGAGCTGATGCCCGAGCTGCAGCTGCCCGCCACCAAGGCCGCCGCCCCCATCCGGCAGGCCAGGCCCGAGTCGCCCGCCGCTGCGCCCGATGCCGGTGCTGCACCGGAGTGCGCAGAATAACAGCCAACCCCACCCAAAACAGTACAACCGCCCCCGCTGTGCCTTATGGCAGCGGGGGCGGTTTGTGTTTTCATGCCGTTATTACAGGACCATGTAGAGGGTGCCTGCGGTGATGAGGATGCAGCCCACCAGGGACTTGGCGGTGAAGGGCTCGTGCAGAAACACAAAGGCCAGCACCAGGGTAATCACCACGCTGAGTTTGTCCACCGGCACCACCATGGACGCGTCGCCGATCTGGAGGGCATGGTAATAGCACAGCCAGGACGCGCCGGTGGCCAGGCCGGACAAAACCAGAAACATCCAGCTGCGGGGGCTGATGTCCTTCAGGCCGCCCTGGGTATTGGTGAGGAACACCATGCCCCAGGACATCACCAGCACCACGCCGGTGCGGACGGCGGTGGCCAGGGTGGAGTTCACCCCTTCGATGCCGACTTTTGCCAGGATGGAGGTCAGGGCCGCAAACACTGCCGACCCCAATGCGAAGAAAAACCACATGGAAAATGCCTTCTTTCTACGCCCATTATAAGCACATCCCGGGGCAAAGGGCAAGGGCTTTTCCCGATTTTTGCCGGGTCAGGGGGTTGTATGGTGAGCCAGAGTCACCAAAGTCCCCGGCCGCCGGCCCCAAACCGCCCCTTTTTCCGGGGCGCCGGACGCCGGGCAGGGGAGAAAACAACCTTTTTTCGCCCGGGCGGTAAAAATCTGGGGAAAGGATTGACACCGAAAGGTATACATGGTATCCTGTTGAAGCACCTGTATTACAGGTAGACCGAGAAAAACCTGCATGCGGCGCCCGATGGAGGGCGGCTGTGCATCCATAGGAGGAGCCTTATGTCCATTTTCCAAAAACCTGACCGTCATCACGTCATCGTGACCGCCAGCGTGCTGGTCTGGATCTTCATTGTCAACGTGGCCGCCGTCGCCCTGGGCATTGCCGGCTGGCCCCTGTACTTCGTCACCATCTTCTTCTTCGCCCTGGGCGCAGACATGAAGAACATTCCCATGATTTTCGCCGGCGGCACCCTGGGTCTGGTGGCAGCGCTGGCCCTTTATGCCGGCACCTTCGGCCTGGCTCCCTACATGGGCCTGCTGGGTGCATTCGCCCTCAGCATCGGCGTCATCCTCACCGTCATCATCCTGGGCGGCACCGTCTGCCCCGTGGTCTGCAACAACGTGGCCTTTGCCTATCTGACGGTGGCCACCGTCAACTTTGAGGAGATCACCCCCGCCATCATCGGCTCCCAGCTGATCACCTTCTGGGTGGGCGGCGCCGTCATTCTGGGCGGTTCTCTGCTGTTCGCCTCCATCGGCAACAAGATCGCCGCCGCAGGCCACTCCGAAGCCAAAAAGTGAAAGCCGGATTGTAAAACCGCCGGCCGGATGCTACAATAAGAGTGTATTATGGAACAAAGGAGCATCCGACGATGGCGATTCAAAAAGTGGTAAAGAGCAGCGTCAGCCAGCAGGTTTTTGACCAGCTGCGCCAGCAGATTCTGTCCGGCAGCTGGAAACCCGGCGACAAACTGCCCTCCGAAAATGAACTGGCCGCCCAGTTCGGGGTAAGCCGGGTGACCGTCCGCAACGCGCTGCAGAAGCTCAGCGGTCTGGGCCTGCTGGAAACCCGCTTCGGCGAGGGCTCCTTTATCCGGGGTCCCGAGGCCGGGGCCGCCCTGAACCAGCTGGTGCCCATGCTGTATCTGGGCCGGGAAACCCTGAAGGACATCCTGACCTTCCGCCGGATGGTGGAGGGGCCCATCTGTGAGATCGCCTGCCGCCGGGCCACCGACGGCGAAATCGCCCAGCTGCGGGAGCTACTGGACCAGATGGAGCGGTCCGAGGCGGATCTGGCCGCCTTTGCCCGGCTGGACAGCCGGTTCCACTGCATGCTGGCCCGGCTGACCCGCAGCAACATGATGCAGCAGATCTACCAGATCATCGACGACGCCATCCAGTCCTCCTACCGGCAGAACGCCCGGCGCCAGAGCGTGCCGGTGGCCCTCCACTGGTACCGGGAGATTCTGGCGGCCTTTGAGGCCCGGGATTCCGCCCGGGCCCGGGAGGCCATGGAGCAGTCTCTGGACCAGACTTTCTGGATTTCCACCGTCTATCAGAACGTCATCAACATGGAGTCCGCCTGGCCCCAGCGGGTGGCGGTCCGGTGGTATGACGAGGAAGCCGGCGGGGTCCGTGAGGTCACCTACCGGGACTATGCCGCCGACATCCGCCGGATGGTGGGTTATCTGCGGCGGAGCCTGCCCGACGTGCAGGGCCGTCACATCGGCCTGCTGGCCCGCAGCGGCTACGCCTACGGGGTGGCCATCTTCGGGTGCATTCTGGCGGGGGCGGTGGCCGTCCCCCTGAACATCGAAAAGAGCTGGGCCCAGCTGTCGGATGAGCTGGCCCGGGCCGACGTGGACTGCCTGCTGGCGGACGGCGTCTATTCCGACCGGGAGCCGGCCTTTGCAGACTATAAGGGCACGGTGCTGGACATCCACGCCTTTGCAGGCTGCACCGAACTGGCCGAGCTGACCGAATGCCCCGACCAGGACGCTCTGGCCCTGATCGTTTTTACTTCCGACACCACCGGCCGCAGCAAGGGGGTTATGCTGAGCCAGCGCAACCTCTTTGCCCCCATGCGGCTGTTTACCGAGCCTTTTGAGACCGTCCGGCACCAGTTTGGCCTGCCGGAGGATTATCAGTTCGCCGCCTTCAGCGTCCTGCCCCTGTTCCACATCGCGGCCCTCAGCAGCCTGATTTCCTGGAGCATCAGCGGGAACGCGGTGCACTTCTGCACCGATCTGCGGCGCTTTTACCGGGACCTGGCCGCCATGCCCAGCGACGCCATGGCGGTGGTGCCCACCCTCCTGAAATCCATCCACCACGATGTGATGAAAGGGAAGCGGGCCCGCCTGGGCAAGCTGCGCCTGTTCACCTGCGGGGCCGCCATGTACGACCCCCAGATGCTGGCCGACCTCATCGCCCAGGGCTTTACCATCATCCAGACCTACGGCCTCACCGAGACGGTGGGGGACGGCGGCTGGAACAGCGCCCAGGACGCCGCCCATCTGTCCTCGGTGGGCCTGCGGGACCCGGACATGGAATACCGTCTGGAGGACGGCGAGCTGTGCATGAAGGGCGACGCCGTCATGCTGGGCTACTACAAAGACCCCGAGGGAACGGCGGCGGTGCTGCGGGACGGATGGTTCCACACCGGAGACCTGGCCCGCATCGACGCCGACGGCTATATCTACCTCACCGGGCGGAAAAACAACCTGATGATTCTGCCCAGCGGGGAAAACGTCAGCCCCGAGGAGCTGGAAACTCTGCTGAGCCGGAACCCCGCGGTGCGGGAGGTGCTGGTGGAGCAGAAGGACGGCAAAATCTGCGCCCGGATTTCCTGCCGGGAGGCCGTCCGGGACGAGGTGCGGGCCTTTGTGACCCAGACCAACCGGTCTCTGCCTCTCTACAAGCGGATTACGTCGGTGGAATTCACCGACCAGCCCCTTCCCCGCAACGCTCTGGGCAAGATGGTCCGGGGCTGAGGGATTTTCTGTTTGCAATTCACGATTCCTTTTTCCAACTCCTTTTTTGCTTTTTCGGCAAAGCAAAAATCGCCCCCGTCCGGCTGGCTGAGCGCCAGGTCCGGGCGGGGGCGATGCTATGTCTGGATGTCAGATCCGGTCAGATGGGGAATCAGACCTCGGTCTTCCACAGGCCGTGCAGGTTGCAGTAGGCGTAAGCGGCCACAGCCTTGTCACCCTCGGCCAGGGTGAAGACGGCCTTGGGCTCGGCGTTGGCAGCCAGCTCCTTGCGCTGGACGCCCTGCTCGGTCTCCAGAACCACCCACTGGATCAGGTGAGCGTCGGTCATGGGGTGTGCCACAGAGCCGACCACCACGGTGACGGTGCTGCCGTCCACGGTGACCACCGGCTTGTGCTTCTCACCGGCAGCGTCCACGGTGTTGGGGACTAGTTCCTTCATGGCCTCGCCGCAGCAGATCATGGGAACGCCCGAGCTGTGGACCATCTCGACCAGGTTGCCGCAGTGGCTGCAAACGTAGAACTTCAACTCTTTCATGGTAGTCTCTCCTTTTTGGTTTGTCTTTGTTGTATCGTGGGGGCCGCACGGCGCGGCCGTTTCGTTTGGTTTTTGGTTTCGAAGCATCTCGCTTTCGATGGTCCTAGTATACCCGATTTTCTGCCGTTTGTCTGTGACTGCATCACTTTTCAGGAATTATTCCTGAATCAGTCCGAAATGCACCGCAGCCTTCCAGATGCCGTCCCGGTCCACCGTATCGGTGACGTAGTCGGCGGCCGCCTGGACAGTGGGGGAGGCGTTGCCCATGGCCACGCCGGTACCGGCGGCCCGCAGCATCTCAATGTCGTTGCCGCCGTCTCCAAATGCGATGCACTGGTCGGCGGTGAGGCCGTGGCGGGCCATCATCCGGGCCAGGCCCTCGGCCTTGCCGCCGTCGGCGGGGATCACATCCGCAAAAACCGGGTTCCACCGCACCGCCCGATAGCCCGGCACCGCCTCGGCAAAGGGGGCGTCCATCTCAGGGGGCATGTACAGATTCAGCTGGTAGGTGGTATGGGTCAGAGCCCGGGCCGGGTCGCCCACCGGGTGCCGGGGCGGGTTCAGATGGGCGTCCTCGCACCGTTTCTCCACCAGATCCGCCGGGCGGTTCAGGTAGACGTATTCGTCCTCGCAGAAGGCGCAGAGGGTGTCAGGGTGGGCTTCCAGCCACCGCAGCAGGGCAGGCACCGACTCCTTGGGCAGGGCCTGGATGTAGAAGGGGTTCAGGTCCCCGTCGGTGCAGCACTGGCCGTTGGTCAGCACATAGCCGTCAAAGGGCACACCCAGGGTTTCCTCCATCCCTTTCATGTAGAAGGGAGGCCGCCCGCTGGCAATGAACAGCTTGATGCCGGCGGCCTTCATCTCTTTCAGGGCCCGCAGGGTGGAAGGGGGCACCTGATGGGTGGCAAAACTCAGCAGGGTGCCGTCAATATCGAAAAATGCAGCGCGAATATTCCCCATTGTATTACAGTTCACCTGCCTTGAGCTTGTCCAGCACCTCGCAGAGGCTGTCGCACTTCATGGTGTAGAGGCTCTGCATCTCCTGGTCGGCGGGCATCAGGTCGGGGACCATGACGGTGACAAAGCCGCCGGCTGCGCCGGCCCGGACGCCGTTGTGGCTGTCCTCCAGCACCAGGCAGGAGGCCGGCTCCACACCCAGCGCTTTGGCTCCCAGCAGGAAGGCCTCGGGGTCGGGCTTGGAGCGGGTGACCATCTCTCCCGACACCAGAGCCCGGAACCGGGACGTCAGATTCCAGTTGTCCAGGTTGCGGCGGATGACGTCCGCCCCGCTGGAGGACACCACGGCCATGGGAATCCCCTGGGCGTCCAGCCAGTCCATCAGCTCATCCAGGCCCGGCTTCTTGGGCACCGGCGCCAGGAATTTCTCGTGGGCGATCCGGTCAAAGGTCTGGATGATGGCCTCGGCGGGGCAGTCGGGGCCGTAATAGCTCCGCAGCACCGCCCGCAGGTTTTCCCCTGCGGCGCCCCGGGCCGCCTGATCCAGGCCGGTTTTGAAGGGCAGGCCGAACACTTCCAGCGCCGGCGCCCAGGACTCGCCCCACAGCGGTTCGGTGTCGAACATCAGGCCGTCCATATCGAAAAGAACACCTTGTATCATACAGTCATCCTTTGTTGTTTGTTGCGTGGAACAGCTTTTGCACCGGGCCGCCTCACCGGCGGGACGGGACGGCGTTTTGGCCGCAGCTGCGCGAAATGAGGCCCTGGAAGCCGCTTTGCAGCGGCCCCGAAACCCAGTGCTATTATAGCACAATCCCGCGCAACTTACAGCACCCTAAGATGAAAATATCTGCCGTCCCTCTTGTAAATTTTTCACTTGTTATTATAATAAGAACTAACATTTGGCGAAAGCGGCAAGGGCGGTGGGCCCGGGCGCGTTTCGTGCAAGAGTGAGAAAAGAGGGAACATCATGTTGGATATCAAAATCACCCGTACCGCCTCTCCTAAGGCCAAGCCGCAGGATGAGTCGAAGCTGGGCTTCGGCAAGATCTTCAGTGATCATATGTTTGTGATGGACTACACCGCCGGTCAGGGCTGGCACGACGCGCGGATCGTGCCCTATGGTCCCTTCCAGATCGACCCTGCCACCACCGTCCTGCACTACGCCCAGGAGATTTTTGAGGGCATGAAGGCCTACCGCACCGCCGACGGCACCATTCAGCTGTTCCGCCCCGACTGCAACGCCAAGCGGATGCAGGATTCGGCTGACCGTCTGTGCATCCCCACCATCCCCGAGGAGGACTACATCCAGGCTGTCAAGGCCATCGTGGATGTGGACCGCGACTGGGTGCCCCATGCCGACGGCGCTTCCCTGTATATCCGTCCCTTTGTCTTTGCCACCGACGTGGGCCTGGGCGTCCACGCTTCCCATCACTACACCTTCTGCATCATCTGCTCTCCCTCCGGCGCCTACTACGCCGAGGGCATCAACCCGGTGCGGATTTACGTGGAGGATGACTACATCCGCGCCGCACCCGGCCTGACCGGCTTCACCAAGTGCGGCGGCAACTATGCCGCCTCCATCAAGGCCGGCGAGCTGGCCGAGGAGCAGGGCTATGCCCAGGTTCTGTGGCTGGACGGCGTCGAGAAGAAGTACGTCGAGGAAGTCGGCAGCATGAACATCATGTTCAAGATCGACGGCAAGGTCTACACCGCCGCCACCGTGGGCACCGTTCTGCCCGGCGTCACCCGCCGCAGCTGCATCGAGCTGCTGAAGGACTGGGGCTATGAGGTCATCGAGGGCAAGCTGGCCATCGCCGACGTCATGAAGGCCGCCCAGGAGGGCAAGCTGGAGGAAGTCTTCGGCACCGGCACCGCCGCCGTGGTTTCTCCCGTCAAGGAACTGGTCTGGAAGGGCGAGCACGCCTACATCGGCGACGGCAAGATCGGCCCCGTCACCCAGAAACTGTACGACACCATGACCGGTATGCAGTGGGGCCGCCTGCCCGACACCAAGGGCTGGATCGTCCCCGTGGAAAAGGTCTACTAAGCGCAGTCTGCTGATAGAAAGAACTCCCGCCCCGCAAGTCCGGCGGGAGTTTGGCGTGTCGGGGGCCGACACGCCCTGAGGGGAACCCGCTCCGGCGTGCATTCGCACGACCGTCCCGCTTTCCCCCCAGTACCCCCCTTTCCGACAAAATGTCCCGGCCAAGCCCGCACCCGCCCTGCGGCGGGCACAGCTTGGCCGCAACATTTCCCGGTCGGTGTCCGGCCTGTACGCACATGTCATCCAGGCCGGACCGATTTTAAAAGGCTGCCGCCGGTTTCTACTCCCGCCCCGCAAGTCCGGCGGGAGTTTTTTGGTGCAGAAAGCCTTTACTACTTTGCTTTACTGTGATAAACTATATGTACACGCCCGCGGCCGGAGGCCGGGGCGTGGGGAAGGGCCGCAGCGGCTTCTGACGGATGCAGCGGCCCGCCCAGAGAGGAATGAACCATGGTCAGAAAATGGAGCGTGCCTTATCCCGCAGTCAACGGGGAGGAAGAACGTGCCGCCTATTTCTATCTGCCGGTGGACTATGACCGGGAACCGGACCGCCGGTATCCGGTGCTGTATATGTTCGACGGGCAGAATGTCTTTTGGGATTCCGATGCCACCTACGGCAAGAGCTGGGGGATGGAGCGGTTTCTGGACGAAAACCGGGTGCCCCTGATTGTGGCGGCCCTGGAGTGCAACACCGGGGAACACTACGAGCGCCTGGACGAATATTCCCCCTATCGCTTTGAGGAAAAGGAGCTGGGCCGGTTTGAGGGCCACGGGGATGACACCATGGGGTGGTTCATCCAGGAATTCAAGGCCTTTGTGGACAGCGAATGCCGCACCCTGCCCGACCGGGAACACACCTTCATCGCAGGCAGTTCCATGGGCGGCCTCATGAGCCTGTACGCCCTGTTCAAGTACAACGACGTGTACAGCCGGGCGGCGGCCCTGTCGCCCTCCATCTGGGTGGCTCCCGACAAGCTCAAGGCCCTGGTGACCCGGGCCAAGATCCAGCCCGACACCATCCTGTATATGGACTACGGCTCGGAGGAAATGGGAAATCATAAGACCATGCGGCGGGACTTTGGTTCCTTTGGCACCAAGGTCATGAACCGCGGGGTGCATCTGACCCAGCGGATTGTGCCGGGCGGCACCCACAGCGAAGCCAGTTGGGAGCGGCAGCTCCCCTTCGTGATGGAGACCCTGTTCTACGGTCTCGACGTCTAAGGAGGCAGCAATGGAGACGCAATATTTCAAGGAATACAGCCCCGCTCTGGGGCGGGAGATGGAGTGCAAGCTGTACGGCCACGCCGGGCGGCCCATGCTGTTCATCCCCTGCCAGGACGGGCGGTTCTTCGACTTTGAGAATTACCACATGGCCGGCACCCTGGCGCCCTGGATTGAGTCGGGCCAGCTGATGGTCCTGTCCATCGACACCATGGACAAGGAGACCTGGTCGGACAAGACCGGGGACCCCTATTGGCGGATTCGCCGCTACGAGCAGTGGCTGGACTACATCGTCCAGGAGGCCTGCCCCATGCTGCAGCGGATCGCCTGCGAGCGGAACGGCTGGGACAGCCTGCCCGGCATCATCCCCTTCGGGTGCAGCCTGGGCGCCACCCACGTCCTCAACCTCTACCTGCGCCACCCCGACCTGTTCGACGGGTGCCTGGCCCTCAGCGGCATCTACACCGCCAGCTACGGCTTCGACGGGTATATGGACGAGGTGGTCTACCGCAATTCGCCGGTGGACTACATGGCCAATTTCCCCACCGATCACCCCTTCATGGACTATTACCGCTCCAAAAAGGCGGTGGTCTGCTGCGGCCAGGGCGACTGGGAGCAGCCCGCCACCACCTGGCGGATGAAGGAGATCTTCGAGCAGAAGGGCATCCCCGTCTGGGTGGACATCTGGGGCAGCGACGTCTGCCACGACTGGCCCTGGTGGTACAAGCAGGTGATCTACTACATGCCCCATCTGCTGGGCTGACGGACCGGCTGGTCCGGCGGCACGGGCTGCGGCGCCCGGCCGTTTCCGTCCCTGGCGGGAACGGTATTTTCCGACATCGCCCCCGGCCGGGGTCCGGCCGTTCTGAACTGTGAAAAGAGGAATCCATATGAAAAATTTCATCTTCATTTCCCCCAATTTCCCCACCAATTACTGGCAGTTCTGCCATGAGCTGCAGAACAACGGGATGAACGTTCTGGGCATCGGCGACCAGCCCTACGACGAACTGATGCCCGAGCTGAAGGAGAGCCTGAACGAGTACTACAAAGTGGGCAGCCTGGAGAACTACGACGAGGTGTACCGCGCCGTGGCCTTCTTTGCCTTCAAGTACGGCAAGATTGACTGGCTGGAGTCCAACAACGAGTACTGGCTGGAGCAGGATGCCCGGCTGCGCACCGACTTCAACATCAATACCGGCTTCCATCTGGAGGACATTCCCCGCATCAAGTACAAGAGCAAGATGAAGCCCTTCTACCAGAAGGCCGGCATCACCACTGCCCGGTATCACATGGTGGACAACTTTGAGAGCTGCCGCAAGTTCATCGACGAGGTGGGCTATCCTGTGGTGGTCAAGCCGGACAACGGCGTGGGCGCTTCCGACACCTACAAGCTGTCCTCCGACCGGGAACTGCAGGAGTTCCTGGCCTACAAGTACGCCGCCCATCCCTTTGCACCCTACATCATGGAGGAGTTTGTCCACGCCGAGGTGAACAGCTACGACGCCATCATCGACGCCCACGGCAATCCCATCTTTGAGGCGGGCAACGTGACCCCCATGTCCATCATGGACATCGTCAACAACAGCGACAACTCCATCTACTACATTGTGAAGGACCTGCCCGACGACACCCGCGCCGCCGGCCGGGCCGCGGTCAAGAGCTTCGGCGTCAAGAGCCGGTTTGTCCACTTTGAGTTCTTCCGCATGACCGAGGACCAGGCCAGCATGGGCGAAAAGGGCAAGATTGTGGCCCTGGAGGTCAACATGCGGCCCTGCGGCGGCTTTACCCCCGACATGATCAACTTTGCCCGTTCCACCAACGTCTACAAGATCTGGGCGGACATGGTGGCCTTCGGCGGCACCGACATGCCGGTGGGCCAGCACTTCTACTGCGCCTACGCCGGCCGCCGGGACGGCAAGCCCTTTGCCCTGAGCCACGAGCAGATCATGCAGCGCTACCAGAACAACATGCGGATGGTGGACCGCATTCCTGCCGCGCTGGCCGACGCCATGGGCAACCAGATGTATGTGGCCACCTTCTCCACCGAGGAGGAAATGAACCAGTTCTACAAAGACGTTCTGGCCACCGAGTAAAACATTTCCCGTCTTTCATCCCCGACCCTCTGGGCCGGGGATTTTTTGTTGTCCGGCCTTTTCCAAACGAAAAGCGCCCGCTTGCGCGGGCGCCAAAAAAGGAAAAATATTTTTTGTTTTTTGAAATCCACCCGATCCGGCCGGGGGCCTTTGGGACGCAGGCTCCCCCAGCGGGGGAGCTGTCGCCGAAGGCGACGGAGGGGGGACTCCGCTGAACCGTGCGGTACCTTCCGGGGCCGCCAGGCGGGCCGGGGCGTTCTGGTACGCCCTTCCCCAAGGGGGAAGGCGGCCCGCAGGGCCGGATGGGGGACT
>NZ_NFLL01000001.1 GCF_002160895.1 Faecalibacterium sp. An122 | reverse complement strand
CAATCCCAGCGGAAGTGTCTTAAAAGTATGGAAAAGTTATCCCGAATCTTTTTATAAAAAGCTGGTGAATAAGCGGTTTTTTCTGAAGATTCGGGATAATCCAACTTTCGGTATAACCGTTTTGTGCAAGCCCCGAAAATGGCGCAAAAAAACGGAGGTACACGCTTTTCTTACGCATCCTCCGTTTCGCGGGCTTTTTGCAGTCCCTCTGCTGTGTATTTCATTACGGTCAGCTCTTTTTCGTCCATTGAATTAAGCATGACATCTATCTGTTTCCGGCAGGTGCTCTCTCCGTTGAGCTTGTCCGGGAAAAAGAATTGATCCACGGAAATCTCCAGCACGGTGACAAGCTGGTAAAAAACATTGAGGCTTGGTTTCTGGCCCCGGTTTTCCATATACATGATGGAGCGCGGGGTGCGATCCACAAGCTGAGCCAGGTACTCCTGCGTCCAGCCCTTTGCCTCCCGTTTTCGTTTGATCTCACGGCCCAGGGCGTGAAAATCAAGATGTTTGTCGTATTGGTACATTCTCATATCACCCTATATTATTCTACATTTCGGGTGAGCCTATGAGAACGAAATGCAATTTGACTTGAAGTAGTATTTTATTTCATATTATTGATCGAAAAGCCTGCTTTTATATTTGGCGATCATTTGTTGTGTAACTGTGATTTCAGTTTCAACAATAAGCGCATTGTGCTGCACATTTCCGATGACATAATACGGAATATCCTTTTCCACCTCCAATTCTTCTATTTGCCTTGTAAGCCCTTTGCTATTTTTTTTCAAATAATCAAGGCGTTCTTCCAAACACTTTATAGCTTCGCCTACTCCAATACTTTCGGCAAAAAAGCTCGCAATCATAAATGGAATAAGATCGTAATCAAAATGAGTAAGAAAAAATTTAATAGCTGTATTCCATTCTTTCGTGCCAGCATCGGTTAGCGAATAGACTGTTTTATCAGGCATATTTCCATCTTTTTGTACTCTGCCAGTGATATATTGTTTTTTTTCTAAGGATTTAAGTGTTGCATAAACTGTGGAGTCTGCAATATCATACCAATCTTTTAATTGAAAGCGCGATAGCATTTTGATAAGTTCATACGCATTAACTGGATGTTTTTGGATTATCCCTAAAATAATAGTTGCCGTTTTCGTAAGCATAGTTTTACTCCCTTGACATTAGTCTTGAATTGTAGTACTCTATATATAGAGTACTACAATTACATATTAACTTTAGTATATCAGTAAAAGCAAGGAATGTAAAGGAGGAAAACTATGCCGCAATTAAACAAAGGCGGGAAATATGTATTTGGATGGTCGGTAATAGGAGCAGAAGGGACAATGCATTTTCCGACAATGGCGCTATCTGAATACAATTTGACCAGTGAACCGGAAATCATTATTTTCACTGGTAGTAAAATAACTGGCGGTTTTTGCGTCACAAATCAAAGGATGTTAGCATCTTCAAAATTAAAGCACATCATAGATGATTTGCCGGGATTGACAGGGGAACATTCAAGTAGTGCGGGTCAGTTTATTCCATATAAGGGAAGAAGCTATGCATGGCTTCCATTATCCAAAGAAGGAACAGTGCAGCTACCCCAAAAAACGCTGAAATTTCTTAATCTTAAAGCCGGTGATCGGTTAATGTCCATTCGTAGTAGCGACATCGCTTTTACAATGGGAGCTAAAGGGCCTCTTATTGAAAAGGGAATGAATTATCCTGGACAGATAGAAGTTTTCTGACTTTTCTAAACCTCATACAAGATTTACCGCCCAACGGGATAATAAAAAAACCGTTGTTTCGGCGGCTGGATCATCACGCGCCAAAACAAAATACAGTAGCCTTACGGCGGTTTTGAAATAACAAATTTCAAGCCGCCGTTTTCTTTTTGAAAAATTAGAATACGGGGGGTGTGTTAAAGTCGCCCTTTTTTAAGGATACGGCGGTGTCCGGGAGGTATCGCCGTGTCCTTTTCTCTTTTCCATCCCCCTAACCTGTCAAAAAAAGCTCATCCCCCGAACAGGATCAGTCCGGCGGTGGATGTGCAATTTGGCAGTACATAAATGAATGTATAATTTCGTGCGCTTGTGTGGCCTTGTGTCGCGCAGGCGCATTTTGTTTGTCCGACTTCTGGACACTTTGTCCAGAGGTGCGGAGCGGCTCCCCTGGGTGCCGCTCTCCGCCAGTCCCCGTTTCGGTCACTCGTTCACCCAACACCGAAACGGAGGTTTATAATGACTACCATCAATCTGAAAGATTTTTATTATTGGTACACGCAGGATCAGTTTATCGAGGTTTCTGACGAGGTGGCCGAAGTATTTTTGGCTGATGCCCGCCATGAGATGGCTTATCAGCGGCGGCTCTCCCGGCACAAGGCGCAGTATTCCCTGGACTGTGAGGACGGGATTGAATACTCGGCCTGTTTGCATGAACCTACGCCCCAGGAGCTCTTGGAGCGGATGGAACTCTTTATCCGTCTGTGGAACGCGCTTAACTCTCTGCCCGAAGCCCAGGGCCGCCGTGTAGATGCCTGTGTCATTCTTGGCAAGACCTATTCTGAAGTAGCTGAAGCGGAAGGTGTTCACGAAAGCGCGGTGCGGCGGGCTGTGGAGCGTGGTTTGGAAAACATGAAAAAACATTTGAAAAAATCCCGCTGAACCAGTCCGAATATCATCCAAAAATGTCTCGGTTTATGAGAGGAGGTTTTCTTTTCTCCGCAGATGAACAAGGGCGGCCCCGAGCGCAATCCAGGGAGCCAGGCGGTGGGTGCGCGGTGACTTTTCCCAAAGGAAAATGAGCGAACAACACCAGCGCCGCAAGTGGGCCGGGCCATCCCACGGCCACGATCCGGCAGTGGACAGGCTGGCCGCCTGTCCCTCCGGGCCGCCCTCTCGTCTGCGAGGGGGCGCCGCGCCGAGTATAGTTGTCTTTGGACAGGTCAAGGAAATGGGCGCGGCGTTCCCTAAATTTTATCAAAGGGGGAATTAGAAAATGAAATACGATCCCGTATTGGCCGCTATGCTGGTCGAGCCGTGGAGCAACAACGCCTGCCGGGGATATGTGATCTATGCGATGGAAAACTGCGGTTTTTCCCCCGAGGACATCCGGCGCGTTGTCGGTGAGCTTCACTATGTATTTGACTTCAAAACGCTGGACGAGGCCCAGCACCATTACGAAAACGGCCCCTATTAACTTCGAGACATTGTGTCCCGATGTGAGGACAGGCCAAAGGGCGGCACTTATGCGGTGCCGCCTTTTCGCGTTTCCCCACAGGACAACCGGGAGGCGTTTATCAATCTGAACAAAGGAGGTTTTACCGTGAAATTAACCGCACAGGAACTGGAACGAATGAAAAGCGTTGATATTGGCGCAGTCTCCCCCGAGTCTCTGCCCGATGTGAGCGGTATGACCTTTGATAACACTCTTTCCCACAAAGAGCGCGTCATAAGGTTTTTGCAAGTTGCCAAAAACCTGTACTGCTTCAACATCGGCGGAGTCGGTGTAAAAATTGAATTTGCGGAAGGTGGGCCGTCTTTGCAGGACACCTTGACGGACTATTTGATCCGGCAAAAAAGCGGGCTGTGACTTCGGCTGCGGCCCGCCCCAGCTTTGAGACAAAGTGTCCCGAGGCGGAGCCATCCTTGTTGTCCCTATGGGACAGAGTTATAATATAAGTGTAATGTGATAGGGAAGGAGGAACAATGTCACGAACAAAAAACAGAGGGTTTCAACAGAGTTTCTCTCCCTCTTATACGATCCGGCGCTGGCGGCTGGGCGAATATATCCGGCTTTCCAAAGAAGATTTGAAAAAAGGAAAAGACGATAGCAACAGCGTTAAAAACCAGCGCGACCTGCTGAATGACTTTTATCAAAAGCACATTGAGGAATTTGAAAGCGTTTCCGAATATGTGGACGATGGACACACAGGGACGGATGCCAACCGCGAAAATTTCCAGCGGCTCCTGGCCGATGTAATGAGCGGGAAAATCAACTGTGTTGTGGTAAAAGACCTTTCCCGTTTTGCCCGGAATTACAGTGATGCGGGAAGTCTGATTGATAACCTGTTTGTGCAGATGGGTGTCCGTTTTATCAGTCTTGCTGAAAATGTGGACAGCTACCTCAACCCGGACAGCGTTTCCAGCATTATTGTTCCGATTACAAATGTAATGAATGATCAATACTGCTATCAGACTTCAAAGAAGATCCGCCAGGTGTTTGACTATAAGCGGCGCAACGGCCAGTACATCGGCTCCTTTGCCCCCTACGGCTATATAAAAGATCCAAAAGACAAACACCAGTTGATTGTCGATCCCGAGGCCGCCGAGATTGTAAAGCTCATTTATAACATGACTTTGCAAGGTGAAACAAGACGGGCTATCGTCTACCACCTAAACGACCACGGCATTCCCAGCCCGACAAGCTACCGAAAAAATAAAGGTCTGCCATATTCGTGCGCTGTATCTGACAATCCCATGTGGGGGGATCGGGTGCTTACAAACATTCTTACCAACCCTATTTATACCGGGGATTTGGTACAGGGCCGCCGCCGTGTGAAAAGCTATAAGGTACATGAAATTGAGGCTGTGCCGGAGGATGAATGGGTGCGGGTGGCCGATACCCACGAGGCGATTATAGACCGTGAAACCTTTGAAAAGGTGCAAGCCCTATTGAAGCGGGATACCCGGACGGCCCCACGGAAAAAGGAGCTACATCTGTTTAGCGGTTTTCTCCGCTGTGCAGATTGCGGAAAATCCATTACACGGAGCCAGAGCGGGAAAAATGTGTATTACGCCTGCTCTACCTACAAATACCGCTCCCGGGCCGCCTGCTCCATGCACTCAATCAAGCATGAGCGGCTGGAGGCCGCCGTCCTGTTTGCCGTCCGTCAACAGGTACATTTGGCTGTTTCCTATTCGGAGATACTTGCCCGCATCAATTCGGCTCCAGTCAAAAAAAGCCAGTCATTCCGACTGGACGATCTGATTGCCGCAAAGGAAAAGGAACTGGCGAAAATTACCCGATACAAACAGTCTCTTTATCAAGACTGGAAAGACGGGGAAATTACCCAGCAGGACTACCGGACTATGAAGGCCGACTATGAACGGCAAGTGAGCACACTCTCCGATGTGCTGGAACGGTTGACCGCTGAACGGGCAGAACTGGCAAACGGCGTTGACAGTGAGCATCCGGCGCTGGTGGCCTTTAAGAAACACCAGAGCATTGAAACGCTCAACCGGGAAATCCTCATTGATCTTGTCAACTACATCAAGGTTTACGAAAATGGCAATATCAGCGTGAAATTTAAGTTTGCTGACGAATTTCGCAGAATTGCCGAATACATTGAAATTAACATTGAAATTACCATTTCTGAAATTCCCGCCGCGGCGGGCTGATGCCCGCCACATCATTTCTGGCAGTGTGTTTTCCTAATATGAAACATTCATAAGCTGAGGGCGATGTACCGCTATCTGTCCACCCATGGAGACTGCTATTATATTGAATATAGGGGATGCCTCGTTGGAGATGTTACCTTGAGATCTGACGGCGAGATTGCAATCGTAGTCTGTAAGGAATACCAGAACCAGCATATAGGCCGGCGGTGCGTGAAGAACATTATGGAGCTGGCCAAGGAAAAAGGGCTGAAAGAGGCCAAAGCACGAATTTATTCATTCAATACACAAAGTCAGAAAATGTTCTTGTCCATGGGATTTCGTTCGGTCGGTGATGAATGGTATACCTGTGAACTCGAAAAAGGACAAGAAGTTCCAACAACATAGAAATTTACGAAAAGGGCGGCTTTAAACCTCGGGTTTAGAGCCGCTTTGTTCTTTATGAGGAAAGGAGAGTACTCTTTTCCCAATCTGATTGTGACTGGCAAAACATCCGATGTTTAGGTCGTTGGAAAGGCGCTGGGCAGCACCAAACAACCAGGAAGGGCCATAGAATGAGGCCATAGACAGCAGCAATGTCTTAATGAATGGATCTGGGGTTACCGTAGTAGACAGCTGCCCAGATCAAATCGTTGGAACATTCAGCAGCAAGAAACCAGAAAACAATATATTTAACGGATGCGCGTGTCTGACTGGTTTCCCGGATCAATAAAAACACAAAGCAAAGTACAGCACACAACAGCCATCCGGCCAGCCAGGTTTCACCGACTTGTACCTGTCCGATCGAGAGGATCGCAGTAATTATCTATTTCACCTCTGATAGACTCCCGATTCCCATGGCCGGCATTGTGATTGCAAGAATCACCCCTGACAACACTGCAAACCAGATGGCTGTGTTTTTCATGGGACATCTCTTCAGATAAATCAGTCTGACTTTTTGGCCGGGGCAGCCATGGATCCGGTTTGTATGTCGAAGGTTTTGTCTTGGTATCGCTTTTCATGGAAGACGAGCCTCCATTCCACACGATCAACGGGATCAAAATGCAGGCTGGAGCAGGCAGCGCCAAGTTTGCCCTGGGCGGCAGGCTGTCCGCATACGATGGCAGTGGGACCATCGGATCCGCCGATGATGCCGATCACAAGAGCATCGTTGAGGACGGTAGGTTCAAATGGTTTGCTCGAGCAAGGTTTTGGTCTGGGGCGATCCCCGTTGGAGCAGTCCGCTACATCCAGATCGCCACCCGAAAATTCCGGCGTGACCGTATAACTCATAAAATAATAATGGGTGGGATGCTCCATATCCTGCATCATCCGGCTGGTTTCCAGAACCTGCTTCTCGTATTCCTGTACCGTCAGGGTGTATTCCGTACCTCCTTCAGGGTAAATGAAAGAGAAGGTGTCGCCTGGCTTTTCCACCTGGAAATGCGGGCCGGGAATGGAAACCTCCTGCTGTACCATGGTTACCGACAGGTGCTTGATCTCAGGCTTTTTCCTGGTTGCCCAGGGATAGCTGAAGCGGTGGATGACCCATCCGAACGCTGTGTCGAGCTGATAGTGGGCAATCGCCTGCTTGGAATCCTGCTCTGCCTCGGCCGCAGATCTGCCTGGCAGACAGGGAATGTATGACACTTCGCAGCCATGGGAAAAACGGAGCTCTTTGCCGTTCAGCCGAAGGATTGGACGGAAATCCATACACATGGGATTGTCCAGCTCCATCTGCATCCGCTGTTCCCGGGTGAACTGCTCTTCGTCAGCATCTGCACACAGATGCCACTTGTCCATGAAGGCAAGGATGTCCGCAGGCTCGACTCGCATACAGAAATCAACCACCAGTCCTTTGGAGCAGGAATAAACAGATGGGATGATCAAGTGCCGCCCGGCCCAATCAAACTGCATATTTACGGCGATTTCTTTGCCGGGCCGCTGGCCCTTCGGATGGCCCCAGAAGCTGCCGTCAAAGGTTACTTTCCACTGAGGAGCTTCCTTTGGCACGGTGGGGTCATGTCCTCGTCATAGTAATCCTCGGTATAAGGAATAGCAGAAAGATCGAACTCTGCCTGGAGTTTCTTTACATAGTGAAAGGCGTCTTCCATTGGTTCAAGGCTGGTTTTTGACCGGATGGCATCCAGCACGGCCTGCTGATCTGGTGTCGCAGGACAATCCATGAGGAAGGCTTTGTATTGTTCCTCATCCCATGCATAACATTGTTCCAGAGCGGCCATATCCGTGCAGGACAGAAGCAACCGCAGCAGATCCTCAAAATTTCGGGCAATGGGATGTACATAATCTCCGACGTTCATCGGGCTGACTGCAAAGATCATATCCCCAAAACCGCGGATGATGCAGTAGTGGATTCCATCCACACCGGCCCAGCCAAGAACCTTGGCTCCCTTTGGGGTACAGAAATAAGGAATGAACATTCCATTGGTCTCCCAACCCAAGGGGGCCAGATCAATGCCTTTCTTCAAAAATGCTTGATAGGCGAGTGCCATTTGGTTTCAACCTCTCTTTATCGGTGGAATCTTTGTTTCTATGGAAATCAATCCATGAACTGGTATGTTGTGACTTTTTCAGAAAGCAGCCGGGACAGGCTGGCAACATTGCCTTGTACCAAATCCTGCTTCTGCAAAAGGGTGACGCGCTGCCCGAACACAAGAAGCAGAGTGTCTTCCGTTTCCCATGCAGATTCAAAGTCACTGTATGGTACAAACTCTGTCTTGCCTTTTTCTGAAAGGGTCATTCCCTGATCCGAGAAAGACACAGCAGGAACAGGACTTTCCGGAGTTTGATCTTTCCCTTCCAGAAGCAGCCTGGCTGAGCGGTCAAATGGCTTTTCACGGTTCTTTCTGGTTGCCCATAATCCGCTGATACCCAGTACAATGGCGGCTGCGCCTGCCACCAAGGGAACCAACAGTTCCTTTGGCTCCATAAGACCGGGCACAACCAGAATCACCCCCGCCGCCAGACAGAGGACACTGAACAGTCTGGTGCGCAGCCGGCTCCGACTGGGTCTTTGAGAGGGGGAGGGAAGGCGGTCAATGTGACGCCACATGTTGGGATAGCGCTGCCGGGAAAGATATTCTGACCTTTTTTCAAGTGCTTTGCTCACCTGGGGCAGAAGGCGGCTGATATCATAGGAACTGATTTGAAACAGGTAAGAATCGTCGCAATGGCTGGATTTCATCTTTATCACCTTCCGGGTTGTATGGCGGTGTCGTTTTGCAAGTCGATCTGCTGGAAATGTGGTGCTGTATCTATTGTGCCATATACCGCTGATTTTGGCCAGAGATTTCTCTTTGTCTTGTAAACGAACCAGCACTGCATTTTTGGGCACAGATTGAAAATTTTTGCACGATCATACCACTAATAAATGCAAAAATGGCGTAGAATCATAATTTAAAGAGGTGGGAAAGAGATGGTGAAAATCCTGTTCGCCTGCCACAACAGAATTTGCCTCAAATCAAAAAACAACCTAGATAAAATTCTTTTTGCGCTATAGGGTTTTGCTTGCCAACATCTTGCTGATCTTTTTGGAGTGCCAAACTTGCTGATAGAAGGCATAAACATAGGGGGATACATGGCAGAAATAACTCCATTTTATTGCTGCACGAATTGAATCCATTTGAAAAGAGCACCTTGATTCATCTTAGAACCAGGGTGCTCTTTTTCTGTGGCTAATGGAGAAAGGGGAAGCTATGTTGGATTTTTTACGGCGGACAAGCCGATCTTTTTTCATTCTGCCGACAACCCAAAGTTTGAGTTAATGGGTTGGCAGCAGATCTTTGTTTTGCAGCTGAACCTATGTTACGTTTTGATATGGCTAAGAAGAAAGATAATACTCGGAGCTGAAAGGTTTGGGGACTACGGAGTTCTAATCTTCAAATGTAATGCCCAGGTATTCCTTGGCTTCCTTTATGACAACATCCAGTCCAACCTGATAGCCAATCACCTTACACAGATAATAGGATTGGTAGTACAGTTCTCTGCTGCTTTTATCGTCTCCCATAAAATGCCGGCATTCCGCTTCAATTTCCAGACACCGGGGCAGTTCCTGATAATGCCCATATTGAATGCAGGCTTTCCTGCATTCCTGTGCAAGCTCTGCGCCTTCCTCATAGCGACCGCACAAATCCAGAACGCGTGCGTAATTATAAAGAATCAACGGCAAAACCCCAATGGAAGTGATGGTCTCCTGAAAATGTTTGCGCACATACCGCAGCAGCTGGGCGTAAATCTCAGCTGCTTTTTCATTTTGGCCGTCATCGGAATAGGCAAGGCCGATTTGGTTGACCATTGTAATTTCGTCTCTCGAATAAAGAAACTGTTCGATCTGATCCAGCTCAAAGCGGGGGACCGTCAGCCGGATGGCCTGCATCAGCAGGTCAATCTGTTCTTTGGGCGTGTATCGACCATCCAGGCGTCCGAGCAAAACTTTAAAACTTAAAATATATTGCCTGGCGATTTGATCGTCCGGGTCTGTCATTTTTTCAAGCTGTGCGAGCTTTTCAAAACCATCGGATGTCTTTGCAGTTACCCCGCAAGCTGAGATCTCCTTTTTCAGCGCTTCCATCTCCAGTTCATTTTTACTCAGCAGAGCAAAATAGCGGTCATCCGGCAGGCCCAGCCGCTGCAGCAGGACATTGATCCGGTTGCGGCTGGGTGTCTGTTTGCCGTTTTCCAGCCGGGAGAGGGTCATGGGTTTGCAGATGCCCTCGCAGAGCTGTTCCTGGGTCAGTCCCAGGTCCAGCCGTCGTTGCTTGATGTATTCTCCCAGAAAGACGTTTTTCAAGGCTGTGTTTCCTCCTCCGCTATGAATGACTTCCGTTATACTATGTCCGCCGGGGCGGACAAAAACCAATCCGTGCATCGCGCGCACTTCTTGATCAAATAGCCTGTTCATGGCTATTATACCATACCCGAGCCTGATTTTGAAAAAAATTGGGCTTGGCAATTCACTAACACAAAACGATATGTTCATTCCTCATCCCGCGTGCTACAATTTGAACCAGAAAGAGCAAAGAACACAATCCACTGTTCATAGAGACAGATGGAACGATCACAGAAGAGGTGGAAATCATGAAGTATTATCTCAAAAAGTGCTGGCCCGCTGTTACAGCGGCCTCCATCTGTATGGTTGTTGCCTATGGTTTGCAGGTCTGCACCAGTCTGGTACAGATTCAGGTTACCCAGGGCCTGCTGGACGGTGATCTGCGGGCTTTCACCATTCGGATCATTCTTCTTCTGCTGACCTGGCTGGCCGTGGTCCTTTGTTTGATTGCAGAGACCTTCTTCCAGGGCCGGGCCGTGCGCCGGATGAACAATGCTTTGCGCCGGGATATGGCAGCGGGCCTGCTGCACAAGACCCATCAGGAGTATCATAAGCAGGAGAGCGGCGAGTACCTCTCTCAGTTTACCAACGACGTGAACCAGATTGAGCAGATGGCCTGGACTCCGTTTTTCACCATCATGGGTTCTGCGGCACAGGTGGTGTTCGGTATCGTTGCACTGGCATCCATTCATTGGCTGCTTCTGGTGATTTCTCTGGTCATCGCATTGGTTATGATCTTCGTTCCTCGTCTGTTCAGCCAACGGTTGGGAACCGTTGGCACAGCCTGTGCCGCCAGCCAGGCTGACAGCGTCAGTAAAATCAAGGATCTGCTGGCAGGCTACGATGTGCTTCGCTTCTTTGGCAAGGATGAACGGTTTACCAGCGGAGTCGATGCAGCCAGCGACAGCATGGAGCAGGCCAAGTACAAACTGACCATCAACAAGGACGGCATCGGCTGTGGTCTGGCCTATGTCAGCGCCGTCTGCCAGGTGGCCGTTGTCATCCTGCTGGGTGTCCTGATCCTCAATGATATGATTCCTCTGGCCACCTTTATGGGCACCGGCACCATCTGCGCTGGCGTGTACAATGGACTGAACCAGGTGTCCAAACTTGCAGTGTCCTTCTCGGCCAGCAAGCCCTATTTCGATAAGATTACCGTCCATGCCGGCGAGGCACAGCTTCCTGATTTTGGCCTGCCTGCCCTGCAGGAAGGCATTACGGTCAAGGATGTCTCTTTCGGCTACGATGAAAAGAAGCCGATCCTGGTTCACATGAACGCGGAATTCAAGAAGGGCGGCAAATACGCTCTCACCGGCCCCTCTGGCTGCGGCAAGAGCACCCTGCTGAAGATTCTTCTGGGCTGGCTGCCCGGCTACCAGGGCAAGGTCCTTTATGACGAGAGAGATGTGCGGGATTACACGCCCGAGCAGCTCCAGCAGAAAATGAGCTACATCGAACAGAATGTGTTCCTGTTCAATACCACCATCCGTGAGAACATTACCCTGGGTGAGCACTTTACCGACGAGCAGATGGAAAAGGCACTGCGTGACAGCGCCCTGGCAGGTGACCTTGTCAATATGCCCCAGGGGCTGGATACGCCGGTGGGCGAAGAAGGCAGCGCCCTTTCGGGCGGCCAGAAACAGCGTGTGGCTATCGCCCGTGCTCTGATCCATAACCGCAACATCCTGCTTGTGGACAAAGGCACCAGCGCCCTGGACCAGAAGAACGCTGACATCGTGGAGAAGAGTCTGCTGTCCAACCCCGACCTGACCCTGATCCTCATCAGCCATTACCTGAGCGACGAGCGCAAAGCTCAGTTCGATCATGTGTACGAGTTAACGCCTGCATCTGTCATTGCCTGACAGGCCGCAGAAATCAAAGAAAAGCCGGCAGTTTGAGCCTCTCTGTGCACAGACTGCCGGTTTTTCTATGGATAGAGCAAATGGTACTTCCTGTAGAAGCCATGGAACAGCGCTCTGTACCAGGGCAGGTTCCAGTATAAATGTATAAATGGGAAGGAAAGAGGGCTTGAAGCCGTCGTTTCAAATCTGCGCAGCAAAGCGAAACGAATGAGTGTCCTCGTGATAGCTGAGATGATAGACGCCGTGGTTTTGATTCAGCACGTAAAGCACATTTTTTAACCCGAATCCATGCAGCTGGGAATCGTGCCTGCGGGAAGCAACAATGCGGTTGTCGATGATTTTTACCGGTTCCTGGGTGGAGTTTTCCACATAGAGATAGCCGGTAGAGCCTTCCACCTTTGCCTTGAAGTGAATCCAGCGCTGCTGGGAATCCGGTATTTTGCGGCATGCTTCCACCGCATTGTCCAGAAGATTGGAAAAGATGATCACCAGCTCGTCATCCGACAAGGGGAATGCGGATAAATCATCCAGATTCATTTTCATCCGGATGCCGCAGCTCTTGGCCAGGGCCTGCTTCTGACTCAGCAGGACGTCGGCTACAGGCCGATGGGTATCCAGACAATAGGCACAGGAGGGCTGATTCTGCAACAGCTCATCCAGATAGGCCTGCAGTTCGGCAGGCGTCCCGGCCTGGTTGGCAAGGCCCTGCAGAACAGCCAGCTTATTTTGAAAGTCGTGGGTATAGCTTCGCTGCTCCAGATAGGCATCTTTCCAGGAATCCACATTCTGGTGAACCATCTGCAAATTCTGCCGGAAAGAACGATCAAATTCGGCCCTGGACTGCAGCTCTTCCAGATATCCCAGGAGATAGATGGAACCGATATCTGCGATCAGCAGGAACAGGATACAGTTCAGCAATCTGGCTGCATACAAGGGAGATTCCACCGCAATGGAAGCTAGATAAAACACAACCCCCAGGATGCACACCGGAAAGGCCAGCATCCGCATGCTGCTCTGCCAGGAAATATCCTGACGCCGACGGAAGATGTGGCAGAACACCACAATGAGCACCAGTTCCGCCGTCTTGATGACCAGATACGGCAGATAGTGGTTTTGCAGCATATTGGTCAGCTCACCCCAGATCATGGAAGCGATCGACACAAAGAGCAGATCGGTAACGGCCCAGTAGGAATACTGGAAGATGGCAAGGAAGATTCCGTTGAGGATGGGAACACGATAGACATATCTGGCCCATGCTACAATCAGAAGGCAAATCATCGCAATCTTGATAAATGGTATATATGGCCCGTCCTGAAAAAGGAAAACGATACAGAAGTCCAGCAGATAAAAGCAGATGTTTGCCAGATACCGCCTGGCCCGGCTGACTTTTGCTGCGAAGATGTGCCCTGCCAGATAAAATAAGGCCAACCCTTCCAAAAGGGTTGGAACAAGCTTGATCAAACTATCGTTCTGGATCATAGATGTTCCGTCTTCCACAGAAGGAATTTCTGGCGGTTCTCATTGAAACGGAGTCTCGACATGGTTAAAATTTCTTTTGTTTTGAGAAAGACTTTATAATTTGATATTTTTTCGATGTAGCGCATATTGACAAGGTAACTGCGCTGGATTTTCAAAAATCCTTTGTGGTCCAGCTGGCTTGCATAGGAGGACAGGGTTCCGCTGCACTGGATGCAGGCGGGTTTGCCCATCTGATCCAGGTGAGCCAGAGTGCATCTTTTGTGGGTTCCTTCCAAATAGACAACGGACGACAGTCGTACGCAAATTTTACCTTCCGGTGTTTTAAGTGAGATCGACTCCCGGTCGGCATGAAGCTTTTGATGCATATCCTCCAGACACTCGGGAAGTTCCTGGTCAACTTTGGTTTTCAGCAGATAACGGAAAGCCTGCACTTTGTAGCCGGAGGGGGCATATTCGATGAATCCGGTGACAAAGACAAGAATCAGGTTTTCGTATTTTGACCTTAATTGACTGGCAATATCCAGGCCGTTGATGCCGGGCATTTCAATGTCCAAAAACAAAGCGTCGATGGCAGAAAAATCCATCTCCAGCAGCGCCCGGCCATCCACGCACTGACAGCAGCATTCCCAGTTGTGCTCGGCGCATAAATCCCGGACGCGGTGCGCAAACCTTTCTGCAAAGCGCAGGTCGTCATCACAAACAACAAAGTTCACAGTTGATCCCTCCTGTTTCTTTCATATCACAGATTTCTCCAGCTTGTCAAGTGGAGCGGCAGGCCGGTTTTTTGTTCCATTGTAAGCCGAAAAAAGACAAGGGCGGATAGGGATAAATCCCCATACAGTCAGTTTGCGTCTTTTACCGCCTTTTTGCTGCAAAAAATGCCAAATGATGGGAAACTATGGTATGATATAAAACAGAAGTCGTGCGTTTTCCCTGGGGTAAAAATTGTCCTGCTCCTTCAGCCCGGATTTTCCTTGTGTCCGAGCTAAGGTCGGACAGAACCCTGTTTTTCAGGGAAAGCCGAGGCTTCTACTTCTAAGAATATCCGGGGCCAGGGAGAAAGATCCCGGCTCTGATCAAAACAGAGTAGACTGCGGCCAATATCGTGTTCCTGTCGGTGAGCAGCCTGTTTGATCCTGGACGGTACACGGCATCGCCGTGTCATAAATATCAACCAGACCAAAACCTGAGAAAGGAGATACCAGTATGTCAAAGCACTTCGCATCTTTTATTTCCGCGGTGATGCTCTTTGGTGTGATGGGAGGCATCAGCCTGCCTTCATCAGCAGCCGAGAAGGTACAGGCCGTCAGGCGGCTGTTTTCCACTTCGGAAGAGATTACCTCCATCTGCATCCAGGAAAACAATGCTTCTGTGACCATTCGCCTGGGGGAGAGCGACCAGATCCGGGTCAGCTACGCTGACACGTCCGAGGAAAAGTTATATGACATTTACGTCAAGGATGGAACGCTGGTGATTGATAAACTGAAAGAAAATCCACGCGAAGCAGTTACTATTACCAAAACCAGCCACAAGACCGGTCAAACCATTCAGGCTTCGCGTTTTTCAAGTGAGGATGAGTATCGTCTGGAAATAACGGTGCCCCAAAAGCAATATGAATCCATCACGATTACCAATGCGTCCAATGGATGTGCTGAGTTGGATTCGCTTTCTTCCCAAAATATTTCTATCCAGTTAAAGGCCGGCTATGCCGAACTTTCGCAGACCAAATCAAATCGTCTTGATGCAGAACTTGACAAGGGATATATCACGCTGGATGATACAGATTCCCTGGAATATGATTTCAAAGTGGAAACCGGCAAAATCACGGGCAGCGTGCTGGGGAGCAGTAGCGATTATACCATTGAACAGTCTATGGAGCACGGCATTAGCAATCTGACATCCCGTACTGTTTCCGGCAGCAAGGTAATGAAGCTGGCTCTGGACACTGGCATAGTTGACATTGATTTTGCAAGCTGAAGCAACTGACTGACGAGCAAGAAGTCACGAAAACCCGATCTGCCGCTTTGGATCCCGGTGGAAGAGGAGGTCGTTTCATGGAACAGCTGACGGAAAAGGCGTATGGGGCGTTTCTGATTTTTTATGGATTGTTTCTGCTTGCCTGCACGGTCTGGAATCTGAAAATCATCTATGGATGCTACCAAAAGGGCTGCCCTTTTCAGGAAGGCTATCACAAAGTTGTAGCAAACGTTGTTTTGGGTATCGTCTTTTTCTTTCAGGCGCTGACCCCGTTGGGATACAGGCTGATTGTTCTGTTTTTCCTTGTGGGGATGCATTTGTTGTTTTTCGTTCTGCTTTCCCGTCACAACAAGGTGAATCATACAGGGGAGCAGTATCTTTTTCTGGACCATGAAATCAAAAGCATGGAATGGCGGATGGTGCTCGGCCTTGTGCTCCTGGTGATTGCAGGTTTTTTGATGTACCGGGAGTGGAGCTATTGGTATGGATCAAACTGGCTGCATGCCGCAGTCGGGCTCAAATAAAAAGACAGAGAAAATCTGAAAGGAAGTATCATGTCGATGAAAACGAAATGGGTATCCAGAGTGCTTTGTGGTCTGCTTTGCGCCGGTCTGCTGTGCGGCTTTGCTGCGCCCCCGGCAGAAGAAAACGCCGACCTTGTGCCCCGTCAGTTCCAGACGGCCCAGCAGATCGACCGGATCAGCATAGAGGATGCGATCTCCAATGTCACCATCCGCACCGCCGACACCGACCACATCACGGTGGACTACGCCGACACCACCGAAAAGCCCCTCTACACCATTTCGGTGGAGGATGGCCTGCTGAGCATCCAGACAACGACGGAGGAATTCGAAGGGAAGAACATGTCCCCGTTTAAGATTAGGATGGACGGCAAAACCGTTTCCGGACGGCCCGATCATGATCTGGTCATCACCCTGCCCCAAAAGCAGTACCAGGAACTCTCGGTGGCGTTGGCGGTGGGCACCCTTTCGGTGGAGGGGGTGAAGGCTTCCCAGCTGACGGCGGAATCCGCTGTCAACACGGTGGAGCTCAGCGGCATCCAGGCGGATCAGCTGAACACCGCCAGCGCTGTCGGTCAGGTAACTGTGCGGGACTCCCAGATTGGGAACGCTGAGATCGACGGCGCCGTCGGCGGCGTGGTGGTCAAGAACGTCACCGCCTCCGGACAGCTGACGGTGAGCAACGTTGTGGGCAGCGTTTCCCTGGAAGATATGACGGCCCATGAACTCATCGTCCAGGCTGCCCTGGGCCATACTTCTTACAAGAATGTGGAGGCCGCCTATTCCAGTGAGGCGGGGATCTTCAACTGGAGCAGCGGAGCCGTTGCCCGGCCGTAACCTGGGAAAAGCAAAGCGCAGGTTTTCGGGCGGAATGGCCCGGCATCTGCTGACATGCTGTGTGAGAGCTATCATTGAGCTCTTGTTGTTTGACATTTCCAATGAAGCAAGGAGGCGGGCGTTATGAGTTTTGTTGCGGTTGGTTTCGTGCTGACGGTATTGTCCAATACTGCTGCATTTGTTTTTCACATTGCAGTCATTACGGCGTGCATCAAGTACCTGCGGAGCAAGTGAGAACCATCCCAAACGGCGTGCGCTGCGCAAAGGAATTTCAGCGCAGATGTGGATTGGCGGGTGAGGCCGAAACTCCGATGGTCAGGCAAATTCACAAGTATTTCCACGGCAGGAGATGAAAATGGAGCCGCCGTCTTTCAGAGTGCTGGGCGAACGCACTGAAAGGCGGCGGCTTTTGTATTAGCCAAGCTCCGGTGAATGATACTCATCGATCCGCCAGCCGCTCTCTGTTTTTAGCATTCGGACCAGATATTCAACCTTCTCCATGGCTTCATAGGAATACGTTTCGTGATTGTCATAGGTTTCATGGGAATCGTAGTAGGCGACCATGACAAAGTCCACTTGGGAAGTGCTGCTATCCACCAAATAATACTGCTGCGGACAAAAATCATCGGGATACAAGTCAGACACATATCCGGTATAATAAGGAATCTGTTCTAAATCGAAGTCATCACATACTGCTAGACAGCCATCGCTGTCAATGAACTTTTGGGTAAGGGAGTCCTGTAATAGAAAATGGTCTGTAAAAATAGAATGGACAAAATCATCAAATTCCTGATATGTATTTTGATAGAGCTTATAAAAGTGCCCATTCTGTTCCATGCAGGAAGGGGTATTCTGGGTCAAGGGCACAAAACAAGGCGCGTCCTCGATCTTGTATTGTAAAATGCCTAAATTGTCAGATAACCCGCAGAGAGGATACTCCATATTCTGCGCTTTTTCAAAAAGTGCGTATTGTTCCTCATCCAAAAATGCAGAAGGAGAGCTGTAAAGCTGAATTTGATTTTCGGATTCGGAAGCGTTCTCAGTTTCTAAAGGTATAGAGGATACCGCTTGTGACGGCACATCAGATGCAACTTCCAGAGAACAACCCGCTGTAGTTGCTGCTATTATGCCAATGAGCACAGCACAGACTATTTTTAGAGATTTCATTTCTTATATCCTCCCATTGACGCTGAACAACCTGGGGTAGAAGATGGAGGATGGCATAGACACGCATTTAAAATCGATAGAGAATGGCATAACGGATGGAGATCATCTTCATCACCTTTCATGTTATTAAACCCGGCTCTTTTCTTTTTGTATTTCGTACAAGTCCGGCCCTGGACCATACACATAAGATAGACGGCGGGGCCGGAGAAAGCGTTTGCAAAACGCGCAGCCGCAGTCTGTTTACAGAAATTTTAGATCAGAGTCCCATACCGGGGAACCTGCTGAGTTTCGGCAATTTCTTCTTTCCCGCATCGGATTTCCATTTCATCTGGTAAGGACATCCCGGCGGTTGGGGTCTACCACAAAGCTGACGTCCGCCATTTTGTCCAGCAGGGCATCTGCATCGTGGGCCAGCTTGTACTCCATTTCGTCCCGGTAGAGGGGGATCACCTGGTAGAAGTTAACATCCTCGCCGCTCGGCAAAGTGCAGACTTCGCCGCCGTTCCAGACAACATCTTGCGGACCGACGAGGATGGCGGCACAGAGTTCCGTGTCCTCTGCAAAGGGGGACTGCTTGTCCATGGTGTGGCCAAAGCCCAGCCAGGTGTCCTCTGCAATGGGCAGGCGGGCCAGCACTTTCAAGAGGCCGATGGGCCAGTACCACTGTTCCTCCTTCAGGGATTCCTCATCCAGTTTCCAGTCGGGCGGCAGAGCAATGGCCAGCTCCGCTCGCTCCAGCTTGTATTCCGCCAGTTCCTGGGGCACATTCATCCGGTGAGCACCCATACCCATCGTCACCAGCGTGTAATAGTCTCGCTCCTCAGAAGGCGGAATAACGCAGATGTCTACATGGATGTCAGGAGAAACCAGCTCATGGAACACATTCTCAAAGGCACCAAAGGTATTTTTGATGTGCTGCTCTATCGCAGACATCTCATCCCCCGAATAAACTTCCGGCTCACTGTTTTTTCTTGAGGACCAGAAGGCATCCGACTTTGTGCCGTCTGGATTCAGGAAAATCTGAAAATATTGATCCTCTCCAGGCTGCTGATAGAAAAGCCCGATGCGGCGAGTCTGGTCCACAAAGACCGCCGCCAGGGTTCCTTCCGGTTCCCCTTCGGGGGTGTGGGTCAGCCATGCGCCGCGGTCCAAATGCTCTTTCAGCTGCTGCAGCCAATCGATACCCAGTTTGGAGAGCCCGGCTTCGTTCATCCGGAAAGAGAGTTCCACCGGGTGCCCCTGCACCGGATAGTGTAAGTCGCAGCAAGGGGCATTTTTCTGATAGCCATAGCGTTCCGGGTGGAATAGCTCGTAAAAGGCGGCGAGGCCCGCCTGATCCACCCGAATACAGTTGGCTGACAGTTCCTTGTCGTCTGCATCCTGATCCAGCCTCTGCTGGAGGGCCTGGTCGGCGTCTGCATTGATCCAGTGATACACCATCTGCTCGATGGATGCCCCTGCCTCGATTTCCTTTTTCAAAGTCAGGAATTCATAATCTCCCGGCTCCACCGACAGCCCCTGCTGTACAGCGTCCAGCGCGCCGGCCTTGTCTCCAAAGTGAGCCCGCAGCTTGCCTAGTTGCAGCCAGATCCAGGGGTAGCCGGGTTCCTCCTTGGCGCCTTGTTCTGCATAGTACAGTGCTTCTTCCAGCCTGCCGCAGTACATCAGGGCCACCGAATAGCGATAGTACCAGGTGCCGCAGCCTGCGGCATTTTGCTCGGAATCTTTCATCCATTCCGCAGCACGGTAGTAGTGGATATAGTCGTTCAGGTTGTTGCAGGCGTAGGCATACCAAAGAGCAATCTGCAAATCTTGGCGGGCCTGTTTTTCGCTGAATCTTCTTTCTTCCACGCCGTTTTTGATGAAGTCTTCCAGCCAGCGGAGCATTTTTCCGAAGTAGCCGGACACCCCATCGTCAAAGGATGCCAGGGTTTGGATGTCCTCAGCTGAAAGAAGGGAACCGGTGTCATCATGAATATCAGGCTCTGGTTCTTCTTCGTCCAGCAGCGGCACGCCGCCCACATCCCGCCGGAAGGTGTGGAAGTGGGCATAGGGCAGGCCGCTTTCTTCAAAGAACGCCTGCGCCGCTGTCAGCACAGCGGGCAAATCCCAGGCGATAAAATCCAGATAACCGTGATACAGTCCGGTAGCGCCACCCAGGAAGGTTACGGCTTCCTCTCCTGCCTCCCGCAGAATAGCATCCCGCAGATCATCTCGGAACTCCAGAATGGTTTTGATTCGCTCCTCACCGGTAAAACCGGACAGGGGATAGCAGAAGAACCCTGCCGCGATGCCGTCCCGATGATATTCGTCCATCACATCACTGCGGGCGGACATATAGTCGTTGATAAGCACCGGCAGCCGGCAGCTTCCAGTATAGACATCCAGCCGCCAGTCGGCATCGGGGTCCTGCACCGGTTTCAGCTCATAGGTGAGATAACGGTTTTCCAGATAGTCGCTGCCGTCCCGCCAGAGGGTAAAGCCCATGGAGTGCAGCAGCTCCGGCAGTTCGGAAAGGAGCTTGGCCGGTTCATCTTTCGGCTGAGCATAAACATCAAACCCAGCAACAAAGGCGATGGCGGAAACTTCTCCGATGGTTTGATCCACCAGCATCGAGAGGGCCCACCACACCCGGTCGGCGTCCTCCTGCAGAAGGCCCTTCAGCTTCTCAAAGGAAAGAACCAGGTTTACCTGCTGATTGTCGGTGAGTTCCACCCACATCTGGACATCCTCGGCCCGGATTTCGATGTCTCCGGCCCGCAGCATAAAGCCCTCACAGGGCTGGCGGCCCACCCGGACAATCCAGTGTTCCAGCACCGATGCCGGTGCCTGCTGCTGGAAATACACCAGCGGAAACAGGCGGGACCGAAGACCCTCCGGGCTGAGAACCAGTTCATACATTTCGCCATTGAATCCTAGCTCAAAGGCAGTATCACACAGAGCGGTCTTGAGCGCGTTTCCGCATTTTTCAATCAGTTCTTCGCCGCGCTGGTGTGTTTCGTCAGTATCCATGATTTGACGCAGCTCGGCCTCAATCTGGGCAAAAGCGGCCCAGGCTTCCTGCGTCCTTTCTCGGAAGTTTTTGTCAAACCGGGGCAGGGCCAGACAATGGCGACAGGCGTCGATATACTGCTGGGTGTCCTGATCGCCGGGGCGGGCTTTCAGGGCTCGCTCAAAGTAACGCAGGGCGGGGCCTTCCTCATCCAGATAGTAATAGGCCGAAGCCATCCGGTAATTCCAGCAGTGGTCCTCACCCAGTTCCTCCTCGTGGGGCTGGAGCAGGTCCAGGGCTTTTTGGTAGAGGGGATGTCCTGCCGCTCCGATTTCGGCAATAGAAATGTAGGCCTTGGCCAGTTCACTGTCCAGTTCCGGTGTGCGCTCTCCGGCGGGGAGGGCTTCCAGGGTGTCAATGATCTTCTGAACTTCATTCTGTTCGAACCACAGCTGGCATTGTTTCAGCAGTTCCATACGAAATTCTCCTTTTCAGCATCGCCTTTTTTGACGGCGGTCTTACTTTTTGGCGAACTGATTCACAAAGAAGGCTGTGAATGCTTCCAGTTCTTCCTTCTGTTCCAGATAGATATAGAGGCTTTCGTCGTCCAGCCACTCATAGGCATTGATAGCAATATAGCTGCCACGGTCAGGATAAATGATGAAGGCGTCGGTGGGGTATTTGTTGCGGTATGCCTTGTGAATTTCATCCCGGCGGTAACAGACGGGGCCACCGCAGCCGGAAAGATCCGGTACGGTGGGGAGAACCACAATGGTCTGAGTATCCTGGTTCCACCCGACAATGAGGTTGCCGATTTTGGTTTTGCTGCCGTGGACAAAACCATAGTTGAAGCGGCTGACATCTTCGGTGTAACCCACAATAAGCCGGTAAGAGTCGCCATTTTCCACCGCCTGGCGGAACATCTGGCGGATCTTCTGCCGGTTTGTGTTGCTTTTTTCCATGTCAGTCTGTGGGCCTTGAAACAGTTTGCTGAAAAATCCCATGGTTGTATCCTCCTGGTTTTATTGAAATTTTATTTCCCGATCCACCCGGATCACCGGGCGGAAAAAATCATAGTCATTGTGGATCTCGTTGTCCTCCCAAACCTCCGGTTTGCAGTGGGGGGAACAGGGCATATATCCAAGCAGAGGACCCATACCGCCGCAGATGTTGCAGCCCCCATCACCGCCGCAGGTGGTCAATGTTTTTCCATCTACCAGCTCCCGCTTGTAGGGGTCGTAGGCGATGGATAGACCAAAGAAATTGGGCTGTTCCATGTCGTATGGCTTGCCCTGATCTTCCTCACTTTCGAAATGGTGCAGATGCATAGAATGATCCAGCCCATCCCCCCAGGGAAACAGGGTGCGGCATCCGCCCCCGCACAGATAGGCCCACTCGTCCGGTGTGGGGAGGGTGGCTGCCAGCTCCCATACCAGGGATAGCAGAAATTTTGGATAGGTCACCGGATGGCACAGCCACGCCTGCCAGGCATCGCCATTGCGTTCAAAGCGGATCGTCTCGTGGATCTCAAGGCTCTGGCCGTCCCGGTCCGCAAACTTCTGCAACGCATCCAGCCAGTCTGGGTGGGCGGCAATGCGAGGGTCGTTTATGGGGACGCTTTCCCAGCCGATTTCTTCAAGCTTGCGGCCCACCAGCATGGGGCCGATGGTCACCTGGCGTACCGGGGCCATGCCTTGCCTTAGAAAATCCTCCGCAGTGCCCTCATATTCGATTTCTGCAAAAAGACCCGCCAGTTCCTCTAGATTAGCCTTGTCCATCCCTTGGGCAAAGCCCTCCCAACCAAGCGTCACGGTATCGCCTGGGACAAAGACAAACTCCCGGCCCGACTTTTCAAATACACCGGTGGTGCAGCTCTGCCCCCAGCGGGAAAAGGCATACAGTTCCTTGAATGTCAAATGATAACGAGTTGCCAGAGCCTGCATCAGCCGGAGCTTATCAGACCGTTTCAATCGGTCAAATTGTGGACGAAATAGATTTTCGTTCATAGCAGCGCACCTCACAGCAAGTCTGACTTGATACCGCACCGTTCCAGAACCAGCAGCACTTGTTCTGGCTTGGAGGATAGGTAGTTTCTCCTTTTCCCAATTCCCACATCATAGCGACAGCCATGTGGTCAAAGCACTGAAAAATCACCAGTCCCGTTCCCGGATGGCCTCCTCCATATCAATCGGGATACCGAACCACTCCAGAATGTAGGCAACGGTGTCTCCAATACAATCTCGGGCCACCGTTTCAATCTCGCTGTCGTTCTCGTAAAATTCGTCCTGGAGGTTATTGATGCCGCAGACCGCCTCGTCCAGATTTTTCTGTATCACTTCGGTGTCGGTTTCGCCGCTCTCCAGCAGGTCGATAACCTTCTGGAGCTGGGACTTTACCTGGTCCACCAGAAAAACTGGATAGTAATCATCCTGGTACATCTCGTCCAGCAGTTTGTAATTCGGGTCAAATGCTTTCATTGTGATTTCTCCTTTCGCATTCAAATATCAGATTGTATGTCTTATGCAACCGTTATCCCGCAATATTGGCACGCTCTATCCCATTTTCCAGAGATCCGCCGACCTCAACAGTGTGTCCCCAGAACATATCGTCATCATCAAAATAGGCTGTAAGGTCACCCTCGTAAGTAAGGACCAATTCTGACAAAGTAATGCGCTGGGCAGATACTTCTTCTGTAATAGGATCCGCATTTTCCTTCTCATCGTCATCTGCCAGCCACTCATTGGCCGACTCGGTCAGTTCCTTTGCCGCAAATTCCCGCATGGACTTGTCCCAGCTTTCGCAGGATGCCATAACTTTGCGGGCAAAGCTGCGGGCGGTATCCCAGGTTTCTTCGTCCTCCAGGTCAATTTCTAGAGCAAGGGAAACTTTCTCTCCGTTCCACAAGATTTCGCCATCCAGCAGCCCAAAATCCCGGTTCAGCTTCAGAGTTCCCAGGACTTCATCCTTAATGTTCACGGGCTTCTGGTATTCCTCCCATACTGCCTCCAACGGAGGGCAGGGGACAGAAGGCTCCAGTACATCTATAACAGCCCAGCTGTTAAACTGATCCGGAGTGGTATGTTCAGGTACCAACCCATCCAGCAATCTGCGCACCTTCAGACGGCAAATCTGCCCTGGCTGCAAACGTCCCCAGCCTTTTTCACTGTTGCGTTCCGCTTCCGTAACCGGCCACTCCAGCCGGCCTTCTTTGATGCTGACCTTGCCGGTGTTGCAGAACACCATGCCCAGTGTCATGGCGGTCATGTCCCAAAAGTTGCCGCTGTCACCCTTATGGCACCCAGCCCCAATGCACTTGCGAATCAGGGCAATCACTTCCTGCTCCTCAGTCTCGTATTTTTGATAGAATTCCTCAAACATTGCGTTCTCTCCTTATTCCTCAAACTCGCCCTCAATCATTCCATTGAGATATTTTCCGGGAGCAGCGATAAATTCCTCCCATTTGGCTAACGGATGAAACTCCTTATGCTCGATGTCCAGATACCAAAGTTTTTTGTCCCTGGGGTTCCACAGCAGCAGGTAATCGCTATAGTTGTCCATCTTCGCCATGAGGGAGAGCAGCTTTTTTCGTTTCCAGGTCATCTCCTGAATATCCATGTAGGGATAAAGTTCTGCCCATTTCACCAGCTCCCACTCCGGAAATTCCAGACGCAAGGGGCCGGTCTTTAAGTATTCCACCAGCTTGGCAGGCAACTTGTAAGGTATGAGCTGACGTGCTTTTTCCTGTTCGTTGTGCCATTTCTCCGGCTCCAGAGCTTTTAAGTAGGCGGCCATTTCCTGATTTTTGTTCTTCACTGCCACGGTGTAGGGCCGGTCGCCGTATTTATCCGGGATGGTGATGTCTGCACCCTGCTCCACAAGCCAGCGCACCATAGAAAAATCGTTGTGCCGTGCCGCTTCTGTGACAGGTGTGGAAGCGTAAGGAAACACCATATCTGGCTTGTGATAGTTAATGTCCGCCCCGTTTTGAATCAGATACTCCACCAGCAGCTGATTCCCATGGCTTGCCATGCTGCGCAGGGCTTCACCGCCGTATTGTTTCAAATCCATGTCCAGCCTTTCCAAAATGGGGAGCACGTTAGGCTCATGCCGATCCACCAAGTGGAGAAACAGCCTGCATATATCCCTTTGCCCTGCGGGGATTTTGACTCCCGCATCTACCAAAAAGGAAAATAGGGTCAGATCTTGGCTGCGCAGGGAGCCATAAAGTGATTCTTCTGGGTTATGGGTCAAATCTGCTCCGGATTCGATCAGGAGCTGCACCATGTCCATCCGATTTTCCAGCACAGCCAGTTCCAGCGGAAAGGCTTCGCCATCCCGGGGCCACTCTCCAATCATGACTTGATAGCACTGCGGTTCATTGGGAGAGTGCCCTGCATGAAGCAGGGAACCAAGCGCCTTTATGTCGCCGCTTTGGATGGCAGCCATCATGGAAGGTACATTTAAGTAACTTACTTCACTCATCCGAATCCTCCTGTCATCCTATTGAAAAATTTCCGGATACCGTTCCTTCAGTTCCTCCGGCGCTGCTTCCACAACTTTCTGACGCATCCTGGATGCACTGGTCAAAGAGCGGTTGCAGTTCTTCCTGTACCTCGGGATTCATCCAGTGACAGCGTCCGTCCGCACTATTTCGTTTTGGTAGACTCATGTAATGCTCTCCTCTCATGTTTGCTGGTACAGCAGAGATACAATGCACCGTCCAGTATCAGCTCTAACTTTTGAAATAAAAGAAACGCCCCGCATCAGCCTGCCATTGGGGCAGACTGACACAGGGCGCGAAAAGGCCGCACAAAACCAAGGACATTTGTCCGAGGGCAGCGTTCCTTGTACGACTGAGAGTATTCTGTTGTTTTGTGTCCGTTTAGACATGGAGATTGAACTCTAATCATCTTGTTCTACCCGAGGCATATTCTCTTTGATATGCTGCATCTCATCCACTAGAGCCTTGACCTGGAAGTCCACCATCTCCTCCGCCACTTCCGGGAAAAGAAAGGGCATGGTGTCGGGGATGGCCTTGTGGACCATCATCATGGCTAGAGCCAGATTGCCAAACAGACGGGGGTCTATGCTGTCTGCCGGGAGGCCAAAGATAGAGAGCAGGTTGCCATAAAAAACAGTCTGATCCCGCCGGAATGCCTGGAAATTCTCTTCGGAAAGGCAGCGGTAAACCTGCTGTTCTTCCTCAATGGACAAAATGGCAACCCCACTTTTGGCTCCATAGCAGCAATTTTTCAGGAATGTCTCCACTCCTGCCCGCCAACTGAGGGATGGATCTTTCATCAGATGCCGCGCGTAATCCAGCAGCCGGGGCTGCTGATATCGCAGGGCTTGGCACACCAGTTCCTCCTTGGAGGCAAAGAGACTGTAGAAAAAGGTTTTGGAGATACCTGTTTTTCGGCACAAAGTTTCAATGCTGCTGTGGATCAGACCCCGGCCCACAATACATTGGAGTACAGCGACCATCAAGGCCTCTTTTACCTGCTCCCGCTCCTGTTCTGAATAGGCTTTCCGTGCCATAAGCCGTCACCACCTTGATAAAGTACAAAATTCAAAAATAGTCTTTATTGATATTATACCGAAGCTGGATGGAAAAGCAAGTCAATTCAAAAAATAAGTTGCTGCTGAAATAAGCCAAGAATAACATTAGGAGAATCAAAAGCGCTTTAGCCTGACGATCCCCGTACTAAAAAAGCATATATGTTAAGGTTGTACATCAGCAGACCAAGAATGTCTGTACTTACTGCCACACCCGCTATGGTTTCGACTACTACATCCAACCTGCTGCGGCTTACCGGGATAGCACCCGCCCTATGTTGCAGCATCTCACCATTGGCCCGGAGTTTGCAGGCAAAAATTCGCCCCTGCGGGAAGAAGAGCGGAAACAGTTGGAGGAAAATATCCTGGCAGATGGGGTGGTTATCAACCCGCTGATCGTCTGGAACCCAATGTGGATTCTGAGTAGGGCGGGGAGAGGCTGGTGGTGCTGCTGCGAGAGGAAGAAATAAGTCGAATTGAAACGGCGCTCAAAATCAGTCTGCAAATGACTTAGAAGAACGATTGGAAATATGGTGTGTTATGGAAAATATAAAAAATGAATCATCCAGAAAGAGTACTGGAGCTATTCCTGTTTGGCGCCGATATCCATTGACCATTGTAGAAGCCGCCGGGTACTATCACATTGGAGAAAATAAGCTTCGGACACTGATTGATGAGCACCCTAACGACGATTTCTGCGTTATGAACGGGAATCGCGCTTTAATTAAGAGGGAAAAATTCGAAGGCTATTTAGACCAGGCGACAGCACTTTGATCACCTAAAAACAGACGAGGAATCCTTCCTTGCTAAGCTTGTACGATGAGCCAGACTTGTGATATGATAAAGGTGCAAGTTTGGTTCGCCCTGTGAAGGAGAGATTTCAATGAGTGAAAAGAGGCGCGACCGCCGCAATCGAATGTTGCGGGACGGCGAATATCAACGTAAGGGTGTATCGATTTTGCTATCTTGACAAAGATGGCAAAGGGCAAAATGTGTACAGCTGGCGACTTGATAAGCCAGAAAGAAACACAAGAAAATCCGGAAAGATTTAAAAAGATAGTTGGGGAAAGTTCTAAGCTGCTTCATCTTGTTTGAGCAAAAATAATGCAGAATCGAGTGTTTAAGAAGAAGCGTGACGATTTAAAGGAGTTATCTGTCTATGACCAAAATCCTGTTCGTTTGCCACGGCAACATTTGCAGAAGCCCCATGGCGGAGTTCATCTTCAAAGACCTTGTCCAAAAAGGTGGCAGAGCAGAGGAGTTTGAAGTGGCCTCCTGTGCTACCAGCCGGGAGGAAATATGGAATGGTGTCGGCAACCCGGTCTATCCGCCGGCCAGGGAAGAACTGGCCAAACATGGGATAGGCTGCGCAGGCAAACGGGCGGTACAGCTGACAAAAGCGGATTATAACCACTACGATCTCCTGATCGGCATGGATGAAAACAACATCCGCAATATGATGCGCATTCTGGGGGCGGACCCGGAAGGGAAGGTCCGCAAGCTGATGGATTATACCGGCCGGGGCGGCGATGTGGCCGACCCGTGGTACAGCGACCGCTTTGATATTGCCTATCGGGATATCGAGGAGGGATGCAAAGCGCTGCTGGAGCATCTGACCTGAAACAGCTGTTGTGGGCGCGAAATCGGCGCTCATGGTATAGAGTTTCTTCAAAGGAGGTTGTCATCATGAAAAAGTTTTTTGCACTCGCTGACCAGTACATTCAGGAATCCGATTGGAGAATGCTTGCCGCTCTGAAATTCTGTCTGTTCTCCATGGGCGTTCTGGTGGGCAGCTGCCTGACCGCCAAGGCAAAGACACCGGTCCGTATCCTCTGCAGCCTGGTCTTTTGGGTGACTTATATCCCGCTGATGACCAAGTTTTTCCGCATCGCCGCCCGCAGCTGGAACGCTGGCCGGGACTGATCTGCGGTAAGACACGGAGAGCCTGAGCGATGGATGCCAAGAGAGAATTACAGGATTTCTATCAAAGCTACGACGAGGAAGCCCGCCTTGCATCCCGCTGCGGGAAGGTGGAATATGTCACAACCATGCACTATATCCAGCTCTTCCTGAAACCAGGTATGCGTATATTGGAGTTGGGTGCAGGGACTGGCCGGTACAGCCATGCGCTGGCGCGGCAGGGCTATTCTGTGGACGCTGTGGAGCTGATAGAGTACAACATCCAGCAGTTTCGCCAAAACACCCAGGAGGGGGAACCGGTGACCATTCGGCAGGGCGACGCCACCGACCTGTCGTGGCTGGAGGACAACGTCTATGATCTGACCCTAATCTTGGGACCCATGTATCACTTGTTTGAACCGGAGGATCAGCGCAAAGCCTTGCGGGAGGCCGTGCGCGTGACCAGACCCGGCGGCGTCCTGTTTGCGGCCTATTGCATGGCGGACCCGGCCCTGTTGTCTACGGGGTTTGTTCGGGGAAAAATCCAGGATCTCATCGCCGAGGGTTTGACAAACCCGGTCACGTTTCAAACGTTTTCCCGGCCAAAGGATATTTTTCAGCTTTACCGAAAAGAGGACATTGACGCTCTGCGGTCAGAATTGCCCGTCACACAGCTGGCCTTTGCTGCAGCCGATGGGCTGAGCCATTTTATGCGGGAGACCATAGAGACAATGGATGAGGACGTGTACCGGCTGTACCTGGACTATCACCTTACAATCTGTGAGCGCCCGGACATGGTGGGGTGGTCCCACCATACCCTGGACATTTTCCGCAAGAACGAAGGTGCTGCACCAATGGGTGAAAGCCTCGGCGCCGTGGAGCTCTGACGCATTTTCTTGTAAAAAGGTGAAATTCCTCTGCCCACAAGGCGAAATTTGTAGTATAATAAGAAAAAGCGACGGCGGAGGAAGGCAAAATGGCGCAGTTGACGTTCAGCGATCTGGAATACAGCAGGCGAAAGAAAAGCACCCGGCGGGAAAAATTCCTCGAGACCATGAACGGCCTGATTCCCTGGGAGGAATGGGTGGCGGCTGTGGAGCCCTACTATCCGCCGGGCCATCGTGGCCGTCCGCCCATGGGCATCGAAAAGATGCTGCGGATGTATCTTTTGCAGAACTGGTTTCAGCTTTCGGCGGCAGCTGTAGAGGAGACCATCTATGACAGCTATGCCATGCGCAGTTTTATGGGGGTGGATTTCCTGGACAGCGGGGTGCCGGATGCCTCCACACTGCTGAAATTCCGCCGCCTTTTGGACCGGAAAGGCCTCAGTACGCAGTTCTCTCTGGATCTGCATCAGCGCCTGGCGGCCAGCGGACAAATCCTCAAGACCGGCGCCATTCTGGACCCGGCCCTCGTCCATGGATCGGCTGCAGCCCAGACCGCCAAAAAGTCGTCCAGAGAAGCCGACAGCGACCCCGATATCATCCAGCTTGAGATGGCCTGACCGGAACAGAAACATTCCTTGAATCAAACAAAAAAGAAACCGCCCGCGCTGCAAAAAGCAAGCAGCTGCGGGCGGTTTTTATGATGGATGGAAAAGGCAAAGGACCGGCTTGCGCCGGTCCTTTGGGCTGGGAATATAGGAATATAAGAAGGGAGAATTGCTTGGGGATGTGCCGCGGAATTACTCTTGAACCGGCTTCTTGAGCAGGCTCAGCAGGAGAGCGCCCACAACACTGCCGGCAGCCAGAGCCACCACATACAGCAGGGCATTGCCCACCACGGGGAAGACGAAGATACCGCCGTGAGGAGCCCGCAGGGTGCAGCCGAAGAGCATCGAGAGAGCACCTGCGACCGCCGAGCCGATGACGCAGCTGGGCAGGACGCGGAGAGGATCGGTGGCTGCGAAGGGGATCGCGCCCTCCGAGATGAAGCACAGGCCCATGATGTAGTTGACGAAACCGTTCTTGCGCTCCTCACGGGTCCACTTCTTGGGGCAGAAGGTGGTGGACAGGGCGATGGCAATGGGAGGAACCATGCCGCCCACCATGACGGCGGCCATGACATCGTAGGTGCCGGAGGAGAGGGCTGCGGTGCCAAAGACGTAAGCAGCCTTGTTGAAGGGGCCACCCATATCAATGCTCATCATGCCGCCGCAGATGGCACCCAGCAGGACCTTGGAGGTGCCGCCCATGGTGTTCAGCCAGGCGGCGATGGCCTCATTGATAAAGCCCATGATGGGGTTGATGGCGCACATAACCACGCCCATGACCAGCATGCCGCCCAGGGGATAGATCAGCATGGGACGGATGCCGTCCACACTGCTGGGGAGCTTTTCGGTGATGTTTTCCAGGAACTTGACCAGATAGCCGGCCACGAAACCAGCCAGCAGAGCTGCCAGGAAGCCGCCCGAGATACCGGTGGTGCTGCCTTCCATCAGACCGGAGAAGCTGGTGCCGTTCATGGCAAGAACGCCGCCCACGAAACCGACGGCCAGACCCGGACGGTCGGCGATGGACATGGCGATGTAGGCCGACAGGATGGGGAGCATGTAGCTGAAGGCCGCGTTGCCCACCGTCTTGAAGAAGGCGGCCAGCGGGGTGTTCATGCCGAAGTTGGCGGGGTCGATGGAGAAATCATCAAACAGGAAGGCCAGCGCGATCAGGATGCCGCCGCCCACCACGAAGGGAAGCATGTGGGAGACGCCGTTCATCAGATGCTTGTAGACGGTGTGGCCCAGGCTGTCGCTGCCGGCGGCCTCGGCGGCAGGCTTGCCGCCCTTGGCGTGAAAGACAGGCACTTCGCCGCTCTCGATCCGCTGAATCAGTTCTTCGGGTTTGTGGATGCCGTCGTCCACCCGGGTGAACAGAACCGGTTTGCCGTCAAAGCGGGCAGTCTCCACGTTCTTGTCGGCGGCCACGATGATGCCGTCGCAGGCGGTGATCTCGTCGGCGGTCAAGAGGTTCTTGGCGCCGCCCGAGCCGTTGGTTTCCACCTTGCAGGGCAGGCCCAGCTTGTCGCCGGCCTTGACCAGAGCCTCAGCGGCCATGTAGGTGTGAGCGATGCCGGTGGGGCAGGCGGTCACGGCCAGAATTCGGTAGCCCTGCGGGGCGATTTTCTCCTGGGTGAAGCTCTCAGAGCCAAACTGCTGCTGCTCCTGAGCGTCGATGCAGTCCAGGAATTCCTGGGGGGTCTTGGCGGCCCGCAGCTGCTCCACGAAATCCTCGTGCATCAGCATCTGCATCATGCGGGCCAGCATATCCACATGGAGGCTGCCGTTTTCGGGGGCGGCAATCATGAAGAACAGGTCGCTCTTGCTGTCGTCCTCGGGGTTGTACTGCACCGGATTGCTCAGCCGCAGGACAGCCAGGCTGGGCCGGGTGACGCAGACAGCCTTGGCGTGGGGAACGGTGATGCCGTTGTCCACGTAGGTGGAGGCTTCCTTTTCACGGGCATAGATGGCGGCCTTGTAGGCGGCCTTGTCGGTGATGTTGCCGTGGTTGCACTGCAGCTCCACCAGCTGGTCGATCACCGCAGCCTGATCGGCTGCCGTGCTGTCCAGAGCGATGGCCTGAACAGAAAACAGTTCGGTAATCCGCATAGAAATCTTCTTCCTTTCTCTTGTGATCAAAACGGTTTTCTCAGAACTCGTTCAGCAGAGCGTCGATTTTTTCTCGGGTGGCCAGACCCAGCGAAAAGGCGGTGGCGCTGCCTGCGGCAGTGCCCAGCCGCAGGGCCCACTCGTAATCGCCCTTTTGCAGATAGCCCGCCAGGAATCCGGCCACCATGCTGTCTCCGGCGCCCACGCTGTTCAGGACCTTGCCCTTGGGTACGCCCATCCGGTGGGTGTTGCCGTTTTCGTCCAGCAGCAGGGCGCCGTCTCCGGCCATGCTCACCAGAACATTCCGGGCGCCGCGGCTCTGGAGCAGGGCTGCGCAGGCGATGATTTCGGCATCGGTGGTCAGTTCCCGGCCGAAGATTTCACCCAGCTCGTGGTTGTTGGGCTTGATGAGGAACGGCTTGTATTTCAGGACGTTCACCAGCAGATCCCGGGTGGCATCCACCACAATCCGAACCCCGCGCCCGTCCAGACGGGCCATGATCTTTTCGTAGGTGTCGCCGGCCAGGCAAGAGGGGATGCTGCCCGCCAGAACCAGGGCGTCCCCGGCCTTCAGGAAGTCCAGCTTGGCGTAGAGCTGCTCCATGTCGGCCTCGCCGATCTGGGGACCCATGCCGTTGATCTCGGTCTCCTCCGAGGCCTTGATCTTGACGTTGATGCGGGTGACGCCTTCGGTCAGGTGAATGAAGTCAGTGCGGACTCCCTGATCCCGCAGACCGTCCTCCAGCCAGCGGCCGGTGGGCCCGGCCACAAAGCCCAGAGCGGTGTTTTCGCAGTCCAGAGCCCGCAGTACGCTGGAGACGTTGATGCCCTTGCCGCCGAAGAGATATTCCTCCTGAACGGTGCGGTTGACGGCGTCCAGTTCCAGGCTGCCGGGCAGGTGAACCACATAGTCAATGGCCGGATTGAAGGTAACCGTATAGATCATACTTGACTCTCCTTTTCCTGAGAAATGATTTGTTCGGACGCGTCGCTCTCTTTGATCAGGACGTACCGGCGGTATTTTTCGTTGGGAAGGCGGTTGGTCACGATGGCCGCGTCGGTGAGCTCACAGATGACGGCGGAGTAAATCTTGCCGAATTTGGAGTCGTCCACCAGAAACCAGCTCTCCATGGACCGGCTGATGGCCAGAGTCTTGAGGGCGGCTTCTTCCACGTCGGGGGTGGTGAACCCGCGGTCCAGTGAGACGCCGTTGGCGCCCATGAACGCTTTTGTGAAGTTGTAGCGCCCCACGCTGGACATGGCCGCTGTTCCCACCACTGCCTCGGTGTTGGGGCGGACCTGGCCGCCCAGAGTGTAGACCCTGCATCCCTTTTGGGCCAGCAGGCGGGCGTGGGCGATGCCGTTGGTGACGAAGGTGGCCCGCAGCCCCTGACCCTGCAGGGCGCAGATCAGCTGCAGGGTGGTGCTGCCTGCATCCACAAAGACGAAGTCGTCGGCCTGGATGAATCCGGCGGCCATCTGGCCGATGCTCTGCTTTTGGGCGACGGCCTGATGCTCTTTGGCGGCCATGCTCTCCTCGTTGGTCAGGAAAGCGTTGTCCGGCAGGGTGGCGCCTCCGTGAACCCGGTTGAGACGGCCCTGCTGGCTGAGCAGCACCAGGTCCCGCCGGATGGTGGATTCGCTGGCGTCCAGCGCGTCGCACAGCTCCTGCACCGTCACTGACCTCCGCTGGGCCAGGATTTTGAGAATATTGTCAAACCGTTCTTCCGCTAACATCTGAATGCTCCTTTCTAAATCGCGCCCCGTGTCCTTGCTTGAGCGGGTTTGGCGGATTGTGATTGGATGGGTGGGTGAGCGTGAACTGTTTTGCTTGCCTGAGCTGAGTATAGCACCAAAAACAGTCAAAGTCAATCAAAATCAATCGTAAAACTTCACAAAGATTTCCTGAAAAAAGCATCACATCCCCTAAAAGATAGAACAATCATTCAAAACCAATCAAAACCGCGCAGAAAACAGCCAGACATAAAAAGAAACCAGCAGGCCAGGTGACCTGCTGGTTTGGTTTGATGGGAATGCCTGCGGCGGACCGGGAATTCAGCCCAGAGCCTCCACAATGGGGTCAAGAGCATTCAGGTCCACAAAGTCGACCTTCTGGTTGAAGGTGTCGATGAGGGCCTGGGTCTCGGCGTTCCGTTTTTCCGGCGGGAGATTCTTTACCTTGTTGTAGAGGAGGGTCATCATGGTTTTGTGCTTGAAGCCCAGTCTGGAGTAATCAATCCCGCCCCGCAGATGAAAAATTTGGGTGCGGCGGAGAAGCTCCGCCGGGACCTGTTTCTGGATGGATGCGCGAATGCTGCGTATGTTCTCGGGGTCGGACACATCTGCCAGCCCCACCGTCACCAGGATCAGCTGGACGCTGGGGGACAGGGACTTGATGGTTTTCTTCAGTCCGCAGACGCCACCTGCATACAGGCCGCCAAAATAGATCACCTGGTCGCAGCTGCCCAGATCCGGGGCGGACCGGTAGTCCGCCGCCGGGATGCCGGTCCGGGCGGAACAGGCTTCCGCATAGCGGCGGGTGGTTCCGTATTCGCTGCCGTATACAATCCTACGTTTCATAACCTGTCCTCCCGGATGATTCAGTAAACTGTCATCAGTATAGCACCGGACCTCCTCTTTGAAAAGAGGCCCGCGCAGTCCGCTGCCGGGACGACAGGGAAGAGCTTCTTAGAGGAACAGCTCGTTTTCCTTGCGGTCCGAGCAGACCTTTTTCAACATGGTGTTGGCGGCGGCCAGCATCACCGGATTGAGCTTCCGCGCGCCGTGGGGGCAGACCGCGACACACCGCATACAGGAGATGCAGGCGTGACTGTCCACCTTCTGAGGATTGGCCGGGTCAATGGCCTGGACAGGGCAGCTCTGGGCGCAGAGGCCGCAGCTGGCACAGTCCTTGGTGGGCTTGGGTACCATACCCGAGCCGCCCGCCTTCTTGTAGGGGCGGTTGCCGGGGATAGCTGGCTCGGTGGTGCGGCCTGCGGCCAGCTTTTCCTGAACCTGTGCCGCAAAGGCAGCCAGCTGGGCGGTGTCCTGTGCGTCGGGACGGCCTGCAGCAAACTGCCGGGCGATGGAGTGCTCAGCCACCGCCGCAACGCCTGCCACCACATGGAACCCGGCCGCCTTGGCAGCGTCCTCCAGCTCCACCATGGTGTCCTCAAAGGCGCGGTTTCCGTATACCACCATCAGAACGGCGGCTGCGCCGTTGCAGTGGACGGCGGACAGGCGCTGGATAGCCACCGCAGGGACCCGTCCGCCATAGGACGGCACCGCAATGACGGCCAAATCCTCGGCCGACAGGGAAACTGCGCTGAAGTCTGCACGGCTGTCGCACAGATCCACGGTCTGCACCTGGCCAGCCAGAGCCTGGGTGAAAAGATCGGCGGCTTTCTGGGTGCCGCCGGTGGGGCTGAAATACAATTCAGTGATGTTCATGACTGTCCTTCTCTCTTTGGGGGAATATTCCCGGTTGCATTTTTGAAAAGATGGATTACAATAGGATGTAAAGGAAACCGTTACATCTGACCTTGTCCAGTGTACCACCAGCTGGATGTAAAGTCAATCTTTACATCTCGCATTCCACAATCCGAGGGGGAGAACCATGCAGATCAGTATCAAGTGCTCCATTGCAGTGCATTGCCTGATATTCATTCATGAGGCAAAGGGAAAAGCGCGGGTGACCAGCGCCCTGCTGGCCCAGAGCACCGGCTGCAATCCGGTGGTGATCCGGACCGTCATCAGCGCCCTGAAAAAGGCGGGGCTGATCTCGGTGGCCCGGGGCACTGGCGGCGCAGAACTGTGCCGGGACCCAGCGGACATCACGCTGTACCAGATTTACCGCGCCCTCAAGCCCGACGGCCTGTCCTGTCTGATTGGAATTCACCCCTGTCAGGAACGGCCCTGCCCGGTGGCGCAGAATATCCGTACGGTGCTTCGCGCTCCTTATCAAAAGATTGAGGATTCGGTCCGCCAGGCCATGGAGGGGATTACCCTGGACTCCCTTTTGGAGGAGTACCACCGCTGCCTGACTGAGCAGCAGGCCGCAGGGGACAGCGAAACTCACCCGCAAACCTGAAAACACCAAAGGCTGACAGTGGATGCACTTTGCATCGGCTGCCAGCCTTTTGGTTATTCGGTATAGTATTGGGCCTGGGCCATCCAGAGGGCGTAATACTTGCCGCCCTCGTCGGCCAGCAGGCTGTCGTGGGTGCCCTGCTGAATCACCTGGCCATGGTCAAAGACGGCGATCTCATCACAGAACTTGCAGGAGGACAGCCGGTGGCTGATGTAGACTGCGGTCTTGTCCCCGGCGATGTCGTTGAACTTGGCGTAAATCTCCGCCTCAGCGATGGGGTCCAGGGCCGCGGTGGGTTCATCCAGAATGATGAAGGGGGCGTTTTTGTAGAGGGCCCGGGCGATGGCAATTTTTTGCGCCTCGCCGCCCGATACATCCACGCCGTCTTCGGCGAACTCCTTGAACAGCATGGTGTCGAGGCCCTGGGGCAGGCTGTTCAGGCGGTCGCCGAAACCGGCGTCGATCAGTGCCTGCCGGACCTTAGGACGGTCGTAGGTCTGGGAACCGGCCACGTTATCCCCCAGAGGCTGGGCCAGCAGCTGGAAGTCCTGGAACACCACCGAGAACAGGTTTATGTAGTCTCTGTAGTTGTATTTGCGGATGTCGATGCCGTTCAGAAGGATTTCGCCCTCCTGGGGATCGTACAGACGGCACAGAAGCTTGATGAAGGTGGTTTTGCCGCTGCCGTTTTCGCCTACGACGGCCATCCGCTCGCCCACTTTGAACTTCATGTTCACGTGGCGCAGAGCCCACTGGTCCGAGCCGGGGTACTTGAAGGACACATCCCGGAACTCCACGTCGTATTGACGGTCAGAGCGCTTTTCGGTGGTGAGGGTGCCCTGATACATCTGGTTGGGGATATCCAGGAACTGATAGATGGTCCGCATAAAGACGGTGTTGCTCTGCAGGATGCCCACGTTCTCCACCAGGGTGGAAAGGCTGGTGCTCAGGGCAGTGACCGCCCCCACATACTGGGTTATGGAACCGACACCAAAAGCTCCGGCCCAGGCTTTCAGACATACAAAGACATAGACCAGGCCGGTCAGCACAGCGCTGAGGGCGGAGCCGAGCGCCGTCCAGCCGCCGATGGGGCCGTCCATCCGGCGAAAGATTTCGCTGCCCGGCTGAAAGAGCGGGTTGTTGCGGAAGTAGTGGGAGGAAAGCTTCTGCTGCTCGTACATCCGAATGTCCAGACTGTTTTCCTTGTCGTTGGAGAGAAGCCCGAAGACATGAAAAATCCGGTTCACAAAGGTCATGCTGTCGGCCATCGAAACGATGTGTTCGTTGGCCCGGTTCTTGCACATCGGGGCCAGAATGACCACGCCGACCAGAACCGTCAGCAGCAGGGCGACGAAAAGGGGATGGTTCAGGATGGTCAGCCTGCCCGCGGAGGCGGGCACCGGCAGGGTGAACAGGCTGACCGTCAGCGCGATGGCGCCCACCACGCCCGCCGCGCCCCGGACGATCTCATCAAAGACCTCCAGCAGCATCGGGAAGCCCCAGCCGCCCCACAGGATGTTCTGACGGATCTGGGAGAGGAGGGCGTGGGTCCGGGCGTCATCCACGTCGGCAAAGTCCATGGAGAGCATCTTGTCGGTGAGAAGCTTCTCTTTACCCTGGCTGTATCGCTCCTGCGCGGCGTTCTTCCAGTGGAGCAGGATGCCGGTCAGAAGCACCAGCCCCGCGCCAACCGCCAGCGTGACACCCACCAGCGGCCAGAGGACTTCGGGCCGCCGGGCCCCCGCCAGCTCATTGATGATCCGGGCCGACAGGTACACGGTGGCGTAGGGTCCGAGGGCGCTGACCACAGCGTGGGCCGCCGTGGCGGCAAAGACGCCGGGACAGTAGGGCCGGACATCCCGGGCTGCCCGGATGTGCAGGGAAACCGCTTCCTGCAGGGTGATTTTCTCAGATTTGGATGTCATCCAAATCCCTCCCTTCCTGATAATACCGCGCTTGGATGTCGAACAGCTTGGCATAGCTGCCGCCTTTTTTCAGCAGCTGGTCGTGGGTGCCCTCTTCGGCGATGACGCCGTCCTTCACGAACAGGATTCGGTCGCAGAAGCGGGTGGAGGCCAACCGGTGAGAGATGAACACCGAGGACTTGCCGACGGTCATTTCGTTGTATTTCTGATAAATGTCGTTCTCGGCAATGGGGTCCAAAGCCGCGGTGGGTTCATCCAGAACCAGGAAAGGCCCGTCTTTGTAGAGGGCCCGGGCCAGCATCAGACGTTGGGTCTGGCCGCCGGAAAATTCCACCCCGTCCAGATAGACGTTTTTGCCGATATGGGTCTCGTACCCCTGGGGCAGGGACGCGATCTTTTCGGTGAGACCTGCCTTGGCGATGCAGTCTTTGACCCGGTCCATGTCGATATGGTCCACATCCTGGGCCACCGTCTCGGCCACGGTGATGTCCAGGATGGAACTCTCCTGAAAGACGGTGGAGAACAGACGGTAGTAGTCGGGGCGGTTGAACTCCCGGATGTCGATGCCGTTCAGCAGCACCCGACCCTCGTCGGGGTCATAGAAACCGCAGAGCAGCTTGACCAGGGTGGTTTTGCCCGCGCCGTTGAGGCCCACTACGGCGATCTTTTCGCCGGGATGGATGGTCAGGTCGATGTCGTGGAGAATCACCCGGTCGGTGCCGGGGTAGCGGAAGGTAACATGGTCCAGCCGCAGCTCGTAGGCATCGGTCTGGGGGATGGGCCTGCCGCCCTTGAACCGGAACGGCTCAGGCAGATGGAGAAATTCCTGAATGATGGACAGGTCCAGGCTCTCCTGCCGCAGGGTGGAAGCCTGCTGCAGAATGCCGGTCACCCAGGTAGAAAAGGCGCTGAAGGCCGAGAAATAGAGCAAAAACTGGGAGGCCGGGAGCCCCTCGGCCAGCGTTAGATGGATCAGGTAGACGTAAGCGATGCCGTTGCGGGCCAATGTCAGCAGGGCGTCCACCGCGCAGGCGGCGGTGTAGATCCGCTCCCGCCGGCCGATGAAGGCGGTATACAGCCGCAGGGTGCTCCGGTAGAGGGCGTCCACCCAGTCGCGCAGGCCAAAAATGCGGATGTCCTTGGCCAGATGGATGGATTCAGCCTTGTCCCGGACGTATTGGATTTTCTTTTGATAGGAGGCCTCTTCTTCCCGGTGACGGTAGCCCCACTCGTTGATCCGGCGGCTGACAAAAAAGCCCACCGCGGTGGTAGCGGCGACCGTCAGAACCAGGGCCAGATTCAGCCCCGACACCAGGGCCAGATAAACACCAAAGCCGGACACATTGAGCAGAAGTTGCGTCAGCGTCTCCCAGACGTGTTCCGCCGGGCGGGCGCTGGCGCCGCATGCATCTGCAGCCTTCTCCAGAAGCCGGAGGACCGCAGGATCCCGTGTGTTGGGATAGGACGTGGTGCAGGCTTTCTGGTTGATGGCGTCGATCACGGCGAGCCGTACGCCGAGCCGGCCGGAGGTGCTAATCTGTTTCAGATAGCCCAGCAGGCCGTTCAGCGCCACCAGCGTCAGGGCAAACAGCCCGATGGTTTCCAGCAGCTGGGACAAGGGAGCATGCTGCTCCACACGGGCCAGCACCATGGGGGCAATAAACAGCTGGGCCAGATTGAGGCCCAGCGACAGCCCGGCCACTGCCAGGCAGAGCCACAGGACTCTTTTGTGGGTCCGCCAGGCCCATCCGATCATAAACCGGACATTCTGCCCGACGCTGTAGGCGGGCTTTTTCTTGGTTTGATTTGTCTGTGTCATCTTGTTTCACCTCACGCCCAAAGTATAACAAAAGACCCGCCGAAGCGGGTCACTTGGGGGACGAACTGTCGTTTTTGGGGGACGAATTGCAATCCAGCGGCAGCAGGATCTCGGTAGAGAAGGCGCCGTCCTCGCTGTTGCGGCTCAGATATCCGCCCATCCGCTCCACAACGGCATCCATCCGCACCAGCCCGAAGCCATGGCCGGCTTCCTGTTTGGTGGTGGCAAAAAGGCCGCCCAGCTTCTTCTGCTTTTTCCCGGCGGTGAAATTGGTAAAGGAGATGTAGAGCTGATTGCCTTTGGTGTCCATATACACCCGGATCAGCCGCTGTTCCGGGGGCAGGGGGAGACTGGCCTCGATGGCATTATCAAACAGATTGCCCAGAATGACGCACAGGTCGATTTCCGAGATGGGCAGGGCATAGGGAATATGAGCGTCAGCGTGCACCTGGATGTCCTTGGACTTGGCCAGAGAGATTTTGCTGTTCAGGATGGCGTCCGCCATGGCGTTGCCGGTCTTGATGACGGTATCCACCGTGTTCAGGTCGGTGTCCAGCAGGTCCAGGTAGTTTTTTATGGCCTCCCAGTCCCCGGCGGCCGCATAGGCCTTCATGGTCTGGATGTGGTTGCGGTAGTCGTGCCGCCAGCCCCGCATCTGATGGTACATATTGTTGACCTCGGCGTAATGGGTCTCCAGCAGTTCCCGCTGATAGGCTTCCACCTGGCGGTTCATCCGCCTCTGAAAGAATTTGGACAGGAAAGACATATTCAGCACCTCTCAATGATGGCGCGGTTGATCTTGTCATAGTAGCCGCGGGGCAGGGGAATGCGTGCGCCGTCCTGCAAAATGGCTTCCTGCCGCGTCACCCTCTGCACAAAGTGGAGATTGACGATATAGGAGCGCCCCAGCTGAAAGAACCGCTCGTCCAGCTCCTCTGCCAGCTTGGCCAGAGTGCTTTTGAGGGTGTAGTCCTGCCCGGCGTGGATGGTGACATAATTTTGCTGCACCTCAAGATAGCGGATATCCCGCAGAGCCACCCGGACCATTTCGCCCTCCAGTTTCAGGAACAGGGCCCGCTCCTCCACTTGCAGCCGCTGGGCGGCCCGGTCCAGGACGTCCATCAGCTTTTCTTCCCGGACCGGCTTCATTAAATAGTGGAGGGCCGATACTTCATACCCTTCGGCGATGTAGTCGGAATAGCCGGTGATAAAGACGATCTGGACCGGGTCTTTGGCCTGGCGCAGCCGCTTGGCCAGGGAAACTCCGTCCATTTCGCCCATTTCCACATCCAGAAGAAGGATGTCGTACTGTTTGTCCTCCGCATAGTGAAACAAAAAGTTCTCAGCGGAGGAGAAGGTCTGCGTCTGGATTTCTGCGCCGCGGGCCGCAGCCCAGCGCTGCACTATGACGAGAATCAACTGGATATCTTCCGGCGTATCGTCACAAAGCGCAATGTGATACATGAAACCATTCCTTTCTTTGAGTAAAGCGGCCGTGTTTTATTGTAACAGCTTTGCAGCCCCGGCGCAAGAGAAAGCGCCGCCGGCAGCCCGGAAAACGGGGGTGTTTATGAGCCATTCTTTCGCTGAATCAGCAAAAAAGCCTGACCCCTTTGCAGAGGTCAGGCAATTTGAAATGGCGTTTTCAGTCCAGTTTGAGAGTGCTGAAATCGGTGCAGAGGTATTCGTAGACGGTGTCGGTGGTCTGGAATCCCATCCGGGCATACATGTCTTTGGGGGTGTCCTCCGGGTCAGCGTGGAGGTAGAGGACATTGCCTTCACGGCGGGCGGTTTCGGCAAGGTATTTGATCAATGTGGTGGCGATGTACCGATGGCGGTAGTCTTCATCCACCACCAGGCTGTCCATGCAGGTGTATCCGCCAGCAGAATAAGTATAGCAGGAGCCCACCAGCTTGCCGCCCAGATAGGCCCCATGGTAGGTCAGCTTTTCCCGGAGACGCCGGTTGTTCCGCACAGTGAAATCCTCCCCGTACAGGGGGCCGTAATATTTCAGCTCGTGCTGTTCCAGCTGGGCAAAGTCCGGCGCCTGGATGGTGATGTCGGGATTGACCTTCCAGGAAGAAAAATCCACATCCCCGGGCAGAACCATGGTCAGGGTTTCTTCCTGCTCCATTCCAAAGGTGTGTTCCAGAGGCTCGTAGCCTTCCAGCTTGATAAAGGAATCTCCGCGGGCCTTTTGATAGGCCAGGGCTCTTTGGAATTCTTCCAGAGAGGGCTGGCCCGAATAGATAAAGGAATTGTGATCGTACTTGTCCCGAAGTTGGTTGTCCTCGTGCTTGGTGAGATGCTCGGAAAATACCGTAGGGACAGAAAATAAAAGCGAAAATGCGCTGTCTGTATTTCTCGTTTGAATCATGGTTTAGTTTTCTCCGTTGTCGGTTTTTTCGCAGGGCTCGACTTTCATCATGCGGTATCCGACGCCAATGTGCGTCTGGATGTATTGGGGGGAACCCGGCTCTTTTTCCAGCTTCTTGCGCAGGGTGGCCATAAATACACGCAGCGAAGCCACATCGTTGTCCCAGCTTCTTCCCCAGATCTGCTGTGTGATATAGGTGTGGGTCAGGACTTTCCCTACATTTTTGCACAGCAGACAGAGCAGCTTATATTCGCTGGGGGTCAAGTGAAGCTCCTGCCCATCCAGAAAGGCGCAGCCCGCCGCATAGTCCACCTTTAACTTGCCGTTGGTAAAGACGGACTCAGTGTTGGCGGACCCAACCTGCAGGGCAGCCAGCCGCCGCTGGGTTACCCGCAGCCTTGCGAGCAGTTCTTCCACAGAAAAGGGCTTGGTCAGATAATCATCCGCGCCGGCGTCCAGCGCCTCGATTTTGTCGGTGTCCTCGCTCCGGGCGCTGATGACAATGATGGGCACATTGGACCAGGAACGCACTTTGTGAATCACTTCCACGCCGTCCATATCCGGCAGGCCCAGGTCCAGCAGAATGATTTCAGGGTTGTGGGAGGAGGCCTCCAGAACCGCGGACTCTCCGTTCGCCGCAGTCAAAAAACGGTACTCGTGGGCTTTTAAGGTTGTGGTAATCAGGTTGCGGACGGGTGTGTCGTCCTCAACCACCAGAATCAAAGGTTTATTCATGCAGTTCTACCTCCCCGGCTGGCACAGAAAATGTAAAGACGGATCCATGGGGCAGGTGATCGGCCACGGTGATTTCTCCTCCATGTGCGTTGACGATGGATTTGCACAGTGCCAGGCCCAGTCCCATGCTGCGTCGGCTGTCCGCGATTTGATTGGATACCGTATAAAACATGTCGAAGATATGCGGCTTGGCCTGGTCGGGAATGCCAGGCCCGTTGTCTGCAACCGAAATGTAAATAAAACTCCCTTTGCGCTCCCATCCAATGTCGATGTCGGATCCCGCCGGCGTGTACTTGATGGCGTTATCGATGATGTTGATGAGAACCTGAACTATCAGCTTGGCATCGATTTGCGCCAAAAGGTATTCATCGCTGTTTTGCACATGCAGGTGATATTCTGCACTTTTCCGGTTGATGTGGCGCAGCGCTTCCGCGACGACTTCGTCCATCAGTTCGGTGGATACATGCAGATTCATCCGCCCTTCTTCCAGCCGGCTGACAGACAGCAGATTTTCCACCAGATTGATGAGCCACATGGCGTCGTCGTAAATGTCGGTGTACATCTGCTTTTTGGTCTTGGCGTCAAACAGATCCCCGTTGGAGAGCAGGTTGCTGGCGTTTCCGGAGATCGAAGTAAGCGGGGTGCGCAGGTCGTGCGAAATGGACCGAAGCAAATTGGCGCGGAGCTGTTCGTTTTTGGCCAGAACCGCAGCCGCTTCTTTTTCCTCCAGGTTCTTTTGGTTTTCAAGGGCCAGCGCACATTCGCCCAGAACCGAGAGGAGAACACTGGTCTCAAAGGAATCCAGCGGTTTGTCCGAGGCGGCAATGCCCACCACCCCATAGACCCGATCTCCTTTTCGAACCGACAGATAGGTGCAGCGGGCGTCGGAAAGGGTTTCGGTTCCCGCGCCGGCCCTTTTGTTGTTGGTCACCACCCATTGCGCCACCTCGCGTTCCTTTTCCGAGGTGTAACAATCGGACGAAGCGGTGTCGTCCACAAGGAAGATGTCCGGCGCTGTAAGGTTCTCTTCTTTGATGCGATATACGATGATGTCGCGCTGGAAGATCTTTAGCAGCTGTTTTGCTGTGACCGAGAGAATTTCCTCCTGCGTCCGGGCCTTCTGGAGATTCTGGTTGGTTTCAAAGAGGAGCTTTGTGCGCCATGCAACCTGGGCCGACCGCTTGGCGTGGGATTTCAGCTTGGAGGCCAGTGAGCCGGTAAGCAGGGAAGCCAGGAACATCACAAGAAAGGTGACCGGGTAACCGCTGTCATAGGCGTGCAGGGAAAATCTGGGGTCGGTGAAAAAGAAATTGAAGGTGAGCACGCTGAAAATGGATGCAAAAAAGCTGCAGATGGAGCTCTTTGTGGATACGGAAACCAGCATGACGCCCAAAATATAAAGGGTGATGATATTGGCGTCGGTGAAGCCCAGATGATAGAACAAAAAGCCGATGAGGGTGGCCGAGACAAGGATCAGCCCGCTTTTGAGCAGGTCCAGAAGGGACAAGGGCGGCAGATGCATAATCTCCCGATGCCGGGTGGCGAACAAATGGTTCATTCCATTGTCGGGAATAATGTGGATATCCAGCTCCGGCGTGAGCTCAATCAGCCGGTCGGTTAGGGATGCTTTGCGGAACAAGGGCCGGGAAGGGAAGCCGCTGCGGCCCAGCACAATTTTCGTGACCCCTGACAAATGGGAAAATTCGGAGATTTGATAGGCCACATCATCGCCGTATACGGTCTCAACGGATGCGCCCAGCTGCTGCGCCAGATGTATGTTGGCGCGCAGGCGCTCTTTGTCCGGCGGAGACATCCACTGAAAGTCCTTTGTTTCCACAAACAGCGCGGTAAACTCACATTTGAAAGCGCAGGCCATCCGCGCGGCGGTGCGGATGATTTTCTCGTTGGACGGAGCAGAGGAGAGGCACACCAGAATATGTTCGTGGGAACGATATCCCGTCCCGTTTTGCCCCGCCTGGGTGTACAGAGCGGCCCGGTCTGCGCAGCGGCGCAGGCCAATTTCCCGAAGCGCGCTCAACTGGGAGAGGGAATAGCCGGAAAGCAGCTGGCCCTTTTTGTGCTCCAGCAGACGCTGCTGGAGCCTTTCCGGGTCCATGTCGATGAATTCCACCCGTGATGCCCGGTCAAATACATGGTCGGGGATGCGTTCGGAGATGGAAGAGCCCAGAATGGAGACAACGGTGTCCTGGATGCTTTCAATGTGCTGCACGTCCAGCGTCGTATAGACGTCGATGCCCGCGATCAGCAGTTCCTCGATATCCTGGTAGCGCTTCCGGTGGCGGGATTCGCCCCGGTTGGTGTGGGACAGGTCATCGATCAGGATCAGCTGCGGCAGCCTTTGGATGCAGGCGTCCAGATCGATTTCGGATTCTGTGCGCCCGTCCTGGGTGACGGTCTTGCAGCGCACCATTTCAAAACCTTCGGCCCCTGCTTGAACAGACGGCCATGCATCGCAGGACAGCAGGCCGATCACCACGTCCCGCCCTTCCTGCTTTGCTGTTCTGGCGGCTTCCAGCATGGCGTGGGTTTTTCCGGTGCCGGAAAAATAGCTGGCAAAAATGGTGAGTTTGCCGGGTGCTTTGACTGTGACTCGATCGGATAATGTGGGGGCATCCATGGTCCCGCCCTCCTTTCGCTCCGGTGTATTATAACACACTTTTAAGCGGATTGCCTAAAGAGTTGGCGAATTCATTTCGATTTCAAGGCAGGAAATCGATGTTATGCCGGACGACCTGCGTTCTGTTCGCCGGATTTCGGCCGCGTCTTCCTACCTTCTTTATAGCCTCATTATCCATGTCTCATCTAAAGGGGGCGTTAATCTGTTAAGGCAGACATTAAGATGGCATTAAGACTGGGAACTACCGCTGGGCTGCGGCTGCTTGGGGGATGGGCTGCCAGGGAGTACCTCAATTCCGGCCTGAATGCTTTCTTGAACCAATCACATCCAGCCGAACAGGAACGCCAGGGACAGGGCAGCAGCGGTGGTGCATACACAAACCGCGGCCATTGTGAAAAGGGGCAGTCCAATATAGATCAGGAACAGCTTAAACCCCTGGTGCCAGAGCAGGAAATTTTCAATCCGGGCGTCCATCCGGCTTTCACAACAAGAGATGCGTTTTATACGTGTGAACATATCGATCTCCTCCTTACGGCTCTATCATAGCGCACAGGGACTAAAACTGGAGAAAAGATTGCCGGGATGGGATTAAAACCAAATAAAAGGCCGCCGGCCCGCCTGATGTACAGGAGAGCCGGTGACCTTTTTGCATCACAGGATATGGTTTGTGCGCTATGCCGGGAAATCCGCAGGGGAGGGGGATTACGCAAGGCCCATTGCTTTGGCAATGTCCAGATTTACGCCGAGAACGTTTACGGTTTCTTCGCCAAAAATACCCAGCAGTTTTCCCTCTGTGTTGTCCTCCACAATCTGCTCCAGTTCCTCCTCGCTCAGGCCGGAAGCGGCCGCCAGAGCAGGAATCTGAATGCGGGCCGCCGCGGGCGTGATATGGGGGTCCAGACCAGAGCCGGAAGCGGTCATCAGGTCGGCGGGAATGTCCTCCCGTTTCACGTCCGGGTTGGCCTCCAGGAAGGCCTCGATGTCAGCCTCGACCCGCTGGGTCAATGCGGGATTGGAGGGCGCGTAGTTGTTGGAACCGGAACCAATCCCGGCGAACGGGGTGCCGTCACTGTAGTACCGGTTGCCCTGTTCGTCCTGGTAGTAGGTGTTGTAGTGGTAAGCGGAAGGGCGCCCTTTCATGAAATAGGGCTTGGTGAACTCCTGGCCCACATGGGCGGACCCCACCGCCTGGCCGTAGGAATAGACCAGACTGCCATTGGCCTGGCTGGGAAAGAGGACCGCAGAAATCCCGCTGAGCAGGACCGGAAACACAAAGCCGCAGAGCAGCAGCAAGATCAATGTCACCGTCAGAGACTGGCGCAGACCATGAAAAAATGCGTTCTTATGAGTTGCTTCGTTCATAGTAAGGAACCTCCTCAGATGCCCAGTGTGGTCAGGACAGGGGCAATCATGGTGTCGATGATTTTGATGCCGATAAAGGGGGTGACCACACCGCCCAGACCGTAGATCATCATGTTCCGGGCCAGCATTTTGCCGGAAGACATGGGGCGGTACTTGACGCCCTTCATGGCCAGAGGAATCAGGCAGGGAATGATGATTGCATTGAAAATCAGGGCCGACAGGATGGCGCTGTTCTGGGTGCTCAGGTGCATGATGTTCAGGACGCCCAGCTGGGGAATGGCCGCCATAAACATGGCGGGAATGATCGCGAAATACTTTGCGATGTCGTTTGCAATGGAGAAGGTGGTGAGGGAGCCGCGGGTGATGAGCAGCTGCTTGCCGATCTCCACCACTTCCAGAATCTTGGTGGGGTCAGAGTCCAGATCCACCATGTTGGCGGCTTCCTTGGCCGCAGTGGTGCCGGAATTCATGGCCAGGCCCACGTTGGCCTGGGCAAGGGCGGGGGCGTCGTTGGTGCCGTCGCCGGTCATGGCAACGATTTTGCCCTCGGCCTGCTCTTTTTTGATGACGCGGATCTTGTCCTCGGGCTTGCACTCGGCAATAAAACCGTCCACCCCGGCTTCCTTTGCAATGGTGGCTGCGGTCAGGGGATTGTCGCCGGTGCACATGATGGTTTTGATGCCGATGGCGCGCAGACGCTCAAAACGCTCTGCCATGCCGGGCTTGACGGTGTCTTTCAGGTAAATAACGCCCAGAATCTGGTTGTTCTGGCACACGACCAGGGGCGTGCCGCCCAGAGAAGAAACCTTTTCTACATGGGTGCGCAGGTCAGCAGGGACTTTTCCGCCCTGCGCCGTAATATACTGCTCGATGGCGTCCGAAGCGCCCTTGCGGACCCGGGTGCCGTCGGGCAGGTCCACGCCGCTCATGCGGGTCTGGGCGGTGAACTCTACAAAGGAAGAACCGGGAATCTCCTGGCTGTTGTCTCCCAGACGGCGAGCCAGCTCCAGCGTGGATTTTCCCTCGGGGGTCTCGTCGTGAAGACTGGTCAGAGCTGCACAGCGAATCAGCTCGCTGCGGCTTGCCCCCTCCACGGGGAAGAAGTCGGCAGCCAGACGGTTGCCAAAGGTGATGGTGCCCGTTTTGTCCAGAATCATGGTGTCCACGTCGCCACAGGCCTCCACGGCCTTGCCGGACATGGCGATCACATTGAACCGGGTGACGCGGTCCATACCGGCGATGCCGATGGCGGACAGCAGGCCGCCGATGGTGGTGGGAATCAGACAAACCATCAGGGCGATCAGGGTGGACAGCGGCAGCTGAACCCCGCAATACATTCCGATGGGGTACAGGGTGACAATGACAATCAGGAAGATGATGGTCAGGGAGACCAGAAGGGTGCTCAAGGCGATTTCGTTGGGGGTCTTTTTCCGGGAAGCGCCTTCCACCAGGGCGATCATGCGGTCCAGAAAGCTGTTGCCGGGATCGGAAGTGATCCGGATTTTCAGCCAGTCGGACACCACCGTGGTGCCGCCGGTCACCGAGCAGAAGTCGCCGCCGCTCTCACGGACGACGGGGGCGGATTCGCCGGTGATGGCCGACTCATCCACCGAGGCAATGCCCTCGACGACCTCGCCGTCGCCGGGAATGACCTCTCCGGCCGATACCATCAGGATATCGCCCTTTTTCAGTTCGCTGGAGGAAACCAGGGTCTCGCTGCCGTCCGGACACAGCAGATGAGCTTGGGTGTCCTTCTGGGTCTTTTTCAGGCTGGCGGCCTGGGCTTTGCCCCGGCCCTCCGCCACGGATTCTGCAAAATTGGCGAACAGTACTGTAATCAGCAGAATGACGGAAACAATCAAGTTGTAAGTACGCAGGCCGGTATCGCCCTCGCCGAACAGCCCCGGCATGATGGTCAGCAGCAGCGTAATGAAGAAGCCGGTTTCCACGACGAACATCACCGGATTTTTGATCATATACCGGGGATCCAGCTTTTTAACCGAGCCGATGAGCGCCTGCTTGAGGATTTCACCGGTCAGCAGCTTTTTGTTTTGTTTCTTGCTCATATTACCAAGATCCTCCTTAGCCCCAGAGGGTCAAATGCTCGGCAATGGGGCCCAGAGCCAGCGCCGGGAAGAAGGTCAGCGCGGCAAAGATATACACCACGAACACAAGAATCACGGCAAAGCTCACCGTGCTGGTTTGCAGCGTGCCGGCAGACTCGTTGATATAGTTTTTCTTCATCAGGGAGCCTGCGATGGCCAGTTGAATCACGATGGGCAGATACCGCCCCAGGAACATGACGATGCCGGTGGTGATGTTCCAGAAATAGGTGTTGTCCGCCAGCCCTTCAAAGCCGGAGCCGTTGTTCGCCGCAGAGGATGCGTATTCATATAGAATCTGGCTCAGGCCGTGGAAACCGGGATTGGTGACGCCGGCCTGCCCGGCGGATGTCGCCACCGCCAGGGCGGTGAAGGACAGGATCAGCAGGGGATGGATGATGATGGCCAGTGCCGTCAGCTTCATTTCACGCCCCTCGATCTTTTTGCCGAGATACTCGGGGGTGCGGCCCACCATCAGCCCGCAAATGAACACTGCCAGGATGGCGTACAGAATCATGTTCATGAGGCCCACGCCCTTGCCGCCAAAGACACAGTTGAGCATCATGTGCAGCATGGGCACCATGCCGCCCAGCGACGTCAGGGTGTCGTGCATGTTGTTGACGGTGCCTGTGGTGAAGGAGGTGGTTACGGTGGTGAACAGAGCAGACTGAGCGATGCCGAAGCGGACTTCCTTGCCCTCCATGCTGCCTGCGGACTGGCTGAGGCCGATCTCCGCCAGAGCCGGATTGCCCTGCAGCTCGGACCAGTAGCAAAGACTCAGGCCAGCTAGGAACAAGATTCCCATGGCCAAAAAGATGCTGCGGCCTTCTTTTCCAAACAGCCGGGCGGTGAGGCCCTCCGGATGGGCAGGCAGCATATTTTCCTGGGCCGGGGTCTTCTGATGCTGGAGACATCCGTCGCCCACCATCTTGCCAAAGGTAATGACGCAGGCGCCGGGCAGCAGCATCATGGAATACAGCTCGATCAGGTTGGACAGGATGGTGGGGTTCTCCATGGGGGTGGCGGAGTTGGCGCCAAAGAAGCCGCCGCCGTTGGTGCCCAGGTGCTTGATGATTTCAAGCGCCGCCACCGGCCCCATTCCCAGAACCTGATATGTGCCCTCCAGGGTTTGCACCACGACGTTCTCCGAGAAGTTTTGCGGCACGCCCTGCCATACCAGCAGTAGCCCGCCCACCAGGGAGAAGGGAAGCAGCACGCGGGTGGTGATGCGAACCATGTCGGCAAAGAAGTTGCCTACGTGATCCTTGGTCTTGCCGGCCAGGCCGCGGATGAATGCGACACAGGCGGCATAGCCGCTGGCCGCAGAAACAAACATCATAAAGATGATGACCAGCATCTGGGAGAGGTAGCTCAGGCCGCTTTCGCCGGAGTAGTGCTGCAGGTTGGTGTTGGTCATAAAACTGATGATGGTGTTAAAGGCCAGATCCGACTTCATGCCTTGCATCCCGTTGGGATTCAGAAGGGGGATGCTCTGGATGCGGAGAATCACATAGCCAATGGCCATCATCACCGCGTTGGTGCCCAGCAGGGCCAGGGCGTACTGCTTCCAGTTCATGCCCTTTTGGGGGTCCACGCCGCCCAGCTTGTAAATGGCCCCGTCGACCCGATCCATGACGGGGTCGGCGAAGGTGTGTTTTCCTGCGGCGATATGATAGAGATACCGCCCCACTGGAATAACAAGGATCAAATAAATGATCAATGTCAGGACCAGCTGTACCATACAAAAACCTCCTATACGGTGTCCTGGATCTTAAAACCGATCCGGATGCGCCAGGGCGTATACCAGATACCCGCCCAGCAGCAGAACAATTATTCCAAGCAAAATCATGGGGATCAACTCCTGTGCTTTCTTATTCTTCCGATTCGACATGCCGCTGGCACCAGTTCGCCAGCAGCCTGACAACGCCAAAGCCGGCCAGAATGATTCCGATCATCAAGCAATCCATCATCCCCGGTGCTCCTTTCGCTGATAGAAACCGTGCCATGTTGCATACGCCATTTTTCCGACAAAGATCGTCAGCGCAAACATTCCGGTGGTGAAGCCAATTATAGCTATACGAAGCAGCATATAGTCTGCCATAAGCTCGTTCTCCTTTCAAAATGGGTGAATCCGCAAGACATACAACATTTGTCTTGCGTCCATAGAATACCGCAATTTGTAGTAAGGAGGGATTAAGGAAGAAACCGAGACATTAACGGGAGATTAAGATTTCTTCATCCCTTCCGGCGGGGAGCGGACTCGCTCCCTGTGAGGCAACCAGAGCAGAAATGCCGTCTTGCAGTCGCTTTTTGGTCAGGGCGCGGCTTTGCTGCGCTCTTCCTGCAGGCGAATGCGTTCCTGGCTTAGGCCGCACTCGTTTAAAATGGCAATCATAAGATTCTTTTCAAAGGCGTCGGGGATGGAGTAACCTGCAACGGGGACAGCCACAATTCCCATGACGCCCTGCGTCCCTCTGACCGAGAGAAAAAGCCATTTGGAGTCCGGCAGGGTGCTGGTGGTGGCGCCGGCGTATTTGTTGTTCTTTTGCACCCACTTGGCCACGCCCATTTCTTCGGTGCCCAGTTCGGCCAAGACGTCCTGCGCATCGGACGGCTCCACCCGAAAGGCCAAATCCCGCTCGGGCTGGCTTAACGCGTAGAGGATGGGACGGTCAAAAAGCCGGTTCAGCTGTTCGGCAGTCAGGCGAAGACAATCCCATTCGGTGCGCCCTTTTTGCAGCTTTTGGCTGCTTTCCAGGAGCAGCTCGGTGTAATAGCTCTTTTGCGCGGCCATGCGGGCCTGCGCTTTGACCCGGCTGGCCAGAGAACTGGCAATGATGCTGGAGGAAAGCATAATCAGGAAGGTGACCGGATAGTTGGGATCGTTGGCGCGGAAGGTAAAACGAGGCTCTGTAAAGAGAAAATTGAAGGCGGCAACACTTAAAAGGGAACCCATTGCCCCGTAAAAGTGACCGTTTGTCGATACCGCTGTGATCAGGACGCCCAAAATGTATACAGTGATGATGTTGGATTCACTGAAACCGGCATGGTAGAATGCAAACCCGGCCATCGAGGAAAGCACCAGGGCCGCCAGTGTAATGCAGGCGTCTTTCCATGTGAAGCGTGATTTGGGAATATGGAGCTTTCCGAGGGGCTTTTTGTAGAGCGGCTGGTGATCCGGAATAATGTAAATGTCCAAATCCGTCAGTTCAATCAGCCGGTCCGCCAGGCTCTTTTTCCCGGTCACAGGGTTTTGCTTGTGGTTCATCCGGCCCATCACAATTTTGGTCACGCCGCTGACGCGGGCATATTCCGCAATTTGTACGGCCGGGTCGGTTCCATAGACGGTGGAGATCTGCGCGCCAAGCTGTTCCGCCAGATGCAGATTGCTGCGCAGGCGTTTTAAGTTGTCGCCGGACAATTCGTTTGTCTCTGGCGTCTGGACAAACAGAGCAGTGAATCCACTGTGGAAGGCTTCCGCCATGCGTGCAGCGGTTCGGATTACTTTCGCATTGGATGGCGAAGAAGAGAGACAAATTAAAATGTGCTCCCCGGCTTTGGCGCTCTTTTCCTTGCCTTCCTGCACGGCGGTCCGGTTTAGCTGGTCCGCCGTGCGCCGCATGGCGATTTCACGCAGGGCGGCCAGATTTTCTGAGGTGAAAAAGTTTTGGAGAGCCTGTTTTGCCTGGCGCTCCCGGTACACTTTTCCGGTCTGGAGGCGCTTCACCAGCTCATCCGGTTCAATGTCCACCAGTTCGACCTGATTGGCCCGGTCAAAAACGCGATCCGGGATTCGCTCATGGACCGCAATGCCCGTAATGGAGGACACCAGGTCGTTCAGCGACTCCAAATGCTGTACGTTGACCGTGGTGTAGACATTGATTCCGGCCTGGAGCAGTTCTTCCACATCCTGATATCGCTTTGTGTGCCGGCATCCCTGGGCATTGTTGTGGGCCAATTCGTCCACCAGAATAAGCTGGGGTCTCCGTTGGAGCGCCCGGTCCAGATCAAATTCTTTCAGCTTGATTCCTCGGTAATCCATCTCCCTGCAAGGCAAAATCTCCAGCCCATTCAAAAGGGCGAGCGTGTCTGGCCTGGCATGCTGTTCCACATAGCCTACCACCACATCAAGACCCTCTTTTTGAGCCTGGTGGGCTGCCTGCAGCATGGCGTAGGTCTTGCCGACACCCGCCGCATAGCCAAAAAAGATTTTCAGCTTTCCGGTGGGAAGGGGGCTTTTCTTATCCGGACAGAAATCTGACATCGTTTGAGGTGTATTCTCCATATCCATCTTCTCCTGCAATATCGGTATGTGAGATTCATAGTGAGCCACTGATATCGTATCATGCAAAACACTATCAAAGAATAAAAGAGTTTCGATGCGTGTTAAGATAAAATTAAGATCCAAATCAATATCCCCGGCGGGTGCAGGGAATACGATTTGGATCCTATGCAGACAACAGAATTTTTTGTGATATGAGGCGACAGGAGAAGATGGGGAACACCGAACACTTTTGTGGAAGGATTCATTTTGGGAGCAGCCTGATAAAGCTGACCGCTCAAGTACAAGGCGTTCTACTGGATGCAAATTTTAAAAGAGAGTGATTATACACCCAATCCGCCAATAAGAAACGCCGGACATGCTCCGTTATGAAGCATGCCCGGCGTCTTGCCTGAGGGTTTGAAGATATTTGAAAAGATTTTAGCGTTTTCAGGATGGGTTTTTCCATGGTTGGGACAATCCTGCACATTACATGTGGACTGTTTTGGGAGTAAATGAACCTTTGGAAAGTTGTATTACCGTCTCATGCATCGATTTTCCGTCCCAATCCAACATATCCACTTCTTGGTCATTAAAGAAGACTGGAATCCGAAAATCAATGCGTTTCAATATCCGGCCATCCGCCTGCTGCTCGGGGAAAATTTCGACGCGTTTGATAAAGCTCTTCATGAACTCTTTTCTCTCAGCATCTGTAAATTCATCGTAGAGCTGATCGAAACAGACAAGATACTGGTAGATGTTATCGCGGCGGATTTTTTGGCTTCGGACGTTTAGGATTCTGGCCTGGAGTTCGTCGATGGATTTTTCTATGGCTGACATCTCATCGTAAAGGCGATCCTGACGGTCCTGGAGATCCTGGCTCTTACGCTCATAATGTGGATCGTCAAAATTCAAGTGGTCAATCTGATCTCCAATATGATTCTTGGCCCCGTTCAGCTGCCGGAGCTTTTTCCGGAGTGCATCCAGCTGCTGCTCCAACTCCCGGGTATCAATGGACTGACCGATTTTGTTCTGGATGGCATTTGAGAATTTGGGGTTGTGAATCAGATTCTGGATTACGGTCACCACTGCATCGTTGATGAAATCTTGACTCCATTGCTTGCTGTAGGTGCACGAATGACCATCGACTTCTTTGCGGTGCTTGCACTGGTAATAGAAATAGTCCCGATACGACTTCCCGTCCGGACCGCGCTTTCGATTGACGTTGCCATACATTCCAGCGCCGCAGACGGGGCAGCAGAGAAGACCAGAAAGAATGTGTTCATGCTCCAGGCTGTGGGTCTTTTCTTTCTTGCCGCCATTGTTTTCCCGTTTCTGTTTTGCCAGGTGCCAATCGGCTTCTGAAACGATGGGCTCGTGGATACCATCGTAGAGCATATATTTTTCCTGCTTCACAATATGGTATTGGTTCCGTGTGCCCTGACGCTTTTCGTTGTGCCGACGTCCGTAAGCCAATTTGCCGCAGTAGATCGGGTTTTCCAGGACACCTCTTACAAAGGCGGCAGAGAAGCTATCCAGTGTGTTGTTCTGACGCTTTTTCTTTTTGTAACCATGGGAATTCAGCCAGATGGCGATTTTGGATACGCCCATCGTGGTGTGAACGTATTTGTCATAAATGATGCGGATTACTTCGGCCTCATCTTCGGCGATTGAGAGCTCGCCGTTTTCCAGCTTGTACCCATAGGGTGCAAAACCGCCGTTCCAGCGTCCCTCGCGGGCTTTCTGCTTGCGGCCCTCCATGGTCTGCACGAGAATGTTCTCACGCTCGATCTCGGCGACCGCAGATAAAACGGAAATCATCAATTTACCGCTGTCTTTGGAGCTGTCGATTCCATCTTCCACGCAGATCAGGTTGACGCCGCAATCCTGCATTTTTTGCAGATAGGTAAGAACGTCTGCGGCGTTGCGGCCAAAACGGGACAATTTAAAAACAAGAACAAAGGAAACCTGGTCTTTGAGCGATTCAATGTCTTGGATCATTTTCAGAAACTCCGGGCGGCCTTCGACACTCTTGCCGGATTTGCCCTCATCTGAATATTCGCTGACAACCACCATGTCCTGGAACTCTGCATACCGCCTGAGTTTCTCTTTTTGGGCATCCAGGCTGTATCCATCCACCTGCATGGCTGTGGAGACTCTGGTGTAGATATAGCATTTGGGGTGAGTTTTCATGATAGTACCTCTCGCAATCGTAGTGGTGAATCTGAATAGGGGAGGGGTGACGTGTTATTTCTAGTGGAAATGATTTGAATTTGGGATAAATTTTATAGATTCATAGTTTCAAGAGTGAAAATTACAGTCAAAATAACTGTCCCAACTTTATTTTACTATAATCCCAACTGTGCCGTCAATAGCAAAATCGAGATTTTTGCCGAACAGACGATAAAAATAAAGATGTGGGAGGCCACTGGGATGAATAGGTGACCTCCCACATACATTTTAGGCGGCTATCTGATTTGCCTCACCATCAGCAGGAGCCATCTTATTAGAATACTCATGTTCAGGTTCATCAGGGAACTTGACCCGGTCGCCGTATTTTTCAATCATACGGGCGAGGAAGTCCATGCACTGATCGAAATACATTTCTTGTTCTCTATTCATAACAGTTATCTTCCTCCCCGCTTCTTTGATAAGGTGTCCAGGTCTCGGTTGGCGTAGGAATCTATAACTTCCGGCGGAATTCGCTCCAATACGGCGAGGGCCTCCTGATACTCCCGCTGGAGCTTGGTATCCTCCAACTTCTTCAGAACGCTCCCATGGTTTGCTTCCTCCAGGGACTCCGAGAGCTTTTGGTTTTTCTTCTTGAGCTTCTCATTCTCGGCCTTGGTACTGGTGAAGGCCATACTGTACTTTTTGAGCTGAGTTCTCATTTTCTCCACGGCCGGGATATAACCGTCCAGCAGTTCGGAAATCTCAGCGGCCCGCTTCTTGCCGTTCAAGGGGCCGATACCGGTGAGCAGCTGGTCCAGCTTCTGGCGCTGCTGGGTGAGGTGGGTCATCTCCTTGAAGATACGAGGCGGGATGTGGTCACGGCCCGTCTGGCTTGCACTCTCGCCGCGCTCCAGGTCGGGGTATTTAGCAACCATGTGTTCCCAGAACTTGTCCTGCCACCAGGTAAGCTTCTTTTTGTTGCCTACAATCTCCTTGGCACTAAGTCGTCCGTCTGGTGTCAAGGGGACAAAAGAAAGGTGCATATGGGCTGTTTTCTCATCCATATGCACCACGGCAGAGATGATAGTTTCTCTGGATTGGTATTGCTCAAAGAAGCGGAGTGCTTCCTCAAAATACTGCCGGATTTCGGGCAGCTTCTTGCCCTTAAAGAACTCCGGCGTAGCGGTGAACAGGACTTCCACCACCCGAACGCTGTCTTTTCTGGTGCGGCATCCAGCGGCGCTGATCTGGCGCTCAGCCTCAGCCCGGTAACGCTGGGACGGCTCAATTAGGTGGAAGTTATGCTTGCTGCGGGTGAGGTCAATATCGGGGTTGCTGGCGTATTTTTCTTTTCTGCGCTCGTTATGGGCCTCGATGTTGGTGATCTCCGGCCCCTTGTATTTGGCGAAGCGCATGATGGCGTATTGTGGTTGGCTCAATGGCGGCCCTCCTTTTTGGCAATTCAATCGTATTGATGACGGGCATAGTACAGACTCCTTTCTTTTAGGTAGGTGGATGAGCTTCGATTATAAAAGTAATGCTGGACATTTTGTCCAGCACCAACTGAACCAAAATCAAGTTACCACTTTGATATGCTCCCTATAACAGAGACACTGAAATAGGGAAAGGGTTAAAATGAGCAAACGAAAAGAGATTGATCCAGAGTTTAGAATCTGGCTCATTGAGGAATGCCTTGCAGGACGAATGCGAGGACGGGAGGCTGCCAGACGAGCAGGAGTTTCTTCCACTGCAATGCGAAAGTGGATCAGCTTGTACAAAATGGATGGGCCTGCAGCATTTGCATCTTCGAATGCCAAGAGGACTTATAGCGAGGAAATCAAGAAAAAAGTCGTAAAGGATTATCTGAATGGGAAAGGCAGCCTCCAAAAGCTCTGCGAAAAATACCATCTTCGTAGTCCTGACTTGGTCAATCAATGGGTAAAGTCGTATAATGGTCATAAAGATTCCAAGAAAGACTCAGGAGGTTTCTTTATGACAAAACGAAAATCTACGATTGATGAGCGTCTTGCTGCCGTAAAAGAATATACAGAAGCCGGAAAGCCTTACGAACAAATCGCAAGAGAAAGAGGATTCTCTTATCGGCAGGTCTATGAGTGGGTACGAAAATACCGTAAATTTGGGATAGCAGGTCTGGAAGACCGGCGTGGAGAGCGGAAGATCTCTCAAACGCCTCGTTCCAAGGAAGAAGAACTTGAAAAGCGTATCGCAGAACTGGAGCATGAGAACCATCTGCTGAAACTGGAATGTGAACTGCGAAAAAAAGTGGAAGAACTGGAAAGGGGGAATCGCTGAGACAGTTTCATCTGGAACGGCAGTACGAAGCTATTCACATCTGCACGGCAGACAATCTTGGTTCCGTTCGGGAAGCCTGCCGCTGCTTGTCGGTGTCTCCTTCTGCCTATTACAAATGGAAGTCGGGAAATTCCAGCCAGAGGTTTCAGGAAAACAAGCATATTGCTTCGCTGATCGAAAAAATTCACATGGACAGCCCGGATAAAGGGTATCGCCGGATCCACGATGATCTGGAACGCTTTCACAATGTCCACAGCAACGACAAACGCATTCTGCGAATCTGCCGCAGTCTTGGAATCCAGTCAACCGTTAAGTTTCATCCGGTAGGCTGCACTAGACATGCGAGGACACCACAGCATTACTCTGAAAACATTTTGAACCGGGAATTTCATGCAGAAAAGCCAAACGAAAAGTGGCTGACAGATGTGACGGAATTCAAGTATTACGAAGGTCCCAGAGTTAAGAAAGTTTATCTGAGCGCCATCCTTGACTTATATGACAGACGTATTGTTTCCTTTGTGATTCGGGATACAAACGACAACAAACTTGTGTTCGACACTTTTGCAAAGGCAGTCCAGAACAATCCTGATGCGCATCCTATCTTCCACAGTGACCGTGGATTTCAGTATACCAACCGATACTTCTACCAGCGGTTGGTCAATGCTGGCATGATACAAAGTATGTCTCGTGTTGGCCGCTGCATTGACAATGGCCCTATGGAAGGATTTTGGGGCATCTTGAAGCGAGAGCGTTATTATGGAAAGCGTTTCACGAATCGTACTGGACTGGTGAAAATGATTCGCAGTTATATCCATTATTACAATACGAAACGTCTCCAGCGTAACCTTGGCGTTTTGACACCGATGGAAAAGCATGACCTTTATTTGAAGGCAGCTTGAGATGATTTTTGTTGATTTATTTCGTTGTCCTCTTGACGGGGTGCACACCATTTTGACCACTTGATTACAAGGATCGGACCAAAGCAGATGCACTTCCGAAAAGGTTATACAATAAAAAGAATGTGGACATTTTGTCCACACCTACTTCAGACCGTTAAAGATTCCTTGCGAGAAGAGGTGGCACTGGACATTTTGTCCAGTGCCATCAAAACCGAGTTGTCGCCGTGACAACTCGGACAAACCTGTGTGGTTGTGGACAAAATGTCCACAACCACTTTAGTGTCGTAAAGGATTCGTGTATATGGTGCGTTTTAGGGTTTTCGCTATGTACGTGCGTACAGAACTTGTACATACGTACATAGCAAAAAGGCCGAGTTTCCTCTTATATAGGTTTTTGGCCGTTCCCAAAATGGGAACAGCCACTTCAATCATAAAAATATGGGTCGGTGACTCGCCGACCCCTTTCTGGCAGGATGAGGGTGTCGTGAAGCGGAGCTGTTGACAAAAGGGCTCCAAAAGATCATCAGCCCCTTCAGAAGAAGGTTTTCACGCAAAAGAAAAAGGCCGGATTGCGGCCTTCACACCAGTCGTATTAAGTTCATAGCGCATGCAGACAAGAGGCATTGCTCGGTTACTCGTTCAATGCCTCGTTTGTATGTCCACCTTAAATTGTGCTCTGATTTCTGGTGGGAGAAATTGCCTTCGCACCAGATCTTCCGCAGTCTCAGTGCAGCAAAGTATTCTGGTGTGTTCAGATTTTTCATCTGCTCCTGCCTGGCTTCTTCATGCATCAGGCGCTCAATGAGGCGGCTATTTTTGGAATTACCCATGCACTGTTGTCGGCATGGACAGCTGCTGCAGTCTTTCTTTGCAGCCAGATATCTCTTCTTTTGGCTTTTCTTGCTATAACAAGAATATTCCAATATTTTTCCTTGTGGACAGACATAGAAATCTTTTTCTGAATTGTAGTTGAACGCCTCCGGTTCAAAGCCAGTTGTGTGAGAAGAAGCATTGTTGGGCTTTCTCTTTTTGGGAATATATGTTCGAATCCCGCGCTTTAACATGGCATCATACACTTCGCTGTTGTCATAACCAGCATCCGCGCAGATGGCTTCTGTTTTAAAGCCAAACTTATCAATCTGTGTTTCCAGTCGACTGGTATGAGGTGTGCAGTCATTGACATTCCCGGGCGTAACGAAAACATCTGTAATAATACCACATTCAGCATCACTGGTCTGGTGGTTCAGATAACAGAAAGCGTTGGGTTTTCCTGGACGATTCATAAGTCCTGATTCCGGATCAGTGGTACTCTTAATAATAGTTTTGGTCTTTTCTGGATATGTGACAGCTTCATCCAGCAGACCTGCTTCCAGAGCTTCCCGGTCCAGCTTTTTCACATACTCAGAAGGCGTGTCTGGAACCTCGATAACTTCCCGTTTTTCCTTTGCCGCATTTGCAAGAATGTGTGTAGAATCTGTCAGCAGAAGCTTTCCTGATACCAGTCCAGCAGCCATACATTTGCGGACAACTTCGTCAAAAATATCTTGAAACAGGGTTGTCTTCCCGAATTTTCGGCGTCGAAGCTGAGAAACGGTAGAATGATCCGGAACAGGCTCGTCAAAGTCGATTCCCAGAAACCAACGGAAAGCGATATTTATTCGAACTTCCTGCTCCAGCTTCCGCTCAGAAGGAATACCGTACAGGTATCCCAAAAGGAGCATTTTTACCAGAAGCACAGGATCAACGGAAGGTCGTCCCACTTTGGCGTATAGCGGTTCAACGATATCGTAAATGAAGCTGAAATCCACACACTGCTCCAAATTGCGAAGGAAATGACTTTCCGGCATCAGTTCCTCCAACGTCAAAAAGGTCATTTTCAGTTGTTTGCTGCCGTCTCGTCTCATCATACGCTTCACACTCGTTTTTTCTTTATTGTACCATGGTTCAGATGATAAAGCGAGATTTCAGAGTTTGTCAACAGCTCCGAAGCACGACATCCATCTGACTTGGAGCGTTTTAACTTGGTTGTGACCAATTTGGTCACAACCACTTCAAGGGAGTAACAAACGGTTACGCCCTTTGAAGCCTTTCGCCGGATGCGTCTGTACGGGCCTCGTACATACGTACATAGCGAAAAGGCCAAGTTCTCCCATATACAGTTTTATCCCCAGGGGGAAGCGGGCATCTCAGGCCGTACAAGTGCCTCAATTCCCAGATAGCCCCATACGCGGCGGCCTGCCGAGTTGGCGACATTGTTGGTGTGCTCCAGGTTGTATTTTTTCAGGTTGGCAATCACGGCATCGCTGAAGCTCCGGGCTTTCAGGGCTACCAGGTTGTTCTCTTCACACCACATCTTATAAATGGTATAGAGGTCTTTGGAGCTAATGCAGGCATCTGCCTTGAGCCGGATATAGTCCTCGGCCTCCATGAAATCGAAGAAGTTGTTGTTGTCCCGCTTGACCAGCTCCCGGTTCTGCCGGGCGCGGTCACTCTCAGTAAACTTGAAGCCGTTCCTGACCAGACGCTTCAACCCCTCAAAGGCCCACAGGAAAATCCCCTCGGCCTCGGCGGCCATCTTTTCGGCGATATCCGGGTCATCCACTCGGTCGGCGGGCTTGTCCTTGGTGGTCAGGACCAGCTGCCGCCGGTAGAAGCCGTCGCTTCGGTCGTACAGGGCTTGCAAATCTCCGTTGCTGAAGGCCAGCAGACGGGCATACATCCAGCCCTGGTAGCTCTGCTTACCTTTACGCTCCAGGTCCATCTGCCCCTGGGCAGTGACAATGGATTTGACGTAGTTGGTCTGCCGCAGGGCTTCCATCCGCATATCGTCATCCACACAGAGCAGGATGTGCTCCAGATCGGCCCGAGCAAAACGGTTCTCGGAGATTTTGCCGATGCTGCCGTCCTTCATATTGGTGCCGAACAGCCTGGACAACACCACGCCGATCTGACTCTTGCCTTCGCCGCCCCGTCCCTTGATTACCATCATCCGCTGTCCCTTATTGCTGGGGATGAGGCAGTACCCGATAAATTCCTGGACGGTTGGGATATCTTCCGGGTAGAGCAGATCAGACAGGAACCGCAGCCAGTGAGTGGGCTGGGTCGCTTTGGGATTGTACCGAACCGGCAGCCGGTTGCGGACCACTTCCGGTTTACCCTCCTGAAAACTGCCGTTCAAGTTCAAGGTACCATTGGCCAGGTGGATGCAGTTGGTGACTGGCCGGAAGTCCTCCACCTGGGCGGAGAGCTTCAGAAGGTCCAGAATGCTGCCCACTTTGCGGGCTACGTTGTTGCTGGCGTAGTCCTTCAGTTCCGCGTAGATGGTACTCCGCAGAGGCATCTCATCCGTTACCCGGCCATCTTCGGTAAAAAAGAAACCATTGCAGAAAACAATTTTGTGGGTTGAAATGAAGGTTTCACAGAAAACAGATTCGTTGATCCGGAATCCTTCTTCCAGCCAGACCGGGTCCTTGTAGCTGGGCCAGTATTTATTTTTCTTCATGCAGCCTCCTCTCTGTCCAGGGTATTGAGGCGGGATTCGACCATCGGCAGAAGCTGACCATCCAGCAGGCGCTTGGCAGCGGCTACCTTCTTGGAGGCAGGGCCGAAGGCCAGGCAATCAATGAGGTCGTCTACAACGGCCATCATGTGCAGAGCCTCTACAAAACGTTCGTCCAGCGGTTCCTCCGGGGAGAGGGGAGCGAACTCTGTCTGCCACTGAGTCAGCAGGTCGCGGTAGTCGTGAAGGACCCTGAGACAGTAGAAGATTTCCTCTTTTAGAGTGTCTGAAGGAGCCGCGGCTGGCTTGGGCAGAGAGATTGCACCGGATGGGGGCTTGTCCGGGCTGAGTCCGAAGTCCTGGGCCAGCTTCCGTGCTGCCTGGAAGCTGCTGAGGCCAAACAACTGGGCGGTAAGGTCGATGACATCGCCGGTGGCGCCGCAGCCGAAGCAGTAGTAATAGGTGTCGTTCAGCTTCATGCTGGGAGTATGGTCCTCATGGAAAGGGCATCGAACCATCCAGGTGGTCGTGGTAGGCAGACCGTACAGGGCTGCAGCCTGCTTGACAGTGACGGATTCCTTTACAGTTTTAAAAAGATTCATTTGTATCTCGCTATTCTAGTACCTTATGGGCAAGTATTCGGTACTTCGTCGGATCGTGTTGATAGAAGGAGTAGGTATACCCTGTTGCGAGGTACACCTACTTTTGTGTTTGGATTTGGAGCTCGGCCGGTCCAACCAGGTGCGTAACGTTTTGTTCCGTACCTCCTTTTTTAAAAGACTTTGCCGGTCTCCCTCATCGCTTCTGACAGGCAACCGCTCATTTCTGAGGGCGCTGTGCCATCCCTTTCAGGCGCTCGCTCCGGGTGGAGGTCGTCGCGGTTTGGGCGGTGAGGACGGTCATTCACTTATCAGCGAAGGCTATTATAGCAGGAAAATTTCGCTTTCTTGATTTTTCCATAAATTTGGAAAACGGCCTCTGAAAACAAAAATTCCACGCTTATGGAAAAGCGTGGAATTACCGATTGATTTCATTTGTTTTTGACATTGCTGGTACCGAGACCGCCAAGATTATAAATTGTTTTTTGGTTGCATCGGGCAATCCGGTATCCATAATAGGCTCCACCATGAGAATGGTCTACCAAACAGACGGCAATATCGCAGTTCTGGGCCATCCATTCGTTGCGTTTAATAATGGCCAGCTTTTTGGGTACCGCCTCCAAGAAAGGTGGGTAGAGAGAGCTGTCATACAAAGCAGGAAGCGGCTTCCGCAGGGGATAGGCAAGGACTAAGATAAGACTGATATGCTCATATTCTTTTTGCAGGCAGTGAACGGCTTCTGCCGCAGCCAGGTCAAATGCCCCATATCCTCCGCACCAAAAGGTGGTTACATCCTGGTTCTCAATCAGCTCTCGGATCAGCTGCTTTAGCCTTTGCGTAGCAGGTTCTGCATCTCGATGTCCGAAAAACGTACAAATCCTTCCCATACGGCCACCTCTTTTCTTTTTGGGGAATGATTATTTAGTGAGTCTCTTTATAGTGAGTTATTAAATATAGCCTCATTATATATAATTGACTCATCAAAGTAAAGGGGTGCAGACATGGGATATGGAAAATTGACCTTTCAGATCGAACGAATTCTGAAAGAACGCAACATCTCCAAAAATCAGATCTGCAAAGATCTGGACATTCCTCGCTCCAATTTCAACCGTTACTGTCGGAATGACTTCCAACGTTTGGACGCTGGCCTGATCTGCAAGCTGTGCTGGTACCTCAAAGTCGATGTTGGGCAACTGATCGAATACAGCGAAGATGCATGAACAGAGTACGAAGGTACTCTGTTTTTTGCTGCCGTTGGGTCTACCAAGATGTGACCATTGATTGATACCTGTTTTAGACAAAATATACCGATGAACAGGCATTTCTACACCATTCGACGAAGAAATTATGATAAAATGGGAAGAAATAGGAGGTGAATCGATGCAGATTAAACTGACCACGGGAGAACGGCTCACAGATTTAAGGCGAGAGCATAACCTGACATTGGAACAAGTGGCCGAACAGACCGGTATCGTCAAGTCAACTCTCAGCAACTATGAAAACGACAGGAAACCAGACGTCAATCTGAATGCACTGGAAAAACTGGCAGCTCTATATCATGTAGATATGGGGTATCTGCTAGGGCTGACAGAAAGCAAAGATCATGTAGACACGAATCTGGCAGACCTACATCTGAGCGATCAAGCCATTGAAGTCCTGACCAGCGGGCAGATCAACAACCGACTTCTCTCGGAGCTAATTGTTCATCCTGAATTTTCCCGGCTTATGGCAGATATGGAGATCTATGTGGACGGTGTTGTGTCGATGCAGATTCGTAATCTGAACACCTTGTTGGAATCTGCCCGAACAGCTATCATAGAGAAGTACCATCCCAAGGAGGATAATACCTTACTGACCCTAAAGGCAGCTCAAATTGATGAGGATGAATACTTTGCCCGGGTGGTCAGCGAAGACGTGGAGCGCATCCTGAAGGAATTGAAAGAGGCTCATAGCAGAGACCAGGGGAGTGCTGCCACAGATGATTCTGCTGTCTCCCTCAAAGAGTATCTTGATGAACTTTCCGGGACAGAGGGCGGCGATCAGAAGTGGATTAAGATTTTCTGCAAGGAACTGCGACTGCCTTATGCCAAATTGACCGAAACCGAAAAACATTGGCTGATTCAGATCAGCCGGAAATCGGAGCTGCTGAAAAGCGGGACTCCTCAGCGGGGAAGATTTCCTAGAATGCCCCAGAGAAAGAAACATTTAAAAAAGAAAAAATAGCGCATATCTGAAACGACCGCTGCGGCGGGGATTTATATACCTTTGTTCCGCAGACAGCAAAAGGCTGGCAGTCTGTGCTTTTGGGCACAAACTACCAGCCTTTCTTTGTCACTCACGTTGCCTCGTAGAGGTCACCTTTCGCGCCAAGGGAATGGAGCGAGATAGCTCCCCTCAGCTGCCGTCTGCTGCACAAAGGTATAACACACTAGACTTTGTAACCAAAGTCGTGTGCCAACAGGGATGCTGCTCGCCCCTATTGGAAACCCAGAGCCAAAGAGGGGAGCCCCTCTTTGGAATCACCTCGGCCTTTTCGCATTCCAAATAAGTGATCGAATACTCAAAGCCCCAGTACCGGTTGCATCTGTACCAACCGATACTGTTTCTATGTCACGGCTTTCCTTACTTGCTGGGATCATTCCCAAATAGGAAGCACACTCCGCCGTATCGTTTATCAAGAGCTAGTCTACATTTCTTGCAGAACAGCACAACTTCTCATTCCATCATGTACAAACACCTTTTCAAGTTATATAATAGAGATAACTGTTGATGATTCCTGTAATCAGAAAGGGGCTTTTCCATGAAAGGTTCAGAAGCCAATTTGCTGGAATGGATGGATGGCGGAAAAAAATATTTTGTGATTCCAGTCTATCAGCGCAAATATGACTGGAAGCAGGAAAACTGCCGCCAGCTCTATGAAGATTTGAAAAAGGTTGCCCGTCAAGGCCGGGCCAGTCACTTTTTCGGCAGCATCGTCTGTTCGGTGGAAGGCAATGGCAGCAAAATTGAATACTATGTGATCGATGGCCAGCAGCGATTGACCACAGTGAGTTTGCTTTTACTGGCCATCCGCAATCTTCTGGCGCAGCAGCAGATTGTATCTAGTGACCCGAGCCTCTGCGATGAAATTCAGGATTGCTACTTGTTGTCCAAGTACTCCCATGGTGAGGACAAGTTCAAAATGCGGCTGCTGAAAGGGGACAGCGACGCCTTTAAGCGGCTGTTTGGTGAGGAAGAGGATTTCGATCTTTCCTCCAATCTGACCCATAACTACCAGTTTTTCTGTGATATGCTGCGCAAGCAGGAAGTGTCGGTGGATGATCTCTACAGCGCCATTGGACGGTTGGAAGTCATCTGCATTAATTTGGAACGGGGCGACAATGCCCAGTTGATTTTCGAGAGCCTAAACTCTACCGGTCTGGCACTGAACGAAGGGGATAAAATCCGGAATTTTGTCCTGATGAACCAGCCTCCTCGCGAGCAAGACAAACTGTATAACAACTATTGGCTGAAAATCGAGCAGTGTACCAGAGGAAAGGTCAGCGCATTTGTTCGGGATTACTTGAGCGTCAAGCGGCAGCTGACACCTTCACTGAATGCAGTGTATCAAGATTTCAAGAGCTATGCCGAAGGGAGTAATCAGCCGGTAGAAAATCTGCTGAACGATATGACTGAGTATGCCCGGTTGTATGAAAAACTCCTCACCGGCCAAAGTGGTTTGAAAGAAGCCGCACAGCTAGACCAGTGCATGGCTCGGATGAATTGGCTGGAAATTACTGTCACCCGGCCCTTCCTGATGGAAGTGCTACGGTTGAACAAAATAGGAAAGATCAATGAACAGGAGGTTTACCAGGTCTTTCGGATCGTGGAGAACTATCTGTTCCGCCGGAACATCTGCGAAGTTCCCACCAATGCCCTCAATAAAGTTTTCCTGAATCTGAATCGGGAGATTCTGCGCTATGATGGAACAACAGACTGCTACGTGGATAAGCTGATTTATGCGCTTCTGTCCAAGCGGGACAGTGGGCGTTTTCCGGATGATGAGGAATTTACCGCCGCTTTGTCTGCTAAACAGGTCTACCAAATGCGAGGCAAATATAAGGCTTATCTCTTTGAGAGGTTTGAAAACTTCGGCACTGTTGAGACCAAGGATGTGTTTAATCATCTGGCGAACAATGTGTATACCATTGAACACATTATGCCACAGCATTTAACTCCTGCCTGGACCGAAGTCCTAGGACCCCAATATGCGCAAATTCATGCTGAGTGGCTCCATCGTCTGGCAAATCTAACCCTGACCGGCTACAATCCTGACTTGAGCAACAAGACCTTTCAGGAAAAACGGGATGCTGAAAAAGGATATAAGAACAGCGGCCTGCGGATGAACCAGAGCATCGCCCAAAAAGATCAATGGGGGCTGGCCGAGCTGCAGGAAAGGAATCAGAAAATGGTAGAGCAGGCCAGAAATATCTGGTCGTATCCCTCTACTGATTACCACCCTGCCCAGCAGGAACTGGAATCCTGCACACTGGATGACGAAGAAGCAGATCTGACGGGACGTGTGCTTCAGAGGTATAGTTACCAGACTGTGGAACAGCCGGCGGCCAGCTGGACAGATATGTTTGAGTATATGGCGAAATATTTGCATCAGAAGGATAAGTCAGTTCTGTATCAGATTGCCCGCGACAGCGACTCGGATCTTTCCAGCTATGTCAGTGCTGACTCTGACAAACTCCGTACGCCTCTGAAAATCGACGACCATCTCTACATGGAAAAGAACACCAGTACTGCCACCAAGCTCGGTCTGCTACGGAAACTGTTTGCTCTGTATCAGGCGAACCCCGACGACCTAATTTTTTATCTCCGGGATTCAGACAGCGGTCAGGCAGCCGAAAGCGCCCGCTCAGATCTGCGGCTTCGGTACTGGACCTATGCTCTTCCCATAATTCAGAAACAGAATCTCCGCCGGGGTATCTTCAGCGGAGTGAAGCCCAACACCTACAATAGCCTTTCCGGCTTTTTTGGCATAAGCGGTGATTCTATTGCTTGCATCGCCAACGCTGATGGCGCTCGTGTGAGCTTCTGTTTGGGAACTTCGGATAGCACCAAAAACAAAGCGGATTTTGACAAGCTCGCCGCACACAAAAGTGAAATAGAGTCCGCCGTCGGCGTTTCCCTGAACTGGGATAGGGCCGATCAGAACAAAATGTCCTGGATTAGTTATTCTTTGATAGGGGTCAGCATTAACCATCCTGAGGATTGGCCTCGGATGGCAAAGTTCCATGCTGAGTGGAGTGAGAAACTATGTTCGGCCTTCCTGCCGATCCTGAAACCACTGACACCTAAGGAAAAACAAATGGAGGAAATTGTGGGTGACCTGCGGGAATGGGCTGTTAACCGGCAGGATATTCAGGTGAATCTGGCCCGCTCCAGCCGCAGCTATATCCGATTTACTACCCCTGACATGAGTGGAATTCTGCCTGACCTGCCGGAGAACCCTAGCAGCTGGGGCACACCCAACCATTATTTCTATGAGCTGCTCAATCCCACAGGAGCCGAACTTCGCATTAATTTTGTCATCAATGCCCATAACGCCCCAGATTCTTTCCTGGAGTTGTGCGATAAAATCAACGAATTTTATCCAGCTCCCATCCAAGTGAACGATTGGCAGTGGCGTACTCCTTTCCATACCAGTAATTTCCAGCTGCCCGATCCGCTGGATCATGATGCACTTTTATCCGGCATGGAGCAACTTTTGCAGGAGGTCTTTGCTTTCGAAAATGACCTAAAGGAAAAGTTGACTAATAAGGTGAGGGCAAAGGCATAATAGGATAAAAATCAGCCCGACAGGCGAGTTTACGATCGTCTGCCGGGCTTTTTGATGGTTGTAGAGAGTGAAAAATTTATAAAAGACAACCATAACCGTTGATTCAGAGCCTAATTAGGCTGCTGCATTAGCATTGATATGGTCAATGGCTGTTTTAACTTTGGCCCAGATGGACAGATCGGTAAAGATCTCGACAACGCTTCCCTGATCAGTAAAGGGAGGTTCCTGTAGAACAGACAAATCCTTCATGATGCCGTTTTTGACGATGTATTCTACAATTTGATTGACAAAGTAAATTTGTCGGCTGTCTAAATTAACGCCGGCCAGATATTCAGCAAATGCGTTTTTGGCGGCGTTCATATCCATGCCAACGATTTCGCGGACGAACTCACCCAAGGGTTTTTGGCCGTACTCGGCTTCATAATCCTGTTGTGTACCAATATCGCACCAGAGAACCTTTTCCAGCGCAGCAATGTCCTGCTCCGTCAGGGGAATATTGGAATGAAGCTTTGCAACCGCAGGGTTGTCCTGGTGCTGCCGAATATAAAATTCCGCTTTGGCTTTGTAGTTTTTCAGATCGTCGTTTTCTAGCTCGGCTTCTTTCCATTCGATGGAAAGAAAATTGTCAGTGAAGTTGGTATCGTAGATTTTGCCGTCATGGGGAAGGTATTTCATTAGATCCCGGAGAGATTCTCGGATGTGCTCAAACTCATTGATGCCGGCATTATCCAAATAGTCGGTGTGCAGGATTTTTTCCATCAGCTCGGACTGGGCGCGAACCTCGGGGATGGTGGAGACGCTGGCCACGGCAGTGACTTTTTTATGGAGGTCTTTGCGTGCGCGGGTATATTTCTTTCCTATAAGATAGGCTAGCTCAATCCCGTATAATAGGGCGTCAAAGCGAACCGCGCTGGCCTCATCCTGGTCGGGCAACAGCAACGGGGCAACCTCTTCTTTTAGATGAAGCATGTCCTCATAACTAAGAGCGAGATAGCTGTTGGGATCAGAAAATTTGTCTACATATCGCAGATGTTGACGAACAGCAAAATTTTCCCGGTCCAGTTCGCGCACTTTGGCGAGCATTTCTTCCACCAATTTCTGTCGGAACGGGATCAGGTCAGCAGTCTGATAAGCCAGGTCCTGCAGTTTATAGATGATCTGCGCTTTTAAATAGAAAATAGCGCTCTGCAAGGCCATCTGTCCAGGAACAGCCTTGTCCTTTTTCATGCGGAAGAAGTCGAAGTTCCCGCACAGATCGAAAATATAAAACTTATCCTTGTCTTTGCCGTCCACAAGAGCCGGGCAAAGCCGGGTGCCGCGGCCAATCATCTGCCAGAATTTTGCCTTGCTCATAACCTTTTTGAAAAAGACCAGATTCAGCACTTCCGGCACATCAATACCGGTGTCCAGCATATCAACCGAAATGGCAATCTGGGGCAGTTTTTGCGGGTCAGAAAACTCGTCGATGGCGCTTTGTGCATAGGTCATGTAGTTGTCAATGACCTTGGCATAGCCGGGCAGATGGGGATATTCCTTGTTGAAGACAGCAAGGATTTTCTCGGCATGCCGGTGATTCTTGGCAAAGAGAATGGTTTTGCCAAGTTTTTCGCCGTAGTCGATTTTCAAGCCCTTCTCCATCAAAAGGGCCAGCGCTTTGCGGATGGTATCTTCATTGAACAGCCACTCATTCAGGGCAGAGGACTCAATTCGATCCGGCATATTGCCGTCCTCATCGGTAAAGGTGTCCTCATACTCTTGTTTTTCCTCCGGCGAAAGATCATCGTAGGCGATGCCTTCCGTCAGAAACTTCAGTTTGCTCTCCACCGAGAGATAATCCACCAGAAACTTGTCCTTGACAGCCTGGGCCAGTTCATAGCCATAGGTGGGAATGCCGTTTTGCAGTTCAAACACCTCATAGGTGTTTTTGTCAATCTCGTCTTTTGGGGTAGCGGTCAGGCCCACCAGCGGAGCATCAAAATAGTTGAAGATATCACGGTACTTATTATAAATGGACCGGTGTGCCTCGTCACAGATCATAAGGTCAAAGTGTCCAACTGTGAACAGCTTGCCCTGGTCGTCCTTCACCGTGTCGATGCAGTTCATCATGGTCTGATAGGTGGAGAATACGCAGTGGGCGGTGTAGTTGTCTTTTTCCTCGCAGAGATTGGTGACCGACAGGTCAGGCAGCAGATTCACAAAGCTCCGCTTAGCCTGGGTTACCAGCGAATTGCGGTCTGCCAGGAACAAAATGTTTTTCACCCAGCCGTGCTGCAGTAAAACATCACACAGGGCAATCACCGTGCGGGTTTTGCCGGAACCGGTGGCCATGACCAACAGTGCTTTCCGGCGGTTTTGCTGCAAGGCCTGACAGGTGGCTTTGATCGCCCCCTCCTGATACCAGCGGCCGGCAATGCTGCGGTTCACTTCGATGGAGGACAGACTTGTCCGCATGGCCCGGAGGTTGAACAGCTTTTCCAGATCCCGCTTGGAATAGAAAGCGGCCACTTTCCGCTCGGAGCAGACTCCATCATCGAGATAGATGTCAAAGCCGTTGGTCAGGAAGATCACCGGCCGGCGGGCGCTCTGCCGCTCCAGGATATCGGCATACAGCTTGGCCTGCTGGCGGCCCTTGGCCGGGTCCACGCAGGTCCGTTTTGCTTCGATCACAGCCATAGGGCGGTGGGAATCATCGTACAGGACATAGTCCGCCCGCCCTTCGCCGGCGTTGTTGGGCATACCGGGCAGAACCACCTCGTTGACCCAGTCTTTGCCCTCGGTCCATCCGGCATCTTTTAGCAGGACATCAATATAGAGCTTTCGGGTTTTGTACTCGGACAGTTCCAGCGGTTTAGGGGTGTAGCTGGGCTGCTGGGCCGCCCGGCGGGCGGTCAGTTCCTGGCGCAGAGCCTGGTTTTCGGCCATCAGGGCGGCCAGATCCATTTCAGGCGCCGGGGCAGGGGAGGGGGCTGCCGGTTCCGGCCTGGCCTCCAGCAGAGCAGGGTCAAACGTTCCCGGCGTGTAGCTCTGGCCGTAGCAACAGGCCACAAAGTCCATGAAATCATAGAGATTTTCCAGGCAGAGGGCAGCCTGATCCCGGGTGACCTGGTTTTGACTGTGGGCGGTATCGTTGCCAATATGGCGTATGTAGTTCATCCGCCGCCGCAAATCTTCGCCCACCACCTTGCGGAATTCCTCTGTACTCATCAGGCTGGCCAGCCGGTCGTCATAGGGCTTGACCAGATCTTCATCCACCGAGTACATCCATTTGACGGCAAACTCCATCGCCCGGCGGCAGTGAAGCGCACAGGTCCCCGGGTCGATGGCAAAGACCCGTTCCGCCAGCACCGCCGTCTGGGCAAAGCTGCCGAACTGCGGGTCGGAAAGGAGAAAATCAAAGTTTGTCATGGAAACCACCTCATCAGGCATTACCTAACCCATATTTGAGGATTCAATTTAGGACCATTCTGAACTTCCAAATTTGTGATTGCTAGAATTACTCCAATATGCGATGGCATATAATCACCAGATAGATTTTTTATTAATTCTGGACAATTTTTTTCTACTTCATTTTTAGGAAAACCATAAGTTTTTGAAAGATGATCGATTATATCGTGTAACCCGAGTTGTAAACAGCCCAACATATTTAAATATGATATAGAATTAAAATCTGCCTTTCCAAGTAGTGAAATATAATAATTAAACTGCACTTGAAGGTCTTGGATGGTTTTTATAGTATTTGTTTGTGTCCGAGTGTAAATAAACAATAATGACAAGTAATTCAATTGCGCTTGACTTAGTAATGGAGCAATTTCAATGGCTTTGTCTATTGCGACTTTTAAAACAAGATCGTCGTTATGTTCTACTCTTTTTGCAATTAATTCAGAAAGATTTTCTAACATTTCTGAAGTTCCAAATCTTGCATAATTTTTTTGTGCCTCGTATAGAATATATTGAACATCAGGATCGGCAAAAGAACTGAAATCTTGAATGCCATGGCTTGAAATTTTTTGTATAGCTTCATTGCAAAGCTCTGTTGCTCTGATTTCGGCAGTTTCTCTTGCAATATCTTGAAGCTTCGGGAAATTTTGCATAAACAAATCTACAACCATTTGACAAGCTTGGTCAGGTGAAATGCCATAATAATTGTTTTGCTGACCAATTTGAGTTGCTGTGCTCCCAAATGCGGTTCTTTGGTTTACTTCAACATTGGAGTTTGCTGTACCGTCCATCATTTATCTTCCTCCTTAAAATTATTCTGTACACCTATTTGTGTATTGTTTTGGCCTGTGGCAGTTTGATTCACTGTATAGGTAGATGATTTTTTTGAATCGCTTTTTTTCCCTAAGAGTGAAAAAACACCTGTTATTATTGCAACTAGTACAGCGCTACAAAGGCCGATAATTGCACCTTTTATTGTTGAATCTTGCGCATTAAACCATTCTAGCATATAAACACCTCACCCAAAATATTCCTGCATCAGCGCCTTCTTCAGCATTTTCAGCTTTTCAAGGCTGCAACTGATAGTAGATTTGATTTTATCTGTTTTTTCTACAAAATCAGAAAACTTCTTTTGCTGTTCCAAACTTGGCAGCAAGACAGGCAAATTCCGAAGCTGTGTCATGTTGATGCTGGCAATACCTGTTGTTTGTTTGGCACAACCCAGAAAATATTTCTTTGCTTTTGGATGCTGTAGATATTCTTCTAAATACTGAGGCAGAAGACGTGAGCTGTCCACTCGTACTCGAAAAATATGGTTTTGATGAATACAGTCTTCGGGGGGATTTTTTATAATCGCACCGCGTCCAAGTTTGTCAGGATCACCACCCTCAGTCATGAGAACATCAAAAGGCTTCAAATGGTATTGTTCAATTTCTGATTTTGTTGCTCCTATTGTTTTTACAGTCGTCCAATCTATATAGCCGGATTTAACGTTAGAGACTGCCATATAGGGAACTTCAAACAGCTCTTCTCCGTTTGTTTTTCTGCCTTTCGTGATACCTGATACAATATTTGCAAGGTTGGAAAGGGATACCGAAGGCAATTCGTTGGGATTTATTACTGAGTCCCCAAACATCTCCACAAACTTTGCCTTGACTAGCTCGTCCAGCTTGTCCAGCTGCTGGCGGCGCTTGGCGATCAGTTCGGTGACTTTGTCCAGGGTGGCAGCAATGCGGCGCTGTTCGTTAAGAGACGGAAGGGGCAGTGTTTCATTTTGATAATCCTTAAAATAAATATGAGGGATCGTTGCACCACTGAAATACTTTGAAAGATTCATGTACTCCATAGCGTAAGCCAAATATTGGATATCTACAGTATCATTTGGGATAATATATTGCAGCGTTCCGATGACTGATGATTTTGCGGGCAATTTCATTACTCGTCCAATACCAGCCCCATCTTTCACAACTGCAATATAAGGTTCTTCTTGCTGATAAAAATCCACATTCGAGATAAATCCACTTGCTCCATAAATGGGATATTTACCGTGATGCCCTTCCAAATCCTTTTGTGCTATGTTTGATGACGCTTTCTTGCAAACATCTCCTAATCTCGCCATCACAGCATCCCCTCCAGTTCTGCCAGTCCGGCGGTGATGTCCATTTCCAACTCGTGCAGGTCGGCCATGATTTCGGCCGTCGAGGGATACTCCACCGGCACATACTCCACCTGCTTGTACTTGTTGATGGACAGGTCGTAGCCGTTGGCGGCAATCTCCGCCTTGGACACCAGGAACGACTGCTCGGTGCGGGCGCGGTTCTGCTCCTCCGCCAGGTTGTGGAACCGCTGGACAATGTCGGGGATGTCATTCTCTTTGGTCTCGGTGCGCTTGTCGTCCAGCGAGAAACCGTCGGCCTTCATATCGTAGAACCAAACGTCATCCGTGCCGCCGTGGCCGGTCTTGGTGAACACCAGAACGGCGGTGGACACCCCTGCATAGGGCTTGAAAACGCCGCTGGGCATCGAAATCACCGCCTCCAGACGGTGATTTTCGACGATTTCCTTGCGGATGGCCTTGTGGGCGGTGGAGGAACCGAACAGCACGCCGTCCGGCACAATGCAGGCGCACCGGCCGCCCACCTTGAGCATACGGAGAAACAGTGCCAGGAACAGCAGCTCGGTCTTTTTGGTTTTGCAGAGCTTGAGCAGGTCCGCCGAGACGATATCGGCATCCAGGCTGCCCTTGAAAGGGGGATTGGCCAGAATCAGGGAATAGGCTTCCCGGTCGGTGTTCTGATCGGACAGACTGTCCCGGTACTCAATGGACGGGTTATCAATGCCGTGGGTCATCATGTTCATGGCGCCGATCCGCAGCATGGTGCGGTCCATGTCGTAGCCATGGAACATATGATTCATGTAATGATCCTTTTTAGCACGGTCATAGAAGATATCGGCCTTGTGTTCCGCTTTGAGATAGGCGCCGGCCTCCACCAAAAAGCCGCTGGTGCCGCAGGCAGGGTCGCAAATGATCTCATCCGGCTGAGGGGCCATCATTTCCACCATCATGCGGATGATATGGCGCGGCGTACGGAACTGGCCATTGACGCCGGCGGTGGACAGCTTGGATAGCAGATATTCGTAAATATCGCCCCGCACATCGGCATTCTGAACCTGATGGGATTCCTCATAGATGCCGTCCATGGCGGTGACAATTTTATCCAACATCAGGGGCGTGGGGATTTTGAAAATGGCATCCCCCATGTATTTGGCATAGGCGCTGTCCTTGTCGGAATGCAGACCCTTAATAAAAGGGAAGACCCATTCCTGCATGACGCTGTACATTTGTGCGGCGGGAAAATCATGAAACACCGACCATTTCAGCTGATTGCCGGGAATGGTCCGTTCTCCGATGGTAACCTCACCGTCAAAAATGCTTTTGTGAGGCAGGCCCAGCATGGCGCTTTCTTTGGCGCGCTGGTTGTCGGATGCGTCCAGATCGTGAATAAACATCAAATAGGTCATCTGTTCCACGACATCCAGGGGGTTGGTAATACCGCCTGTCCAGAAGATTTCCCAGAGACTGTTGATTTTGTTTTTCAGTTCATTTTCAAGCATAAATTGACTCCTTGTCGTGGTATCAGATGTAGGCTGTACAGCAGCCGCGGCCCGGTTTTAATCGGACTATATTTATAGTGTAAAAAGGATTTGATGGACTGTCAAGCATACGAGGCCCTTTTATATAATATAAATTCAAGTTCAACGGCTTTACAGCTCAGGCCTATAACCGAATTGTGCCAGGCGTTCCTGGCAGATACGGCGCTCTTCTTCGGTGAAAAGATCCGCATATTCCGGTTTGAGCACGTGGGCCTCAACAGATAAATCCAGACGGTGATGTTCCCACAAAGTGGCAAATCCTTCCGTGCCGCCTTCTTTTCGGATCAGTTGCTTTGCTGCAGCTAGGCCGCCTTTTTCGCTGACCAATTGCAGAAACCTTGTGGCATTGTAGCCGCACTCTTTTTTGGCGAGGAAGTAAATGGTGAGCATTTCCTGTTCAAAGCGGTTTTCAAGATGAGTCATAGAGCGTTCCTTTCTTATAGTGTCAGTTTTTATGAAACAGTTTTACTATAGCATGGATAACGAGACATAAATGGGATTGCTTTACGATCACGCCTTGAGTGTAGATATATCTTTTGGATATCAAGTCAACAAGGCCCCTGATAAGAGTACAAGTTTTTATATCACTGGCTCTCGTATACTGTGAGATTAGGGAAGAATCCCTCCATAGCAACAAAGCGCCTGTGAAATACCCTGTAAGAGTGGAAGGGTTCACAGACGCTTTGCTTTGAAATGTGCCGTTAAATCATCTGAAAGTGCTTCAGCGCTTCCCGAATAGCCTTCTCCTTTTCCGGCGGGCACTGGGGCTGCTTGGAATTCTCCGACTTGGGCTTGTTGTAGCACTCCCGCTCGGTGATCCCACACTTCTGCTTGACCTGGGCGATGTACAGGGGAGTGACGTTCAGGCCGGTCTGCTCCTTGACGTAGTTTTTGATGGCCTGATAGGTGGCTTTGGTCTCCGTAGGAGTGGTGTCCAGATTGTCCAGCTCGATGCTGAACTCAATATGATCATCCGGGTTTCGTTGGGAAAGGGAAATTACCGTCTCCACGTGCCCCGTCCTGGGGAACATATCCACCGGCTGCACTTTTTCTACCTGGTAGCCGGACTGAGCCAGAATGGCGGCGTCGCGGGCAGCGGTGGCGGGGTTGCAGCTCACGTAGACCAGACGCCGGGGAGACATCTGGACGATGGCCGACAGGGTGGCCTGGTCGCAGCCCTTGCGGGGAGGGTCTACAACAATAATATCGGGGGCCAGCCCTTCGGTGGCCAGGCGGCTGGCCGCTTCACCGGCGTCGCCGCAGAAAAAGCGGCTTTTGGCGGCAATGGCGGCACCCATGCGGGCGGCGTTGGTTTTGGCACTCTCGATGGCTTCGGGGATGATTTCAACGCCGATCAGCTCCCGACAGCGGTCGGCCATGGACAAGCCGATGGTACCCATGCCGCAGTAGAGATCCAGAAGCAGATCCTCCGGGGTGGGGGAGGCATAGGCGGCAGCCACGGCGTAGAGCTGCTCGGCGCCGGGGGTATTGACTTGATAGAAGGAAAGGGGCCCCAGCTGGACCGGAACCTGACACAAAGTGTCCTCAATGTAGCCCGGCCCATACAAAATGTGATTCTCAAGGCCGAGGATCACATTGGTCTTTTCGCGGTTGACGTTGATGAGAATCGTGGCGATATCTGCAAAACGGCCGCAAAGCTGTTCCACCATCTCGTCGGTGTGGGGCAGTTTGGGCCGGGTGCAGACTAGACAAACCATGATCTGGCCGCTGTGGGCGCCGCGCCGCAGGAAGATGTGGCGGACCAGGCCTTTGCCGGTTTCTTCATCGTAGGGCTGGATGCCGTACTGTTCCAGCAGGCTGCACAGGGTGCGGCCGATTTCGTTGAGGACAGAAGGCTGCAGTTTGCAGTCCTCACAGGGAACGATGCGGTGACTGCGCCCGGCATAAAAGCCGATGCACAGATGCCCGTTTTTGTCGCGGCCTACCGGATACTGTACCTTGTTGCGGTAGCGGTCCACTTCGGGAGAGGGGAGAATGGGCTGGATGGGGACATCCAGCCCGCCAATCCGGCGGAACGCATCCGCTACCGAGGCCTCCTTGGCCTTGAGTTCCGCCTGATAACTCAGGTGCCGCAGGCTGCACCCGCCGCAGGGCCCTGCCACAGGGCAGTCCACCGGGATGCGGTCGGGAGAGGCGGTTTCGATGCTCTCCACAATGCCGAAGGCATACCGTTTGCAGTCTTTGACGATTCGTGCGCGGATGATGTCGCCGGGAGCGGTGTTCGGCACGAAAACCGCTTCGCCCTCCCAATGGCCGACGCCGCTGCCGTCGCCGGACAGCCGCTCGATGGACAGTGTGATGATTTGATTTTTCTGTAAAGGCATGGTTCCTCCTAGGGCGGCTGAACGCGGTTATTCGGGATCGGTGGTCTCAGAGGACTGGGCCTCTGCCTGCTGTGCGGCCAGATACTTGCTGGGCGGCACGCCTTTGGCACGCTTGAACACCCGCGAGAAATAGAACTGATCGAAAAATCCCACCGAAATAGCCACTTCGGCGATGGATAAGGTGCCCGCCCGCAGCAGCTTGCAGGCCTCATTGATGCGGTATTCGGTCAGGTAGTCGATGGGGCTTTTGCCCACGTTGCTCATAAAGACACGGTAGAGATGGCTGCGGGAAACACCCACGCTCTTGGCTACGTCGTCAATGGAAATATCATGGGAATAGTTGAACTGGATGTACTTGATGGCATTCAGGACATACTGGCTGGAGGAGTTGGTGTTGTGGGGCTTGCGCTCGCTGGTTTCCTCCATCAGGGCGGCGATGAAAAGGTACAGATAGCCCACCATGGCCGTCTCGTCCTGCACCCGCATCCCGCGGGCCCGGAAAATATTGTCCAGCGCGCTGTACATTTCCTCCGGGTGCTGGGTATGGTGCACCGGCTGCTCGTCCGAGAAGGGCAGCAGCGCGGCCAGCTTGTGAGCACTGATGCCGTTGAAGCCCACCCAGCAGTATTCCCAGGGCTGCTGGATGTCGGCGGTGTAGGTGTTCAGCTGGTTGGGCTGGACAAAAAACATGTCGCCGGGGCTGAGTTCCCAGGTTTTTCCGCCGGTCTGGAAGGTCCCCTTGCCCGCCAGAATCAGGTGGATCAGGTAGTGGTCCCGGATGCCGGGCCCCCAGGTATGGCCCGGTGCACAGCGCTCCAAGCCGCAGTTAAAGACGGAAAGATCCACGTTGTTGGTATAATTTTGTTTAAACGACTGCTTGTAAACTTCCGGCATAGGGAGCCTCCTTTTTGGGCGGAACGACCGCGCCGATGGGTTATGATACCAGTATACCATAGATGACAGCGCAAATTCAACAAAAGTACATCTGAATCTTTGGACCTGACGCCGAAAATATGTCCCCGATATCGGATAAAATTGCAAATGTCCGCCATGTAAGCTACAATAGAGGCAAGATCCCGGGGCCTGGCCCGGTTGTTTTTGTTTGGGCCAGGCACTGCATCCAAGTAGTCGGTCTGCGGCCTGGCTTTTCGTCCGGGCCTTCACGGTGAGATGCGTAGATAGGGGGTACATATGGCGACAAGCGCACAGAGGCGGCAGGAAATAGCGGCGGGCGTGTGGGACGATCTTCTGCGGACCTTGTATGGTTCGTCGGAGGCGGTACTGGCCCGGCAGCGAGCGCGCTGGTGCGCGGCGCTGACGGACTTTGAGCGCTATTTTGGCCCGGGACGGCAGGTGCATTTGTACACGGCGCCCGGCCGGGCTGAGCTGGGAGGCAATCACACCGATCATCAGCACGGCTATGGCCTGGCGGCGGCGGTGAACCTGGACCTGGTTGGGGTGGTGGCCCGGAACGAGGATAACTATATCCGGGTCAAGTCCTGGGGCTTCAACAAGCTGGACGTGGTGGATCTGGATGAGCCCAATCCCCAGGCGTCGGAGTCCACCCATTCGGCCAGCCTGATCCGCGGCCTGGCGGAAGGGTTCCGCACCCAGGGAAAGCAGGTGGGCGGCTACGACGCCTATACTACCAGCGATGTGCTGCGGGGCTCGGGACTGTCCAGCTCGGCGGCCTTTGAAATGGCGATGGGCGCCATGATGAACGAGGAATTTGACTGCGGCCTGACCCCCATTCAGGTGGCACGGCTGGGACAGTATGCAGAGAATATCTATTTCGGCAAGCCCAGCGGGATGCTGGATCAGCTGGCCAGCGCTCTGGGCGGCGTCATCTTTGCGGACTTTGAAGATCCCGCGTTGCCCCGGGTGGAGAAACTGCGGGCCAAAGGCCAGATGCCGGACGGAATGGTGCTTTGTGTCACCGATACCCGGGGCAGTCACAGCGAATTGACCGCAGAATTTGCCGCCATCCGCCATGAGATGGAAGCAGTGGCTGCCTGCTTTGGCTGCAACGTGCTGGGCGAAGTGCGGGAAGCGGAATTTTGGGCCCGGCTGCCCGAGGTGCGGGCAGCCTGTGGAGACCGGGCCTGCCTGCGGGCGATGCATTTCTTTGAGGAAAACGCCCGTACCCTGGCCGAGGACCGCGCGTTGCGGGCCGGGCAGTTCGGCCGCTTTCTGCATTTGGTGGGGGAGAGCGGCCATGCCTCATTTGCCCTGTGTCAGAACGTCTACTGTGCTTCCACGCCCGCCCGGCAGGAGCTGTCGGTGGCCCTGGCCCTGAGTCAGCATCTGCTGGAAGGAACCGGCGGGGCATGGCGGATGCAGGGAGGCGGCTTTGCCGGCACCATTCAGGCCTTTGTGCCCAGAGAGTGCCTGGAGCGCTATTGTGCAGCCATGGAGGGCGTTTTTGGCCCGGGCAGCTGCCATCTGCTCACCCTGCGGGAACAGGGGGCGGGCCGTGTGCTCTGAGATATCCTATTTATAAAGAAGGGGAGCCCTGCGTTTTGGCGCGGGGCTTGCTTTTTGCGGCGTGGTCTGTTAGAATGGACCGTACAGGGGAGGGGAGAAGATGAAATCCATGCTTTTGGTGCGGCCGGCTCCGGAGTATGCTGAGGCCATCGCTGACTTTCGCCGGGAATGCCTGGACGCCGGCAGCCGGATGGATGGCTGCGGTCCGCTGCGCCGGATGGAAGACCCCATGGACTGGGTTCGTTACTGCCAGGCCTGGGACACCGATGGACCCTTGCCGGAAGGGGTGGACTGGGTGCGCTCCACCCAGTTTTTGTACATTCGGCCGGAGGATGGGAAGATGGTGGGCACCATCCAGGTGCGGCACAGGTTCAATGGCTTTCTGGCCGCCTATGGCGGGCATATCGGCTACTCGGTCCGCCCCTCCGAGCGGAGGAAAGGCTACGCCGCCCGGATGCTGCGGGACACCCTGCCGTTTTGCCGGCAGATCGGCCTGGAAAAGGTTCTGATCAGCTGCCGGACCGACAATGTGGGCAGCCGAAAGACCATTCTGGCCAACGGCGGAGTCTATGAATCCACCGTCTTTGTGCCGGGCCGGGATGAAGAACTGGAGCGCTATTGGATTGATTTAAATAATTCCCAAAAATCCGAAAATTGTGATTGACAATTTGTCCTGAGCTTGGTATAATAAGTTGCTGTCTGTAAAGACGGCCCCGCGAAAGAAGGTCTTTTGCGGATCCTTGGCCTCATTGGAGGCCCTTAAGTCCAAAAGGAGGTGCACAAAAATGGCAAAGTACGAAACCATGCTGATTACCACCGCCACCCTCGACGAGGAGGCTACCGCCGCTCTGGTCGGTAAGTTCAAGACCCTGATCGAGGCCAACGGCACGATCGATTCCATCGACGAGTGGGGCAAGCGCCGTCTGGCATACCCCATCAACGACGAGAACGAGGGCGTCTACACTGTGATTAACTTCACCAGCGAGCCCGACTTCCCCGCCGAGCTGGACCGTGTGTACAAGATCACCGAGGGTGTCATGCGCTCTCTGATCGTTGCAAAGGAAGACTAATTCCACCGGGTACAAGGAGTCCTGTCTTATGTTGAATGTTGTTGTCATCATGGGCCGCCTGGTGGCGGACCCCGAGCTTCGCACCACCACCAACGGGATCAATCTGGCGCGGTTCCGCATCGCATGCGACCGCAGCTACTCTCGTCAGAGTGAGCAGCGTCAGACCGATTTTCTGGACGTTGTGGCCTGGCGCCAGCAGGCGGATTTCGTCTGCAAATACTTCCAGAAGGGCAGCCTGATCATCATTGAGGGCAGCATCCAGACCCGTCAGTACCAGGACAAGAGCGGCAACAACCGCACTGGTGTGGAGATCGTGGCCAACAACATCAACTTTGGCGGCCCCAAGAACTCCGGAACCAATGGAGGCGGCTCGGCATATCCTGCCAGCCAGCCCCGCTCGAACGCTCCGTCTGCCCGTCCGTCCTCCATTGAGGCGGTCCCCAGCTATTCGGCAGGGGATACCGATGACTTCGCCGTCATCGACGACAGCGACGATCTGCCGTTCTGAGCGTCCATCTCGACTGAAAAATTCAAACAGGAGGTAAACCAGCAATGGCTTTTGAGAAGAACGAAGGCTCTCGCCCCGCACGTCCCGTGCGCCGCGGCCGCAAGAAGGTCTGCAGCTTCTGCGTCGATCGTATTGACGAGATCGATTACAAGGATGTTGCTCGCCTGCGCAAGTATGTTTCTGAGCGTGCAAAGATCATTCCCCGCCGTGTGACCGGCACCTGCGCTTATCATCAGCGCGCCCTGACCGTGGCCATCAAGCGTGCTCGTCACGTTGCTCTGATGCCCTACGTCAGCGACTAATCGCTCACAACCCCAGTTCAAAACAATCAGCAAATCAGCAATGAACGCCGCCCGTTTTACGATGGGCGGCGTTTTTCTGTGGCTTGCAGTGACAGCAAAAAAGCCCATCCCCTGACCCGGGGATGGGCTTTGTCTATCTGCGACAGAATCAGGCACTCACAGGGTCTTGCAGAACTCCTTGAGGTAGGCCCGGAAGGCCTCGCCAATTTCGGGGTGCTGAAGGGCCATTTCCACCTGGGCCTGCACCACACAGAGCTTGTTGCCCATGTCGTAATGCTTGCCGGTGAATTCCACGGCGGTCATGCCGCCCTTGGTGCGGGCGAATTCAGCCATGGCGTCGGTCAGCTGGATTTCGCCGCCGGCGCCCGGCTTGGTGGCCGCCAGCAGGGGATAGATCTCGGGAGTCAGCAGCACCCGGCCGAGAATGGAGTAGTTGCTGAACTCCTGGCCCTTTTTGGGCTTCTCGATCATGTCGTCCACAAAGAAGTAGTTGTCCCGGATGGGGGTGGTCTTGAGGCTGCAATAGCGGCTCACATCCTCCCAGGGCACTGCCGAGACGCCGGCAGCCGGACGGCCAAAGGCCTCATAGGCGCGGATCAGCTGGGCACAGACGGGGTCTTCGCCCACGATGACATCGTCGCCATAGATGACTACAAAGGGATCGTCTCCGGTGAAGGGCTGCGCCATGCTTACGGCGTGGCCCAGACCGAGGGTCTGCTTCTGGCGGACAAAATAGATGTTGGCCAGGTTGGCAATGCCGAGGCATTCCTCCAGCATTTTTTCCTTGCCGGGGGCAGCCAGTTTGGCCTCCAGCTCGGGGCTGCGGTCGAAGTGATCTTCGATGATGGTCTGGCCGCGGCTGAGAATAATCAGGATGTCGGTGATGCCGGAGCGGACCGCCTCCTCCACCAAATACTGGATGGCGGGCTTGTCTACAATGGGCAGCATTCCCTTGGGCATGGCTTTGGTGGCGGGCAGCACCCGCGTGCCCAGACCGGCCGCAGGAATGACAGCTTTTTTGACGGCTTTCATAAGGGACCTCCTTCGGTATTTGAGTGGATGGATATCACAGCAGCAGAGAAGTCACTGCCTCAACATTGGGGCCCAGCAGCAGGCTGAACAGAGCGCCTGCCACGACCATTGCGGTAAACACGCCCACCACAGCGGCCCAGCTGACGCCGCCCTGGGCACGCAGAACAGCTTCCCGCTGGGCTTTCTCGGGGAACTCAGCCTCGATGCGGCGGATGCGCTCCGCTGCGGAGCGGCGGTACAGATACTTGGCGAACATGCCGCTGAGAACCATCACCACAAAGCTGAGGATGGATGCAATCTGCGCCAGCAGAATGAGGGTGGAGGAGCTGATGGCGGGGGCGAGAGAACTCTCGCTGAGGACCAGCAGTTCCAGCAGAGCGGGCAGGTTCAGGAGCAGATCCACCGCCAGGAAGGCGAAAGCCGGCTTCCAGGCTTTGCGGTAGAAGAAATACAGCGGGCCGAACAGAAGGGCCGAGAAACAGACCGAGCTCTTGCGGCCGTACCGCTGCATCCGGGCAAATTCCCGCAGGTAGGCGGGGCTGGCCGGGCCGATGTAGGTGGCCCAGTCGTCCCCGGAAATTCCGTCGATGGGCTCCACGGCGCTGGCTGCGCTGGACTGCCAGGTGCCGCCCTGGGCCTCCTGATAGAGGCGGGCGTAGTTGAAGCCGCCTCCGGCGGGCTGCTGGGCCTGACGGGATGCATCCACCCGGGGCGGGGGAGTCTGGCCGTTGCCAAAGAGATAACCGCAGTGGCTGCACCGGGTGGCGGATTCGGGGTTGGGTGCGCCGCAGTTGGGGCATTTGTGCTCCGGCCGGGCCGAAGCAGGGGGCGTCCATTCAAAGGAACCGTGTTTGTCAGCGTAGACACAGGCGCCCTGATTCTCGTAGCACACCCGGTGATAGGGTGCACCGCAGTCGGGACAGACGACAATATCGTCCGTATCGGTCAGAGGTTTGCCGCAGACCGAACAGGGACAACCGGTAAATTGATACATAAAAGCCTCCGGATTCAAGTGATATTGTAAGCTTAGTATACTCTCTATGCGTAGAAAAGAAAAGCCAAAGTTTCAAATTCCGGCTTTTGCCGCTGATTTTGAAAGAACGAATCGGCAAAAACCAGATCCCCCTCGCCTGCAGCGGCCTGGAATGGGCCTTTACCGCGGGCAAACGGCGGGGCAGAGCATCGGGATGCTCTGTAGATAGGGTCATTATAGCACGAAATCTTGAAAAAACTAAAAACAAATCCCGGATTGCGTTTGAATTTTTAAAAAAGAAGGACCTGTCCGCCCGCCTCTGCCACGGAAAAGGCGGCTGGGACGCCGCAGTGGATGGGGACGGGAAATTCTGCGGCCCGGAAAATTGACAGCGCCCGCCGCGCCGTGCTATCCTTACATGGAACAAGAGGAAAAGGGAGGCGAGACCAAGATGGACGAGCGCTATCTCCGGGCGGTGGAAATCGATTGGAGCAAATTGCCGAGGGATTCCTGGCTGCGGGATATTCCGGCCCTGCGTCAGCTGGGACAGCTGCGGTTTGATCGCAACATCACCCTTCTGGCCGGAGAAAACGGCACCGGCAAGTCCACTCTGCTGGAAGGGATCGCAGTAAACTGCGGCTTCAACCCGGAGGGCGGTACCATCAACTATCGGTTTTCCACCTTCGACGAGGGAGACGGGCTGGCGCAGGCCATGCGGGTGTCCAGAGGGTTCCGCCGGCCGCCCTTCGGCTATTTCTTCCGGGCAGAGAGCTTTTTCAATGTGGCCAGCCAGGCGGAAGTCTACCGCAACAGCGGCCTGGGGCCGGTTCCCAAAGAGATCTATTATGAGCGCTTTGGGGGAAAGGCCCTTCATGAGCAGTCCCACGGAGAGAGCTTTCTGGGGTGGTTTCAATCCTGCAATGAACAAGGTCTATACCTGATGGACGAGCCGGAGGCGGCGCTCTCTCCCCAGCGTCAGCTAGCCCTGCTGGTGCAGATGGTTCGGATGGCCCGGGCGGGGGCGCAGTTTGTGATTGCCTCTCACTCGCCGATTTTGCTGGGCGCGCCGGATGCCCGGATTCTGTCCTTTGACGAGACCGGCGTCCGCCCCTGCACCTATGAAGAAACCGGAAGCTACCAGCTGACACAGCTGTTTTTGGAGAACCGGGAACGGCTGATCGAACAGCTTCTGCGGGAGGACGAGGAGGATGTATGAGAGACCACGAGATTGACCTGTGCGGCGCTGAAAACGGCGGCCGGAGCCCGGAAATGCCCTTTCTGGAACGGGATGCCGCCTTTTCGTTCCGTTGTGCCGGCTGCGGCGGATGCTGCCGCGGGCGGGAGGACATCGTCCTGTCGGGATATGACCTCTACCGGCTGTCCCGGCGTCTGGGCCTGCCGCCCAAATTGACCGCCCGGGCCTTCTGCAAAATGTACATTGGGACGGTCAGCCACCTCCCGGTGCTCCGGCTGATGCCTGTTAAAGAGGAACACAACAACTGCCCCTTTTTCACCGAAAACCGCTGCGCTGTCCACGAAGCCCGCCCGCTGGTCTGTGCCCTCTATCCGCTGGGACAGGAAATCAGCCCGGCGGGGGAGGTGCGGTATTATTTCCAGGCCACCCGGTGCGGCGGCCCGGTCCATCAGGCGAATTTGACGGATTATCTGGAAGGCCAGGGGATTGCCCAGCGGGAACCGCTGGACATCCGATGGGCCCAGTGCTGTATGGCCCTGGAACAGGAAGCTCCGGCCTGGGAGCAGACGCTCCACCCGGTGGTGCTGCGGCGGTTTCAGGCAAAACTGGGGGAGGCCCTCTATTACCGCTACGATTTGAACCGTCCCTGGCTGGAGCAGCTGGAAGAAAATCTTGCCTGGCTGAAAGAGGAGCGGACCCGCCTGGAAAAGATGCAGCAGAATATTCATCGAAAAAAGTAATGGATAAATTCGACACAATCGATAATTGGGGCGCTTCAGGAGAATAAATCTCCGGCTCTCGTCTTGTAATCCATGGGAAAGTGTGCTATACTTCACAAGCGTAAAGCAGTTCACACGTGTGAAGTGAAAGGGCAGCCTTTGGGCGGCTGGTTTCCTGCGGGTCCTGTTCCCCGCGGCACACGCAGTATAAGATAGAGGAGAGTTTTGTTATGCGTAAGATTTCCCGTCGTTCGTTCCTGGCTGTTTCTGCGGCTGCTGCAGCTGCCGGCATCCTGTCGGCCTGCGGTTCTTCTTCGTCTTCCACCGCGGCATCCACCGCTTCGTCTGCCGCTGCTTCGGCAGGTTCGGCCGCATCGGGTGAGAGCTATACGGTGGGCATCTGCCAGCTGGTGGAGCATGAGGCGCTGGACGCCGCTACCCAGGGCTTCCAGGACGCCTTGACCGACCAGTTCGGCGACGCCGTCACCTTTGACCTGCAGAACGCACAGAACGATACCGCCACCTGTGCCACCATCTGCAATGGCTTTGTCTCGGCTGGCGTGGACCTGATTCTGGCCAACGCCACCGCTGCCCTGCAGGCCGCACAGGCCGCCACCGCCGATATCCCTGTCCTGGGCACCTCCATCACCGAGTATGGCGTGGCCCTGGGTCTGGATGACTTTGACGGCACCGTGGGCGGCAACATTTCGGGCACTTCCGACCTGGCTCCTCTGGATGAGCAAGCTGCTATGATTCTGGAGTGGATGCCGGAGGCCAAGACCGCTGGCCTGCTCTACTGCTCGGCCGAGGCCAACAGCCAGTATCAGGTGGATGTGGTGCAGGCTGAGCTGGAGGCTGCCGGCCTGACCGTCACCCAGTATCCCTTCTCGGATTCCAACGACCTGTCCTCGGTCTGCCAGCAGGCTGCCGCCGACAACGACATCCTGTATGTTCCCACCGATAATACCGTCGCCGCCAATACCGGCATTGTGGACGGCATCTGCCGCCCCATGAAGAAGCCGGTCTTCGCAGGCGAGGAGGGCATCTGCAAGGGCTGCGGCGTCGCCACCCTGTCCATCAGCTACTACGACCTGGGCTACACCACCGGCGAGATGGCCGCCCAGATCCTGACCGGCGAGGCGGATATCTCCACCATGCCCATCCAGTATACCAACGTCACCAAGAAGTACAATCAGACCATCTGCGATGAGCTTGGGCTGACGGTTCCGGAGGGGTACGAGGCCATCGAGGCGTAAATCCTCTTTCTTAAATCAAACCAGACGGGGAGAATGGGAAGCCATCCGCCCCGCCTTTTGCGTACACGACCGTCGGGGCGTTTTTGCTCCGGCGGTCGCGGGCACATTTACGGTTTTTGTTCCGGCGCCGCCGGGCAGGGAAGATCCGGCGGAACTACGTAAAAATGAGGAGGAATTGTTTTGGAAGTCTTAGCGAGACTGGCAAATCTGCCCGGCGCTCTGCCGGGAGCCTGCGCGCAGGGCCTGATCTGGGGTATTATGGCCATCGGCGTGTACATCACTTATCGCATTTTGGATGTGGCCGACCTGACGGTGGACGGCTCTTTCGGTACCGGCGGCGCGGTCTGCGTCATGGCTCTGCTGGCGGGCTGCAATATCTGGGTGGCCCTGCTGCTGGCTCTGGTGGCAGGCCTGCTGTGCGGCCTGGTCACCGGTCTGCTCCACACCTTTATGGGCATTCCGGCGATTCTGGCCGGTATCCTGACTCAGTTGTCCCTCTACTCCATCAACCTGAAAATTCTGGGCAAGGCCAACCAGTCCATCAACGTGGATAAGTACAACCTGCTGATCTCTCTGCGCTGGGTCAAGGAATGGGCCCTCCGCAACCCGGTGTTTATGGTCATCCTGATTACGGCGGTCCTGATCGGGGTTCTCTACTGGTTCTTCGGCACCGAGCTGGGCTGCGGCATCCGCGCCACCGGTTCCAATCCCAACATGAGCCGCGCCCAGGGCATCAACACCAACTTCAATATCGTTTTGGGCCTGATGGTGTCCAATGCGCTGGTGGCGGTGTCGGGCGCTCTGCTGAGCCAGTATCAGGGTTTTGCAGATGTCAGCATGGGCCGCGGCGCCATCGTCATCGGCCTGGCCGCCGTCATCATCGGCGAGGCCATCTTTGGCCGGATTTTCCGCAACTTCGCCCTCAAGCTGTTTGCGGTGTCTATCGGCGCTGTGATCTACTACATTGTCATCCAGCTGGTTCTGACCCTGGGCTTTGATGCCAACCTGCTCAAGCTGCTGTCGGCCGCTGTGGTTGCCATCTTCCTGGCAGTCCCGTACTGGAAGGGGAAGTACTTCTCCAAGCCCGTCCCCAAAAAGGTTCAGAAGGAGGACGAAACCCATGCTTGATATCCAGAACATTTCCAAGACCTTTAACGCAGGCACCGTCAACGAAAAGACGGCCCTGAACCATCTCTCCCTCCATTTGAACGAGGGCGACTTCGTCACCGTCATCGGCGGCAACGGCGCAGGCAAGTCCACCATGCTGAACGCGGTGGCTGGTGTCTGGCCGGTGGATACCGGCAAAATCATGATCGACGGCACCGATGTGACCCGCCTGGGTGAACATCAGCGGGCCAAGTACATTGGCCGGGTGTTCCAGGATCCCATGACCGGCACCGCCGCCACCATGCAGATTGAGGAAAACCTGGCCCTGGCAGCCCGCCGCGGCAAACCCCGTACCCTGCGGGTGGGCATCACCAAAAAGGAGCGGGAGGAATACCGCGAGCTGCTCAAGACCCTGGACCTGGGCCTGGAAGATCGCCTGACCGCCAAAGTGGGCCTGCTGTCGGGCGGCCAGCGCCAGGCGCTGACCCTGCTGATGGCCACCATGACCCAGCCCAAACTCCTGCTGCTGGATGAGCACACCGCCGCTCTGGACCCCAAAACCGCCCTGAAGGTGCTGACTCTGTCGGCCAAGCTGGTGGCGGAGCACAACCTGACTACCCTGATGATTACCCATAACATGAAGGACGCCATCAAATACGGCAACCGCCTGATTATGATGCACGAGGGCCATATCATCTACGACGTCAGCGGCGAGGAAAAGAAGAAGCTGAAGGTGGCCGACCTGCTGGCCAAGTTCCAGACCGCCAGCGGCGACGAGCTGGCCAATGACCGGATGATTCTTTCCTGATAAAATCGAAGTTTCCTGTCTCCTGAAAAAACGCCTCCGCATGCAGAACAAACGCTGCATCCGGGGGCGTTTTTCTGTCCTGAAAAGGCCGCAGTCTTATAACCTCGTGTACCACCTGCGGCGGGACGGTGCTGTGAATGTCTGGGGGAGTCTGCATGCTGACCTCATAAGCAGTACCAGCAGGGCAGCCGGCAGGACTGACCACACAGAGACCCCGCCGCAGCCCATCGCGACAATGGAGAACAACAAAAACGCCCGCCGGGATCCAAGCGAGGGTCCGTGCGGGCATTTTTTTGTGTGTTTTCAATCAGGAGGGAGCAAACGTAAGATCAGGCCAGCAGCAGATTGCCGATCCGGCTCATGGGACGGTTTACCTGCTTGGCGGTCATGCCCACAAAGAGGGCGGCGGCGATGGTGCCTTCCCGGACACCGGCCAGCGTGTGGAGGAACAGGAAGGACAGGACAACGGCAATGACCACCAGAGAGCAGTCCACTGTGATTTTGGCCTTGGCAAAGGGGAGCTTGGTGGTCTTGCACAGGGCGAGAGCGACGCCTTCACCCGCCATGGTGACCACGTCGGCAGTGACCTCAAAGCTGACGCCGATGCCCACCAGCAGGATGCCCAGAATACAGAACAGCCACTGCTGCCAGTAGGCGGCGGGGACAATGGGGGACAGGACCCAGACAGCCAGGTCGGTCAGATAGCCAAAGGCGATGGCCACCGGCACCTGAATCAGCTGCACCAGCTCAAACTGGCGGCGGAGCAGGAGAATCTGGAGCAGCACCAGGAGGCAGTTGATCAGGATGGTGGTTTCGCCCACCGTCATGGGAACAATCAGACTGAGGACATAGGGGACGCTGGAAACCGGCGAGGTGCCCAGCCCGGCCTTGATAGAAAAGGCCACGCCAAAGGACATGATGAGCAGACCCACCAGCAGAGTCAGATAGCGGCGAACCAGATTGTTGCGGGAGCGTTTTTTCACGTGGGATTCTTCCTTTCTCGATTCAATGCTTCACATACGTCAGCCAGCATGGCACACAGCTGGGCGCACTGCTCTTCAGACAGGAGAGCGGCGGCGGCCTGATCGGCCTGGCGGAAGGCGAGATCCATGGCCTGTGCCACCTCCCGGCCGTGGGGCGTCAGGGTGACGTACAGGGAACGCCGGTTCCCCTCGTGCCGTGCGCGGGCAATCAGCCCGTCCCGCTCCATCCGGCCCAGAATGGTGCCGGCGGTGGCGGGCTCGATCTCGCAGTAGTCGGCGATGGACTTCTGGTTGGACTCGCCGGTCTGCAGAAGGAACTCCAGGATTTTGGGCTGACCGGGGGAAAGCCCCAGATTGGAAGCCCGGGCCAGGACGTCCCGGTTCATGGCGGACTGAGCACGCAGCAGCAGGCGGTGGAGAGGTTCGTTGGTCATAGCTCTACCTTCTTTTTGAATAATAAGCTTGCTTATTGTGTCGAAGCTTATAATAAGACTTCTTTCACAATTTGTCAAGATCTCCCTGTAAAGAAATATACCAAACAAAAAGGCCCTGCCGCTTTTTTGAGCGACAGGGCCGGGAAAGATTCGATTCAGCGGGAAAGCTTGCGGGCAATCCAGATGCAGACGCAGGCGCCCACCACCGAGACAACGAAGTCGCCCACGAAGCCCACAGCCCGCAGGCCGATGAGCCCCAGCAGGAAGCTGCCTACAACGCCGCCCAGCATACCCAGAACAACGTTGCGCAGGGCGGAAGTGTAGCTGCCCATCAGACGTCCGGCCACATAACCGGCCAGAGCGCCCACAAGCAGGCTGAAAATCATCGAAAACAGAGAAATAATCATGGTTCAATCCTCCTGAATGGCTGTTATGACTGGGCCTCCGCCTGGTTGGCCTGGGCGGTGCGGCAAATGTCTGCCAGACAGCATTTTTCGCACAGAGGCTTGCGGGCGTCGCAGACGGCCCGGCCGTGGTAGACAAACCGGTGACACAGATCGCTGCCCTCCTCGGGAGGGATGATCTGCCACAGAAGCATTTCCACCTTTTGGGGTTCCTTGACGTTGTCCACCAGGCCGATCCGGTTGGACAGGCGGATGCAGTGGGTGTCGGTGACAATGGCGGGCTTGCCAAAGACGTCGCCCATGATGAGGTTGGCGCTCTTGCGGCCAACGCCGGGCAGTTTCAGCAGCTCATCAAAGGTGGTGGGAACCTGGCAGTTGTATTGATCCCGCAGCACCCGCATGCAGGCCGAGATGTCCCGCGCTTTGGAGTGACCCAGGCCGCAGGGCTTGACGATGGCTTCGATTTCCTCCGGCTCGGCGGCGGCCAGGGCGGCCACATTGGGATATTTGGCAAAGAGATCCTCCACCACCACATTGACCCGGGCGTCGGTGCACTGGGCGGCCAGCCGGACGCTGACCAGCAGCTGCCAGGCGTGGTCGTAGTCCAGGCTGCAGGCAGCGTCGGGATATTCGGCCTTCAGCCGTTCGATGACGGCCAGGGCCAGTTCTTTTTTGGCCGCAAGTTCTGCGGCGGACATCTGTTTTTTGGGCATGGGGGCCACCTCCTGGAAGCTGTTGCTGTGATGATATCACGTTTTGAGGATTTTGTAAATATTTCGCACTGTGACTGGGTGCCCTTGTCCTTTCCAGTAAAATGCTGTATAATAGTCGTAATCGTTCGCACTATTGAAAACCGGTATGGAAAGGTGGTTTGTTATGCGGGAACCTTTGGCCCAGCGCCTGCGGCCCAAGACTCTGGGGGATGTCTGCGGCCAGCAGCATCTGCTGGCCCCGGGACGGGTGTTCCGGCGCACCATCGACAGCGGGCATATTCCGAATATGATTTTCTATGGTCCCTCCGGTACCGGCAAGACCACCGTGGCCCGGATCATCGCCGAAAACAGCGGCATGACCCTCCACAAACTCAACGGTACCTCCTGCGGCACCGGGGACATCAAGGCGGTGTTTAAGGACATCGGAACCCTGGCCGGGGCAGGGGGGATTCTGCTCTATCTGGATGAGATTCAGTATCTCAACAAAAAGCAGCAGCAGAGCTTGCTGGAGTGTCTGGAGGACGGGACGGTCACCCTCATCGCCTCCACCACCGAAAACCCCTATTTCTACATTTATAATGCACTGCTCTCCCGCTGCACCGTCTTTGAGTTCAAGAGCCTGACCGCGCAGGACATAGAGCGCGGGGTGCGCAATGCGGTGTCCCGCCTGTCGGAGGAAAGCCCGGTGACCATCACCGACGAGGCGGCCCAGTATCTGGCAGAGAGTGCCGGCGGCGATATGCGAAAAGCGCTGGGGAGCCTGGAATTTGCGGTGGCCGCCGCGGAAAACGGGCCGGATGGCAAAACCATCACCCTGGAAATGATCCAGCAGGTGACCCGCCGCACCGCCATGCGGTACGATAAGGATGGCGACGAACACTACGACATCGTCTCGGCCTATCAGAAGTCGATGCGGGGCTCCGACCCCGATGCGGCCCTGCACTATCTGGCCCGGCTGCTGGAGGCAGGGGACCTGCCGTCGGCCTGCCGCCGCCTGATGGTCTGTGCCTGTGAGGATGTTGGGCTGGCCTACCCGCAGATTATTCCCATTGTCAAGGCGGCGGTGGATGCGGCCAATATGCTGGGCCTGCCGGAGGCACGGATTCCTCTGGCCGACGCAGTCATTCTGGTGTCCACCAGTCCCAAGTCCAACAGCGGCGAGGCAGCCATCGACGCAGCACTGGCGGACGTGCGTGCGGGCCGCACCGGTCCGGTGCCCCGCCAGCTGCAGAACAAGCATTTCGACGGGGCCGACGCCCTGGTCAAAGGGCAGAACTACAAGTATGCCCAAGCCTATAAAAACCACTGGGTGGAGCAGCAGTATCTGCCCGACGCCATCAAAGACGCCAAATATTACACCTACGGAGACAACCGCTCGGAACAGGCCGCCAAGGCCTACTGGGCCAAGATCAAAGGGGAAGGGTAAAGGGGGCAACAAATATGCGCTACTCAAAACAGAGGGAACTGGTCATGCAGCAGGTGGAAGCCATGAACAACCACCCCACTGCAGAGGAAATCTATCAGAATGCACTCAAAGAGTGCCCGGGGCTGAGCCTTGGCACCGTCTACCGCAATTTAAACAGCCTGGTGGAGGCAGGCCGGGTCCGCCGGGTGCCGATTCCGGGCCAGCCGGACCGGTTTGACCACACTTTGTCGTGGCACAGCCACCTGTATTGTACCCGGTGCGGCCAGGTGACCGACCTGGACCTGGACAGTGAGGTGATGCAGCGCCTGCTGAACAGCCAGCCCGGCCGGGTGAGCGACTGCGTCCTGACCTGGATTGGCCTGTGTGAGGATTGTGCCCGGGAAGAAGAAGGAGAAAAACTCCAGGCGGCTGCGTCCCTCTGAAAGGGACGGCATCCAGCCGCTTTTGGATGCGCCGGCCGCAGCGATGCGGCCGCTGCTGTTTCCGGCCCGGCCGGACGAAAGGCCGGCCGGAAAACTTTTTCAGGGCGCTTTGGGTCCGGCGTGAAATTTTCCCTTGTTTCGCGGGGGAGAAACCTGTATAATAGACAGGATGAAGGACGGGCCCCAGGCCCAAAAAACAAGGAACCCGACGGCTTTGGCCGTCCGGGATGAAGGATGGTAGATTGTTGGAATACATCACTTATGAACACAACGCGGAGGCGGCCGGCGTCATCAGCCGGTTTTATGAAACGCCGCCGCTGGCTTATGTCCACAGCTATGGCTGCCAGCAGAACGTCAATGACGGCGAACGGATCAAGGGCGTGCTGGTGGATATCGGCTATGGCCTGTGCGATAAACCCGAGGATGCCGACCTGATTCTGTTCAACACCTGCGCCGTGCGGGAGCACGCAGAACAGCGGGTGTTTGGCAACGTGGGCGCCCTCAAGGGCCTGAAAGAGAAAAAGCCCGGACTGATGATCGGCCTGTGCGGCTGTATGGCCAACCAGAAACATGTGGTGGAGAAACTCCGCCAGAGCTATCCCTATGTGGATCTGGTGTTCGGCGTGGATGGCATCGACACCTTGCCCGAGCTCATTGTCCGCAAACTGGAAAAGCACAAGCGGATTCTGCTGGAGCCGGCCCAGCGCCCGGTGATCGTGGAAAACCTGCCCATCCGGCGGGAGAGCGAGTTCCGGGCCTGGCTGCCCATCATGTATGGCTGCGACAACTTCTGCACCTACTGCATTGTGCCCTACGTCCGCGGCCGGGAAAAGAGCCGCCGCCCGGCGGATATCCTGGCGGAGTTCCGGGGTCTGGTGGAGGCCGGCTACAAGGAGATCACCCTCCTGGGCCAGAACGTCAACAGCTATGGCAAGGGCCTGGAGGAATCCATCGACTTTGCCGACCTGCTCAACCTGCTGTGCAGCGTGCCGGGGGATTATCACATCCGGTTTATGACCAGTCACCCCAAGGATGCCAGCCGCAAGCTGATTGATACCATCGCGGCACAGCCCCACCTGTGCAAACACCTGCACCTGCCGGTGCAGTGCGGGTCGGACCGGCTGCTGGCCAAGATGAACCGCCACTATACCGTGGAGCACTACCTGGATCTGATCGAGTATGCCCGGGCCCGGGTGCCCGGCATCACCTTCTCCAGCGATATCATTGTGGGCTTCCCCGGGGAAACCGAGGAGGACTTCCAGGGTACGCTGGATCTAGTCCGCAAGGTGGGCTACATGCAGCTGTTCACCTTCATCTATTCCAAGCGGGAGGGTACGCCGGCGGCCACTTACCCCGACGACACCCCCCGGCAGGAAAAGACCGACCGGATGGCCCGGCTGCTGGCGGTACAGGATGAGATCGCCATGGGCCTGGTCAAGGCCCAGGTGGGCCAGACCGTCCGGGTTCTGGTGGAAGGGTATGGCCGGCTGGAGGGCACTCTGTCGGGCCGCCTGGACAACAACCTGACGGTGGAGTTTGCCGCAGAAGATTCCCTGATGGGACAGTATGCCATGGTGCACCTGACCGGGGCCCGGGCCACCGTCCTGCTGGGCGAATGGGTCCAGTGATTTCGGGACAAGATACAACCACAAGACTGACAAAATAAAAGGAGAATATTTACAATGGATTGCATTGATCTTTTCAAGCGCGCCGCCATGGCGCTTCAGACCGACAGCCGTTACCTGGCCCTGGACAAGGCCCGCAAGATGAACGACGGCGATGAGGAGCTCCAGAACATGATCGGGGAGTTCAACCTGGCCCGGATGGACCTGAACAACGAGATCAGCAAGCCCGAGCGGAACGACGCCCGGGTGGCCGAGCTGAACGAGAAGGTGAACACCCTCTACAGCAAGATCATGAACGACGAGGGCATGCTGGCCTACAACGACGCCAAGCGGGAGTGCGAGGCCCTTGTGAATTATATCGACGCCATCATCAACACCGCGATGAATGGCGGCGACCCGATGACCGTGCAGGAGCCCACCAGTTCCTGCTCTGGCAGCTGCTCCACCTGCGGCGGCTGCGGCTGAGTCCGGTGATCAACGCGGCTGTGCATCTGCAGAGCCGCGTTTCCTTGTCTCAATGGTTACCGGGAACAAACCGGACGGAGGGATGCGGGACGCATCCGGGGAAAGAAGGGGAATGCCATGGCGGATCTGTCGCCCATGATGAAACAATATCTGGATATCAAAAAACAGCATAAGGATGAGATCCTTTTTTATCGCATCGGCGATTTCTATGAGATGTTCTACGACGACGCCATCACGGCTTCCCGGGAGCTGGATCTGACCCTTACCGGCAAGCAGTGTGGCCAGAAGGAGCGTGCCCCCATGTGCGGCGTGCCCTTCCACAGCTATGAGACCTATATGGCCCGGCTGATTGCCAAGGGCTATAAGGTGGCTATCTGTGAACAGGTGGAGGACCCGGCCACCGCCAAGGGCCTGGTCAAGCGGGATATCGTCCGCGTGGTGACGCCGGGCACCGTCATCGAGAGCAGCATGCTGCAGGATGACCGAAACAACTACATCGCCAGCCTCTACCTGAAAGGGGAGCAGGCGGGCATCTGCTTTGCGGATGTCTCCACCGGCACAGCCCATGTCACCGAGCTGTCCAGCAACAAGCTGGGGCTGGCGGTCATTGCGGAGCTGTGCCGCTATCATCCCAGTGAGGTGCTGATGAATGAGGGCGTTCTCGCCAATCGGGAAATCACCAACTACATCAAAAAGTATCTCAACTGTGCGGTGGAACTGATGGAGGATGAGCGGTACGCTCCCGGCCTCATCGAGTCCACCCTGACCGAACAGTTTGGCCGGGACTGGGCCGACACCACCGAGATCGGCGCCAACGGCCTGGTGAAATACGCCATGGGCGGACTGCTGCAGTACCTGCACGACACCCAGATCAAGGGCGTCGGCCGCCTCAAGACGGTGATCCGCTACACCGAGGCCCAGTACATGCACCTGTCCAACGTGACCCGCTCCAATCTGGAGCTCACTGAGACCATGCGGGGCCGGGAGAAGCGGGGGACCCTGCTGTGGGTTCTGGATCAGACTTCCACCGCCATGGGCAAGCGCCTGCTGCGCAGCTGGCTGGAACAGCCGCTGGTGTCCAGTGCCATCATCAACCACCGCCTCAACGCGGTGGAGTGCCTGGTGAAACAGACCATGGCCCGGGGAGAGCTGTCCGAGACCCTGCGCTATATCACCGATATTGAGCGCCTGATGACCCGGACGGTGTATGGCTCCGCCACTCCCAAGGAAATCTACTCCATGGCCCAGACCTTTGACCGTCTGCCCGAGCTGAAAAAGCTGGCAGGGGACTGCAGCTGCGAGGAGCTGAAAACCCTGGCCGGAGAAATGGACCCCCTGGAGGACATCAAGGCCCGCATTTATGCGGCCATCGACCCGGAAGCCCCCTCCACCCTCAAGGATGGCGGCGTCATTGCTGCGGGCTACAACGACGAAGTGGATGAACTGCGGTCCATCCGGGAGAATACCAAGGGGATTCTGGCCCAGCTGGAAGCCCGCCTGCGGCAGGAATCCGGGATTCCCAAGCTGAAAATCGGTTTCAACCATGTGTTTGGCTATTACATCGAGGTCAGCAACAGCTACAAAAACATGGTTCCCGACAACTATACCCGCAAGCAGACCCTGACCAACGGTGAGCGCTACATTACCCCCGAGCTGAAAGAGCTGGAAAACAAGATTCTGGGTGCACATGAGCGGCTCATCAGCCTGGAACACCGGCTGTTTGCAGACCTGCTGGAAGGCATTGGCCGGGAGCTGGACCGGATTCAGCGGACCGCCCGGGCGGTGGCTGAGCTGGACGTCTATGTCTCGCTGGCTACCGTGGCGGCAGACAACAACTATTGCCGCCCCATCGTGGATGACAGCGATCAGCTGGTGATCCGGGAGGGACGTCACCCGGTGGTGGAGCAGGTCCTCAAGGGGAGCCTTTTTGTCCCCAACGATACTCAGCTGGACTGCGGCGAAAACCGCTGCCTGATCATCACCGGCCCCAATATGGCGGGCAAATCCACCTATATGCGCCAGAATGCCCTGATTGCCCTGATGGCCCAGATCGGCTCGTTCGTCCCGGCCAAGGAGTGTCATGTGGGCATTGTGGATGCGGTGTACACCCGTGTCGGGGCCTCGGATGACCTGGCCGCCGGTCAGTCCACCTTTATGGTGGAGATGACCGAGGTGGCCGAAATCCTCAAAAATGCCACCCGGCGCAGCCTGGTGATTCTGGATGAGATCGGCCGCGGCACCTCCACCTTTGACGGCATGAGCATTGCCCGGGCGGTGGTGGAGCACATCTCCGACCCCAAAACCGGCCTGGGCTGCAAGACCCTGTTTGCCACCCATTACCACGAGCTGACCGACCTGGAAGGCAGCGTGGAGGGCATCAAGAACTACAACATTGCGGTCAAAAAGCGGGGCGAGGACATCACCTTCCTCCGCCGGATCGTCCGGGGTCCGGCCGATGACAGCTACGGCATCGAGGTGGCCAAACTGGCCGGCCTGCCGGGCAGCGTCACCCGCCGCGCCCATGAAGTTCTGCGCAAACTGGAGGCCGCTGCCCCCAAGAACAATGTGGAGCAGATGGATTTCGGCACGCTGGAAGAGTATCAGTCTCCTGCGGTGCCCAGCGAACTGGTGGACAAGCTGGAGGCGCTGGACCTAGAGACGCTGACCCCCATTGAGGCCCTCAACTTCCTCTATGAGCTGAAAAAGACCCTCAAGGGCAGCATTTCCGGCTGAGTTTAGAAACAACGAAAGGAGGGTGTCTGCATGGCAGTCATCCATGTGCTGGATAAACATACCGCCGAGTTGATTGCGGCGGGCGAAGTGGTGGAGCGGCCTGCGTCGGTTGTCAAGGAGCTGCTGGAAAACTCCATCGATGCGGGCGCCACTCAAGTTACAGTGTCCATTGAGTCGGGCGGTGTCAAGCTGATCGAAGTCAGCGACAACGGCAGCGGCATCGAGCCGGCCTATATTTCCACGGCCTTCATCCGCCACGCCACCAGCAAGATTGCGGTGGAGGCGGACCTGAATTCCATTCACACCCTGGGCTTCCGCGGGGAGGCCTTGGCCTCCATCGCCAGCGTGGCCAGGGTGGAACTGCTGACCCGTACCGAGGACAGCGAGTTCGCCTCCCTCTATCGCAACGAGGGCGGGGAAGAGGGCCCCTGTGAACCGGCAGCCCGGGCGGTGGGCACCACCATCCGGGTGCGGGACCTTTTCTACAACACCCCCGCCCGCATGAAGTTCCTTAAAAAGGACTCCAGCGAGGGCACCTTTGTGTCCGATGTGGTGACCCGGCTGGCTCTCAGCCATCCGGAGGTCAGCTTCAAATTTGTGCGGGAAGGCAAAACCCAGTACGTCACCCCCGGGGACGGGGATCTGCGGGGCGCAGCCTATGCAGTGCTGGGCAGGGAGTTCAGCCGGGACCTGATCGAGGTAAACGACGAGAGCAACCTGTACCGGATTCACGGTCTCATCACTCCGCCCAAGAGCTGCCGCGCCAGCCGCAGCATGCAATATTTCTACATCAACGGGCGCTATGTGCGCAACCGTACCATGATGGCCGGCATGGAGACCGCCTTCAAGGGCACCACCATGCAGGGAAAATTCCCGGGCGGTTTGCTGATGCTGGAGATGCCGGCGGATCTGGTGGACGTCAACGTCCACCCGGCCAAGACCGAAGTCCGCTTTGCCCGGGAGAACGACGTCTTTGATGTGGTTTACCACGCCGTCAAGCTGGCGCTGGCCACTCCGGGCAGCGGGGAACGCCGTTTTGTCTTTGATTCATCCAAAGAGACCTTTGAAGCGTCCGATTCCGACAACGCAAAGGCAATCGAAAAAACAAACGATAATAAAACGGAAAAATCTGTAAAGCAAGATAGCTTTACAGGACTTTCTGCGGTCATTCCGGGGCAATCGGAGCCCGGCGTGCTCAAATCGGCAGCAAAACTGGCCCCTGAACCGGATGAACCGGAGATCCAATCCGAGCCCCTCCAGCCCAAGCGGCACTGGTGGGGAATCGAGGAGCCCATCCCCAAAGTAATGGAGCTTCGCAGCCCCGAACCGGCCCGTCCCAAACAGACGTTCCGCCCCGCTGAGCAGGAATCCAAGCTGGATATCAGCCTGGAAGAGCCGGAGGAATGGACCCCCGACGACCCGTTTGCAAAAGCGGATGCGTCCGCAAAAACGGTGTTCAATCCCTTGCCGGAACCTGAGCCCGCCCAGCCGGAGCAGCAGGCCATGGAAGCCCCCGAGACAGAGCTGGAGGAAACATCCGTCCAGCCGGAACAGACGGTGCTCCCGGGGGCAGATGCCCCCATCCCGCTGTCCTATGTGGGGGAGGCCTTCCAAACCTACATCATCGCCCAGCGTGGGGAAGAACTCTGCCTGATTGACAAGCACGCAGCCCATGAGCGCCAGATTTATGAGAAGCTGGCGGCCAGCTATGGCGACGTGCCCAGCCAACTGCTGCTGGCGCCGCTGGTGATCACCCTCTCGGCAGAGGAGAAGCAGGCCCTGATGGGGAACATCCCCCTGCTGGAAAACGTGGGCATTGAAGTGGGGGACTTTGGCGGCAACACCGTTTTGCTGCGGGCCGTCCCCTGCGACGTGGAGCAGGACGACCTGGAAGACATGCTGGTGGAAATTGCAGACAAGCTGGCCCGGGGCAGCCGCGACGCGCTGAGCGAGCGGACCGAATGGGTTCTCCACTCGGTGTCCTGCCGCGCCGCCATCAAGGCCGGGGACCGCACCTCTCCCGAGGAGCTGATGGCCCTGGCCGAGAAAATCCTCTCGGGCGAGGTGCCGCCTTTCTGCCCCCATGGCCGTCCCTGCGTCCTCAAGCTGACCCGAAAGGAGCTGGAAAAGCAGTTTGGCAGAATCGAATGAAAAGCGCCCGGTGATGGCGGTGGTGGGCCCTACCGCCACCGGCAAGACCGCCCTGGGCGTAGAACTGGCCCTCCGGTTTGGGGGCGAGATCATCAGCGCTGACTCCATGCAGATTTACAAGGGACTGGATGTGGGCACCGCCAAGGTAACCTCGGAGGAAACCCGCGGCGTGCCGCACCACTGTGTGGATATCCTGTCCCCGGAGACGGCCTTCAGTGTGGCCGATTTTACGGCCCTGGCCGGCGGCCTGGTGGAGGAAATCGACGCTCGCGGCCGTCTGCCCATTCTGGTGGGCGGGACGGGGCTTTATGTCCAGAGCTTCCTGTACGGCGTCCGCTTTGCCGAGGAAAAGGCCCCAGAGGGCCTGCGGGAGGCTCTGGCGGCGGAACTGGCTGCCCGGGGCCCCGAGGCCATGTATGCCGAGCTTCAGGCCGCTGATCCCGAGGCCGCAGCGGCCATCCATCCCAACAACCACCTTCGGGTGCTGCGGGCTCTGGAACATTACCGGGCCACCGGCCGCCGCCTCAGCGAGCAGAAAGCAGCCTCCCTTCCGCCGGAGCGGCCCTACCGCTCTCTGGTGCTGGGGCTGGATTTTGCAGACCGGGCGGTGCTCTACCGCCGGATTGACACCCGCGTGGACCGGATGCTGGAACAGGGCCTTCTGGAAGAAGCCCGGATGGTCTATCAGAACCGGCAGACCTACCGTACCGCGGCACAGGCTATCGGATACAAGGAATTCTTCCCTTACTTTGCGGGGGAGGCTACGCTGGAGAGCTGTGCCGAGCAGCTGAAACAGTCCTCCCGCCGCTATGCAAAGCGGCAGCTGACCTGGTTCCGCCATATGGACGGGGTGGTCTGGCTGCAGGCCGACGCGCCGGACCTGATTGATCAGGCGGCAGACTTGGCCGCCGCGTTTCTCAAAGAGGGGTGATGCTGGATGAGAAAGGATTCGGAAACCGCTTCCCCCAAAAACTGGCTCACCATTCTGGGCGGAATCGTGGTGGTTCTGCTGTTCATTGCACTGTGCTATGTGGGCTATCAGATCATGCACCTGGTCAACCCGCCCAACACCTACGAAACTGTCCTGACCGCCACCGTGGAGAACAAGGTGCAGGCGGACGGCGTGCTGCTGTTTCAGGAGACCATGATTCCCGGCAGCGGGGATCTGGGGTATCTGGTGGACGACGGCGCCCGCGTCTCGGCCGGCACCGTGGTGGCGGAAGTTTACACCAGCCACGATCAGAGCACCCTGCGGGCTGAGCTGAACGACCTGAACGAACAGATTGACCTGCTGCAGCGTGCCGAGAACGTATCTGCCACCCAGGTGGACACCATGATCCAGGAGCGCACCACCGCCCTCTACGACCTGATGGACGCAGTGGACCGGGGCGAACTGGAAGACCTGGACGACGGTAAAGAGGACTATCTCCTGACCCAAAACAAGATTCTGGTGGTGACGGGGGAGGCGTCGGGCTTCGCGGCCCAGATTGCTGCCCTGCAGGCCGAGGCCGATCAGATTCGGAGCCGGCTGGGCTCGCCTGCCCAGATCACCGCGCCCCTGACCGGCTACTTTGTCCGCTGTGCCAACGCCCGCCAGCTGAGCCAGTCCTCCGACGCCATTCTGGCGATGGATGCGGCCACCCTCAAGGCCTATCTGGACGGCGGCGCAGACGCCCCGCTGGCGGGATGCGCCGGCAAGATGGTGTCGGGGTTCAGCTGGACCTACTGCGGCGTCTGCGACGCCAAAGAGGCCCAGAAACTCCTGCGGGCCGACGGCACCCCTCTGACCAAGACGGTGAAGATTCGTTTCCCCGGCCAGACCAACCAGGCTCTGGAAGGCAAACTGACCGAGGTGACCATCGACGAGGCGTCGGGCCTGGCCCGCTTTGTCCTGACCTGTGATTCCATCACCGCGGACGTGCTGCGGCTGGGTCAGGCCTCGGCGGAGATCATTGTCAATGAGACCACCGGCCTGCGGGTGCCTGCGGCATCGGTCCACTATGTTCTTGAGACAGGGGAGGCCGCACCGGAGGCAGACAGCGCCGCCTCGGGAACCGTTCCGGCAGGGGAAAACTATATCCCCGGCGTCTACGTCAAGTTTGGCAACCTGGCCCGTTTCTGCCGGATTGACCCGGTGGACGACGAACATCCCCTGGTCACCGACGGCGACTACATCATTGTGTCTCCCAAGGGGACGGAGGGTTCGGTCAGCGAAGTGCGCCTGTACGACCAGGTGATTGTGGAGGGCCAGAACCTCTACGACGGAAAACTGCTGTCCTGATTTGGGCCCGTTCCGGACGGGCTGGCGGCGGTTTGGGAATCTGTGCCAGATTTATGCTGCGATTACTTGACATCCGGAACAAAAAAACAGATAATATAAAAAGCTATTCTTTTTTGTCTGTCCCGCTGTGCAGGACAGCGGCGTCTTTCATAGCGAATGGCATCTGCATGGCAGATGAAAGGAGCGGTATCGATGTCTTTTATGGAAAATATCAAAAAAGGACTCTTCGGCGAGGATGACGGCTACGACGATCAGTACATTGACGATGGCCCTCAGATGGTGAACAACAACAGCGGCTTCGGCGTGTCGGATTCCTACGACGATGACAGCAGCGAGAACACCAAGAGCAGCAACCGCGTGGTCAACATCAATGCCACCACCCAGCTCAAGGTGGTTCTGGTCAAGCCCGAGCGCTTTGAGGATGCGAGCACCATTGCGGACCACCTCAACAACAAGCGCACCGTCGTGCTGAACCTGGAGTCCACCAATAAAGAGGTCTCGCGCCGCCTGGTGGATTTCCTGTCCGGCGTGGCCTACGCCAACAACGGTCAGATCAAGCGGGTGGCCAACAGCACCTTTATCATCACGCCCTATAACGTCGACATTATGGGCGATCTGCTGGACGAGCTGGAGAGCAATGGCGCGTTCTATTGATGATTCCGGCGCCCGGAATCCAGTCCGCGGATTTATTCCGCCCCAGAACGACAAAGAGCGTTTTCTGATGCGCCACATCGAGGACCTGGCCCGCACGGCCGAGGCCCGCGGCATCCCCAAGTATTCTTCGTTCCTCAGCGACAGGGAACAGGTGCTGGCCAAAGCCGCCTTATCCAGGGCGGGCTGCAGCTGCTGGCGGCTGGACGGGGGACACCCCGACGCCGAGCGGCAGCTGGTTGCCATCGAGCCGGAGGACAGCTGGACCGATAGTCCGCTGACCTGTGTCCGGCTGGAATGCAGGGCAGCCCCCGGGGCAGATCTGCCGGCCCACAAAGACTATTTGGGCAGCCTGATGGGCCTTGCTCTGAAGCGGGAAGCCCTGGGGGACATCGTCCTCCCGCCGGATACCCCCGGCACAGCCTATGTGTTTGCGCTGGAGCCGGCAGCCCGTCTGATCTGCGAGGAACTGTGCCAGGTGGGCCGCGCCGAGGTCAGCTGCACGTTGCAGCCTCTGGACGAGCTGCCCGACCTGTCGCCGGGCGAGCGGGTTGTGCGGACGGCGGCGGTGTCCTCCCTGCGGCTGGATGCCGTGCTGGCGGCGATGCTGCACTGCAGCCGCGGCGCTGCGGCCGCATTGATCGAGGCGGGCAGGGTGGAGATCAACCATCTGCCCACCGAAAATGTTCACGCCCCAGTATATGAAGGGGATATTTTTACCGTTCGGGGCAAGGGGCGCTTTGCTCTGACCGGGCTCCCGGGTAAAACAAGGAAGGACCGCCAGATTGTTGCGTTCTTCCAGTATTAGTAGTAGAATAACAGGAGGAAATCAGTTATGCTGACACCGCAGGACGTGCATTCTGTCCAGTTTGAAAAGGGCTTCCGCGGCTATCGGATCGAAGAGGTGGACCAGTTCCTGGACAGAATCGAGGAGCAGCTCAAGAGCAACGCCAATGAGTTGGAGCGTCTGCAGCAGCAGATTCAGCAGCTGCAGAGCGAAAACCAGCGCCTGGCCAAGGAGACCGAGGACTACCGCGCCGACGGTGAGATCATGAAGTCCGCCCTCATCAATGCCCAGCGGATCGGCGAAAACGTCATCCGCGAGGCCAACCAGAAGGCGGAGGAGATCATCCACAAGGCCAACATCCGCAGCGACGACATCATCCGTGATGCCAATGACCTGCTGCAAAAGGCCACCGACCGCGCCGACGAGATCGTCCGCGAGGCCAGTGACCAGCGGATGATGGAGGAGCGGGAGTATGAGCGGGTTCGCCTGGAAGTCACCCGCTTCAAGGCGGACGTGCTGAACCTCTACCGCAGCCACGTGGAGTCCCTGAGCCGCCTGCCCGAGTATACCCCCGACAACCCGGTGGAAGCTGCTCCGGATACGGCTGCCGCAGACGCCGTCGCCGATGTGCTGGACGCTGACGCCGCCGAGGCCGAGGTGGATGCCCAGGACGCCGACCAGAACGAGGACTTCTGGGACAAGGACGAGAGCGAGCTGAAAACCCCTGAGCAGAAGCGCCCCGCCGAAGTGGATTATTCCGCATTTCAGGGCGTCCAGTTCAGCAAATAACCGTACATCCCCGCGCGGTTTTCCGCGTGATGCAGCAGGGCAGGGGCGTTGAGCGCCTGTCCCTGCTTTTCCCATGTGCCGGGTCAGCCGGCACAGCCGCGCCCTGAGCGCATTGAATGAAAGATTATTGAGGAGTGTGGAACCAGTGCCTAAGACAAAATCCCAATACGACAGCACCTTGCATCTGCCCAAGACCCTGTTTGAAATGCGTGCCGGCCTTCCCAAGAAGGAGCCCGCCATGCTGGAGGACTGGAACAAGAACGATCTGTACAATGAGCTGATGAAGCACAACGAGGGCAAGCCCACCTTTGTGCTCCACGACGGCCCTCCGTACGCCAACGGCAACATTCACATGGGCACCGCCCTGAACAAGATCATCAAGGATATCATCATCCGCGAGAAGAACATGGACGGCTACAAGGCCCCCTATATCCCCGGTTTTGATACCCACGGCCTGCCCATCGAGCTGAAGGCTCTGGCATCGGTCGGCGACAAGAAGAAGGACATCTCCAAGCTGGGCCTGCGCCAGATCTGCGAGAAGTTCGCCACCGAGCACATCGACATCATGAGCGACCAGTTCAAGCGTCTGGGCGTTATTGGCGATTTTGAGCACCCCTACCTCACCCTGAAGCCCGAGTTTGAGGCCCGCCAGATCGAGATCTTCGGCGAGATGGCCAAGAAGGGCTATATCTACAAGGGCCTGAAGCCGGTTTACTGGTGCCCCGAGTGCCGCACCGCTCTGGCCGAGGCCGAAATCGAGTACGGCGAGGACGATTGTGATTCCATCTTCGTCCGGTTCCATGTCACCCAGGACCCCAACGGCGTGCTGGCCAAGTACGGCATCCCCATGGACAAGACCTGGTTCGTGATCTGGACCACCACCACCTGGACCCTGCCCGCCAACGAGGCCATCTGCCTGAACGGCGCTCTGGAGTACTCCTTCGTCAAGTTCAACGGCGAGTACCACATCATGGCCACCGACCTGATCGAGAGTGTCATGAAGGCCTGCAACATCACCGAGTATGAGGTGGTGGGCCAGCCGGTTCTGGGCTCCGAGTTCGAGCTGATGCGCTATCAGCACGTCTACCTGCCCAAGGAGGGCGCCGTGATCCTGGGCGATCACGTCACCCTGGAGAGCGGCTCTGGCTGTGTTCACACTGCCGGCGGCCACGGCGTGGACGACTTCAACGTCAGCCAGAAGTACAATGTGCCCATCACCGTTCCTGTGGACGACGGCGGCTACCTGACCGAGCTGGCCGGCAAGTACGCAGGCCAGAAGGTCTGGGCTTCCAACAAGACCATCCTGGCAGACCTGACCGCTTCCGGCGCTGTGCTGGGCCAGGTCCACATCAAGCACCAGTATCCTCACTGCTGGCGCTGCCATAACCCCATCATCTTCCGCGCCACCGAGCAGTGGTTCTGCTCCATCGACGCCTTCAAGGAGGATGTCTACCAGGCCATCGATGGCGTCCAGTGGATGCCGGAGTGGGGCCATGACCGTATGTACGGCATGGTGCGCGACCGCAGCGACTGGTGCATCAGCCGTCAGCGTACCTGGGGCGTGCCCATTCCTGCCTTCTACTGCAAGAAGTGCGGCAAGTACCACATCACCGACGCCACCATCAAGGCTGTCAGCGATCTGTTCCGCAAGGAGGGCTCGGACGCCTGGTACAAGTACGAGGCCGAAGAGATCATCCCCGCAGGGGAGGTCTGTGAGAACTGCGGCGGCACCGAGTGGACCAAGGACACCGACATCATGGACGTGTGGTTCGACTCCGGTTCCACCCACCGCGCCGTTCTGGAGGAGCGCTCCGAGCTGCACTTCCCGGCTGACCTCTATATGGAGGGGGCCGACCAGTTCCGCGGCTGGTTCCAGTCCAGCCTGCTGACCAGCGTCGCCAGCTGCGGCGTTGCTCCCTACAAGGCTGTTCTGTGCCACGGCTGGGTCGTGGACGAGCAGGGCAAGCAGATGCACAAGAGCGCCGGCAACGGCGTGGAGCCCGCCGAGATCATCAAGGATTACGGCGCCGATATCATCCGTCTGTGGGTCGCTTCCTCCGACTACACCGTGGACGTCCGCGCCGGCAAGAACATCTTCAAGCAGCTGAGCGAGGCCTACCGCAAGATCCGCAACACCGCCCGCTTCATCCTGGGCAACCTGGACGGCTTTGATCCCAACACCGACATGCTGCCGGTGGATCAGCTGCAGGAGATCGACCGCTGGGCTCTGGCTGCTCTGGACGACCTGCTGCAGGAGACCGATGCAGGCTATGCAGCCTACAACTTCAACAAGGTCTACCACGCTGTCTACAACTTCTGCGTTGTGGCCATGTCCAACTTCTACCTGGATGTTACCAAGGACCGGCTGTACTGCACCAATGGCGCAGCCCGTCAGGCTGCCCAGACCGCCATGTACAAGATCCTGGTGGCCCTGGACAAGATCATCGCTCCCATCCTGTGCTTCACCAGCCAGGAGATCTGGGACTTCATGCCCAAGATGGAGGGCATGAACCGCTATGTGGTCTTTGAGGATATGCCGCACGCCGGCCAGTATGCCGCCGATGAGACCTTCAAGGCCAAGTGGGCCAAGCTGATCGCCGTCCGCGACGAGGTGAAGAAGTCCCTGGAGATCGCCCGCAACGACAAGAAGATCGGCGCTTCTCTGGAAGCTACCGTCACCCTGTACTGCAGCGATGAGCTGTACGACCTGCTGAACAGCGTTCCCATGGACGAGCTGGCCGACCTGATGATTGTTTCCCGCGTGGAGCTGGTCAAGGGCGAGGGCGGCAATGCCTCCGCACTGGAGGGCCTGGGCGTCACCACCGAACACGCTGTGGGCGACAAGTGCGAGCGCTGCTGGAAGTACACTGCCGACATCGGCACCCATCCGGCTCATCCCACCCTGTGCGCACGCTGCGCCAGCGTCATTGAGGGCTGATGGCCTGATCCCCGTTTTTTGTGAAAAATAGAAGAGCGGCGTTCCCTCTGGTTTGTCTTGGGGAGCGCCGTTCTTTGCAAACGCCGTTTTTGAAAGAAACTGTCAGGGCGGGGCCCGCCGCATGAATGCTGCGGGCCCTGGCTCTCTCACAGGAGTCGTTTTATGTTTGTGTTCCTGAATCTCGTCTGCATCGCGGCCCTGGTGGGCATCGATCAGGCGATCAAGCTCTGGGCCGTCCACTCGCTGCAGCCGGTTGGCTCGATGCCCCTGATCCCTCATGTGATCGAGCTGCGCTTTGTCTACAATGAGGGCATGTCCTTCAGCCTCCTCAGCGGCAAACAGGGCTTTCTGATTGCCGCTACCAGCATCGGCCTGCTGGCCATTGCCTGGTGGCTGTTCACCCGCTGCCGCAATGACCAGCTGCAGCGCTGGGCCTGGATTCTGGTTCTGGGCGGCGGCATCGGCAACCTGATCGACCGCATCGCCGAGGGCCGCGTGGTGGACTATCTCAACCTGCTGTTTATGGATTTCGCCATCTTCAACTTCGCCGATATCTGCATCTGTGTGGGTATGGGCCTGTGGATTCTGGCGGTGATCCTTGAGGAGCGCCGTCATCCGGAAGGAAAAGAATAAGCCATGGAACAGCGAGAGTTTTCGGTAGAGGCAGAGGACGCGGGCCAGCGGATTGACCGCTTTCTTGCAGGGGAAGACACCGGCCTGTCCCGCAGCGCCCTGCAAAACCTGATGGCGGACGGCCATGTCCTGGCCAACGGCCGCCCTGCGGCCAAAAACCTCAAGCTCAAGGCAGGGGATACCATTCTGGTGGAGATCCCGGACGCGACGCCCATTGCCGCCGTGCCCCAGGATATCCCCCTGAACGTGGTCTATGAGGATGCCCACCTGCTGGTGGTAAACAAACCCAAGGGGATGGTGGTGCATCCCGCGCCCGGCAACCCGGACGGAACCCTGGTCAACGCCCTGTTGTGGCATTGCCGGGGCAGCCTGTCGGGGATTGGCGGCGAGATTCGCCCCGGCATCGTTCACCGCATCGACAAGGACACCAGCGGCCTGCTGGTGGTAGCCAAGGATGACCCCACCCACATCGGCCTGTCCCGCCAGATGGCGGAACACAGCGTGGAGCGGGCCTATCAGACGGTGGTCTATGGAGGCTTTGCCCAGGACGAAGGCTTTGTGGAGAGCTATCTGGGCCGGTCCAAAACCGACCGCAAAAAGATGGCGGTCTGCCCCGACGGCGAGCCCCACGCCAAATATGCCTACACCGGCTGGCGGGTGCTGGAACGGCTGGGGGAGTTCACCCTGCTGGAATGCCGCCTGAAAACCGGGCGGACCCATCAGATCCGTGTGCATATGGCTTCGCTGCATCACCCGGTGGCAGGGGACCCGGTCTACGGCCCCCGGAACTGCATCACCAGCCTCCATGGGCAGTGCCTCCACGCCAAGACCCTGGGTTTTGTGCACCCGGCAACGGGGGAGTGGATGTCCTTTGACAGCGAACTGCCCGACTATTTCACCCATTTTCTGGCTTCCTTAAGGAGGGGACGGACATGAGACAGCCGCTGGAATCCACGCTGGTCCTCTGTGACCTGGACGCCCTGATGCTGGGGCCGGACGGCAACCTGACCCAGGTGCTGCGGGATGTCCTGCAGCTGTTCACGGCCCGGGGCGGCCGCCTGACCGTGTTCTCCCAAAAGACCCCCAAGGCGGTCCGCACCATTCTGGGCAGCGTGTCTCTGGCGGCGCCTACGATGCTGTGCGGCGGCACCCTGGTGTACAGCTTTGCCGCAGGCACCGGCCAGGCCATGAGCAGCTTCGAAATGCTGGGGGATGCGTTTCTCTCCCAGCTGCCCTCGGTGCCCGGCGTCGGCGTGGCCCTCCAAATGAAGGACGGCGTCACCCGGGTCTGCCGGATGAGTCATGCGCTGGAACGCCATCTCCGCCGGGAGTGGACCCCGTATCTGCTCACCACACCGGGCGGGGTGAACAGCGCCGATGTGCTGCGGATTCTGCTGTATCAGGACGCCAAGGTCATCCCGACCCTGCAGGCCTTTGAGAAGGCCGTGGAGGAGGCCGGCGTGCCGGTCCGCCAGGAACGGCTGGCCATCGACTGCCTGGCCCTGACCCCCGACGCCATGAGCGTGGGGGCAGCCTTCAGCGCAGTGTGCGCTTCCGCCCGGCTTTCCCCGGAAAATATCACCGTCCTGGCGGGCAGCGGGCCCATGGTGGACCTGATGCGTCTGGCGGGCCAGAGTGCAGCGGCCTTTGATGCGCCGGCGGAAGTCCGTCTGGCGGCAGGGCAGATCACCTATTGCCGCGCCGCTGAGGGTGCCGCCGCAGAATATCTCTACCAACTGGTGCGGAGCAGCGAGGGGCAGAGGTAAAATTCCTGTAAAAAGTTCTCCGTACTTCGTGCGGAGGGCTTTCTTTTTTGGAGAGGATACAGTACAATGAAAAGGAAACGTGTGACCAGACAGGAAATTGTCTTTCTGGCTGTATCGCTTGCGGCGTCAGCGCTCATTTTGGGGCTGGCCTTTCTGGATGCAGCACCTCTGCGCCCTGCGGAGGAGGATGGGAACACGTATGCGGCGGATACGCTGCTGGATGCCGCGCAGGTGGATCTGAACACCGCCGGCCTGGAAGCACTGTGTACTCTGCCTGGCATTGGGGAAAAGAAAGCGCAGGCCATCCTCGACGACCGCGCCGCCAACGGCCCATATGAGCGGGTCGAGGACGTAACACGGGTAAGCGGAATTACCCAAAACACCATCCGGAACTGGACGCGGATCGCCTATGTGAGCTGACAGGCCGGACAAAAGGGGAATGAGGACAATGAAGGAAGAAAGCATTTTTATCAACCGGGAATTGAGCTGGCTGGATTTTAACCAGCGGGTTCTAGTGCTGGGCAAGGACAAAAACGTTCCTTTGGCCGAACAGCTCAAGTTCCTGGCCATTTACGGGTCCAACCTGGACGAATTTTTCATGGTTCGTGTGGGCTCGCTGCAGGAGCGGGCCAACCTCAAGGGCAAGAAGGAAAAGCCCGAGAACAAGACCAACATGACCCCCGAGGAGCAGCTGAACGCCATCATGCCCAAGACGGCGGAGCTGCAGATGGACTGCGACAAGTACTATCACAAGGCGCTGGAAGCCCTGGCCGAGCACGGCTACCGGAAGGTTAACTTTGATAAGATCACCAAGGAAGAGGAGCGGTTCTGGAAGAAATATTTCCAGAATGAGCTGTTCCCCATCCTGAGCCCCCAGATTGTGGACAACCGCCATCCCTTCCCGTTCCTGCGCAACAAGGAAATCTACCTGGGCGTGCTGCTGAAGGACAAGAAGGAAGGGGATGTGAGCCTGGGCATCATCCCCATTTCCAGCCAGATGGAACGCCTGTGCTTCCTGAAGCGGGACGGGGAGACCCTGTTCGCCCTCACCGAGGAAATGGTCTATCACTACGTCAGCATGGTGTTTGCCAAGGAGACTATCCTGGAAAAATGCCTGTTCCGTGTGACCCGCAACGCCGACATCGACGTCAAAGAGGGCATGATGGATCATGATATCGACTACCGCGAGATCATGACCGAGCTGCTCAAGCGCCGCCGCAAGCTGGCGGCGGTCCGCCTGCAGGTGACCCCGGCTCCGGCGCCCGAGATCGTCAAGATGCTCTGCACCCGTCTGGAGCTGAATCACCGCCGGGTCTTTGACCAGAAGAGCCCGCTGGACCTGAGCTTTTTCTATAAGCTGGATGCCCGGATGGAGAACGACGGCCACGCTGAGTTGTTCTATTCGCCGGCCCGTCCCATGCTGCCGCCCCTCAACTACAGCCTGACCAATGAGGTGCAGAAGCGGGATGTGCTGCTCTATTATCCGTACCAGTCCATCCGTCCCTTCATCGCCATGCTGAAGAAGGCCGCCCGGGACCCCGAGGTCATTTCCATCAAGATGACCCTTTACCGTATGGCGCGGGAGTCCCAGATTGTGCAGGCTCTGATGGACGCCGCCGAGAACGGCAAGGAAGTGGTGGCCCTGGTGGAACTGCGGGCCCGCTTTGACGAGCAGAACAACATCGACTGGTCCAAGCAGCTGGAAGAGGCCGGATGCACGGTGGTGTACGGCTTCGAGGACTATAAGGTCCACTCCAAACTGACTCTGATTACCCGGAAGAACGCCGACGGCTACTCCTACATCACCCAGATCGGCACCGGCAACTACAACGAAAAGACCAGTGAGCTGTACACCGACCTCTCCTTCATCACCTCCGACCCCGATATCGGCGAGGAGGCGGCAGGTGTCTTCCAGAACCTGGCAGTTCAGAAGCTGACCGAGGAGACCGATCAGATGCTGGTGGCTCCGCTGCGGTTCAAGAGCGTCCTGCTGGATGAGATGGACCGGGTCATCGAGGCGGCACGTCTGGGCCGCCCCGCGTCCATGATCCTGAAAAACAACTCCATCAGCGACCGGGATATCATCCTCAAGCTGGAGGAGGCCAGCTGTGCCGGCGTCCGCATCGATATGATTGTCCGCGGCATCTGCTGCGTCCGCGCCGGTGTGCCGGGCAAGACCGAGAATCTGCATATCCGCAGCATTGTGGGCCGCTATCTGGAACACGCCCGGATTTACAGCTTCTTTGATGGCCGGGAGACCCGGGTGTATATCGCTTCGGGCGACTTCCTGACCCGGAATACCGAGTGCCGCGTGGAAGTGGGCGTCCGGATCAAGGACCCGGTGCTGGTCAAGAAGCTGTCCGACATCCTGGAGATGCAGCTGGCCGACAACGTGAACGCCCGGGAGATGCAGCCCGATGGCAGCTATCAGAAGGTCAAGCATGCCCCCGGCGAGCCCCTGGTCAACAGCCAGATGGGGATGTACGAGCTGCTGCGGGATGACTGGACCGGCGGCCGCTATGTCCACTCGAATGTGCACACCCCGGCGGAGCCGGCCGCAGTGGCCGAACCGGTGGCAGCAGAGGTGCCCGTTCAGGAGCCTGCTCCCCAGCTTGTTGTTCCGGTGACCTCGGCAGAGCCCGCTGCGCCTGCCGCGCCTGCAGCGCCCGCTGCAACGGCTGCAGAGCCGGTCCGTCCCGCACCCGCCGTCCAGCCTGTGGCTGAGCCGGCTCCCTGCGTGATGGAAGCTCCCACCCCGGTGGAGCCGTCCAAGCCCGCTGAGACCATTGTGGTGGTGAAGGAGCAGCCCCAGGAGGGTCTGTTCTCCCGTCTGCGGAAAGCCCTCTTTGGCAATAAGAACCAGTAATTTTGGCATGCACCTGCCTGTCCCTGCATACAATAGCCCCAGATGAAAAGGGGGCGTTGGGGTGCAGGCAAGGCGGATGCAGCGAAAAAAGAATCGAACCAGATTTTCATGGACAGCCCGTCGAAGGGCTGCCGGGCGGAGAAAAGGCCGCCTGACAGCTCTTTTGTGCGGGCTGCTCCTGTGTTGTGCCGCGGCGGCCGCCCTGCGGGCCTGTGCCCGGGAGGAGGCCCCGGCGGGCTGCAGCCTGAAAAGCCGGGTTCCGGACCAGGACTTTGTCTTTCCTCTGGGGACAAGCGGCTGGTATGTCTCGTCGGGGTATGGCTGGCGTGTGGACCCGTTTGATGAGGAACAGGAGGATTTCCACCAGGGGGTGGATCTGGCCTGTGCTGAGGGCACGCCGGTTCTGGCTGCCATGGACGGGGTGGTCTTTGCCGCCGGGCGGAGCGCCAGCTATGGCAATTACATCCGCCTGACCCATTCCGACGGCACCGAGACCCTCTATGCCCATCTCCAATACCTCTACGCCCGGCCCGGCCAGGTGGTCAGGGCAGAGGAGATTCTGGGCACAGCGGGGCAGACCGGGCGGGCCACTGGACCCCACCTGCATTTTGAATTGCTGTATCGGGCGGTCCGCTATGATCCGTCGGCCCTGCTGGGCCTGGAGGACGCCGTATGAGGCGGGGGGCGGTTTTTCCGCGGCGGGTGCAGGTGGGGCCGGTGGTTTTCCGGGATCCCTTCTTTACCTGCAGCCTGCTGTATCTGCTGCTCTACTTTGACAGCAGCCAGTTTCTGCGCATCGGCCTGCTGGCCGCCTGTCTGCACGAGTGCGGGCATATTTTGGTGTTCTGCCTGCTGTTCCGACGCCTGCCGGTCATCGAGGTGACCATGACGGGGTTCTGTATGCAGACCCGCGGCCTCGCCATGAAACCGTGGCAGAGGTTCGGGCTGGCGGCCGCCGGGCCGGGGACCAATGCGCTGCTGGCGGCGGCGTGGTATCTGCGGCTGTGCCAGCAGTTCACGGTGTGGGATGCGGCCTTCTGGGCGGCCAATGTCCTGACGGGTCTGTTCAACCTGTTGCCGGTGCCGCCCCTGGACGGCGCGCAGATGGCCGCCGCTCTGGCCCATCGGAAATGAAAAAAATTGCAATCCGGCCCGAAATAGGGTACAATAAGAAAACCAAGGAAATAAAAACGGGATAAAACCCGATAGTGGAGGAACCCAATGTTTGACCCAAAGTTGAAAGAAGCGCTGAGCCATGTGCAGAAGCCGGGCCGTTATACCGGCGGCGAGCCGGGCAGCGTTTACAAGGAAAAGGACAAGGTGGACGTCCGCTTTGCCTTCTGCTTCCCCGATACCTACGAGGTGGGTATGTCCTTTTTGGGGGAGAAGATCCTGTATGAGCTCCTAAACGCCCACGAGAACTGGTGGTGTGAGCGGGCCTTCATGCCCTGGCTGGACATGAAAGCCGAGATGGAGCGTCTGGGTCTGCCCCTGTACACCATGGAGAGCAAAGACCCCCTCACTGAATTCGACGCGGTGGGCTTTACCCTCCAGTATGAGCTGTCCTACACCAACATTCTGGCCATGCTGGACCTGGCGGGGATTCCCCTCTATGCAGCCGACCGGGATGAGAAATGGCCTCTGATCGTGGCCGGCGGCCCCTGCACCTGCAACTCGGAGCCGGTGGCGGCCTTCTTCGATGTGATCCAGCTGGGTGAGGGCGAGCGTCAGCTGCCCGCCATCTGCGCCGCCATCGAGCAGGGCAAGAAGGAGGGCATCTCCAAAAAGGAGCTGCTGCTGCGGATTGCCAAAATCCCCGGCGTGTATATCCCTGCCTTCTATGATGTGACCTATTACGAGGACGGCCGGGTCAAGGCCATCACCCCCAATGAGCCGGGCATCCCGGCGGTGGTGACCAAGGCCATCATCCAGAACATGAACGACTTTGCCCCGCCCACCAACTTTGTGGTGCCCATGGTGGGAGCCATTCAGGACCGGGCCAGCATCGAAGTGCTGCGCGGCTGCGTCCGCGGCTGCCGGTTCTGCCAGGCGGGTTTCCTGTACCGGCCCATGCGCCAGCGGGACGCCGGCCTGCTGAACAAGGCAGCGCAGGACCTGTGCGCCAACACCGGCTATGAGGAGCTGAGCTTGTCCAGCCTGTCCACCTCGGACCACAGCCAGCTGGAGGAACTGCTGGACGACCTGAACAGCTGGGCTCCCCAGGAGCACGTGAGCTTGTCTTTGCCCTCGCTGCGGATGGACAACTTCTCCGAGAGCCTGATCGAAAAGACCACCCGGGTCCGCAAGAGCGGCCTGACCTTCGCGGCGGAAGCCGGCACCCAGCGCCTGCGGGATGTCATCAACAAAAATGTCACCTGGGACGAGATCGAAAAGACCTGCCGCATCGCCTTTGAGGCGGGGTACACCTCGGTCAAGCTGTATTTCATGATGGGCCTGCCCACCGAGACCATGGAGGACATCGAGGGCATCGCCAACACCGCCCAGAAGGTGGTGGACCTCTACTACAGCATGGACCACGCCAAGGGAAAGGGCGTGCAGGTGACGGTCAGCTGTGCCTGCTTTGTGCCCAAGCCCCATACGCCCTTCCAGTTTGTCCCCATGGACACCGCTGAGACCCTCCAGGCCAAGCAGAAGCATCTGCTGGAGAGCGTCCACAGCCGGAAGATCAAGGTCAACTACCACGACAGCAAGACCAGCTTCCTGGAGGGCGTTTTCGCCAAGGGCGACCGCCGCCTGGCTCCGGCGCTGGTGGAGGCCTACCGCCGCGGCTGCTACTTCGACGGCTGGGAGGAGTGCTTCCAGTACGACACCTGGATGAAGGTCTTTGAGGACCTGGGCATCGATCCCCATTTCTACTGCAACCGGGCCATCGGCCTGGACGAGGTGACCCCCTGGTCCCATATGGATTACGGCATCACCCACGAATACCTGGTGCGGGAGTACAAGCGGGCACTGGCTGCCCAGACCACCCCGCCCTGCAACCGCGCCTGCGGCGGATGCGGCGCAAACCGTCTGTTGGGAGGACCCTGCTTTGATTACAGTTCGGATCTGGTTTGAAAAACGAAATGAAGCCTCGTACATCTCTCTGCTGGATATGCAGCGGGTGATGCAGCGGGTGCTCAAGCGCAGCGGCCTGCCGGTCTGGCACACCCTGGGCTTCAATCCCCATATCTATATGACCTTTACCTGTCCGCTGTCTCTGGGGCAGGAGAGCCTGTGTGAGAGCGTGGACGTCAAGACCGAGGAGGAGGCCCCGGATTTCCGGGCCTGGCAGGACAAGCTGAACGCCATCATGCCGGCGGGCATCCATGTCTATCAGGTGGAACCGGTCCAGGACAAGGCCAGCGCCATCGCATTTGCCTGCTACACCATCAGCTACCCCGCTGCGGCCCAGTCCAAGCTGGAAGCCTACAATGCTCTGGAGGCAGCTCCGGTGGAGAAGAAGGGCAAAAAGAAGTCCAAGCAGGTGGATTTGAAGGCTTATGTCCCGTCCATTGCCTGCCGTGCGGCAGGGGAGCGGGTGGAGTTCGATGTCTGCCTGCCCGCCGCCCAGGAGCTGAACCTGAATCCGGCCCTGCTGACGGCCTTCCTGGAGAGTCAGTTTGGGCTGTCCTCGGCGGAGGCATCCATCCTGCGCACCGCCCTGCTTAAGGCCGACAAGACCCCCTTCTGTGCCGGTCAGACGGCCGGTGCCGTCTGAAAAAAGCCGGGCAGGGAAGGCAGAAAAATTTTCGCCCGTTTTTTGGTGAAAACGCTTGCTTTCCCGGCGGGTTTGTGCTATCATAGTTAGGCGTTAGTGTCCGCTGAGACCACAGCGGGGTTAATGACAAGCAATCATTAAACGGGCGGTCCTCTGACGGCAGATGTGCCGTGTATGAACGTCTAAAACAAATGGAGGATCATCAAATGGACGCACTGAAGATTATTTCCGAGGGCAGCATCAAGGCTGAGCGCCCCCAGTTCAACGTTGGCGACACCGTTCGTGTGGACGTCCGCATCAAGGAAGGCGAGCGTGAGCGTATTCAGGCTTTCGAGGGCACCGTCATTGCCAAGAAGCACGGCGGCGTCGCTGAGACCTTTACCGTTCGCCGCGTCGCTTACGGCGTGGGCATCGAGCGTGTCTTCCCCGTCAACAGCCCCTTCGTTGAGAAGGTGACCGTTGTCCGCAAGGGTAAGGTCCGCCGCGCAAAGCTGTACTACCTGCGCAACCGCACCGGCAAAGCTGCCAAGGTCAAGAGCGATATCTGATCATCCACAGTCTGCCTGTCAGGCTGGTCGAAGGGAAAAGGGACACTTGTTGTCCCTTTTTTCTTTATCCTTTCACAGCCTGCCTCTTTTACCGGGGCAGGCTGTGTGGTAAAATAACAGGGAAAACGTCAAGGAATGCGGGGTGCAATGGATGACAAACGCAAAGCGTGAACCGGAGGCGGCATCGATGCCGGGGCAGGGTGTGATTGAGTGGTATGAAGCGCTGATCTCTGCGCTGGTGGTCATGGTGCTGCTGTTCTCCTTCTTTTTCCGGATCATTCAGGTGGACGGCGCATCCATGAACCCGACCCTTTGGGACGGGGACAAGCTGGTGGTCTGGGGGGCAGGCTATACCCCCCAGCGGGGCGATGTGGTCATCGTGGATGACTATACCTCCTATGGCAAGCCCCTGGTCAAGCGGGTCATCGCCAAAGGCGGGGATACCATCTCCATTGACTATACCTCCGGCACCGTGACCGTCAACGGGGAAGTGCTGCAGGAGGACTATATCGCCGAGCCCACCTTCCTGGGCTATGACGTGGAGTTTCCCTATACCGTGCCCGAAGGGGAATTGTTCCTGATGGGCGACAACCGCAACGCCTCGCTGGACAGCCGTTCGTCCAGCATCGGGTGCATTGCGGAGGAGGATATCCTGGGCAAAGTGCTGTTCTGCTTTTTGCCCCTGGAGGATGCAGGAGTGGTCAAGTGAACAACGAAGAACTTCAATTTTCCAATCAATATAATATCCAGTGGTTCCCGGGCCATATGGCCCGGACCCTGCGGGTGATGGAGCAGGAGATCCAGCATGTGGACGCCAGCCTGATTCTGCTGGACGCCCGGATTCCTCTGTCCAGCCTCAACCCGGAGGTGGAGCGGATCACCGCCCGCAAACCCCGGCTCTACGCCCTGAACAAGGCCGACTTGGCCGACCCCGCCGTCACCGAGGAGTGGATCCGGTATTTCCGGGCCGCCGACGCCGGCTGTGTGGCCATCAACGCCAAGAGCAAGGGCGGCACCGCTGCGGTGCGCGCCGCCATTGAGAAAGAGCTGTCGGGCCTGCTGGCCCGGCGCCAGGCCCGGGGCATGAGCGGCGCCAAAACCCAGATCATGCTCTGCGGCATTCCCAACGTGGGCAAGTCCACCTTTATCAATACCTTTGCAGGGTCGGTGCGGGCCAAGGCCGCCGACCGCCCCGGCGTCACCAAGGGCAAACAGTGGGTCTCCACCGACAAGTTTGACCTGCTGGATATGCCCGGCGTTCTGTGGAAGAAATTTGATTCCAAGACCACGGCCTCCAATCTGGCTTTCATCGGTTCCATCAAGGACGATATCCTGGATGTGGAGGAGCTGGCCATGAACCTGCTGGACGAAGTTCGCCGGAACTATCCCGAACTGGTGGCCAGCCGGTACAAGCTGGACCAGGAAGCCCTGGCTCTGCCTCCCTATGAGCTGATGGAGGCCATCGGCCGCAAGCGGGGCCTGCTGGTCCGGGGCGGCGAGGTCAACACCGAGCGGTGCGCCATCATGCTGGTGGATGAGTTCCGGGCCTGCAAGTGGGGCCGGATCACCCTGGAGCGCCCGCCCTTCCGTGAGGACCAGGAGGAGATCGAGGAATGAAGCGAAAGACCGACGAGGAAATCTCCCGCCCGCTCTATGATTACGACGCCGCCGTCCGGGCAGCCAACGGCTGCTTTGCGGGGGTGGATGAGGCGGGCCGGGGTCCGCTGTGCGGCCCGGTCTGCGTGGCAGCCTGCATTCTGGACCCCACCAAACCGGTCTGGGGCATCAACGACTCCAAAAAGCTCACCGAAAAAAAGAGGGAAGCCCTCTTTGATGAAATCAAAGAAAAAGCCCTGGCCTACAGCATCGTGTTTGTGGGCCCGGACATCATCGACCGGGACAATATCCTGAAAGCCACCATGAACGGGATGCGGGAGGCAGTGGAAAAGCTGGAAATCACCCCCAACCTGGTCCTGGTGGATGGCAACCGCTGCCCCGATGGGCTGGCCATGACGGCCCAGCCTGTGGTCAAGGGAGACGCCACCAGCGCCAGCATCGGTGCGGCGTCCATTCTGGCCAAGGTCAGCCGGGACCGCTATATGATGGAACTGGACCGGCAGTACCCCCAGTATCAGCTGGCCAAACACAAGGGCTACCCCACCAAGCTTCACTATGAGCTGATCGCCCAGTATGGCATCCAGCCTTTTTACCGCCGCAGCTTTTTGAAAAAGCAGGGCTACTGGACGGAGGAGAAGTGATGGACCCCGCAGAGGTGGGCCGGCGTGGAGAGCGGGCGGCAGCGCTGTATTATATCCAGCGGGGCTGTACGCTGCTGGAACACAACTACCGCATCCGCGGCGGGGAAATTGATCTGATTCTCCGCACGCCGGAGGGACACATCGTCATTTGTGAGGTCAAAACCCGCACCAATCCCAACGCTGTGTGCCGGCCTTCCGCTTCGGTGACCAGGGCCAAACAACGGCGTTTAATCCGTGCGGCCCGCTATTATTTATCCGAGACCAATCAGCAGGAAGCTTTTGTCCACTTCGATGTGGCAGAAGTAACCCCTCTTGACAGTGGACGCTGGATGGTACATATTATTAAAAGGGCATTTGATGCAAGCGAGCGAAACTACGACTCAGGATGGAAAAGGAGCGATTGAAAATGCAGTTTTTCAGCACGAGAGACCAGAGCCGGCGTGTGACCTCCTCGGAGGCCATCGTGCAGGGCCTGTCGGATGAGGGCGGCCTGTTTGTACCCGAGTCCTTCCCCCAGGTGGATGCCAAGGCCATCTGCGATCTGGAATATCCGGCCATGGCAGCCGCAGTTCTCAAAGAATATCTGACCGACTATGATCCGGCCTTCCTGGCCGAGGCAGCCGCCAAAACCTACGGCGACGCCTTTGGGGGCAAGGCGGGTTATCTGGCCCCTGTGGAAGGGGATACCTGGGCGCTGGAGCTGTGGCATGGTCCCACCTGCGCCTTCAAGGATTACGCCCTGCAGCTGATGCCCAAGCTTCTGGTGGAGGCCAAGCGCAACCTGAACCACACCGAAAAGACCCTGATTCTGGTGGCCACCAGCGGCGATACCGGCAAGGCCGCCCTGGACGGTTACCACGATATCCCCGGTGTGGAGATCGCTGTGTTCTATCCCACCGGCGGCACCAGCGAAATCCAGCGCCTCCAGATGGCCACCCAGGAAGGCGCCAATGTGGCGGTGTACGCAGTGCGGGGCAACTTTGACGATGCCCAGACCGGCGTCAAGCGGGTCTTTGCCGACAAGGCCATCGCCGCCCAGCTGGCCCAGCGGAACATTCACCTTTCCAGCGCCAACTCCATCAACTGGGGCCGCCTGGTGCCGCAGATTGTCTACTATTTTGCGGCCTATGCCCAGCTAGTCAAGGCGGGGAAGATATCCTTTGGTCAGGAAGCGGATTTCTGCGTCCCCACCGGCAACTTCGGCGATATTCTGGCGGGCTATTACGCCAAGCGGATGGGTCTGCCTGTGGGCCGTCTGGTTTGCGCGTCCAATAAAAACAACGTCCTGACCGATTTCCTGCGCACCGGCACCTATACCGCCAAGCGGACCTTCTATAAGACTTCTTCCCCCAGCATGGACATTCTGGTGTCCTCCAACCTGGAGCGTCTGCTGTACCATGTCACCGGCAGCGACGCCGAGGTGGCCTCTCTGATGAGCCGCCTGAACCAGGAGGGGAGCTACACCGTCCGTCCTGAGACCCTGGCTGCCATCCAGGAGACCTTTGCCTGCGGCTATGCCGAGGAGGACCAGGTGGCCCAGGAAATCCGCACCCGCTGGGAGAAGGACGGCTATCTCTGCGACACCCACACCGCCGTGGCCTTCCATGTGGCCCGCGAACAGAAGCGGAAAGGGGTGCCGATGGTGGTTCTGTCCACCGCGTCGCCCTTCAAGTTTCCCCGCAGCGTGCTGGCCGCTCTGGGCCAGGCTGCGCCGGAGAACGATTTTGAGGCCATGCAGTCTCTGGAACAGTCCACCGGCCGCACCGCTCCTGCCAGCCTGGCCTGCCTGCGCCAGAAGGCGGAGCGTTTCGACGCCGTCATCGACCCGGCTGAGATCGCCGGGGTGGCGCTGAGCTATCAGGAATAAAACTAGAACAGGAGAAACGAATGGCACTTTTTGTGCTGGGCGACCCCCATCTCTCGCTGGGCGGCGCGAAACCCATGGATGTGTTCCCGGGCTGGGACGGCTATGTGGAGAAGCTCGAGGCCAACTGGCGCAAGCTGGTCAAGCCGGAGGATACGGTGGTGCTGGCGGGGGATATCAGCTGGGCAATGCGCCTGTCGGATACCCGCAAGGACTTCGCCTTTCTCCACAGCCTGCCGGGCCGGAAGCTCCTGATGAAGGGCAACCACGATTATTGGTGGTCCACCGCCAATAAGATGAACGCCTTTTTCAAGGCCGAGGGCTTCGACAGCCTCCAGCTGCTGCACAATAACTCCTACACTGTGGGGGATTATGCCCTGTGCGGCACCCGGGGCTGGCTGTTCGACGTGGGGGAGCCCCACGATGAAAAGGTGATGAACCGGGAGATCGGCCGCCTGCGGCTGAGCCTGGAGGCAGCCGAGCCGGGGAAGGAGAAGCTAGTGTTTCTCCACTACCCGCCGGTGTACACCGGAGCCGACGCGCCCGAGATTGTGGCCGTCCTCAAGGAATATGGAATCCAGCGGTGCTTTTACGCCCACCTGCATGGCAAAGCCCTTCGTTTTGCCGTGCAGGGCGAGGTGGACGGCATCCGCTATAAGCTGGTCAGCGCGGACGGGCTGCGCTTCTGCCCGTATAAAATCACATGAAATGCCCCGGAAAACCAATGGAAATTCCCAAAATGTGAAAAAACAACTGGCTTTTATGCGGCGAACGTGTTATAATAAGCGCTGACGCGATTGTCGTACCCAAAGGCGCGTGCGCCGTTTGAAAAGAAAATGGGCGCGCGGCGCAGATGCGGGGAGAGGGATCCTCTGCCCCAGCACCAAATTTTGAGCGGAGGAAAAGCAAAATGAATCTTATCAAGTGTGAAAAGCTCGAGAAGAGCATGGTCGAACTGCAGTTTTCCATCGATGCTGAGACCTATAAGAACGAGGTCCTGAAGGTCTTCCAGACCGAGGGCAAGAAGTACACCGTCCAGGGCTTCCGCAAGGGCAAGGCCCCCCGTCATCTGATCGAGCGGATGTACGGTCCCGACGTGTTCACCTACGACGCCATCAACAACCTGTTCCCGGTTGAGTTCGAGGCTGCTGTCAAGGCTGCCAACATCGAGGCTGTGGGCCGTCCCGAGGTGACCGTGGAGTCTGCCAGCGATGATCAGGGCGCAGTCCTGACCGTCAAGGTCGCTGTCAAGCCCGAGGTCAAGATCGGTGCATATTCCGGTTTGACCGTGGAGAAGACGGTCCATACTGTGCAGGAGTCGGTGGTTGACGCCGAGCTCAAGCGTGTGCAGGAGCGCAACGCCCGCGAGCTGACCCGCGACGGTGCCGCCCAGAACGGCGACATCGTGGACATCGACTTTGAGGGCTTCACCGACGGTGTTGCTTTCGAGGGCGGCAAGGCTGAGCACTACAGCCTGACCCTGGGCAGCGGCAGCTTCATCCCCGGCTTCGAGGATCAGGTTGTGGGCCACAGCGCAGGCGAGGAGTTCGACGTGAACGTCACCTTCCCTGAGGAGTATCAGGCTTCTGAGCTGGCTGGCAAGCCCGCTGTCTTCAAGATCAAGCTGCACGAGGTTAAGTACAAGGAGCTGCCCGCTCTGGATGACGAGCTGGCCAAGGACTGCTCCGAGTACGACACCCTGGAGGAGTTCAAGGAGTCCATCCGCAAGTCCAACCAGGAGCAGCTGAACAAGCAGGACGACCTGGCTGTTGAGAACGCTCTGGTGGATCAGGTCATCGCCGGCATGGAGGCTGAGATTCCCCAGGCCATGTACGATGTCCGCATGGACGAGCTGGTCAACGACTTTGCTTTCCGTGTGGAGCAGCAGGGCCTGAGCCTGGACACCTACCTGAAGTATATGGGCCAGACCATGGAGCAGTTCCGTGCTTCCTTCATGCCCCAGGCTGAGAAGCAGGTGAAGATCCGTCTGGCTCTGGAGGCTGTGGCTGCCGCTGAGAACATCGTTGCTTCCGAGGAGGACGTCAACGCTGAGATCAAGCGCATTGCCGACCAGTACAAGATGGAGGAGGACAAGGTCCGCGAGCTGGTCAACATGGACGAGCTGAAGAAGGACCTGGCTGTCAATAAGGCCATCGACTTCATCAAGAGCCACGCCAATATCGTGGAGAAGGCTGCCGACGCCGAGTAATCGCTGCCGGTGAGCTGAGTCCGGGCAGAAAAGCGCGAAACGCATCCTGCCTGTGCACATGTTGTTGAAATTGACCGATGCGGCGGTTTTTTGATGCCGCATCGGTCAATTTTGCAAAAATAGCGAATCCAATTTGATTTTCAGGAGGCGAACTGTTATGAGTTTTGTTCCTTACGTTGTAGAACAGACGGCCCACGGAGAGCGCTCTTACGACATCTTCTCCCGTCTGCTGAACGACCGCATCATCGTCCTCAGCGAGGACGTCAATGATACTTCTGCAAGCCTGGTTGTCGCCCAGCTGCTGTACCTCGAGGGGCAGGACCCGGACAAGGACATCAGCCTGTATATCAACAGCCCCGGCGGCTCCATCAGCGCAGGCATGGCCATCCATGACACCATGCGCTATATCAAGTGCGATGTCTCCACCATCTGCATGGGCATGGCTGCCTCCATGGGCGCATTCCTGCTGGCCAGCGGCACCAAGGGCAAGCGCTTTGCGCTGCCCAACTCGGAGATTCTGATTCATCAGCCTCTGATCGCCGGCGGGCAGGGGGGCGGCCTCTCGGGCCAGGCCACCGATATCAAGATCCATGCCGACCACATCGTCTACCTGCGCGACAAGATCAATGGCCTGCTCAGCGAGTACAGCGGCCAGCCCATCGAGCGTGTCCGGGAGGATACCGAGCGGGATAACTATATGACCGCCCTGCAGGCCAAGGAGTACGGCCTGGTTGACGAGGTTATCACCACACGCTGAACCAAGGGCTGAGCGCAGAAACGCACAATAAAGGAAAGTACAGCTATGGCAAATAACAATTCCGGCAGAGATAAGAATGAAAAAGACCTTGTTTGCAACTTCTGCGGCAAGCATCAGGACGAAGTCGAGCGGATGATCATTGGGCCCGGCGTCAATATCTGCAGCGAGTGCATCAACCTGTGCTACGATCTGCTGGGCGAAAAGCCTGACCGCTCCAGCGGCAACCGGCCCAGCCGGGGCGGCGCGCCCAGCGCCCGCGCCCGGATTCAGCCGGCGGCTCCCGCCCAGATCAACATCATGACTCCCGAGGAGATCAAGGAAGGTCTGGACCAGTACGTCATCGGCCAGGACGACGCCAAGCGGGTTCTGTCCGTTTCGGTGTACAACCACTATAAGCGCATCATGAGCGGCAAGGGCAACGACGTGGAGCTGCAGAAGTCCAACGTTCTGCTGCTGGGCCCCTCCGGCGTGGGCAAGACCCTGCTGGCCCAGACCCTGGCCCGGATGCTGGGCGTTCCCTTCGCCATTGCGGACGCCACCACCCTGACCGAGGCCGGCTACGTGGGCGAGGATGTGGAGAACATCCTGCTCAAGCTGATCCAGGCCGCCGATTTCGATGTGCAGCGGGCACAGATCGGCATCATCTACATTGATGAGATCGACAAGATCACCCGCAAGAGCGAGAACCCCTCCATCACCCGTGATGTGGGCGGCGAGGGCGTCCAGCAGGCTCTGCTGAAGATCCTGGAGGGCACCGTCAGCAACGTCCCGCCCCAGGGCGGCCGCAAGCATCCCCAGCAGGAGTTCATCCAGATCGACACCACCAATATCCTGTTCATCTGCGGCGGCGCCTTTGACGGGCTGGACAAATACATCCAGCGCCGTACCGACAACTCGGCTCTGGGCTTCGGCAGCATGCTGAAGGACAATTCCTCCGACGCACAGAAGGCTCTGCTGCGGAAGGTGGAGCCCCACGATCTGGTGAAGTTCGGCCTGATCCCCGAGCTGATCGGCCGTCTGCCGGTCATCACCGTTCTGGACGACCTGGACGAGGAGACCCTGGTCCGGGTTCTGAAGGAGCCCAAGAACAGCCTGGTCAAACAGTACAAGGCACTGCTTGGGATGGACAATGTGGAACTGACCTTCACCGACGATGCCCTGCGGGCCATCGCACGCAAGACCATCGAGCGCAAGAGCGGCGCCCGCGGCCTGCGCAGCGTGATGGAAAGCCTGCTGATGCCGGTGATGTACGCCGTGCCCAGCGACCCCACCATTGTCCGGGTCACCATCGACCAGGATACGGTGGAGGGCGGCGAACCTCACATGGAGTACGGCGCTGTCCGCAAGCGCTATAAGAATCAGATTTCGGCAAACTGAGTTTCCTGAAATCCAGGCCCGGCCAGGGGATGAAAGCCCTCTGGCCGGGCTTTTTTCGTGTAAAATTCTTGTTTCTCAAAGCAAAGTGTACTATAATAATAAGGTCTGGGATCGCGCCGGCAGGTCCGGCCGATGCAAAAGGCGTTTCCGCCGCGCTTCCTCCGGCAGGAAAAGCAGCGGTGATAGGGACAGAAAGTATAGTAAAGGAGTACTGAATATGGCAAATTATCTGGAGATGAGCACCGAAGAACTGCAGGCAGAGGAGAAGCAGCTGCGCAGCGCCTATCAGAACTTTAAGAACATGGGTCTGAAGCTGAACATGGCCCGCGGCAAGCCCGGCCCTCACCAGATGGATCTGGCGATGGACCTGTTCAAAACCACCGATTACACCTCGGAGGACGGCACCGACGCCCGCAACTACGGCAACCTGGAGGGCCTGTACGAGGCCCGCAGACTGTTCGGTGAAGTGATGGGCGTCAAGCCGGAGAACGTCTTTGTGGGCGGCAACTCCAGCCTGCAGCTGATGTACTTCCTGGTGAGTGTCGGCTACACCTTCGGCTTCCCCGAGTCTCCCTGCCCCTGGTCCCAGGTGGATCACCCCAAGTTCCTCTGCCCGGTGCCCGGCTATGACCGCCACTTTCGGATCACCGAGGAGTTTGGCATCGACATGATCAACATCCCCATGACCCCGGAAGGCCCCGACATGGACATGGTGGAGAAGCTGGTGGCCGAGGATCCCACCATCAAGGGCATCTGGTGTGTGCCGCAGTATTCCAACCCCGACGGCTACACCTACAGCGATGAGACGGTGCGCCGTTTTGCCGCCATGAAGACCGCCGCCCCCGACTTCAAGATCTTCTGGGATGAGGCTTACATCGTCCATCACCTGACCGATGAGATCATCGAGACCCCCGTTCTGCTGGAGGAGAGCAAGGCTTACGGCCACGAGGACCGCGTCTTTATGTTCACTTCCACCAGCAAGATCACGTTCCCCGGCGCTGGTGTTTCGGCTCTGGCCTGCAGCGACAACATGATGAAGTATGTCTGCAAGCGCTTCGAGGTCATGATCATCAGCTACGACAAGATGAACCAGCTGCGCCATGTGCGGTTCCTGAAGAACAAGGCAGGCGTGCTGGCCCATATGCTCAAGCATCGCCGCCGTCTGGTGCCCTGCTTTGACGCAGTCAAGACCACCTTTGCCCAGAAGCTGACCCCCTGCGGCGACATTGCCCACTGGACCAACCCCAAGGGCGGCTACTTCATCAGCCTGTATGTGATGCCCGGCTGCGCCAAGCGTGTGGCTCAGCTGTGCAAGGAGGCAGGTCTGGTGCTGACGGGCGCCGGCGCAGCTTTCCCCTACGGGAAGGACCCCGAGGATTCGCACCTGCGCATCGCCCCCACTTACCCCAGCCTGAGCGAGGTGGAGCAGGCCTCCGAGCTGCTGACCGTCTGCACCCGGCTGGCTACCGTTGAGCTCCTGCTCAAGAATAAGGTCTGAGCCTCTGGCTCGGGGCCGGTCTGAAAAGTCCCCCAGCGCTTTGCTTGCCATGGTTCGGCCTGTTTGACTTTTCAGATGCATCCTGAAAAATCTCCTCTGCCCGTCCGGGAAACCGGCGGGCGGGAGGTTATTTAATTGGGAGGTTTCCAAAATTTTATGAAGACAAAAGGCAGAGCATGGCATCTCGTGGTCACGGTGCTGCTGATCGTGGTGTTTGCATTCACCGCGTTCTTCGGCGTGTCGGTGAAGTACGGAGATGTGACGACCACCTACATCAAAGGCATGTCCGATATCCGCTTTGGTGTGGATATCAAGGGCGGCGTCAATGTGACGTTCCTTCCCTCCGACGGCTTTGATGCCACCGACGAGCAGCTGGATGCAGCCCAGTCGGTCATCGAGAACCGTCTGGTTGCCCTGAACATCACCGACTACGAGCTCTATGCAGATTACAACCAGGACAGCCTGATCCTGGAGTTCCCCTGGCAGTCCGATGAGACCGCATTTGATCCCGAGGCCGCCATCCAGGAGATCGGCACCACCGCTTACCTGACCTTCCGGGAGGGGAGCAGCGCCGACGGCGCCCTGATTCTGGACGGTTCCAGCGTGGAAAACGCCACCGCCCAGTATGGCCCGGTGACCAACGGCGGCGCTTCGGAGTACTATGTGGCTCTGGAGTTTGACGCCAACGGCGCAGCCGCCTTTGGCGACGCCACCACCCGCCTGTATCAGGAGGGCGGCAGCATCAGCATCTGGCTGGACGACCAGAACATCAGCGTGGCTTCCGTGAACTCGGCCATCACCGATGGCCGGGCCGTCATCACCGGGTCCAACTTCACCCGGGAGGACGTGGTCACCCTGGCCCGCCAGATCAATTCCGGCGCGCTGCCCTTTGCCCTGACGGTGGACAGCTACTCCACCATCAGCCCTACCCTGGGTGAGAACAGCCTGGAGGCCATGGTCTACGCCGGCATCATCGCCTTCATCCTGATCTTTGCCATCATGATCTTTATGTACCGCCTGCCCGGCGCGCTGGCCTGCGTGGCCCTGCTGGGCCAGGTGGCTGCGACCCTGGCGTTTGTCTCAGGCTACTTCCCGGTGTTCAACAGCTTCACCCTGACCCTGCCCGGTATCGCCGGTATCATCCTGGCCATCGGCATGGGCGTGGATGCCAACGTCATCACGGCGGAGCGCATCAAGGAGGAGCTGCGCAACGGCAAGTCCCTGCCCGGCGCCCTCAAGAGCGGCTTTGCCCGCGGCCTGACCCCGGTTATTGACGGCAACGTCACCATCGTGATTGTGGCCATCATCCTGATGGGCGCCTTTGGTCCCACCGACGGCTTCTTTGCCCGGCTGCTGAACTTCGTGTTCTTCGCCTTCGGCGCATCCACCGCCGGCACCATCTACGCCTTCGGTTATACGCTGCTCACCGGCGTTCTGCTGAACTTTGTGTTCGGCGTGTTCTGCACCCGCGTGATGATCGCCGGTGCGGCCTCCATCAAGGCTCTGCAGAACCCCTTGCTCTACGGCGCAGACAAGCAGCCCAAGGAGCGCAAGCAGATTGACTTTGTGGGCAAGCGCAAGGCATTCCTGACCTTCTCCGCCTGCCTGATGGCAGTGATCATCCTGTGTGCTGCGGTGCTGGGGGTCAAGATGGATACCGAGTTCACCGGCGGCGCCATGATTACCCTGAGCTATGAGGGCACCCCCGACCTGTCTGAGGTCAAGCAGATTGCCCAGACTGCTCTGGATACCAGTAGCCTGACCATTCAGACCGGCGAGAATGTGGCCACCGGTGAGGATACCCTCAAGATCTCGATGCCCGGCCGCGAGACCGTCACCACCGAACAGGTGGCCGGCCTGCTGGACAATCTGACCGAGAGCTTCCCCGACAACAATTTCGCCCAGCTCTCTCTGAGCAACGTTAGCCCCGCCATGGGCGCCCGCTTCCTGCAGAAGAGCCTGGTGGCTGTGGTCTTTGCCCTGGCCCTGATCCTGATCTATATCGCTTTCCGCTTCAAGAACATCGGCGGCCTGACCGGCGGCGCCATGGCCATCCTGGCCCTGCTGAACGACCTGATGGTGATCTTCGGCGTGTTTGTGGTGCTGCGTGTGGCGCTGGACGGCAACTTCATCGCCGCCCTGCTGACCATCCTGGGCTACTCGGTCAACGATACCGTCGTCATCTACGACCGTATCCGTGAGAACCGGAAGCTCCTGGGCAAGAAGGTCTCCTTCGGTGAGCTGGTGAATCAGTCTCTGAACCAGTCTCTCCGCCGCACCCTGATGACCACCATCACCACGGTGGTAGCCCTGTCGGTCATGTGCATTGTCTCGGTGCTCTATGGCCTGGACAGCATCTTCACCTTTGCATTCCCCCTGATGGTGGGTATGATCAGCGGCGTTTATACTTCGCTGTGCGTTTCCACCTCGGCCTGGGTTACCTGGATCGGCCGGAAGGACAGCCGCAAGAATTGATTTGCAGGCGGCTGGCCAGGCTGGCCGGACCACTTTGACAACATGGAGGACACGATATGAAATGCCCCTATTGCGGCGGCGAGGAGTCCAAGGTCATTGATTCCCGCCCCACCGAAGACGGCGAGCGGATTCGCCGCCGTCGCGAGTGCCTGGCCTGCCACAAGCGGTTCACCACCTACGAGGCTGTCGAGACGCTGCCCCTGATGGTCATCAAAAAGAACAACTCGCGGGAACTCTTTGACCGCCAGAAGGTTCTGAACGGGATGCTCCGCTCCTGTGCTCAGCGGCCGGTCAGCTATGAACAGCTGGAACAGGCCGTGAGCAACATCGAGCAGACCCTGCTCAACGGCTATGACCGGGAGGTCAGCAGCGTCCAGATCGGCGAACTGGCCATGCAGGAGCTGAAAAAAATCGACGAGGTGGCCTACGTCCGCTTCGCTTCGGTTTACCGCCGCTTTGCGGATGTGGAGAGCTTCTTTGCAGAGCTGGAAGAACTGATGAAGGACCGCAAGCCCTGAGTTTCTGGCCAACCACTCCATAAACCCTTAAACAGCCCGGATGCAATTTCGCATCCGGGCTGTTTTGCTGTCAGCGGGGGAGAAAAGCGGACTCAGAGCCAGCGCCGGGTGAGCCAGTCGATGCTCTCGGCCTGAAAAGCTGCCCGGCCCAGTTCGCCCAGCGCTTCTTCCCGGGAACCCTCGGCCAGATAGCTGGCAGCCACTCGCAGGCTGGATTCCAGCTCGATGAAATCCTCGGTGCGCAGAAAGAGGACGCTGCTCCGGCGCATGTCCTCGCAGAGGGCGGCCCCGTCCAGTACGGCCTGATGGGCGGCAGGCAGATCGTCCTGACCCAGGGCGGTGACGGCGGCCTCCACCTGAACGGTTACCTGGTCCGCAAAGGCCCGCACTTTGAAGGTGCTGTAGCCCATCAAAATGAAAATTCCCAGCGTGATCCCAAGACACAGCCAGATCCGTTTCATGGTATCAGCTCCTTTGTCACTGGGCGCCCTTGGCAGGGGCGCCTTTTTCTTTTCGCAGCAGAAAATAGTCCTCGGTGTCATTGCCCAGCAAAAGCAGAATTTCGCTGACCATCAGGGTGTTGGCTGTGGCGGTGCGCTCCAGCCAGTCCATGTCCTTGCCGCAAAACTGTAAATTGTCGGCCAACACCTGCCCGTCCACCACAAAGGGGATGGTGGCCTGTGCCCGCTGGACGGCAATGCCCAGGTCCGAGAGGGTGGCCGGTTCCCTGGACGGCTTGAGGGCCACCGATAAGGTGCCGTTGGTCTCCACAATGGCGTAAGAGACATCCCGCGGGTCGTAAATGTCCTTGGAGCGCAGAGCTTCCAGCAGATCGGCGGCGGATAGACGAAGCATCCGCAGAGCCTGCTGGTCAATCCGGCCGTTCTGAATGACGGTTTTGGGCCGGCCGGCCACCAGATTGGAAAAGCCCTGACTGTAGAAGCTGAGCACCGAGCTCAGCAGCTCCAGCAGCGCAATGAGAAACAGAGGGACCAGACTGGCGGTGATGGGCACCTCCTCTGACTCGATGGAAATGGAGGCAAGGTTGGAGATCAACATGGTGGAGACAAGCTCCTCGGGCTGCAATTCGCCCAGTTGGCGCTTGCCCATCAAACGCATGGCAAACAGAACGCACAGATAAATCAACAAGGTGCGGAAGATCAGCAGCTTCAAAGGGAACAGTCCTCCTTTTGGGTGGGAATGGGGGAGTATGAATCCAGGGCCTTTCGGGCATACTGGGTTTGCAATCAGAAAAGGACGGTGAAACTGTAGGGATGCAGCAGCTCACGACAAAACTCAGCGAGAACCTGGCGGCGCTTAATACCATGTTTGGCGCCTCAGCCGATTATTATGCAAAGCAGATCAGCATCTGCGGCTGTCCGGCAGCCATCCTTTTGTTTGATGGCATGGGGAGCCTTTCGTCCCTGTGGACTCTGCTGCTGGACGCAGTCAACCGGGAGGATCAGTTCACCGATTTTGAGGAGAACCCGGCTCCCGGCCAGCAGGTGTACGATTACCTGATGCACCATTCCGATCTGCCGGCCGAGAGCACCCCGGCGCGGACCCTGGACGATGTCATCATGCGGATGACGGCGGGATTTGCGGTTTTGCTGCTGGACGGGTGCGAACAGGGGATGGCCTTTGCGGTTCAGAACCTGAAATTTCGCTCGGTGGGAGAGCCCTCCGGGGAGGGAAATCTCCGCGGCAGCCGGGAAGGATTCTCGGACCTGCTGCGAATCAATCTGAGCCTGCTGCGGCGGCTGATCCGCAGCGAAACCCTGGTGATGGAGGTGGCCCAGGCGGACACTGCCATGAAAACCGAATACGCTCTGTGCTATCAGCGGGACAAGGCGGACGCCCAGATGGTGGCCAGGGTGCGGGAGATTCTGCAGGAGGCCAGGCCCGAGCTGCTTTTGGATTCCAGTTACTTTGTGCCGTGGCTGCTGCCGGTGCGCTACCGGCTGTTCACCCCGGTCAGCTACACCGAACGGCCCGCCGTGGCGGCCGCCAAACTCTGCGAGGGAAAAATCCTGATCCTGGTCAACGGCAGCCCGTCGGCCATGGTTCTCCCGGCCCTCTTTGCAGAAAATTTCGAGTGCCTGGATGACTACGCCACCACAGCGTTTTTCTCCTCCTTCATCCGCATTCTGAAATATGTGTCCTTTTACCTGACCATTTTTCTGCCGGGGATCTTTGTCTGCCTGGCGGTCTATCTGCCCGAATTGATTCCGCCCCAACTCCTCTCCAAGATTGCCGCCGCCGAACAGGGGACGCCGCTGCCCCTGTTTGCCGAGATGGTGATGGTGATCCTGATTCTGGAACTCATCCGGGAGGCCGGCCTGCGGATGCCCCAGTCGCTGGGCCATTCGGTCAGCCTGGTGGCAGCCCTGATTATAGGAGACGCAGCCGTGGCAGCCGGTTTGATGAGTACGCCGGTCATCCTGACCGCCTGCATCACGTCGGTGGCGCTGTTCATCACCCCGTCCCTCTATGAACCGGCCACCTTGCTGCGGCTGATGGTTGTGACGGCCGCCGGCCTGGCGGGGCCGGTGGGACTGGCGGGAGTCTTTCTGGTGTTCCTGTTCAGCCTTTCGGAGGTGGCGGCCATGGGCGTGCCCTATCTGGCACAGCATCCGTTCCCTCATAAGCCATTGGCTGATGATGGCGTGATCCGGAGGGACTACCGGCAGATGTCCCGCCAGCCCTTCAACATCTGGCAGAGGAGGGGATGAGATGCAGCAGGAACAAGACAGAGGATTCTCTCTTTCTGCGCTGGGGCTGGGCCTGGTAACGGCATCTCTGGCCGAATGTTTCTACAGCTCCGCCGGGGCCTATGGGGCCCGCAGCATTCTTTTGCTGGGATTTTTGAGTACGGCGGGGCTGGCGGCTGCCGCAGGACTGTTTGCGGCTCTGGCCGAAAAGTTTGATCTGTTCAGCGGTCAGGGCTTTTTGCCCAAACTGGCAGGGTGGGGCTTTTTTGTCTGGTTTGCCCTGGAAACCGGCCGCACCATAGCTGCTGCCCAGATCGTCTGCCGGGAACATTTTGGGTCCAACGCCCTGATCACCGTACTGCCGGTTCTGCTGCTGGTTTCATGGCAGATGAACGGCAGCGCCCTGGACCGCTCGGCCCGGGCCATCTGGTGGCTGCTGGCCGCCGGGATTCTGGCCTGTCTGGCGGGTCTCTGGGACCAAATGCACTGGCACCGGCTCTTTGGAGCAGAGGACCCCTCGCTGTGGGCGGACGGCTGGCCCAAAATCCTGATTTACCCGGAATACTTTGCCCTGCCTCTCCTTTGCCAGGGGAAAAAGGTGCGCCGCGGCGCCCTGCTGCCGTTCTGGAGTTATGCCGTACAGGCCGGCTATGCTTTTGTGCTGGAACTGGTGCTGGGGCAGGCCGCCGGGCCGGACTATTCCGGTCTGGAGTTGCTACGGGCCTGGGCGCTGGGGTATTTTTCCCGTTTGGATGCGCTGCTGCTGTTGCTGTGGTCGGCGGCGGCTCTGTGGAGGATTTGTCTATTGGCTTTTGTGCTGCGCACGCTTTGGCAGCGCAACAGCGGAATGGAAAAGAATGCCTGCATCAGGAATCAAAACAAGGGAGCACAAACGTGAGAAAGAAAAGTAATTCCAAGGCTGGGTCAGGCCGCCGGATTCGGCGCACCTGCGCCGCCTATCTGCTGGCCGCATCGGCGGTCGCTCTGGGCTGGCTGTACAACAGCCTCCCGGATCACATTCTTCTGGAACCGGGGCAGGCTCTGCAGTTGCCCCGTTTTGCCTATATTGAGCCCCTGGGCAGCGGCAGCACCCGGAACGTTGTCAGCACCCAGACGGTGGGCAGCTATCAGACCACCCTGTCCATTGGCGGGGTGTTTCCGGTCAAAACCGTACAGGCGGTCATCACGCCCCGGCGGATCGTCACCGTCTGCGGCACCCCCTTCGGAGTGAAAATGTTCTCGGAGGGAGCTCTCGTGGTGGGCTTTACCGATATCACAGACGCCAACGGCACACCGGTCAACCCGTCCAAAGAGGCGGGCCTGCGGCTGGGTGACCGGGTGATCTGCATAGGGGACACCAATACGGAGAGCAACGACCAGGTGAAAGCGGCCCTGGAGGCAGCTGCCGGTCAACCGGTTCGGGTGGTCTATGTCCGAAATGGCGAACAGCAGCAGACCACCCTCACCCCATGCTGGGATTCGCTGGCAGGGGAATGGCGTGCCGGCATGTGGGTGCGGGATTCTTCCGCCGGCGTGGGCACCCTGACCTTTATTGATGAGGAAAATGAGGTGTTCGCCGGTCTGGGCCACTCCATCAGCGATGGAGACACCGGCCAGAGCATTGCCCTGCGCAGCGGCGAAATTGTCCCCTGTGAGATTGTGGGCTGCACCATTGGCACCGCCGGCAGCCCCGGCGAACTGAAAGGCAAGTTCATTGGCAGCCATGCCGTGGGCACCATTGCCATCAATGGCGAGAACGGCGTCTATGGTGAGACACGCTCTGCCTTTGACGGGCAGGAGATGGAAGTGGCCTTTGCACAGGAAGTGGTCACCGGCCCGGCCCAGATCCTGACCACCACCCTGGGCCAGACCGCCAAGCTCTATGACGTGGAGATTGAAAAGGTCTCCGATGCCGAGTCGGTCCGCAATATGGTGATTCATGTGACCGATCCGGACCTTTTGTCTGAAACCGGCGGCATCGTTCAGGGAATGAGCGGCAGCCCCATCATCCAGAATGGCCGTCTGGTGGGGGCAGTAACCCATGTTCTGGTGAACGATCCCACCCGCGGCTACGCCATTTTTGCAGAGACTATGCTGAGCCAGGCCGAACAGCTGGCCGATTGAGACTGACATATCCAAGACCGTCCAAGCCTTTTGCGGCTCGGCGGTCTTTTTTGCTGGGGATGGACACGCAGTTCTAAACAGACAGGCTGTCCCATATAGTGTGGTAACCCGGACAGACCGGGGCGGCGGCCAAAGGCGCGCCGGGGAGGAAAACACCATGGAAGCATACAAACAGGCTGTAAAGGCGCTGCCCGGCTATTTGGCAGAGCCGCTGGGCGCAGTCAGACCAGAGACGGCGGGCCGGGTGCATGAGGTGCGCCTGCGGGTAGGCTGTCCAGTCTGGCTGAACATCGGGGGAGCTCTCTGCCCGGCTCAGCAGCTGCCCGGCTGCCCGTCCGGGCTGCAAAATCTGCGTCCCACCCAGGCCCAGATGGAGGAAATTCTCTATACGCTCTGCGGCGGTTCGGTTCATACCCATCAAAATGAGCTGGCGGAGGGCTATCTGACGCTGCCCGGCGGGCATCGGGTGGGCGTGGGAGGGCGGTATCTCTCCCATCCGCAAGAAGGGGTGGTGTTGCAGGAAGTGCATTCCCTCAACATTCGGATTGCCCGGGTCAAACAGGTTGTTCTGCCGCCCCAGCTCACCCAGATGCTGAACGGGCACTTCACCGGTCTGCTGGTGTCCGGCGAACCGGACAGCGGCAAAACCACCCTGCTGCGGAGCATCGCTTCCTTTTTGGCGGGGCTGGGGAAAGCTGTTTCGGTGATTGATGAGCGGGAGGAACTTTGGCCTGCGGCGCAAAACATTAGCCGGCCGCCGGTGGACTTTGTGGCGGGCCTGCCCAAGGAACAGGCGGTCCAGATGGCATTGCGCACCTTGGCGCCGCAGGTTATTCTGTTGGATGAGCTGGGCGGCATGGAAGAAGTGCGCGGCCTGGAACAGGGCTTTTTCAGCGGTGTGGATTACATAGCCAGCCTCCACGCCTCCAGCCCGGAAGAAGCTCTCTGCCGTCCTCAGGTGGCTTACATGAAGGAACAGAATATGCTGCGGGCCATCGTCCAGCTGGCAGGCAGACAAGCCCCGGGACAGATTGCCGGGGTGTATGCCTTATGAGCGGCGCGGTGCTTCGCCTGACGGCGGCCGTACTTTTGACGGTGGGAGGATTCTGTGTGGGGGAGGCCCGGCGGCAGAAGCTCACCGCCCGGCGGCGCGCACTGGAAGCAGTTCTGGAACTGCTGACCCGCCTTCGGCAGGAAATTGCCTATCGCCGTACCGACCTGAACCGGCTTTATGATGTTCTTGCGGCAGGGTGCAGCCCCGGCGGCCCGCTGGAGAAGGTCTTTCGCGATGCAGAAGGCTTTGGACAGATGCAGCCGCCCTCCACCCTTCGGGAAGAGGAGGTCGCCTGTTTTGCCGCTTGTTTTGGCGGTCTGGGCCATGCCGACGCCAAACAGGAGTGCGCCCGTCTGGACTATTACCGGGAACGCTTTGATGGTTTCCTGAACCAGGCCAGGGAGGAGGAACAGCGTTCCGCCAGCCTGGACCGGCGGCTGGGCCTGGCGGTGGGGGTAATGCTGGGGCTGTTGGTGCTGTAAAGGAAACGGCAAACGAAAAGGAGATGAAGGGCTTGGAGATCGACCTCGTGTTTAAGATAGCCGCCATAGGGATCATTGTAGCGGTCCTCAACCAGCTGCTGATCCGTTCGGGCCGGGAGGATCAGGCCATGATGACCACCCTGGCCGGATTGGTGGTGGTTTTGTCCATGCTGGTGCAGCAGATCAGCGACCTGTTTGTGACCATCAAGTCCCTCTTTGCCCTCTAGGGCTGCGGCAATGATGGAGAGTCTGCTGCCCACTCTGGGCCTGGCGGTTGCCGCGGCGCTCCTGTATGGCCTGCTGTGCAGGCAGTCCCCCGCCTTTGCCATGCTGCTGTCGCTGGCGGCAGGCGTGGTGATTCTGGGACGCCTTGTATTCTTTTTGCAGGGGATGATTGCAGGGCTGACGGCCCTGGCTGGACGGGTGGATGGGATAGCGTTTTCCAGTTTGCTGCGCTGTGCAGGCGTCCTGCTCCTGACCGACTATGCCTGCACCATCTGCAAGGAGGCCGAAGCTGAGGTTCTGGCCTGGTGTACGGCGTTTGCGGGCCGGGTGCTGACCCTGGCGGCGCTCTGGCCCCTGCTGGAGGAGGTCTGTGGAATGATATGGGAATTGACCGGTTGAAACGCACCATCCTTGCCGGGGCGCTGGCTGTGATGATGGTGGTTGGTTCTCCGGCGGCCCGGGCGGCCGGAACACAGGACGGACAGGCCTTGCTGCCGGGCAGTGAGAGCTGGCAGCCCTATCTGGACGACGCCCCTGTGGAGATGGAGGACTTTGTGGAGGACCCGCTGGACGCAGTGCGCCGGCTTCTTCCTGGGGATATGGTGCGGACTGTGCGGGACTCGGTGGGCAGTTATGCCCAGGTTTTTCTGTTTCTGCTGCTGGTGATGCTCATCTCCTTTTTTCTGGGGGAGGACAAGGCCGATCTGCTGGACCTGGCCGCCGCAGGGGGCAGCGCGCTGCTGTGCTGGACGGCTCTGGCTGCGCTGGCAGAAACGGTCTGTGAAAAGCTGGACAGCTGGCGGGTCTTCCTGCTGGGATTTGTGCCGGTTTACGAGGGAGTCTTGCTGGCGGGGGGAGAGGCCATCGCGGCCACCGCGGCGGGAGGGCTCTTTCTCTCTGGGTTGTGCCTGCTGACCCAGCTTCTTTGCAGCTGGGTGCCGCCCCTTCTGCACTGTTATCTGGCCCTGAGTACGGCCTGCTGCATCAGTACCGAGGCGGCGCTGTCCGCTGCCTGCCGCGGGGTGGGGAGACTGTTCCGCAAAGGGCTGAGCTGGGCTGGACGGGCTTTTGGAGCGCTTTTAAGCCTGCAAAGGATTTTTACTTGTCAGCTGGATCGGACCAGTCAACAGCTGGGTCAGTTGCTGACCGGCACGGTACCTATCATCGGCCAGAGCCTCAGTGACGCCGCCAGCACCGTCCTGAGCGGCATCCAGCTGCTCAAGAGCGGGCTGGGCTTTGCGGCCATCGCTTTTCTGGCGGCAGAGTTCCTGCCCTTGTACATGATTCTGATGGTCCATGCGGTGCTGCTCTTTGGCTGCGAGATGCTGTGCAGCGCGGCAGGGATCGGCCGCTGTGCAGCTCTGTTCAACTGCCTGCGGGAGGCCGTGCAGGGACTGGCGGCGGCCACAGCCCTTGTTTTTGGGATTGCAGTGCTGGGAACAGCGCTGCTGTTTATGGTGGGAGGTGGCTGAGATGCAGCAGCTCAAGACAGCGGTGGCGGTGTTTTGCACCGCCTGCATCTGCGCCGAGCTGGTGGGCCGGTTGCTGGGAGACATCTGGGGCCGCCAGTGCATAAAGGCTGCGGCGGGGCTATATATTCTAGTAGCCCTTTTTCATGCCCTGCCCAGCATTCGGGCCGGGGTGGCCTCCTTTGCGCCGCCCGATGTGCCGGCCGCAAGCTTTGGCACCATGGAGGATGTTGTCCTGCAGCAGGCCCAGCGCAGCCTTGCTGACCGGCTGGAAGCACAGATTGCAGAGGAGACCGGTCTGGCTGTGACTCTGGATATTGTGCTGGCGTCCACACAGACCGGCGTGCAGGTGGTGCGGGCGGAGGTGTCCGCCCCCGCCGGGACCACCCTGCAGGACCGCACTGCCGTGCAGGAGCTGCTCTGCAATACGCTGGAAACCGGGGCGGAAGCCATTGCCTGGACCGGACAGGCGGAAGGAGGGTGAACGCAATGGCCCTGCAGGAACGTTTGACAGGCTGGATGAAAGGGGCAAGAGAAAAGCCCCGGGCCGCCTCTCTGGCTGTCCTACTGGGGATCGCTGCCATGCTGCTGATCCTGCTGAGCGAGCTGTGGCCCGCGTCCGACGGCCCGGCCGCCCCGCCTGGAGGGGAGACGGTGCAGACCGCAGACTCCTACCGGGCCAGCCTGGAAAACCAGCTGGCGGCCCTGATCGAACAGATCAACGGGGCAGGCGAGACCACCGTCATGATTACACTGGAAAGCGGGGAGGAGAGGATCTATGCAACGGATACCCAGACCGGCGGGGACCAAAGCCAACAGACCCACGTCCTGCTGGAGGACGGCACCGCTCTGGAGGAGACGGTCTATCTGCCCACCGTCTGCGGTGTGGCGGTTGTCTGTGACGGGGGAGGCGACGTGGGGGTGGAAGCGCGGATCACCGCGTTGGTTTCCGCACTTCTGGATGTGCCGTCCAACCGGATCTGCGTGGAGCAGCGCAGCTAGTACATTTTGAGCACAAATATCCCGCGCCGGTATTGCCCCGGTGATGCCTGCATATTCTTCTGCAAATGCGAAAACTGCAACAAACCTGAGGGAGGAACCATTGTATGAGAAGTATGGCTAAAAATACCCGCCGTGCCACTGCTGTGACGCTGGCTGCCGCGCTGGCGGTGGCCTGTTACCTGAACTGGCAGTATGCCCGGACCGATATGGACACCTTGGCGGTGGAGACCGCCGCCGCGGCCACCTCTTCCGCATCGTCGGCGGCGTCGGATTCTTCGTCCTCCAGCTCGGGGCAGGTGACCGACGCTCTGCTCACCGAGGCCGAGGCCGCATCGGCAGCCAACAAAAATTATGGCGAGGCCCAGCTGGTCAGTGTGGCCAACGATACCGGCAGTCAGTTCTTTGATGAAGCCCGCCTCAAGCGGGAAAAGGCCCACGACGAGGCCCTGGACACCATCCAAAAGACCCTCAAGGATTCCTCCCTGTCCGACGTCGAGAAAGCGGAGTACACCGCACAGATGACCGCCAATCTGGAGGACATCAACGCTGAAAATGAGATCGAGACCCTCATCAAGGCCAAAGGCTTTGCCGATTGCCTGTGCTTCCTCCAGTCGGGGCGGGCCGATCTGACAGTGATGACCTCGGGAGAGGCGCTGACAGCGGCCCAGGTGGCACAGATCCGGGATATCGTCATGAGCAAGAGCAACGTGACCGCCCAGAACATCACGGTGGTGGAGGTAAAGTAAAAATCACCTTTCTGCCGAAAGGGCACGTTCCAGCGCGATACAGACCGGCATAAAGAGAAGCTTTTTGCAGTCAGTCCAATTTCAAAATACATTTTTGATGGTCTGAGTGTTGTGAAAATGAAAAAAGGATGGTATAATAACTGCAGAATGGTTCATTGCCCCCAAAATCCGGACAGCACCCAGCAGGCGGGATGTCGGCTGGCGCTGGGAGCCGCAGCGCAGGCTGCGGTGCGGGGCAGAACAAAACAAAGGCCGGGGTGTGCAGTAGCCTGACACAAGCAACAGCATTCAATCGAGCCGGAATGAACGGAGGACCGTAGAATGGATATGCAGAACATGGATCTTATGGGCGGGAGCCTTCAGATTTCTACCGACGTCATCGCCAAGATCGCCCGCTGTGCAGCGATGGAGATTGACGGGGTGGCTGATGTTTCCTGCGGCAGACAGCAGAGCAAAAAGGCCAAGGAGCTGCTGGAGATCGTCAACATTCAGTCGCCGGTCACGGTGGAAATGCGGGAAGGCACGGCGGACATCACCCTGAACCTGATCGTCCGCTTTGGCACCTGCGTTCCGGTCATGGCCGAAAAGGTCCAGAAGAACGTGAAGAACGCCGTCCAGAACATGACGCGGGTCACGGTCAGCCGGGTCAACCTGATCATTGCAGGCCTTGCCGCCGAGCAGGCGGACGCAGCCGCTGAATAACCCCAAAATAGAATCAAACCAGAAAAACCGGCCTCTCTGCAGGTGCGTCCTGCAGAGAGGACTTTGATGTTGTGAGAGGAATACTATGGAAAATCTGATGCCTCGCCGCCAGGCCCGCGAGAATGCGTTCCTGCTGGCCTTTTCTCAGACGTTCGGCGAGCTGCCCCTTGATGAGGCGCTGGAAGCCAACCGCGAAAATGATGAGGAGCATCCGGTGGATGCCTTTGGCGCCTGCCTGCTGCGCACCTACTATGACCACTCGGCCGAAGTGGACGACCTGATCCGGGATCATCTGCGGGGCTGGGCCATGGAGCGCATTCCCCGGGTGAGCATCACCATCCTGCGCCTGGCAATTGCCGAGATGCTGTATGGTGAGGAGCACAAGCCCAGCGTCGCTATCAACGAGGCGGTGGAGCTCACCAAGAAATACGGCGCAGAAGAGGACTATCAGTTCGTCAATGGCCTGCTGGGCAGCGTTGCCCGTGAGTCCGGCCTTGTCGATGAGGACATCGACGCACAGGAGGAGCCTGCAAAGTCGTGAGCTATACACTGGGCATTGATACCAGCAACTATGCGACCTCTCTGGCTGTTTTTGATACAGCCGGGGAGGTTGTTTGCGCAAAAAAGCGTTTTTTGCCGGTGAAAGAGGGCCAGCTGGGGCTGCGCCAGAGCGACGCACTCTTTCATCACACCGCCGCTCTGCCCGGAATGCTGGCAGAACTGGGAACGGAATTTGACCTGACTCAAATTTCTGCGGTGGGTGTCTCTGAGAAGCCCCGTCCGGTGGAGGGCAGTTATATGCCCTGTTTTCTGGCAGGGGTCAGTGCCGGGCAGGCCTTTGCCCTGGCCCGGGATATTCCCCTGATTCGAACCACCCATCAGCAGGGCCATGCTGCCGCGGCGCTGTTCGCCGCGAAAGGGGCGGAACTGTTCGACCAAAAAGTGCTGCTGTTCCACATTTCGGGGGGCACCACCGATCTGCTCCTCTGCGACCAGGTCCGGCAGATTGATCTTTTGGGCTCCAGCAGTGACCTGTATGCAGGCCAGGCGGTGGACCGCCTGGGGGTGAAATTGGGGTTTGCGTTTCCGGCCGGGGCCGAGGTGTCCCGGCTGGCGGCCTCTTGTGAGGAGGAAATCAAACCGAAATCTTCCGTCAAGGGGATGACCTGCAGCCTTTCGGGGCTGGAAAACCAGTGCACCGCCCTGCTGGACCAGGGCCGCAGCCCGGCCTATGTTTGCAAGTACTGCCTGCTCTGCGTGGCCGATACGGTAGTCAAAATGACCCGCGCCGCCCTGAAGGTCTATCCCGACCTGCCGGTGGTCTGCGCCGGCGGCGTTATGAGCAGCGGGATCATTCGGGAATGGGTTCAGAGACGCCTGCCGGCAGTGATGTTTGTGCCGGCTCAGTTCGCAAGCGACAACGCCATGGGCGTGTCCATGCTCGCCGCCCGGGAGGCTGGTTTATGGCTGAAGTAATCACCGTCACCGCCCTGAATCGCTATGTGAAAACCCTGCTGGACCGCAACGACATACTCTATGACCTCGCTCTCCGGGGCGAGATCGCCAATTTTGTCCAGAACGCCAAGAGCGGCCACTGCTATTTTTCTCTGCGGGACGGCCAGTGCAGCGTCAAGGCGGTGATGTTCCGCTCGGACGCCCAGCGGCTGGCCTTTCGTCCTCAGGAGGGGATGCGGGTGGTGGTCCGCTGCCGCGTGACCCTGTATGAGCGGGACGGCGCCTTTCAGGTCTATGTCAACGCCATGTTTCCCGATGGAATCGGGGAGGCCCAGCTGGCTTTGGAACAGCTCAAGGCCAAGCTGCAGGCCGAGGGACTTTTTGCCCCGGAGCACAAAAAGCCGCTGCCGGCGTTCCCGGAGCGGATCGGCCTTGTCACCAGCCGGACCGGCGCCGCGCTGCAGGACATCAAAAACGTCATTGGCCGCCGGTGGCCTGCGGTGCGGCTGATTCTCTGCCCGGTGAATGTCCAGGGGTTTGAGGCGGCGGAGGAGATTGCTGCCGCCATCGGCCGGCTGGACCGGCTGGGCGTGGATGAGATTCTGGTGGCCCGGGGCGGCGGCAGCCGGGAGGACCTGTGGGTGTTCAATGCCGAGGTCATCGCCCGGGCAGCTTACCGCTGCAAGACACCCCTTATCAGTGCCATCGGCCACGAGATTGACTACACCATTTTGGACTTTGTGGCCGATTGCCGTGCCCCGACGCCCTCGGCTGCCGCCGAGCTTGCTGTGCCCGACCGGGAGGAGCAGAAGCGGCATTTGTGGGAAATCCAAAGAAATATGCATGAAAATATGCAAAAACGCCGGGAAATATGCTATACTAAATGCAAAGACTGTGCAGATGCCCTGGCCGGTGACTTGCCGCGGCGAAAACTGTACGCAGGTAAAACAGATCTTGCGGCATTGGGTGAGGCACTGCGCACCAACAGCCGCATATGCTGGAAGGACAAAAACCGTCAGCTGGCCCACGCGGTCCAGCTGACCGCATCTTTGAGTCCTTATCAGGTGTTGGCCCGGGGCTATGGAATGGTGGCCGGCACGGATGGCAAAATCCGTCCGGCGGACCAGCTGGCGGAAGGGGAGACTATTCAGCTCATCACTGCCCATCGCCGGGCCCGATGCCTTGTCACAGCAGTGGAGGAAACCGATGAAAGCACCCAAAACATTTGAAGAAGGTATGTCCCGACTGGAAGATATCCTTGCCAAGATGCAGAGCGAAGAAACCACCCTGGCCGACTCGGTGAAACTCTATGCCGAGGCTGCCGGCCTGGTGGAATACTGCAGCCGGACGCTGGGCAAGGTATCCCTGCAGATCGACGAGATAGACGGCCGGCTGGCGGCCGCAGAAAAGGCCCAGAACGGGCTGGATGTGGAAAGAGACGTGGAGGAACAGACATGAATTACCAGGAGCAGTATGATGCTTACCTAGCCCGAGCCAAACGGGCGCTGGAGGACGCCTGCCGGCGGTATCTGCCGGCCGAGTCGCAGGTTTGCCAGGCAGCCCGCTACAGCCTGATGGGCGGCGGCAAACGGGTGCGGGCAGTGCTGGTGCTCAGTGTCTGCGATATGCTGGGCGGCGACGATGCAGCGGCGGAACAGTTTGCCGCCGCGGTGGAGATGCTGCACTGCTATTCTCTGATCCATGACGATCTGCCCTGCATGGACGACGACGACCTGCGCCGCGGTCGCCCTTCCTGCCACAAGGCGTTTGGAGAGGCGACGGCGCTGCTGGCCGGAGATGTTCTTTTGACTGAGGCCTTTGAGGCGGTGGCACAGGCTCCCGCTTCGCCGGAGGTCTGTATCCAGGCGAACCGGGCTCTGGGAGCCGGTGCAGGCAGCCGCGGCATGGTCTACGGTCAGGAGCTGGATTTGAAGTATGAGGTTCTGGACACCACCGAGAGCCAGCTGCTTCAGATCCACCGCAATAAGACCGGCGCCCTCATCAATGCGGCCGTCCAGATGGGCGCCGCAGCAGCCGGCGCTGACGCCGCCCAGAGGGAAGCGCTGGAACAGTATGCGTTTGGCCTGGGGCTGGTGTTCCAGATCATCGACGATATCCTGGACGCCACCGCCACCACCGAGCAGCTGGGCAAACCGGCCGGCAGTGACCAGGCCAACGGCAAGACGACCTTTGTGACCCTCTATGGCGCGGACGGCGCCATGACTCTGGCACAACAGGTCAATCAGGACACATGCGAGGCCGTACATACGGCCTTTGGCGAAAAGGCAGCGTTCCTGGAACAGCTGGCAGCAGCCATGCTGGAGCGGCGCAGCTGATTTTTGCTGCAGAAAAAATGATTTAGGAAAAGAAGGGAAGCGGACGATGGAATTGATTCGAAACATTTTGTCTTGGAATGAGATCCTGACCGTCTCGATTCTGGGCTGGCTGACAGCCCAGCTGCTGAAAACCACCATCAGCTCTATTTTGGCAGGCAAACTGCAGCTGGAGCGGATGGTAGGGGACGGCGGCATGCCCAGCGCCCACAGCGCGACGGTCTGCGCCATGGTGGTGGCCACTGGCCGGATCGAGGGGGTGCACTCCTCTCTGTTTGCCATTGCATGCGTGATCGCCATCATCACCATGCACGACGCCATGGGCATCCGTCATGAGACCGGCGAACAGGCCAAAGTCCTGAACAACATCATTGAGATGTGGCTGGAGGAGGGCGAGCGCCATTCTCCCTTCCTGCAGAACATGCACCTGAAGGAAATGGTGGGCCACACCCCCCTGCAGGTCTACGCAGGCATGATCGTCGGGGCAGTTGTGGGCTTTTTGTATCCGCTGTCCGTGATGGTCGGTTAATGGAAACAACAGAGAGTTAGGTGACGATAGGATGGATACACCTCTGCTGGATGCGATTACAGGTCCGGAGGACGTCAAACAGCTGAGTGAGACGCAGGTGGTCCAACTGTGCGAGGAGATACGCTGCTTCCTGGTGGACAGTGTTCTGCGCACCGGCGGGCACCTTGCCTCAAACCTCGGCACCATTGAGCTGACGGTGGCCCTGCATCGGGCGCTCAACTCGCCCCAGGACAAAATTGTCTTTGATGTAGGGCATCAGTGCTATACTCATAAGCTTCTTACCGGCCGCAAGGCCGGCTTTGCCCATCTGCGGCAGCTGGATGGGATTTCCGGCTTTCCCAATCCCCGGGAGAGCGTCCACGATTCCTTCATCGCGGGCCATGGCAATACCGCGCTTTCTCTGGCCATCGGCATGGCCTGGGCCAAAAAGCTCAAGGGTGAGCCGGGCTGGGTGGTGGCCGTCATCGGAGATGGCGCTTTCACCGGCGGCATGGTCTACGAGGGAATGAACAACATTGCCTCCCTGAACAACCTGATGGTCATCCTGAACGACAACAAGATGTCCATCTCCAAAAACGTGGGGGCAATGGCCCGGTATCTGACCCACCTGCGGGCCAATCCCAAGTATTTCCGGATGAACCGCCATTTGAGCGATACTCTCAGTGAGATCCCGGTGGTGGGGCCGCCCCTGCGGGCGTTCCTGCGCCGGACAAAAACCATCATCCGGCGTTCCATGTACGATTCCACCATGTTTGAGGACATGGGGTTCCAGTACCTGGGCCCTCTGGATGGCCACAACGTCCGGGAACTGGAACAGACCATGCGGAACATCATGGTCCGCTCAGGGCCGCTTTTCCTCCATGTGGTCACCACAAAAGGGAAGGGCTACCAGCCGGCGGAAGAGAACCCCGGTGAATACCATGGCGTTTCCGGGGCCAAACCGGGCGTCATTCCGGACCCCGAGGTGGCTGCACCGGCATCCTTCTCCACCATTTTCGGAAAGGCTCTGTGTGAAGCAGCCGCTGCCAACTCCAAAATCTGCGCCATCACCGCAGCCATGAAGTATGGCACCGGGCTGCAGTTCTTTGGGCATGCGTATCCGAATCGCTTCTTTGATGTGGGCATGGCGGAACAGCATGAGATCACCTTTGCGGCTGGCCTTGCCAGCCAGGGGATGATCCCGGTGGCAGCCATTTACTCCACCTTCTTGCAGCGAGCCTACGACCAGATCATCCATGATGTGGAACTGCTGAAGGTCAAGGTTCTCTTTGCCATTGACCGGGCCGGCCTGGTGCCGGCGGACGGGGAGACCCATCAGGGTGTTTATGACCCGGCTTTCTTGAGCCAGATTGGCATTCCCACCTATTCGCCTTCCAATTACGCTGAGCTGCGCTATTGGTTGATCAAACTGCTGGGCCAGGATTTCACCGGCCCCCAGGCCATCCGGTATCCCCGGGGCGGGGAGGCGGACGTTCTGGCACAGTATGGCTGCACCGGCCGGGAGTATGATTTCCTGATCAACTCGCCGGAGGCCCGGGCTGTTCTGGTCAGCTATGGCAGCGAAGTGGAGGATGTCCTGGCCGCCGGCAGCCATTTGGAGGCGCGCGGCATTCCCTGCAGTGTCTGTAAGCTTGTAAAGATATTTCCCTTTACAGATGATTTTCTGCATGATATCGAACGATTCGACGTGATTCTGTTTGCAGAAGAGTGCGTCCAGCGCGGCGGCATCGGGGAACAGCTGGTGTCCTGCCTTGCGGAACGCGGATGGCATGGCACCTTTATCCACCGGGCGGTGGACAACAACAAGCTGACCCATGCCACCGTTCCCCAGATGAAAAAGATCCTGGGCCTTGACGAAGAACACCTGGTTCAGGATGTGGAGAAAGCCCTGACAGAGAAAAAGGAGCAGTAATCTTGAAAACTCGATTGGACCAATATCTGGTGCAGCACGGCCTGATCCAGAGCCGGGAGCGCGCCAAAGCGATGATTATGGCCGGCGTGGTCTATGTGAACGGCCAGAAGGCAGACAAAGCCGGCGACATGGTGAAAGAGGACGCCGTGGTGGAAGTGCGGGGCCATGATATCGGCTATGTGAGCCGCGGCGGCCTCAAGCTGGAAAAGGCTATGCAGGTGTTCCCCCTCAGCCCCAAGGGCAAGGTGTGTATGGACATCGGCGCATCCACCGGCGGTTTTACCGACTGCATGCTGCAGAACGGTGCCTCCAAGGTGTATGCGGTGGACGTGGGCTATGGCCAGCTGGCCTGGAGCCTCCGGACCGATCCACGGGTGGTCAATATGGAGCGGACCAACATCCGCAATGTGACGCCCGACCAGCTGGAGGAGCCGGTGGAGTTTTTCAGTGTGGATGTGTCTTTCATCTCCCTGCACCATATCTTCCCGGTGGCGCAGGCGGTCACCACGCCGGACGCCATGGGCGTCTGCCTGGTAAAGCCGCAGTTTGAGGCCGGCCGGGAAAAGGTGGGCAAGAACGGCGTTGTCCGTGATCCCGCCACCCATAAAGAGGTCCTCCTCAACGCCATGGGCTATGCCGCCGCCAACGGCTTTGCGGTGCGCGGCCTGGACTTCAGCCCGGTGAAGGGACCCGAGGGCAACATCGAGTATCTGATGTTTGTGGAAAAGAGCACAGAACCTTGTACATTGGACGAGGAGGCTGCCGCCGCTGTGGTGGCGGCCAGCCACCAGACCCTCGACCGCTGACCGATCTTTACGGCAGCCCCAATCAGGAGGTGGGACCCTATGACGGTTTACATTGCCCCCAACACCGGCAAAAGCTCGGCCGGAGAAGTCGCTCTGCGGGCGGCTCAGATTCTTCAGACCCACGGCGCCGCCGTCCTGATGGATCAGGAGCTCCGCCCCAGCTGCAACATTGCCGGTGTGCAGTATTTGCCTTTTGCGGAATGCCTGGAAAAGACCGATGTCATCCTGACCATCGGCGGCGACGGCACCATTCTCCAGGTAGCCAACCAGACCCTGAACTATCACAAGCCTATCCTGGGCATTAACCTGGGCCGGTGCGGCTTCCTGGCCACCTGCGAGGTGGACGAGCTGGAGGCCAAGCTCAGCGCGGTGGCTCATGGGCACTTCAACCTGGACACTCGGATGCTTCTGTATGTGCGGGTGCTGGGGGACGAGACCTGGGAGGGCCACGCCCTGAACGATGTGGTGGTGACCAAAGGCCGCCTGCAGCAGGCCATTGATTTCAGCGTTTACTGCGACGACATTCTGGTGGAACATTTCCGCGGCGACGGCGTCATCGTGGCAACCCCTACCGGGTCCACGGCCTATTCTCTGGCTGCCGGTGGGCCCATTCTGGATTCCCAGACCAAGGGCATCGTGGTCACCCCCATCTGTCCCCACAGTCTGGCCACCCCCGCCATGGTCTTTGCGCAGGAGCGCAAAATCCACATTTGTGTGGGGCAGGTGGCCGATCATGAGGTGTTTATCAGCTGCGACGGCGACAACAATTACCCCCTCCGGGCAGGAGCGACCGCCATGGTCCGCCTGTCGGATCAGGTCATTCAGCTGGTGACGTTCAGCAAGGCGGAACAGTTCCAGGCCATCGACCAGAAACTGCGCAGCAGGAGATAACAGCAGCTTTAAAGCTGCAGATCGGAACGAAAACGCTCACAGTTTATGTGAGGGTTGGTTTTGCGGGTGTTTTTGAGAGGAAAGGGCCCGGGCGGGGAGCTGTGTCGACCTTGCCCAGGTTCTGATGCATTCCAAGTGCAGGAATTCCCGCCGGAAGTTGATTTTGAACCGTTTGAAAAGTCTATGGTAGGTAAATGAGAAGGAGGCGGAATTCCCATGAGCCGCAAACCGCAGGAAGATACAAAAACCAGAACGGAACGGCTGCAGGCCATTCTTCGGCTGATCCGTGAACACCCCATCAGCCGTCAGGAAGAACTGCAGGAGTACCTGAACAAAGAGGGCTATGAGGTGACCCAGGCCACCATTTCCCGGGATATTCGGGAACTGTGCCTGGTGAAGGCTGCCACCGACGAGGGATACCGCTATGTGTCCAGCCACAGCGACCGGTATGACCCCAAAGTGCAGGAGCGCTTTGAGACCATTTTCCGGGAGTCGGTGCTGCAGGTGGACTATGCCGGCCATATTGTGATGATTAAGTGCTACTCCGGCATGGCCAATGCGGCCTGCCAGGTGTTCGACTCGATGCAGTGGAAAAATGTGGTGGGGTCGCTTTCGGGTGACGACACGTTTTTGGTGCTGGTCCGCTCCGAGCGGGACGCCAAAAACATCAGCGCCGAGCTGGAACGCTATATTGTGCGCAAGTAAAAGTGGAAGATGAGGCATTGAAATGCTGAGCAGCTTGCAGATTGAAAATGTGGCCGTCATCCAAAAGGCCGATGTCCACTTTGAAAAAGGGCTGAACGTGCTGACCGGCGAGACCGGCGCGGGCAAGTCAATCCTGATCGATTCCATCAACGCCATCCTGGGCAATCGAACCTCCCGGGAGCTGGTGCGGGCCGGAGCTTCCAAGGCGGTGATCCGCGCAGCCTTTGAGGAGGTGCCCGCCGCTGTCCAGGACAGCCTGGAAAAAGCGGGGTATGAGCGCAGTGAAGAACTGCTCCTGACCCGTGAAATCACAGCCGAGGGAAAGAGCAACTGCCGCATCAACGGGATGCCCGCCACGGCGGCCATCCTGCGGGAACTGTGCGGCGGGCTGATTAATATCAACGGCCAGCATGACTCGGTGGGCCTGCTTAACCCGGCGCACCACGAGGGAATTTTGGACGATTACGCCCAGAACCGCACCGAGTTTCAGAACTACTACAAAATTTACAAGGAGCTGATCGCTGTCAAGCGGGAGCTGGACAGCCTCATCACCGATGAGGAGGAAAAGCGCCGCAAGACCGATCTGCTCCAGTATCAGGTCAATGAGATTGACGACGCGGCTCTGACCGCCGGCGAGGAGGAAAGCCTCGAAAGCCGCCGGAAGGTTCTGGCCAATGCGTCCACCATTCGGGAACAGATTGCCAGGGCTTATGCCGCCCTTTCGGGCGGAGATGAGGCCGTCGGCGGGGTAGACCTGCTGGGAGAGGCCTCCAATGCCATGGACACGGCCGCTCAGCTGGACGAAAGTCTGGCGGATGGGGCCGGCCAGCTGTTGGATTTGTATTATACCGCCAAGGATCTGTCCGCCGATCTGGCCTCCCGCCTGGAGGACTACGAGAGCAACGACGGTGAGTTGGATGAAATCGAGCAGCGGCTGGATCTGATCTATAAGCTCAAACGGAAATATGGCGACACGGTGGAGGATGTTCTGGCCTTTGGAGAAAAGGCGCGGGAGGAGCTGGAACGCATCCAGTTCTCCGAAGAACATCACCAGCGCCTTCAGGCCGAGAAGCTGCGGCTTTATGGTCTAGCGCGGGAGGCGGCCGAAATCTTAACCCAGACCCGTCTGCGGGCTTTTGAGGATTTGAACCGCCGCATTTCGGATACTCTGGACTTTTTGAACATGCCGGGGGTCCGGCTGAGCCTTCGCCATAGCCGGGGGCCGCTGGCCAGCCACGGCCAGGACAGCCTTGAGTTTTACATTGCCACCAACCCCGGTGAGCCGCCCAAGCCTTTGTCCAAGATTGCATCGGGCGGTGAGCTGAGTCGCATCACTCTGGCCATCAAAAATGCTCTGGCTGACCGGGATGCCGTTCCCACCGTCATTTACGATGAGATTGACAGCGGCGTCTCGGGCAAGGCGGCAGGGAAGATTGGACAGGTTCTGCGGCAAAGCGCCAAAGGCCATCAAATTCTCTGTATCACCCATACCGCACAGATTGCAGCGCTGGCTGACTGCCATATGCTGATTCAAAAGCGGGTGGAAGGGGACCGGGCCTATACCCAGGTGATGCCTCTGGATACCGAGGGCAGGGTGGACGCCCTGGCCCATCTGATCTCGGGCGACCATGTGACCGAACTTTCCCGCGCCAATGCCCGGGAGATGCTGGCCCTGGCGGAGCAGAAAGCAAAATGAGGAATTCCCGCGCCTCCGCATAAGAGGGAAAACGGAAGCCAATGAGTGGCCCCTTTGGGAGGGTCACTCTTTTTGTTTGTGCTCAAAAAACAAAACGGCCATTTTACCTCTTGACATTTTCGAATAGTTCCTTTACAATTAACACTTGTAAAGGCGTTGATGGGAACAAGTACCCTGATGCACTCTGCCCAGAGAGGCCCCGGTTGGTGAAAGGGGTGTGCAGAGCCGCAGGCGAACTACCTCCCGGAGCTGCAGGCTGAACAGATGTTGTCTCAGTAGGCCCCGCCGCGTGCGAGCGTTATAGACGCAGAGTGTACTCCTATACTCTGAGGGGGTTGCACTTGTGAGGCTGTCATCCGTGAGGGGGCAGCAAACAGAGGTGGTACCGCGAATTTCTCGCCCTCTGCCAATTTTAAGGTTGGCGGAGGGTGTTTCTTTTTGCCCTCTGCCCGAAGTGAGACACAGGAGGTATGTTTTCATGAAACTCTACGACGAACTGAAGGCCCGCGGCCTGGTGGCCCAGATCACCGATGAGGAGATCATCGATGTCATCAACGAGGGCAAAGCCACGTTCTACATCGGCTTTGACTGCACCGCCGACAGCCTAACCGCTGGCCACTTTATGGCCCTGACCCTGATGAAGCGTCTGCAGATGGCCGGCAACAAGCCCATCGCTCTGATCGGCGGCGGCACCACCATGATCGGCGACCCCTCGGGCCGCACCGATATGCGCAAGATGCTGACCAAAGAGGACATCGACCACAACGCCGCCTGCTTCAAGAAGCAGATGGAGCGCTTCATTGATTTCAGCGAGGGCAAGGCCCTGATGCTGAACAATGCCGACTGGCTGCTCAAGCTGAACTACATTGAGCTGCTGCGTGAGGTGGGCGCCTGCTTCTCGGTGAACAACATGCTGCGTGCTGAGTGCTACAAGCAGCGCATGGAGAAGGGCCTGTCCTTCCTGGAATTCAACTACATGATCATGCAGAGCTACGACTTCTACTACATGTTCCAGCACTACGGCTGCAACATGCAGTTTGGCGGCGATGATCAGTGGAGCAATATGCTGGGCGGCACCGAGCTGATCCGCCGCAAGCTGGGCAAGGATGCCTACGCCATGACCATCACCCTGCTGACCGACTCTCAGGGCAAGAAGATGGGCAAGACCGCCGGCAATGCCGTCTGGCTGGATCCCAATAAGACCAGTCCCTTCGAGTTCTACCAGTACTGGCGGAATGTGGGCGATGCAGATGTCATGAAGTGCATCCGCATGCTGACCTTCCTGCCGCTGGAGCAGATCGATGAGATGAGCACCTGGAAGGATCAGAAGCTGAACGAGGCCAAGGAGATCCTGGCCTATGAGCTGACCAGCATGGTCCACGGCAAGGAAGAAGCCGAGAAGGCCCAGGATGCAGCCCGTGCTCTGTTCAGCGGCAACGCCGCCGACACCGAGCATATGCCCACCACCGTTCTCTCGGCTGAGGACCTGACCGACGGCAGCATCGGCATCCTGACCCTGATGGTCAAGGCCGGTCTGGCCGCCTCCAATGGCGAGGCCCGCCGTCTGGTGACCCAGGGCGGTGTCCTGGTCAACGGCGAGAAGGTGGCTGCTCCCACCGCCAGCTTCACTTCCGATCAGCTGGCCGAGGGCCTGGTGATCAAGAAGGGCAAGAAGGTCTACCACAAGATCACCCTGTAAGCGTAAGCCGCTGCGACCATAAAAATCATAAAAGAGGAATCTGTCCTGTGCCTCAAAAGTGCAGGATGGATTCCTCTTTTTCATATTTGCATCACAAAAAGAAGCGGCGCCTTGCCCCGGCCGCAGATGGGAAGGGGAGACGCCGCTTGTTGGAACCTATGAACGGGGGATGACATGCGGGAAGCGGGGCTCCGAAAAGCCCCGCCTCCACAATGCAAGATCCCTACACCACAAGGAAGCCTTATTTAACCAGGACAACATCCTGTCCCTGGGTAACCTTGCCGGTTGCGATGGGCTCGACGCTGGTGAAGTCGTCGGTGTTGGTGACAACCACCGGAGTGGTCAGCTTGTAGCCTGCAGCCGAGATAGCAGCCATATCAAACTTCAGCAGCAGCTGGCCCTTCTTGACCTTGTCGCCGACCTTGACCTTGGGCTCATAGCCCTTGCCCTTGAGCTCGACGGTGTCCATGCCCACATGGATCAGAATTTCGATGCCGTTGTCGCCCATCATGCCCACAGCGTGGCTGGTCTCGGCGACCTGCTCGATGGTGCCGTCAAAAGGAGCCACCACTTCGCCCTTGGAAGGCTCAATGGCGCAGCCCTTGCCCAGAGCCTCGCTGGAGAAGACGGGGTCATCGATCTCGCTCAGAATGCGCATTTCGCCTTCCAGGGGAGAGTAGATGATCTTATCGCCGGCAGGTGCGGCGGGTTTTGCAGCGGGTGCGGGTGCAGCCTCTTTTTTGTGGAACAGATTGGAAAAGAATCCCATAAAGCTTTTCTCCTTATCATTGCCAGATTTGCTGTATGGATGATGTGATTCATCCGGAAAACAGCCTATTTCATATGCAATTCTACCACATTTTTCAGTGATTTACAGCAGAAAAGGCCACAAGATTTAGATTTCGTGAATCAGCCTAAAAGAATGTGGATTTTTTTGTAAAAATCAACCATTGACAAGTCGGCGGCTGTTTTACAGTTCGTAGGCCTGGCGCAGAGTCTCATAGGCGGCGTCCTCGTTTTCGCTGCGGACCAGCAGAGAAATATCCAGATCGCTGGTGGTGATCAGATGAACCTCAATGCCGGCAGAGGCCAGGGCGCTCAGAGCCCGCGCAGCCACGCCGCAGCTGGTGACCATCTCCTCGCCGAACAGATTCAGTTTGGAGTAGCCCACGCTGATGAGGGGAGCGGCCTTGGAGCCGGGGGTCAGCTGTGCGGTGGAAATGGCCTTCATCACCAGGGGAAGGTCATTGCTGGAGGCCGTAAAGCTAAAATCCAGCTGGGTGCCGTGAGGGGCGCTCTGGCTGATCATGTCCACGACGATGCCGATGTCCGCAAAAATCTTGAGATACCGTGCCAGGCTGTCAGCGCTGAATGCTGCATCCTGCACACTAATCATCATGACGCCGGGCTCGACGCTGATTTTCGATACTCCGTACATAATTACGCTCCATTCTGCCTGCAAAGAGGCGTAAAGTGATTGTGCTTTACACTGGTGTGATGCGTTCAGGTGAAATCCAAAAACGCCGGATCAATGTACTTTTCTACGGTAGCTCGGATGTAATCGTAGTTGAAGTCGCTGTAGTTGGCCCGTACGCCGTGGGCATTGGCCAACTCAGGGGTGTAATCCCGATAGAGGTAGGCGCGGACCTCGGATTTGCTGGGCCCGTAGTGGGTGACGGTGGGGTGAAGCTTGGGGTCCAGTAATTCCAGGGTGACGGTACCGTCGGGATCGGTGGTCTTTTGGAACCGCAGGGTGAGGATGGTGCCGATCAGTTGGTCTTTTTTGCTCTGGGTGCTGAGGAAGTTGCCCAGAGAGTAGGCCACAAAGACCGGGCGTCCGTCGGCTGCAGTCCGCCACTCTGCATTCTGCACCACATGGGGATGGGTGCCTACCACCACATCGGCGCCCCAGTCTGCCAGCTGCTGAGCCAGAGTCTGCTGCGCCTCGGTGACGGTGTGGCTGTCCTCAACACCCCAGTGGGTGCCTACCACCACAAAGTCTGCCAGCTCGGCAGCCTTCTTGACCTGCTGCTCAATGACATCGGTCTGGTTGGTGTAGATGATGTTGGCCTCCATGGAATCCTTGCGGGGGATGCCGTTGGTGTGCTCGGTGTAGGACAGATAGGCAATGGTAATGCCGTTCACCGTGTGCACCGGGATGTAGCCATAGTCCGCCTCGCCCCGCCACAGACCGGTGGTCACCACATCATCCGGCATGGATGCCCAAAACCGGAGAGTTGCGGCAATGCCGCTGGTGCCTTTGTCATAGGTGTGATTGTTGGAGAGGCTGAACACCCGAATGCCTGCCCGGTACAGCGCCCGGGCGCAGTCGCCCGGAGTGGAGAAGCAGGGATACGTGGAGGGCTCCAGCTCATCGGTGCAGAGGGTTTCCTGATTGATCCAGTTCACATCGTAGCCGCTGTAGAAGGAGACCAGGTTCTGGTAGCAGTAGTCGAAGCTGTACTGCGCATCGCCCACCGCCCGCTCAGCGGCTTGCTGATAGATTTTTGCGTGGATCAGGTTGTCGCCTGTGGCGGAAAAGTCCACCGTCTGTACCACGGGCTGAGGTTCCGGTTCCGGCTCTGGCTCCGGCGGCAGAATGCTGGAAGCTTCCGGTTCGGTCGTGGTGGGGGCATCCGACTGAAAGCCGCCGAATCCAAAACAGAACCCCAAAGCTGCCAGAAGGGCTACCAGGACACACCAATAGGGAAGGCGGCTGCGGGAAGATGCTGTGGAGTGAGGGACGTGCTTCCCCTCGGAAGGTCTGGAAGAATGATTGCTCATGGTCTTGTTCTCCTGCCGGAAAAGCTTCCGGCTTGTGCGGCTGAAGCCGCCGGGCCATCAGCGCTCAGAGATCAGATCGCTCATATTGTACAGACCCGGCTCCTTCTTGGCCAGGTAGATCGCCGCATTGATGGCGCCGTTGGCAAACACGCTGCGGGAATAGGCGGTGTGCTTGAGGGTGATGACTTCGTCCGGCCCGCAGAACAACACCTCATGATCACCCACGATGCTGCCGCCGCGCACCGAGCTGATCCCGATTTCCATGGGATCGCGCTTGGCCCGCACCGACGAGCGGCCGTAGACATAGTGATAGGCGCCGTTGTTCTCCTCGTTGACGGCGTCGGCCAGCATCAGAGCGGTGCCGCTGGGAGCGTCCAGCTTGTTGTGATGATGCTGCTCAACGATTTCCACGTCGTAAGCGCTGCCCAGGATGGCGGATGCCCGCTTGCACAGCTCGGCCAGCAGGTTGATGCCCAGGGACATATTGGCGCTCTTAAAGACGGGGACACTGCGGGACAGCTGGACAATCTTCAGATTCAGTTCATCCGACATGCCGGTGGTGCACAGAACGATGGGCACCTTGTGGGCCTCGCAGTAGGGGAGAATTTTCTCCACCGCGGCGGGGGAGCTGAAGTCGATGATGACATCGCCGCGGCCGACCAGATCCTCAGGATTGCTGACCACAGGAATGCCGTTCTGCTCGCCGGCGTGCAGGTCGATGCCCGCCACCACGCGGCAGTCCTCCCGCTGGGCAATCATATCGCAGAGGACATGGCCCATCCGGCCGCCGATGCCTTGAATGACAATATCCGTCATATTTCGTGATTCCTTTCTGTTTGATGAGGCAAATGCCCGGGACTCCATAGACTCTCCGGGCATTTGCTGCGTTTGTTATGACAGCAGACCGTGCTCACGCAGAGCCTGCTCAATCTTGACTTTCTGAGCATCGCCGGGCTCCACCAGGGGCAGACGGCATGCGCCGGCCTGCCAGCCCAGCAGATTCATGGCGTACTTGACCGGGATGGGATTGACGTCACAGAACATGGCGTCGCACAGAGGCAGAATCTCCAGCTGGAGGCGGCGAGCCTTGTCGGTATCGCCGTCGAACCAGGCCTGGCAGCAATCGTGCACCAGCGTGGGGGCCACATTGGACACAACGCTGATGACGCCCTTGCCGCCCAGAGACAGCAGAGGCAGGACCTGATCGTCGTTGCCCGAGTAGATGTTCAGAGAATCCCCGCAGAGGGCGGCAATCTGGGCCACCTGAGAGATGTTGCCCGATGCTTCCTTGATGCCGTTGATGAGAGGATGCTCGCTGAGCTTCTTGGCGGTCTCCGGCTTGATGTTGACACCGGTGCGGGAAGGCACGTTGTAGACAATCACCGGAATGCCGCCGGCCTCTGCCATGGCGGTGAAGTGGGCCACCAGGCCGGCCTGGCTGGTCTTGTTGTAATAGGGGGTGACCATCAGCAGGGCATCTGCGCCGCAGGCGGCGGCCCCGGCTGCCAGTGCGCAGCCGTGAGCGGTATCATTGGAGCCTGCGCCTGCAATCACAGGCACGCGATGGGCCACGGTATCCACCGTGAACTTGATGGCAGACAGCTGCTCCTGATCGATGAGGGTGGAGCATTCGCCGGTGGTGCCGCAGATTACAATGGCGTCGGTGCCGCGGGCAATCTGATCCTCCAGAATCTGCCTCAGCACCTCAAAGTTGATGCTGCCGTCCTGGTGCATGGGTGTGATGATGGCCACACCCGCACCTGTAAAAACAGGCTTCTTCATCATAACAAGGCTCTCCTTTTGCAGTTATGAAAAATGAATTTGCAGTTAGTCGAGATAGCCCTTGGCGGCCAGCAGCTCGGCCAGCAGCACACCGCCGCCGGCAGCACCGCGCAGGGTGTTGTGGCTCATGCAGGCGAACTTGTAATCGAAGAGGGTGTCCTCACGCAGGCGGCCGATGCAGACAGCCATGCCGTGCTCGGTGTCGCGGTCCAGCTTGGGCTGGGGACGGTCGTTCTCCTCGAAGTAGTGCAGGAACTGCTTGGGTGCGCTGGGCAGGTTGAGCTCCTGAGCGGGGCCGCGGAAGTTCTTCCATGCCTCCAGGATCTGCTCCTTGGTGGGCTTCTTCTCAAAGCTGACAAAGACTGCGGCGGTGTGGCCGTCCGAGACGGGCACACGGAAGCACTGGGCAGTGATGACAGGCTTTTCGGCATTGACGATCCGGTCGCCCTCAATGTGGCCCCACAGCTTGAGGGGCTCCTGCTCGCTCTTTTCCTCCTCGCCGCCGATGTAGGGGATCACGTTGTCGATGATCTCCGGCATCCGGTCAAAGGTTTTGCCGGCGCCCGAAATGGCCTGATAGGTGCAGACCAGCGCCTTGCTGACGCCGAAGTCCTTCATCAGGGGATGGAAGGCGGGCACATAGCTCTGCAGGCTGCAGTTGGACTTGACAGCGATGAAGCCGCGCTTGGTGCCCAGACGCTTGCGCTGAGCGGGAATGATCTCGATGTGGTCGGCGTTGATCTCAGGCACCACCATGGGCACGTCAGGGGTGCCGCGGTTGGCGCTGTTGTTGGAGACCACAGGGCACTCGGCCTTGGCGTAGGCCTCCTCCAGTGCTTTGATCTCGTTCTTGGGCATGTTGACGGCGCAGAAGATAAAGTCCACCTGGCTGGCGATCTTCTCAACTTCCGAGGCGTCCTGGACGACCATCTTCTTGACGCTTTCGGGCATGGGGCAGGTCATAGCCCAGCGGCTGCCCACGGCGTCCTCATAGGTTTTGCCCGCGCTGCGGCCGGATGCCGCTACAACGGTCAATTTGAACCAGGGATGATTCTCCAGCAGCGTCACAAACCGCTGGCCGACCATGCCGGTGGCACCAACGATGCCTACCTTATAAGACTGCTTATTCATTTCCAAGCACCTTTCCTTTCAAACCCGGATCGAAATTTCGCTTCATTTGCCGAATTAGATGCCTCGGCGGCTTGCAAACCGGATTGTGTTGCAATATAATAAAGACCAGTTGTATAAAACTTATGATATCATTGATACGGCTTCCGTGTCAACCCACTGGAAAGGCGAATACATCCCATGTTGAAAAAAGATTTTTGGTACGATTTACCCAAAGAGCTCATTGCCCAGGAGCCTGTCAGTCCCCGGGACGCAGCCCGGCTGCTGGTTCTCCACCGGGACAATGACGCCATGGAGCACCGTATATTCCATGACCTCCCGGATTATCTTATGCCGGGGGACTTGCTGGTCGTGAACAATTCCAAGGTTCTTCCGGCCCGAATTGTGGGCGTAAAGCAGCCCACCGGCGCAGTTTGTGAGCTTTTGCTTCTGCGCCAGGTCAAGGGAGATCAGTGGGAGTGCCTGGCAAAACCCGGCAAGCGGATGCACCCCGGCAACGTCGTCACCTTCGGAGACGGCACCCTGACGGCCACGGTGGACGAGACCATGGAGGACGGCAACAAGCTGGTTACCTTCCACTATGACACCGAGACCCTCTACGAAAAACTGGACGAATTTGGCAAGATGCCTCTGCCGCCCTATATCACCAAGCAGCTGGAGGACCAGAGCCAGTACCAGACCGTCTATGCCAAGGAACTGGGCAGCGCGGCGGCCCCCACCGCCGGCCTGCACTTCACCCCGGAACTGATGGATGCTCTCCGCGCCAAGGGGGTGGGCATTGCCGAGGTAACCCTGCACGTGGGCCTGGGGACGTTCCGCCCCGTTCAGGAGGACGAGATCACCGACCACAAGATGCACAGTGAATGGTACTCCATCAGCGAGGAGACCGCCCGCCGGATTCAGGAGACCAAAGCCGCCGGGCATCGGGTGATTGCTGTGGGCACCACCAGCTGCCGAACCCTGGAGGCGGTGGCCGCCAAATATGGCGAGATCAAGCCCTGCAGCGGCAATACCAGCATTTTCCTGTACCCGGGTGTGGAGTTCCACTGCATTGACGGCCTCATCACCAATTTCCATCTGCCCGAGAGCACCCTCATCATGCTGGTGTCGGCCTTCTATGGCTACGACAAGACCATGGCTGCCTACAAGGTGGCCGTGGAGGAGAAGTACCGTTTCTTCTCCTTTGGCGACGCCATGCTGATTCTCTAATCCAGTCCATCCTTGACCCGGACGCCGATGCGCCCGGGTTTTTGTTTTGCTCAGAGATCCTTCAGCAGGGCGGGTTCAATGGTGCGATTCTGGAAATAGTAGGTCCGGTCGTGTTCGCCGATCTCACGCACGACGCGACAGGGCGTGCCTACCGCGAGAACATTGGCGGGCAGGTCCTTGGTGACCACGCTGCCTGCGCCCACAACGGTGTTGTCCCCGATGGTGACGCCGGGCAGAACGATGACCCCTGCGCCCAGCCAGCAGTTTCGGCCGATGCGGACCGGAGCATTATACTGATAGCTCTTTTCCCGCAGCTGGGGGAGAATGGGATGCCCGGCGGTGGCCAGTACCACGTTGGGGGCCAGCATGGTGTAGTCGCCCACATAAATATGGGTGTCGTCCACCAGAGTCAGGTTGAAGTTGGCGTAGACGTTCCGTCCAAAGTGGATATGACGTCCGCCAAAGTTGGCGTGGAGCGGCGGCTCGATGTAGCAGTCCTCGCCGATTTCGGCGAACATCTCCCGCAGCATGGCGGTACGCTTCTCCAGTTCGGTGGGACGGGTCTGGTTGAAGTCGTAGAGCTTATCCAGACAAGCGGTCTGCTCTTTGACAATGTCGGGGTCGCCCGGCAGATACAAGTCGGTGGTGTGCATCTTTTCACGTTCGGTCATTGGATGTGCCCTCCCTGTTGTGTGGCGTTTGTACGGCTCTATTATAAGAGAAAGGCGGCGGATTTGCCAGCCCTTTTTCATGGTAAAACAGGAGCATCACCCAAATGGGAAAAACATGCAAAAATGCCGGCTCTGCAGTTGAAAAAAAGCCGCGCAGAAGGTATAATATTTCAGTATGCATCTGATGCAGCACTGCCTGCAGGAGCGCGCAGCTGTTCTCTGCGCATAAGAAAGGAATTACAACACATGGCATCACTCACCACATTCCGTCTCTTGAAACAAGAGCACGCCGCCCGGCGGGGCGAGTTCCGCACCGTTCACGGCACCGTTCAGACCCCCGCTTTCCAGAACGTGGCCACGGCCGGCGCCATCAAGGGCGGCCTGTCCGCCCACGATCTGAAACAGATCGGCGCACAGGTCATGCTCTGCAACACCTACCACCTGCATCTGCGTCCGGGGGACCAGCTGGTGGCCGATCTGGGCGGCCTGCACAAGTTCACCCGCTGGAACGGCCCCATCCTGACCGACAGCGGCGGATTCCAGGTGTTCAGCCTGGCCAAGCTTCGCAAGATTACCGAGGAAGGCGTCACCTTTGCCTCCCATCTGGACGGTCACCGGATCTTTATGGGTCCGGAGGAGAGCATGTGGATTCAGGCCAATCTGGGTTCCACCATCGCCATGGCCTTTGATGAGTGTGTCGAGAACCCGGCCCAGCACGCCTACTCCAAGGCCAGCTGCGACCGGACCGTCCGCTGGCTGGCCCGCTGCCAGGCCGAGATGGCCCGCCTCAAGCATGAAGGCAAGGCGGTCAATCCGGACCAGCTGCTGTTCGGCATCAACCAGGGCTGCACCTTCCCGGATCTGCGGGTGGAGCACATGAAGCAGATCGCCGACATGAACCTGGACGGCTACGCCATTGGCGGCCTGGCTGTGGGTGAACCGGCCGAGGTGATGTACGACATCATCAGCAAGGTGGAACCCTATATGCCCAAGGACAAGATCCGCTACCTGATGGGAGTGGGCACCCCTGGCAACATCATTGAGGCGGTCACCCGCGGCGTGGATCTGTTTGACTGCGTGATGCCCAGCCGCAACGCCCGTCACGGCCATCTGAACACCTGGGGCGGCATCATCAACATCAAGAACGCCAAATACGAGCGGGACGAGCGCCCCATCGACCCGGCCTGCGGCTGCCCGGCCTGCCGGAATTATTCCCGCGCCTATATCCGTCACCTGTTCAAGGCGGAGGAGCTGCTGGGCATGCGTCTGGCTGTCATGCACAACCTCTGGTTCTACAATCACCTGATGGAACGCATCCGGGATGAGCTGGACGCCGGCACCTTTACCCAGTTCCACGACAAGTATGTCAAGCTGCTGGATACCCGTATCTAAAAGAGCTGGTGCTTTTTTGCACGATTTGCGCTTTTGGCCTTGCATCCAGACGTATAAACCGGTATAATAACGATAAACGAAATTCGAGAGGAGAATTTTACAATGACCGGCACAGAAAGCTATCTCAGCTTGTTTTTTACCCTCGCACTGATGGTGGTTCTGCTCTACTTCATGATCTACCGTCCCCAGAAGAAGCAGGAGAAGAAGGACGCCGCCATGCGCAACAGCCTTGAGATCGGTGATCAGGTGACCACCATCGGCGGTGTCATTGGCCGCGTTGTTGCCATCAAGGACGACACCTTCGTCCTGGAGACCGGCAGCGACCGCGTCAAGATTCGCTTCACCAAGACCGCCATCGGCTCGGTGGAAAAGCTGAACATGGACAACGCTCCCGCCACTTCCTCCAAGAAATAAGTTCCCAAGCATATCCAGCGCGCCTTCCTGCATAGAGTAGTGCAGGGAGGCGCGTTTTTATGTCTGGAAATACCATTCGTTTGTCTGCACCCATTCATTTGGTGGCTGCTTTTGCGGTGGGCTGCGCGGCCGCCGTCGGCTGCGGGGCGGCGTTTGCGTCGCTGATGGTGGCGCGCGGCCTGGGGCTGTCTGCAGCCGGCCCACTGGCAACAGCGGCCATCTGCGCAGGGAGTTTTTTGGGCAGCTGGCTGCTGGCCCTGCTCCAAAAAAGCCGGGGACTGCTCTGGGGCGGAATGCTGGGCATCCTGTATGCCGTGACTTTGCTGGGACTTCAGCTGTCCAACGACAGCACACCTGACACGGAACAGCTGGTGCGGCTGGGGCTTCTGGTTTTGATGGGGGCTCTGGGCGGTTATGCAGGAATGCTTTGCACCAGGAAGAAACGTCATCACTGAACGCAGCTGTACACAGAGAAAAATCCGGGGCCGGTCCAATCGGCCGGCTCCGGACGGGAGGACAAGTTGTATGTGGGTCTATCAGGAATCAGCCGAAAAATCGCTCGCCATACCGGCACAGGTGGAATCTTCTGCCTCTGCGCCGCAGAAACCCCAAACGATGGAGCCTGTGCCTGAAAAAAGTTCGCGTCCGGTGGTGGACTTGCCCCGCCGGGCAGAACGCCCCATCGGAATGCGGGGCAAAAAACTTTCCCGGGACTGCGTCGCCCTGGCGGCGTCGTATCTCTTCGGCGCACTGCTGTCGGGGGTGGTCCTGGGACTCAGCCGCAGCGGCGAACTGGATGCGCTGTCGGTCTATCTGGATAACTGGTCGGGACTTTTCACGCTGGACGAGCCAAAGGCGATCTGGACACTGTTTGGGGCAGAATATTTGACCGTGGCCGGGGGCGCGACCATTTTGCTGATGCTGGGTCTGTCCGCCATTGGCCCGGTAATGATTTACCTCTTTGCCATGCTCTTTGGGATGGGAATGGGGGTCATTGAGCTGCGCCTGTTCTTGGAATCAGGATGGCAGAGCGCCTTGTTTGGCCTGTTTATCACAGGAATTCCCACCGCTGCCGCCGTGACTTGCCTGTGCCTGTTTGGTGCGTCGGCGCTGGGGGTCAGCGGCCGGCTGCAGCGCGCCGCCTTTGGAAGAAAGAACCTTGCGGCGGGGTCCGGCGCGCGGCGTCTGCTGGGCCAGTATCTGGTTTTGAATGTTTTGTTTGTGCCGATTTGCGGTGTATCGACAGCCTTGGTCTGCCTGGCTCATCAGGTGGGAAATCGCCTGGCCGGCTGAGCTTGCAGGTCTGCCCATGCCGTGGTATTATAACGTAAAAAGAGTCAGGAGAAGTTGCAAGATGAAAGAGCCCAAACTGAAAACCGTCTATGTCTGCTCCAACTGTGGTGAGACAAGCCCCCGCTGGATGGGCCGATGCCCCAGCTGCGGCAGCTGGAACACCATGAGCGAAGATGTCATTGCAGAGGCGCCCAAAGCGGGCAGCGGAGCGGCCAAGGCTGCGCCCCGCCAGGAAGGGGTCACCACCCTGACCGCCAAGCGCCTTTCGGAGATCAGCACCACCGAGGAGAAAAGCCGGATCGTCACCGGCATCACCGAGCTGGACCGGGTGCTGGGCGGCGGTATCGTGCTGGGCGGAGTGGTTCTGCTGAGCGGTGAGCCGGGCGTGGGCAAATCCACTATGCTGCTTCAGCTCTGCGGGGCGATTTCGGACCGGTATACGGTTCTGTATATCACCGGCGAGGAATCGGTCCGGCAGGTGAAGCTCCGCGCCGCCCGGCTGAACATCGCCCAGGACAACATCTATCTGGCGGCGGAAAACGATGTGGATGAAATCTGCGGCCTGATAGAAAAGGAAAAACCGGACCTGGTGGTGATTGACTCCATCCAGACCATGCGGTGCGTGGACATCTCTTCTTCGTCGGGTACCGTCAGCCAGGTCAAGGAGAGTACCGCCCGTCTGCTGGCAGTGGCCAAAAAGCAGGAAATCCCCATGTTCTTGGTGGGCCACGTCAACAAGGATGGTGCCATTGCCGGACCCAAGGTCATGGAGCACATTGTGGATACGGTTCTCTATTTTGAAGGGGACAAGATGCTGCCGTATCGCATTCTGCGGGCGGCCAAAAACCGCTATGGTTCCACCAATGAGCTGGGCATGTTCGATATGACAGGCAAGGGACTGACCGAGATCGCCAATCCCTCCCAGATGCTTCTGGAAGGGCGGCCTCTGGGTGTGTCGGGAAACTGCGTGGCCTGCACTATGGAAGGCACCCGGCCTATCCTGAGTGAAATTCAGGCATTGGCAGCAAAAACCACATTCCCGTCGCCCCGGCGGGCCTGCACTGGTTACGACTACAACCGCATCAATCTGCTTCTGGCTGTGCTGGAACGGCGGGCAGGGTATTTCTTCGGGAATCTGGATGTCTATATCAATATCGTGGGTGGCATTGCCCTGCGGGATACCTCCTGTGATCTGGCGGTCTGTCTGAGTTTGATTTCGTCTCTGCTGGATAAGCCGGTCAGCGATAAGCTGATCGCCATTGGCGAAGTGGGCCTCGGCGGCGAGGTGCGCAGTGTGCCCAATCTGGAACAGCGCCTGCATGAGGCGGAGCGTATCGGATTTGAGCAGGCAGTGATCCCGAGACACAGCCTGCGGCATCTCAGCCCCGCCGATTATCCGGGTCTGAAGCTGATCGGTGCGGCCTATGTATCCGATGCCATTGCGGCGCTGAATATCGGTCAGGGGTAACCCGCGAAACGAGATACCGGAACAGAATGGAGAAACGATGTGGAAGTATTGATTGGCACCACCAACCCATCCAAAGTGGAACGGTTTAAAGCTCTGCTCAGCGGCTGTGACATTACGTTTTATACTTTGCAGGATTTGCAGATCGACCAAGAACCCGAGGAGATAGGGAACACTCCGGAGGAAAACGCCATCCTCAAGGCGAAGTTTTATGGAGCCTACTTTGACCGTGTCATTTGCAACGATGCAGGATTATACTTTGATGGGCTTCCTTTGGATGATCCGCGTCAGCCGGGACTCCATGTCCGGACGCCCGGCGGGGTCCATCGTCTGAACGACGAGGAGATGATCGCCCATTATGCAGATTTGGTTCACGCGCTGGGAGGAAAGGTCCTGGCCTATTATCTGGACGGAATTGCTGTTTACAACAGGGGAAAGGTCGAGTCATTCATGGGAAGCAGCGAAGACGTAAAAGACTCCGCTTTCTATATGGTAGATTGTCCTTCTCCCAAACGGCAACCGGGATGGCCATTGGACTCTCTGTCTCTGGACTGCCGGACCATGCGTTATTTCGTAGACGATGAAGACGAAGACCTGTCCGGCGACAGCATCATTGTCGGGGAATACCGCAGACGGGTGGTTGCCTTTTTAAAGAAAGCCCTTGCACTCTAAAGCGTTAGCCCTTTTATGAGGGCGAATACATAGAAACACGAGGACGGTTATGTCGATTTATTTGGACGAGAAAAATCCATCCAAGCACAAACCCTTTCAGGATGCCTCGCAGGATATTGTGGATTACGTGCGGTATCTGGAGGTAATTGCAGGCAAAAGCCCCAACACGGCCTTCAACTACTATTGCGACCTGCGGAATTTTAGCAAATTCATGAAGCAGAGGAAAGGCCTTGTATCAGAGGATGCGCCTGTGCAGGAGATTGACCCCAAAGGACTGGATACCGCTTTTTGGGGCAGTGTCACCAAGGAAGATATATATGAGTATCTCTATTATCTGAACCAGACCTGCGGCAACAAGAAATCTTCCACCGCCCGGCGGCTGGCCAGCCTTCATGGGTTTTATGATTTTATGGTTAACCACGCCAGCCGTCTGGAAAACGATCCCACCGCAGCGGTCAGCCCTCCGAAACTGGATAAGGTTCTGCCCAAGTATCTGACTGCAGAGCAGGCGCGGGATCTTCTGGAAGCTACCCGAACCCTCAGCGATTTCCCGGAACGGGATTACTGCATGACGGTTTTATTCCTGAACTGCGGAATGCGTTTGTCTGAGCTGGTAGGGATGAATATGGAGGACATCGATTTGGCCGGGCGTCAGATCCGCCTCTTTGGCAAGGGGCATAAGGAGCGGATGGTTTATCTGAACGACGCCTGCATCGATGCGCTGGATCTCTATCTGCAAAAGAGGGGAGCGGTTGAGGGGCTTTCGCCCAAGGAACCGGCCGTCTTCATCACCCGGCGGCGCAAAGACCGCATCTCCAACCGGCGGGTGGAACAGCTGATTACCGGCGCCATGAAAGCGGCGGGGCTGAAGGGATACTCAACCCATAAGCTGCGCCATACTGCCGCCACCCTGATGTATCAGACCGGCATGGTGGATGTTTTGACCCTGAAAGAGCTTTTAGGCCACAGCAATGTGGGAACCACCCAAATCTATACCCATCTGCAGGATGCACAGGTGCGTGCTGCCATCGAAGCTAACCCGCTGGGGGCTGTGAAGAACCCCAAATCTGCCGAAGCTCTGAAAACAGAAGTCCCCCAAGAGGAAACTGGTATCCAAGAAGAGATGCAGCCAACAGGGGAGTGGACAGGGGAGGCGCTGCCCGAGATTCTCCCATCCATGACAGAGGATTTTAAGGAGGAAACAGACGACCCGGACAAGCAGCAGTAAGAAAAACAGGTTTGAACAGACCTCTGTTCCATGGCGTTGACAGAAGGACAGAGGCCTGTTATAATGCAGTCAACGATTAACGATTAAGCTAAAAGTTAATCGTTCACTGCGATGTGGTTGACATTCAAGGAGGTAAACGGAAATGGAACTGCAACCTGTACCAGTCGGCAATGTTGTCGGCATGATGTTTTCGCTGGTGGCGGCTTTTGGCCTGCCGATCGGTCTTTTTATCTACCTGTGGCGCAAAAAGAAGGCGGCTTTCTTTAGTTTCGGCACCGGCCTGCTGGTGTTCGTGATCTTTGCGCTGACGCTGGAAAGCATGGTGCATTCGATGGTTTTCCAGGCGACCGGAGACCTGATCACCGGGAATCCTTTTCTCTATGCGCTGTATGGTGCCCTGATGGCGGCGGCCTTTGAGGAAACCGGGCGGTACCTGGGCATGAAATTTGTCATGCGGAACTATCTCACCAAAGAAAATGCACTGATGTATGGTGTGGGCCATGGAGGAATTGAAGCGATCCTCCTGCTGGGCCTGGCATCCATCAACAACCTGGTCAACTCCACCATGATCAACAGCGGTTCCATGAACGGCGTTCTGGAAGGTCTGGATGAAGCGACCCGCCAGACAGCCATTCAGGGACTGTCTGCACTCTGGGAGACGCCGGCTTTGCTCTTTTTTGCCGCTGGGTTTGAGCGGATTGTGGCGGTCTGTTTGCAGATTGCGCTGTCGGTTTTGATCTACCGTGCTGTCAAGGAAAAGAATGGCCGGTGGTATTGGGCCGCCTTTGGAGCACATTTCGTGGTGGATTTTGCAGCGGTTTTGCTGTCGAATGTTTCCATCGCACTGACGGAAATTGTGGTTGCTGCAATGACCGCCGCTGTGGTCTGGTACGTCCGCAAGGCATATCTTGAACTGAAGGTATAAAATTCCTTGAGAATGGAAAGGAACTCCTATGAAGTCCATTTGTGGTTCGGACTGCTGTGAAGCCTGTCCAAGAAAAACGGATTGCGGCGGCTGTCAGGAGACAGGCGGCCATCCCTTCGGTGGTGTTTGCGTCGCAGCAAAATGCATTCAGGATTCGAGCTTTGATGCCTATCAGAATCTGAAACAGTCTCTGATTCGGGAGATTCAGGCGCTGGGGATTCCCGGCTTGGCTGTGAAGGATCTGTATTTGCTGAATGGCTTTTATGTCAATCTGGCGTATCCGCTGCCAAATGGGGAAACCGTCAAGTTGCTGACAGACCAGAATATCTATTTCGGAAATCAGGTTGAAATCCCGGGCAGTGACCGCTGTTATGGGGTGGTTGCTGATGAAAAATACCTTCTGGTGTCCGAATATGGCCCCAACGGTTCAGATCCAGAGATCCTTTGCTATCGAAAAAGATGACGATGTACCGTCGGAAAGGCGGATGATACAATGAAGAATACCCATACTTGTCCCAAATGCGGCAGCCATGAGATTGTCCGCGTTCCAGGCAAAGCGGGCGCTTATGGTTCCGGGAATTACATTCCGCTGGGCTTGTCGATTTTTTCGACGGCGCCGGTCCATCGCTATGTTTGCTGCACCTGCGGCTTTATTGAAGAATGGATTGACCAGGAAGATTTGGATCGGGTTAAAGAGAAATTCTGAGCCTAGGGTCTGAAGGTTTGGATGTTGATGACTTGATGATGGATAGACAAAAATGACGGTATCAAATTTAAAATCTGTTCTTCCTGGTGATGTACACAAGGCGTGGAGCGTTGTGACAACAGCAAGCGAATATCCAAGGTGGCGGACTGATCTAAGCCGCGTGCAAATCCTTGGCCCGGAAGCTTTTCTGGAATACACAGCAGACGGATATGTCACAAAATTCACAATCATAAGGGCAAAACCGGGGCAGCTTTGGGAACTGGAGATGGACAACACCAATCTGCATGGCCGCTGGGTTGGAAGATTCCGGCAGCGAGGCTTGGCGACGGTGGTGGACTTCACAGAGTACGTATCGGTGAAGAAGGTCTGGATGAAGCCGTTTGTAAAAGGATACCTGAAAAAGCAGCAGGCTCAGCTTATAACCGATTTGCGCAGAGCAATTTGCAGCGAATCTAAAAGAATCCATTCATGATGCACTGCACACCGTGATGAACCGAGTGTACTGAATGAAAAACAGATGGCCGGCTTGCTTGAAGCTGGGCTGACCATAAAAAGAACCACGCAGACTCCAGAGCAAAATCTGGAGTCTGTTTTTATTTAAAAAATCATAAAATGAGCATATTTTGAAAAAATGCGATTTGGACCAGTTTGAACCGGTCCGGACGGCTGGCGGCGGCCAAAACTGGCCGAAAGACCCAAAAGCGGCTTAAAAGGGCTTTTTCACTTCCCTGTTTTTCGTATAACCTACATTATACGAAATTTATATACAGGCAAAAAGGGCCCTTCTCTCTTGGGTTCTTTTGAGCCGATTTAGACTGTCCGGCTGTTTTCGTCCAGAACGCCAGCCAACAAAAAACGCACCCCTCACCTGTGCCCCGCACAGATTTTGGGATGCGTTTCAAAAACCTTATTCTATGATATGGCTGCAGGTTTGAATTGGACTGCTATCAATCCAGATCACAAATGGCACCGTAACACTCAGGCCGGCGGTCCCGGAACAAGCCCCATTCCAGACGGGCCTGCCGAATGGCCGCAAAGTCATAGCTTGCGGTCAGGACGGCGTCTTCGTCCCGGCCGGCCTGCTGAATGACAGCTCCCGTCTCATCCGTCAAGAAGCTGGTACCGTAAAACCGCAGTGCGCTCTGCTGGCCGCCATTTTCCCTGCACGGCGTGACCACTTCGGTTCCGTAGCGGTTTGCCGCAGCGACCGGCATAATGTTGGCTGCCGAATGTCCCTGCATGGTCCGCTGCCAGTGACCGGCACTGTCCACATCCAGGATGGGTTCACTGCCGATTGCTGTTGGATACAAGATGATGTCAGCCCCGGCCAGTGCCAGGCAGCGGGCCGTCTCCGGGAACCACTGATCCCAGCAGATGCCCACGCCTACCCGGCCATACTGTGTATCGAACACCTGAAAATCGGTGTTTCCGGGGGTAAAATAAAATTTCTCCTGATAATAGTGGTCGTCCGGGATGTGGGTCTTTCGATAAATACCCAGGATGCTGCCGTCTGCGTCCAGCATGGCGACGCTGTTGAACAGGCGTGTGCCGTCCTTTTCGTAAAAGCTGATGGGCATCACCAGCTCCAGTTCACGGCACACCTCAGAAAAACGCTGAATCGCCGGATTTTCTTCCATGGGCAGCGCATAATCGTAGTATTCATAGCGGCGCTCCTGGCAGAAGTAAGGCCGCTCGAACAATTCGGGCAGCAGAACAATCTGTGCCCCTTTGGCGGCGGCCTGACGCACCAGTTCCTCGGCGTGTGCGATGTTCTGGGCCGGATCGGCGCAGCAGGTCATCTGAATGGCCGCAACAGTGGTCTGTGGCATGGATATTCCCTCCTTTTACAGCGGAATCTGCTGTGTAATGCAGTGGATGTTTCCCCCGCCCTGCAGGATTTCCCGCGCAGGCAGACCGATAACCTGACGGTTTGGGCAAAGCTGCTGCAGGATCTTGCAGGCGCGGGCGTCGCTGGCGGCGTTTTCGCCCCCGAACTGAGGAACCAGAACGGCGCCGTTGGTGAAATAGAAATTCACATAGCTGGCCGCCAGGCGCTCCCCTGGCTCGCGAATGTCCTCACCCGGTTCAAACGAATAGGATGCGCAGTCCTCCTCGCTGCAGAGGATGGGCTGATCCGGGATGGGCAGCTTGTGAATCTTTAAAGACCGCCCTTTGGCATCGGTTGCACTCTGCAGATAAGCCAGATCTGCGGCAGAAAGCGGGTATTGCGGGTCGGATTCGTTGTCGGTCCAGGCCAGAACTACCTCGCCAGGGGCGACAAAAGCGCAGACATTGTCCACGTGCTCGTTGGTCTCGTCGTTGTAAATGCCCCGCGGCAGCCACAACACTTTCTCGACTCCCAGACGGCGGCAAAGTTCTGCCTCGATTTCCTCGCGGCTCATGGACGGATTCCGCCCGGCCGAAAGCAGGCAGCTCTCGGTGACGAGAGCGGTCCCCTCGCCGTCGGTATGAATGCTGCCGCCCTCCAGTACAAACGGAGCCGCATCGTCCCAGGGCAAACCCAGTTCCTGACAAAAGGCGGACGCAATGGCGTCGTCTTTTTGCCAGTCGGCATAGAGGCCGTCAACCGTACCGCCCCAGGCGTTGAAGCTCCAGCTGATGCCCTTGAGCTCTCCCCTGTCATTTTTGACGAAGGTAGGCCCAACATCCCGCGCCCAGGCATCATTGGAATCCATGCAGATCAGGTGCACCCGATCTAAATGCGCCACTGCAGCGCGGGCCTGCTCCAAATGGTCCGGATCAGCCAAGAGATAAAGATCTTCACTCTGGGTGATGGCTTCAAAGACCCGCACAAAGGCGTCCTGTGCAGCCTGAGGATCTTTTCCCCAGCTGCCCGGGCGTACCGGCCAGATCATCAGTGTTGCGCGGTGCGGCTCGTATTCAGCCGGCATTCTGTACATAGAAAACTCCTTTGGACCGCGTCAGGACAGACGCGTTTTGAAATCCTGATAGCCGAAATGGCGCACTACCTCGCAGCTGCCATCCAGATGGCGCAGCGCAATATCCGGCAGCGGCATTCCATTGAAAGTGTTGTTTTTCACCATGGAATAAATCGCCATATCGCCAAAAACCAGCCTGTCCCCAATCTGGGGGCAGGAATCAAAGCTGTATTCGCCGATGACATCTCCGGCCAGGCAGGTCCGGGATGCCAGACGGCAGGTACATGCCTTTTCGCCCGGCAGTCCGCTGTCGTACAGGGGCGGACGATAGGGCATTTCCAGCACGTCGGGCATGTGACAAGCCGCCGAGGTGTCCAGAATCAGGACAGGCATATCGGTGGCCTGTACAATGTCCAGCACGGTGGTAATCAGGGTGCCGGCCGAAAGGGCGATGGCCTCCCCCGGTTCCAGATAAACTTCCAGAACGTACTTTTCCCGGATGGAAAGGATCAGCTGTTCCAGGGCGGCAATGTCATAGCCCGGGCGTGTGATGTGGTGCCCGCCGCCCAGATTGATCCACTTCAGCCCCGGCAGATACTGCCCGAACTTTTCCTCAAAGGCGGCAAAGGTCTCCACCAGAGGGGCAGCGTCCTGCTCACACAGGGTGTGGAAATGCAGTCCCTCCACCCCTTTTGGCAGCTGGTCCGGCAGATTCTGCCGGCGGATGCCCAGCCGGCTGCCCGGTGCACAGGGATCGTAGATGGCGTGGCCTTCCTGGGTGGAGTGCTCCGGGTTGACCCGCAGGCCGACGCTGACACCCGCCTTTTCCCAGACCGGACGGTGTGCCTCCAGCTGAGCGAGCGAATTAAAGCTGATATGGTCGCAGATCTGTACAATCTCTTCCATTTCTTCCGGGGTATAGGCCGGGCAGAAAACATGGTTTTCCCTGCCGGGCATTTCCTCGTGGGCCAGCCGGGCCTCGAAGAGGCCGCTGGCGGTGGCGCCTGCCAGATACTGCCCAATCAGCGGATAAACCCGGAACATGGAGAAAGCTTTCTGGGCCAGCAGAATATGGCAGCCTGTACGCTGCTGTACCCCCTGCAGAATTTCCAGGTTGTGAACCAGAGCTGTCTCGTCCACCACATAGACCGGTGTCTGCAGCCCGGGTTCATGCCGTTTCAAATGCTCCATCATTCCACCGTCACAGGATGCTCATCCACAACCCAGGGCAGGCCGTACTGGTTCAGCATCTCCATAAAGGGATCGGGGTCCATCTCCTCCAGGTTGTGGACACCGGGCTGACGCCACTGGCCATTGGCTACCAGAGCAGTGCCGATCATGGCCGGAACACCGGTGGTGTAGCTGATGGCCTGGCTGCCCAGCTCCTTGTAGCACTCCTGGTGATCGCAGACGTTGTAGATATAGATGGTGCGCTCCTTGCCGTCCTTGACGCCGGTGTAGATGCAGCCGATGTTGGTCTTGCCGACGGTGCGGGGGCCCAGGGATGCGGGATCAGGCAACAGAGCCTTCAGGAACTGGATGGGCACAATCTCGCGGCCCTCAAACTGGATGGGGCTGGTGGAGAGCATGCCCACGTTCTCCAGACACTTCATGTGGGTCAGATAGCTCTGGCCGAAGGTCATGAAGAAGCGAATCCGCTTGACGCAGGGGACGTTCTTGGCCAGGCTCTCGATCTCCTCGTGGTGGAGCAGATACATATCCTTTTTGCCCACCTGGGGGAAGTCGTATTCCCGCTTGATCTCCATGGGCTTGGTCTCCACCCAGTGGCCGTTCTCCCAGTAGCTGCCGTTGGCCGAAACTTCACGCAGATTGATCTCGGGGTTGAAGTTGGTGGCGAAGGGATAGCCGTGGTCGCCGCCGTTGCAGTCCAGGATGTCGATGGTGTGAATCTCATCGAAGTAGTGCTTCAGAGCATAGGCAGTGAAGACGCTGGTGACACCCGGGTCGAAACCGGAGCCCAGGATGGCGGTCAGGCCAGCCTCCTCAAACTTCTTGGCGTAAGCCCACTGCCAGCTGTAGTCGAAGTATGCGGTGAAGCCCTCTTCCTTGCAGCGCTTCTCGTAGATGGCGCGCCAGGCGGGATCGTCGGTGTTTTCCGGCTCGTAGTTGGCGGTATCCACATAGTGAACGCCGCAGGCCAGGCAGGCGTCCATGATGGTCAGATCCTGGTAAGGCAGAGCCACGTTCAGAACCAGCTCAGGCTTGTAAGCCTCAATCACCCGCTTGACGTCCTCCACATCGTCGGCGTTGACGGTCATGGTGGTGATCTTGACGGGGGTGCCGGCGGCCTCCAGCTTGGCCTTCAGGGCGTCACACTTGGAGACGGTGCGGCTGGCAATGCACAGCTCAGTGAAAGTCTCGTGGTTCTGGCAGCACTTCTGGATCGCAACCGAGGCGACGCCGCCGCAGCCAATGACAAGCAGTTTGCTCATGGAAATAGCTCCTTTCAAATACAATCCGTTTCTTGATTTCGTCTGTTTTCAGTCTTCTTCTTCTTTCAGAAGGTCCTCCACATAGCGCGGAAGCATGAAGGCTCCACGATGGAGGTGGGTGGTATAATACCAGGTCTTGATCCCCCGCTTGTTCCAGCGCTTGGGGTCAAAGTCCTTGATGGGGTGATACTTTTTGCTGGCAAAGCCAAACAGCCAGTACCCCGCCGGGCAGGTCGGGATGTGTGCCTGATACACCCGGCTGATGGGGAACGAGCGGTAAGCCCGTTTGTGCATGGCGCGGCAGGTCTCCTCATCTTCATCAAAGAAGGGGCTGCCATGCTGATACACCATGATGCCGTCCTCGTGGAGGGCCTTGTAGCAGCTGCCATAGAATTCCTTGGTGAACAGGCCGGCTGCATGGCCCAGAGGATCGGTACAGTCGTTGATGATCAGGTCGTATTCATCCTCTTTGCCCCGCAGAAACCGCAGGCCGTCCTCGTAATAGACGCGGACGCGGATATCATCCAGACCGCAGGCATTGTCGGGGAAATATTTGCGGCAGACATCCACGAACATTTTGTCCGGTTCCACCACATCGATGACTTCGATCTCCTGGTAATACGACAGCTCACGGGCTACGCCGCCGTCTCCGCCGCCGATGACCAGAACCCGCTTGACATCGGGGTGAACGGCCATAGGAACGTGGACGATCATCTCGTCGTAGGTGAACTCGTCTTTCTCCGAGAAGATCACGCTGCCGTCCGAAGTCAGGAACCGTCCGAACTCCGGCGAGTCAAAGACATCGATCCGCTGAAAGTCGCTTGTTCCGCTGTAGAGCTGCCGGTCCACCCGAATGGAAGTTTTGACGTTGGCGGTATGCAGTTCGCCAAACCAGTAATCCATTTCCTGCAAGAGACTCCCTCCTTCTTTTCAATCCGTTATACCAAAACGTTCAGTTCCGAGATATCCTCGCTGGCCGGGCCCTGCATGGAGCAGCCCTTGGCCTTTGCGAACTCGATGTAATCGATGATTTCCGGGGTAATCACTTCGCCGGGAGCCAGGATGGGAATTCCCGGAGGATAGCACATGACAAACTCTGTGCAGATCCGGCCGGCGGTTTCCCGCAAAGGCAAACTCTCCTTGGGCGAATAGAACGCCTGCTGGGGAGTAGCCTTTACCTGCGGCGTGATGTACTCCGCCGTGAAAAGATCGCTGCGGGGCTTGGAGTAGAGGCGGCGGATATCCGCCAGAGCACCCACCAGACGCTCAATATCCTGAATGCGGTCGCCGATGGAGATATAGGCCAGAATGTTGGACAGGTCGCCAAACTCAATCTGGATGTCATACTCGTCCCGGAGCAGGTCATAAACCTCAATGCCGGTCAGACCAATGCCGCGGGTATTGACAGCCAGCTTGGTGACGTCAAAGTCGTAAATGCTGCCGCCGTTGATCATCTCGGAGCCGAAAGCATAGTAATCGCCGATGGCGTTGATTTCCCGCCGGGCGTACTCGGCCATATCAATCACGCGGGCGAAGCTCTCTCTGCCCCGCATGGCCAGATTGCGCCGGCTGATATCCAGACTGGACATCAGCAGATAGGATGCACTGGTGGTCTGGGTCAGGTTGATGATATTGCTCACATATCCCGCATTGACCCCGGGCCCGCAGAGCAGGAGCGAACTCTGGGTCAGACTGCCGCCCGACTTGTGCATGGAAACGGCGGCCATATCGGCCCCGGCTGCCATGCCGCTGAGAGGCAGACTGGGATTGAAATACAGATGGGTGCCGTGGGCTTCATCCACCAGAGCCAGCATATTGTGGGCGTGAGCCAGATCCACCAGACTGCGCAGGTCGGAGCAGATGCCGTAATAGGTGGGGTTATTGACAAAAATGGCCACGGCATCGGGGTTGGCCTCAATGGCGGCCCGCACATCTTCCACTTCCATACCCAGAGGGATGCCCAGATCGGTATCCACCTTGGGATCAATATAGACGGGCACCGCGCCGCACAGAACCAGGGCGTTGATGGCGCTCTTGTGGACATTGCGGGGCAGTATGATCTTGTCCCCCGGCTTGCAGGCTGTCAGGACCATGCTCTGGACACTGCTGGTGGTACCGCCCACCATCAGGAAGGCGTGGGCCGCGCCGAATGCGTCGGCGGCCAGTTCCTCTGCCTCCTTGATGACTGAAACCGGATGACACAGGTTATCCAGAGGTTTCATGGAGTTGACATCGATGCCGACACATCGTTCCCCCAGCAGTTCGACCAGCTCGGGGTTTCCGCGGCCGCGCTTATGGCCCGGCACATCGAACGGGACGACCCGCTGCCGGCGGAACTTTTCCAGCGCCTCATAGATGGGCGCTCTTTTTTGACGATCCCGGTTCAAATAACATCCCTCTCTTTTTCAGGTTTTGAGTCAAGCGGAAGTCTGCTCCCATCCCGGACGGGCCGCCGGATTCTCCTGTGCATGGTCTGAAACGGAACCATGCTCCGGCGGAAAGACATTTCTGACTGCAACAAAAAAGGCAGCGCACCCTTTCGGGCACACTGCCTGTGAGATACAGTCGAGGCGGCCTGACTCCTCATCACACAGAGGAGACGACATTCTGCAATGTCCGGCCATGCCTTTTGGAAGAGAACTTCAGCAAATAGATCGAGGGGCGGTTCTGCTGCTCTTATTGACGTTTCACAAGTGGTGTGCGTCCGCACGAGGTTATAAAAAGTGACCAACTTATAAAATTTCCGGGTGACCCACCCGTTCAATAATGTTGTGGCGCTTTACGCCACACGCGGCAGCGGCCAGCCCTGTCCGATGAGCTTTAGGCAGCCCAAAAAGAGCGCCCGGCCTAATCTATTTGTGTGTACATCGGTACACGCTTTGCCATCATTGTACCATGTTTTTTTTACTTGTCAAGGTATGGAATACAAATCCTTTCACTTTTTATACACCCAATTCAAAAAATGGCGAATATTCGTAACGGCTTTTTCGGTGGATCAAAACACTGCGCCGCCGGGGATCATACGGACGCGCTGAAAAGAAAAAGACCGCCCGGCAAAACGTTCTTTACGTTTTGACCCGAGCGGCCCGAAAGTTTTTATTTACTCTCCCAGAGAAGTCAGCGGCTGGGTGCCAAAGTAAGCGCAGATGGCTTCGTAATAGACACGGGCTGTCCGCTGGCAGCCGTCCTCATCTCCAAAGAGATCCACGTCCTCGGCGCTGGTGATGAAGCACTGCTCTGCCAATACCGCCGGGCAGTTGGATTCCTCCAAAAGGGTGAAAGTCTCCTCTTCCCGGACCCGGAGGTCGTTGGCTTCTGCCAGGACCTTGACGCCGTTTTCGTAGTAGATGTAGCGGATGCCGCGTTGTCCCCGCAGAGAGCTCCCGGCGTTTTCCATACCTGCGGCCAGCTCCCGGGCGAAATACACACTCTCCCGATGCCAGGTCCGGCCCGGCGTAATGGGATAACACTCAAACCCGCTGGCTTCGGTGGCGGCAGAGTTGCCATGAATGGACAAAAGCAAATCCGGATGCTGACGGTTGGAGCGCTCGGCCCGCTCCATGGGGGTGGCGGTGACATCGTAACTGTCCCGGGTGGTCACCGGTATGTAGTTGGCGTCAGCCTGCAGCCAGGCCATCAGGGCTTCAGCGGTAGCGGCCGTCATATCCTTTTCCACGATCAGACCGGTGGCGCCGGGGTCATCCCCGCCATGACCGGCATCCACAGCTACCGTGTAAGGCGGTTCCCCTACGTCCGGGCGAAAGTCCTCCCCCGGTTCTTCCGTAGCGCTGGCTTCCCGAATGGCGTTTTGGGCATTCATCCATTCCAGACCTGCCTGGCAGGCTTTGCCGAGAAGCAGGACAAGAACAAGGGCCGCGGCAGCCAACTGCCAGCGCATCGCTCCCTTTTTCCCATGTCTGGATTTTGTGCCTTTTCGCCGCTTTTGCATCTGTTTTTGTACCTTCCGCTTTTTACTTCATCCAATAAAACGAAACAAACCGCCCGCACATTGCAGCCGGGCGGCTGTTCCCTTCTTTTTACAGGTCCGGTTTGGTGTTTATTTCAGCTCGACCACCGTCACGCCGCTTTCACCTTCGCCATAGCGGCCCAGGCGGAAGCTCTTGACCATCCGGTGTCCGCGCAGATGCTTTTGAATGGCGTTGCGCAGTGCGCCGGTGCCGTTGCCGTGGATCAGATAGACCGTGGACTGACCGTTCAAGATGGCGCGGTCGATGAAAGAATCCGCCTCCTGGATGGCTTCGTCCACAGTCAGACCAAGCAGGTTGCACTCCATCTTGGCGTCCCGACGGACCCGTTCCACATGACCACCTGCAGCGCGGCTGCCGTCGCCAGTCTGGCGGGTATAGCGCTGCTGGGCCTTTGTCTTGGGTGCGGCGGGGGCCTTCTCCATCTTATCCGGCTGCTTGAGCCCCTTGAGGGGCACTTTGGTTTTGACGATGCCGGCCCGGACCAGAACGTCTCCGTTTCGATCCGGCAGAGCCAGAACAGTGGCTAGCTGGCCCAGTTCGGCGATGCAGACTTCCTGCCCTACCCGCACTTCCTTGAGGGGGACAAACTCCCGCACCGGGTTGTGCACCACATCCGAATTGGAAAACAGCTTGGCGGACTCTTTTTTGGCGATCTCCCGGGCGCGCTGGGCACGCTGCTGGGCGCTCATCTTCTCGTCTTTCTGGAGCTGGCGCAGCTCATCGGTGAGGCGGTAGGCCTCGTTTTCCACCTGCTGCGCCAGGGCGCGGGCCTTGGCACGGGCGGCTTCCAGCTCGTTTTCGCCCTGACGGATCAGTTCCTCTTTCTTTTTCTGGGCGGCTTCCAGCTGATGGGCCGCCTCATGGCGGAGGCTCTCCACCTCGTCCTGGCTGGCTTTCAGCTGGAGTTTCAGATCATCCAGCTGGCCCAGCACTGCATCCAGACGCTTGTCGTCCGCCGACAGATGCTGCTGGGCGGCCTCGATGACCCGCTCCGGAATGCCCAGTTTTTCGCTGATGAGGAACGCATTGGATTTGCCGGGCACGCCGACGCTCAGCTTATAGGTGGGCCGCAGCGTTTCCAGGTCAAACTCACAGCTGGCATTGACCACGCCGGGCGTTTCCAGTGCAAAGACTTTCAGCTCCGCATAGTGGGTGGTAGCCATCAGCAGGACACCCCGGCGGCGCAGTTCTTCGATGATGGCCACAGCCAGGGCGGCGCCTTCCGCCGGGTCAGTGCCGGCGCCCAGCTCATCCAGAAGCACCAGAGTGCCGGGACCGGCCAGTTCCAGAATGCCGGTGATTTTGGTCATGTGCCCCGAGAAGGTGGACAGGCTCTGCTCGATGCTCTGCTCGTCACCGATGTCCACCAGATACTCCTGGAACACACAGACTTCGCTGCGCTCGTCCGCCGGGATCAGGAAGCCGCACTGGGCCATGGCGCACAGCAGGCCGGCCGTCTTAAGGGTGACGGTCTTGCCGCCGGTGTTGGGGCCAGTGATGATGAGAGAATCATAATCCTGCCCCAGCGCGATGTTGACTGGCACGCACTTGGCCGGGTCGATCAGGGGGTGCCGAGCCCGAATCAGCGAGAAGGAGCTCTCATAGCTGACCGAGGGCTTGAAGGCCTTCATCTCAATGGCCATCCGCGCCTTGGCAAGCAGGATATCGATTTCCAGCATGGCTTTGTAGCTGTACTGGAACTGAGGCTCAATGGCGGCCACCTGGCTGGTAAAGGCCGTCAGAATCCGCTCGATTTCCTGGGCTTCCTGGGCGCGGTACTGCAGAATGCGAGCATTGGCTTCCACGACGGCCTGGGGCTCCACAAAGACGGTGGCGCCGGTGGAGGAAACGTCGTGGATGATGCCGCTGATTTCGCCGCGGTACTCGCTCTTGACCGGGACGACATAGCGCCCGTTGCGGATGGAAACCACGGCCTCCTGTAAGTACTTGGAGGACTCCATGTTGTGGACCAGGCTGTCCAGACGGTCACGGATGGAGTTTTCAGTGGCGCGGATCTTTTTCCGCAGTTCGTTCAGCGTGTGGGACGCAGTGTCCGCCATGGTATCCGGCGCAATGATGGCATCGGAAATCTGCTGTTCCAGACCGGGCTGTGGTGCCAGTGCGTAGAACAGGTCATCGGTGGTCAGAGCATCGTGATCGGTGGAACCGTACCAGGTGCTCAGGTTCTGAAAGTTGCGCAGGGCGCCCGCCACCAGCAGCAGCTCACCCATGGACAGCACGCCGCCCTTGACCGCGCGGGTGGCCAGCTCGCTGACCCCTTCCACGCCGCCAAAGCGGGGCGAACCGTTCTTGATGAGCAGCGTATTGATGGCGTCGGTCTGATCCAGCATAAAGCGGACTTCGTCGGGGTCACACTGAGGGGTCAGTTCCAGCATTTTGGCTCTGGCCTCTTTGCAGACACAGCCGGCGGCGGCCCGCTCGATGATTTTATTTAATTCCAGTGTTTTTAAGTAACTTGTCTCCATTGATTCAATCCTTTTTAGGCTGTAGGTCCGGGTCCCAGGCCGAAAGGGACCGCAAAAATTTCAGGGAGTTCAGCGATTTATCCATGTGGGCCAGAGCATACTGTTCCGCCACATTGTACAAAAGCCGGGCGCTGTTGGCGGAAATCCGAAATCCAAACAGTTTCTTGTCCTCAATCAGACAGATGTACCGCACCGCAAACAGTGCTCCCTTATCCAGGTTACAGGTTTTGTTTTCCTTGGCTGCGCAGTCTCCACAGAGCAGGCAGCCATCCTCTGCGTCCAGGCAAAAGCGGTCGCCGTCGTAGGCGCCGCAGCTCCGGCAGGCCAGCAGCTGGGGCATAAACCCGCACTCACTGGTCATCCGCAGCTCAAACACGGCCTTGACGATTTTGGGATCGGTCTTTTTCTGACAGATCTTGTACAGGCAGTTCATCAGGAGTTTCAGCTCTTTTTCGGCCGGCTGCTCCACCAGGGAGAGGGCCATGGTGAACTCCACCATATACATGGCGACCCCCTGGGCCTCAAAACTGTAGCCTATGTCCCGGAAGTCGGTCTCATAGCCCGCTTCCACCACGGTGTACATTTTTTCTTCGGTGTTGCGGCCGGGCCGCAGGACAAACTCGGAATAACAGAGCTGTCCGCAGGCCGCAAAGAGATGGCTGGTCAGCCGCATGCTGTTTTTGGCAAATGCGGTAATCAGACCTTTTTCAGCGGTCAGAATCTTGAGAATCCGATCCGACTCGCCGTATTCGATCTCCTGCATGACCAGGCCCTTGATGACAAAATCGTCCATTGTATGTTTCCTCTGCAGGTTTTTCGCCCGCAGCCCGCTTGTAGTCCAGATAGTGATCGATTTTTCCCGTCGAGGCAAACGCCTTCCAGCAGCTTTCAGCATCCATGTGTCAGCACCTCGCCTTCGGTTTCAGTGTTGACCCCATCTTAACCCCTTATCCCCGGGAAATCTGTCCTGTTCTGGCAGGCGTTTACTTCCGGTTCTGGTCCTGACGGAATCCGAAGCTGTTCAGCAAAAACTCATTGTCCCGCCAGTCGGGCTTTACTTTGACCCAGCACTGCAGGTTGACCCGGCAGCCCAGGAATTCTTCGCAGTCCACCCGGGCGGCGCTGGCGATCTTTTTGAGCATGGCGCCGCCTTTGCCGATCACCATGCCCTTGTGGCTCTCCCGTTCACAGTAGATGTTCACATCAATGTCCACCAGGTCGGTGCCGGGCCGCTCCTTGAAGCGCTCCACCACCACGGCCAGGCCGTGGGGAATCTCGTCCCGCATGAACAGCAGGGCTTTTTCCCGGATCAGCTCGGCCACCAGCTCTTTCTCAGGCATATCGGTGTAAGCGTCGTCCTCAAAGTAATGGGGGCCCTCCACCGCATAGCGGGCCAGCAGGTCAAACAGGTCCTCACAGTTCTTGTTGTCCCGGACGCTGACGGTGCACACCGCATCAAAGACGCCCAGGGCTTCCAGTTCGGCCTTGCGGGCTTCCAGCTCCGCCGGGTCTTTGACCAGGTCGATCTTGTTGATGACTGCAATGGCGGGACCGCTGCGGCGCAGCGCGTCAATCAGCATCTGTTCCGACTCGTTCAGGCCGGGATGGGGCTCAAACAGCATCATGGACACATCCACATCGCCCACCGAATCGCTGGCCGTCTTGTCCATCCGCTTGCCCAGCTTGTTTTTGGCCTTGTGGACGCCGGGGGTGTCCAGGAGGACATACTGCAGGGGCCCGCGGGTGATGACGCCGGTGATCCGGGTGCGGGTGGTCTGGGGTTTGGAGGTGACAATGGCCACCTTTTCTCCCACCAGCAGATTGGTCAGGCTGGATTTGCCCACGTTGGGCCGTCCGATGACGGCCACAAACACCGAGGAAGTGTCGTAGTGGATGGTCGATTCGATTGCATTTTTATCCGTGTGATTCAAGGGTCATTCTCTCTTTCCGTTATCCCAAATATCCCAAAACGAACGCCGCTTATTCGGTGTAGCTCACCGTCCGGGGCAGGCCCAGCTGGAGCAGGACAGCTTCTTCTCGCTCCCGCATCCGCACAGCCTCCAGGCCGCCGTTCTCGTGGTCGTAGCCCAGCAGGTGAAGCATCGAGTGCACCGTCAGGAAGGCCACCTCCCGCTGGAGAGAGTGGCCGTAGAGGTTGGCCTGTTCCATGGCTCGCTCCATGCTGATGACGATATCTCCCAGCATCTTGCAGCCGTTGGTCTCGTTGATGTCATACTGGCCGTCCGACCCCAGAGGGAAGCTGAGCACATCGGTGGGCATCGGCTTGTTGCGATACTGGTTGTTCAGCTCGGCAATGGCCGCATTATCGACAAAGGTTACGCTGATTTCAGCGGGGCCCTCAAAATGCTCGTATTCGAGCACTGCGTTGCAGGCCCGACGGATCAGAATCCGCAGGCCGGACGGGACTTTGACCGTTTTCTGCTCGTTGGTAATCAGTACTTTGTTGGACATCTAGGTCCGCTCCTTTCTTTTATAAGACGCTGAGGGCTCACCGCTTGGCGGGATGTGCGGCGGATTCATAAGCCTTGATGATCTCCTGCACCAGGCGGTGACGCACCACGTCTTTTTCATTGAAGTAACACTGTGCAATGCCGGAAATGTTCTTGAGCACCTGCAGCGCATCCACCAGACCGCTGCGCGTGTGGTCGGGCAGGTCGATCTGGGTCACATCGCCTGTCACCACGACTTTTGAACCGGTGCCCATGCGTGTCAGGAACATTTTCATCTGTTCGGGGGTGGTGTTCTGTGCTTCGTCCAGAATGATGAAGGAATCATCCAGCGTCCGGCCGCGCATATAGGCCAGCGGGGCCACCTCGATCAGCTGCTTTTCCACCAGACGCTCAAAGGTCTCGGCTCCCAGCATATCAAACAGGCCGTCGTAGAGGGGCCGCAGATACGGGTCTACCTTCTGCTGCAGGTCGCCGGGCAGAAAGCCCAGCTTTTCTCCTGCTTCCACGGCGGGACGGGTCAGGATAATCCGGGAGACATCCTTGGCTTTGAACGCCTTGACCGCCATTGCCACCGCCAGATAGGTTTTGCCGGTGCCGGCAGGGCCTACGCCGAAGGTGATGGGATGGTTGCGGATGGCAGCCAGATACTCCTTCTGCCCCAGCGTCTTGGGACGGATGGGCCGGCCCTTGACGGTGACCGCCACAAAATCTTCGGTCAGTTCCCGCACCCGCTTCTCCTCGCCGTCGTGGGCCAGGCTCATGCAGTAGTGGACGGTCTGATCCTCCAATGGCGTGTGGTTCTCGATCAGGAGCAGCATTCCCTCGACGGCGCGGGCTGCGGCCTCCACATTCTGATCCTCGCCCGACAGGCGCAGCATGGTGCCCCGGCAGGTAGCCGTGACAGAAAACTCCTTCTCCAGCAGACGAATGTTGCAGTCGCAGTTTCCAAACACTGCGGCGGCAATCTCTACACTGTCCAGTTCGATGCTTTTTTCAGCCATGTGATTCCTCCCGATGCATCCGGCGCGGCACAGGCTGTGTGTCCGCCGGGTTCGACCCAAAATGGTTCTTGTATTTATTATATCACCAAAACTTTGCAGTGGAAACTGTGAAAACTGTACAAAATTATTTGCGCACATTAAAGCGCTTTTCCATGTGGAGGTCGAGCCTGTCCCCACTGAATGCAGGTCTGGCCCGCTGCGGGTGCAATCCCTTGACACTGACCGGTTTTTATGCTAAAATAACTTGCGTTGCAGCCAACGCAGCGTGCTACTGTGGCTCAGCCGGTAGAGCAGCTCACTCGTAATGAGCAGGTCGTCCGTTCGAATCGGATCAGTAGCTCCATAGAATGTCCCCGGAATCGCATTAAGCGGTTCCGGGGATTTTTATGTTTCCGGAACGGCGCGGCAGAGCTGGCAGGCCAGCAGGCAGCAGCCCAGAAAGACCAGCACGGCACAGTCCGGCGGAACCCGCCGCAGGACCACAGGCGCGGGATGGAGAACCGCCCCGGCGGAGACATTTCCTCCCGGCAGCCAGAGGCTCAGCCGGAACAGCAGCAACGACAAGGGCAGATGGAGCAGCCGGGCGGTCAAGAGCGGGCGGAAAGAGATTTCTGCCGGGCAGATGGTGCGTACCTGCAAAAGAACCGACGTTCCCTGCAGGCTGATGGCGGCACAGCACAGCCAGCTGGCCCAGCGTCCGGCGCGGGAAACCAGATCGCAGCCCGAACAGACCTCCAAAACCATGGCGGCGGGCAGGCCAATCTTGGGCCAGATGGCCCCCAGTCCCCCGGTCATCAGGCGAAAATAGAGGATGAACCCGCACAGCTTGCAATAGGTTATGGCGGCATCGGCAATGACGGTATCCAGCCGAAGCGGCGGCATTGCAGCCGGAGCCGGAACCATGACATTTGAGTTCTGGGCCGCAGGAGGATGCACACGGCAAAGGATGACTGCCGAGATCCACCCAGCCAGAGCCTGTACCATAAACAGCCGAATCCCCAGTCCGGTGCTGCCCAGCATTCCCTGGCCCACCGTCAAAATGACAAAGGATGGCCCGGAGCAGATACAGGCAGGCAGCAGACAGGCGGCCTGCTGCGGAGATAATCGGCCGGCACGGACAGCCTGGGCTGCCGCATTGGCAGCCGGCGCAAATCCGCCGGTAAAGCCCATCAGCAGCACGCCCCCGGCACAGGAGGCGTTTGCCCCGGCCAGCCGGGCCGCCGGGCGAAGCAATGTCCCCAGCAGATCTCCCCCGCCGCTGCGGACCAGCAGCGTGGAAACAATCAGAAAGGGAAACAATGAAAGCAGCAGCGGCGCTCCACAGAGGGCCAGCCCCTCCCGAAGCGCCTGGGCACAGGCCTCGGGCGCCCAAAAAGGCAAAATGCCGGTCAGCAGAGCGATGCACACAAACAACGTCCTTTGCAAATAGCGCATAAGCAGCCCCCCTGTTTCCATATATATGGACAGAGGCGGCGGGCCATACCGGCCCAAGCGGTGCGGCGTTGCCGACTGCACGGGCCGCAAACAGGAGGGGAAAAGGTGTCAAAACAACGCAAAAGACGGCTTACGCCGCAGAGCTGGCTCAAGCTGCTGTTTGGCCAGCCCCCCGCCGGGATGTACCGCCGTCCATCCGTCTACATGACCGGGACCCAGATGGAAATTGAGCATTTCCGGCGGATTCGCACCTACGATGAGAGCAAACTCTGTCTGGAACTGTACGGCGGCACCTTCACCGTCTATGGAGATCAGATGCGGATTCTCTCACTGGCGGCGCACCGGATCACCCTGCAGGGGCGGTTTGTAAGGACGGATTTTACCGACAGCATCAATGAATAAAAGGAGGCGGCTGGATGGAGGTTGTACAGCTCTGGGCGGGGGTTGTGTTCACCGCCCTCAGCGGCGACACCGAGGGTCTGTTGAACGATGCAGCCCAGGCAGGCATACATCTGTCCCGCATCTGTCCCCAGCCCGGCGGCTTTTCGGGGCACTGCGCGGCCTGGCGCTATCAAAAACTGGCCGCACTGGCCCGGCGGCGCAGGGTGCGTTTGCAGGTACGGCGGCGGAAAGGACTGTTTTTCCGTCTGAGGCCCCTGTTTCGCCGGAAAGGACTGTGGGCTGGACTGGTGGTTTTTGTGCCGCTTCTGCTCTGGAGCCGGGGACTGATCTGGTCGGTGGACTATGGCAGCCTGACCGCCGGGCAGCAGGCCCGGGCGGCGCTGGTTCTGCGGGAGGAAACCGGCCTGGAACCCGGCGTCCGTGTGACCCAGGATCTCTTGACCGCGGGCGAATACGCACTTTTAAAGAGCGGCGAATTCTCCTGGGCAAGCCTCAATTTCTTCGGCGGCCGTCTGGAAGTGGAGGCCGCAGCCGCCAAACAGGTGCCCGCTATCTTTTCGGGCAAGCTGCAAACCCTCTGCGCCCGGATTGGCGGCGTTGTAACCGAGGTCAATCTGAAGAGCGGCACCGCTCTGGTGGTGCCGGGCCAGCAGGTGGAAACGGGTCAGCCGCTCATCGGTACAAGCCGCACCGAACGGGACGGAACGCCCATTTTTGCCCCGGCTGCCGGCGTGGTGATGGCCCGGTTTGAGTGGAGCGCCCAATACGACCAGTCTCTGACGGAGGAAGTGCCCCTTCTGACCGGCCGGACCCACACCAAGCTTCGCCTGTCCTGCGGGGGATTTCATCTGACCCTTCCGGGGCTGGACGGCGGGCTGGTGGGGCCGACCTCCAACGATGTGGAAATCACCCGTCACGTCCAGATGGAGCTGGGGGGCCTGCCGCTGCCCATAGCGGTGGAGGAAACCGTCCGCTATCAACGGCGGACCCGATCGGTGAACTACTCGGATGACCTGGCGTTGGCCATGGCCCGGCTGCATTGCCTGCAGGAACTGGAAGAGGAATGGTCGGGGGCTGAAATTGTGGCCCAGCAGGAAACGGTAGAACGAAAGGCGCACCAGCTGCACTATGCTGTCACCTATACCCTGCTGGACAATATTGTAGAGGGATAATATCGCACACAAAAACGGCCGGCCCGTGCTCTGCAGCGGGGTCAGCCGTTTTCTTATGTATGGGGTTTACTGTGCTTCCTCAGGGGCGGCCTCGGAGGTCTCCGGCAGCTCCTTCAAAAGTTGGTTCAAATCAAAGTTGTACTTGCTGTGGCAGAAGTGACACACCACTTCGCAGTGGGGGTCCTCGTCCCGAAGCTTTTCCAGCTCCTTGCGGCCCAGACTGAGCAGCATGGCCTTGGTGCGCTCCTCGCTGCAGTCACAGCGATAGGACACCTGGCGGGTATCCAGCACCGACGGTGCAAAGCCTGCCAGAGCCTTTTCCATCATGTCCTTGGGGGTGGCGCCGGCGCGCAGCATCTCGGTCACCGAGGGCATGGCGGCGATGTTCTGCTCCAGCTGGGTGATCTCGGCGTCGGTGGCGCCGGGCAGCAGCTGCACCATATATCCGCCCGCACAGTGGATGGTGAGGTCCGGGTCCACCAGAACACCCAGAGCGCAGACGGTGGGAATCTGCTCGCTGTAGGCATAGTACGCCGTCAGATCCTCGGCGATTTCGCCCGACACCAGCGGCACCTGGCCTACCGTGGGCTCTTTCTGAAGCTTGTTGTCCCGGATGACGGTGAGGACGCCGTCTTTGCCCACAGCACCGCCCACATCCAGGTGGCCGTCGGCCCGGGGCGGCAGCTCCACCAGGGGGTGGTCGATGCAGCCCTTGACGTTGCCGGTGCCATCGGTACAGGCAATCACCAGGCCGGCAGGGCCGCCGCCATTCACCCGCAGGGTGATGCTGTCCCGGCTGTCCTTGAGCATGGCGCCCATCAGAGAAGCCCCCGTCAAAAGACGACCCAGTGCGGCGCTGCAGGTGGCGCTGGTCTTGTGAAGCTGTTCTGCTTTACAGACAATATCCGTCGAATCTATGCCGCAAAATACAACGCCTCCGTTTTCAGAGAGGCCGCGAATCAGTTCAGACATTCTTCTCCCTCCAGCTGTGTGTAGTTTTTGACCGCGCAGAAAAAGTACCGTTCGCTGGTCTCGGTCAGGGGGCCGAAGGTCTCCCCATCGCAGACCGACTCCAAAGTGAAGCCGTGCCGCTCCAGCGCGGCGCGGATCTCGGCCAGCTCGTAGGTGTACTCGCAGAATTCCTCATGGAAGGATTCACCGTTTTCGCGGTCGTCGATGTCCAGAGAAATCCGGACCCGCTTGCCGCCGTCCTCGATCTGGTTGCGCCAGACACAGCCGGCTTCCTCCCCTTCAAAGGTGAAGGTGTTGTTGCCCAGAACGTTTTGATGCTTGTAGGGGGTGTTCATGTCGAACAGCAGTACCCCGCCCTTCTCCATGAAAAAGGCGGCGTTGGCAATGGCAGCATCCAGCGACGGCAGATGGTTGAAGGTATCAAAGGTGGACACCGCGCCCCGGATGGTGCCGTACAGATCCAGGCTGCACAGATCCTGCTGGAGCAGCAGCAGATGATTGGTGAGCTCCAGCTGGTCGGCCTTGTCCCGGACCACACAGAGCATTTCTTCCGACTGGTCAATGGCGATCATCTCATAGCCGGCCTGGGCCAGCATGAGGGTCAGTTCTCCGGTGCCGCAGCCCAAGTCAGCCAGAATGCCGTCCCAGATGCCGTGGTTTTCCAGCTCCTGCCGGACGTGCCGGTACAGGGTTTCGTAGTCGGCGTCCTCGTTGAAGGAGTCGTAGAAATAGGCAAACTCGTTATACGCCATCGGTCTGCTCCCCATCCGCCAGAGCGCCGGTCACGGCGGCGTCCAGAATTGCCTGCAGCTCAGGAATGCCGCTGCCGCTCTCGGCGCTGGTCAGGACCACCGCCTGGCAGCCATAGGCCAGACAGACCTTTTCAAAGGCCTGGCGGGTCGACTCCATCTGGCTCTTTTTCAGCTTGTCACCCTTGGTCAGGGCCACCACATAGGGAATCCGATGATAGTGCAGATACCGCAGCATCTGGGCATCGTCGGCGCTGATGTCGTGGCGGCAGTCGATCAGCTGGACCAGCAGGGTGTGGTGGCGGGCTGCATCAAAATAGCTGTTGATCAGCTCGTCCCAGCGCTGGCGGTCGGCGTTGCTGACCTTGGCGTAGCCGTACCCGGGCAGGTCCACAAAGTAGCAGTTATCCACCCCATAGAAGTTGATGGTGGCGGTTTTGCCCGGCGTACTGGACACGCGGGCCAGGTTTTTGCGGTTGCAGAGCTTGTTGATCAAGCTGGATTTGCCCACATTGGACCGGCCCGAAAAGCTGATCTCCGGCCGGTCACTGGCAGGCAGCTGGCTCGAAATGCCATAGCTGGCCAGAAAGTCCGCTTTGTTGTAGTTCATATTCTCTCCTCATCCGGTCTGGTTCAGCAGACGACTCCCGGCTGCGGCGTCTTGTCCGCCGGCGGCAGGATGGCGTCCGGGGTTTTGGTTTTGCGGGCGCGGGTGCGCCGTGCGGGCATGGGTTGAGGGGTCTTGAGCAGGGCGGTGTCCAGCACCTGTTTCAGGTTGGAAACCGGCATGAACTGGATATTCTCCTTGACCTCGTCGTCCACATCGTACAGGTCGCTCTCGTTGTCCTTGGGGATCAGCACCAGCTTCATCCCCTCGCGGTAGGCTGCCATGCTCTTTTCACGCAGGCCGCCGATGGCCAGCACGTTGCCGTGCAGGGTGATCTCGCCGGTCATGGCCACATCGCCCCGCACCGGCCGGCCGGACAGGCAGGAAATCAGAGCCGTGGTCAGGGTGACGCCGGCCGAAGGCCCGTCCTTGGGAATGGCGCCCTCGGGGGCGTGAATGTGCAGGTCGCACTTCTTGAGCTTCTCGGTGTCGATGCCGTACTCTGCAGCGTGAACCCGGGCGTAGGTGATGGCCAGCTGAGCGCTCTCCTTCATCACGTCGCCCAGAGAACCGGTGACGGTGATTTTGCCCGAGCCGTCCTCAATGACCTGTACCTCAATGGGCAGGGTCTCGCCGCCCACGCTGGTCCAGGCCAGGCCGTTGGCGATGCCTACGGCGTTGTCCCGGTTGAGGAACTCCGGCTTGACCATCCGGGGTCCCAGAAGTTCCTCCAGCATGGAGGTGGTCACCGAGACGCTCTCGGTCTCCCCTGCGGCAATCTTGCGGGCGCATTTGCGCAGGACGCTGGTAATGGTGCGCTCCAGGCTGCGGACGCCTGCTTCCCGGGTGTAGCCGTCGATGATGCCGTACAGCGCACCCTGGGACAGTGTCACCTTGCCGGTCAGGCCGCAGAGCTCCAGCTGCTTGGGCAGCAGATGGCGGCGGGCAATGTTGTACTTCTCCACGCGGGTGTAGCTGGGCAGCTCAATGACGTCCATACGGTCCCGCAGCGGGCCGGGAATGCTGCCCAGGTCGTTGGCGGTGGTGATGAACAGAACGTGGCTCAGGTCATAGGGAATATCCAGGAAATGATCCTTGAAGGTGTTGTTCTGCTCGGGGTCCAAAGCTTCCAGCAGGGCAGCTGCCGGATCGCCGCGGAAATCCCCGGCCAGCTTGTCGATCTCGTCCAGCAGGATCAGGGGATTCTGGCTCTTGGCGGTGATCATGGCGCTGATGATCTTGCCCGGCATGGCGCCGATGTAGGTGCGGCGGTGGCCGCGGATTTCCGCCTCATCCCGCACGCCGCCCAGGCTCAGGCGGACATACTTGCGGTTCAGGCAGGAGGCAATGGACCGGGCGATGCTGGTTTTGCCCACGCCCGGAGGGCCCACCAGGCAGATGATCTGAGCCTTGACGTCGGGGGCCAGTTTACGGACGGCCAGCAGCTCCAGAATCCGGTCCTTGACCTTTTTCAGGCCATAGTGGTCGTGGTCCAGAATCTGCTGGGCCTTGACGATGTCCAGGTCGTCCTCGGTGAAGGTGTTCCAGGGCAGATCCAGGCAGGTGTCCAGGTAGGTGCGAATGACGGTTGCCTCCTGGTTGCTGCCCTGCATCTTGGCCAGACGGTCTACCTCTTTCAGCAGCTTTTTCTCGCTGTCGGCTTCCAGATGGAGCTCGGTGATCCGGCGGCGGTACTCGTCGGCCTCAGCGTGGGTGTCATCCCCTTCCCCCAGCTCGCTGCTGATGATGTTCAACTGCTCGTGGAGGTAGTAGTCCCGCTGGTTTTTGTCCATGGACTCATTGACCTTGTCCGAGATCTCTTTTTCGATCTGCATGACCTGGCACTCCCGGCGCAGCAGCTCGATCAGTTTTTCCAGACGGCCGGTCAGGGTGTTTTCATCCATCACCGCCTGCTTGTCCTCATAGCGGAGCAGCAGGTTGGCGGGGACATATTCGCTCAAAAAGACGGGGTCGTCGTTGGAGACGATGGCGAACACCACATCCTTGGCCAGACGCTGGTTCAGGGACAGGTACTCGTCAAAGACGCTTTTGAGGGTGCGGACCAGGGCGTCGGTCTGGAGAGCGTTCTCCTCCTTGGCGCCGCGGACCGGGGCCTGCTGGACTGCTGCCAGCAGGAACTTGCCGTCGCTGTCCAGGTCGATCATCTTGGCGCGGTACTTGCCCTCCACCAGAACCCGGACCAGGTCGTCCGAAACCCGCAGAATCTGCTTGATCTCGGACACCACGCCATAAGTAAACAGGTCGTCGTGGGTGGGCTCGTCGGTGTCCATCCGTTTCTGGGCGACCAGAAATACATTGGAATTGTTGCTCATCGCCCACTCAATGGCGGCGATGCTCTTTTCACGGCCCACTTCAAAGTGAACCAGGTTGTTTGGGAAGACCACCAGCCCGCGCAGGGCAATGGCAGGAAGATGAAGCGTCTGCCGCTCCACCTTGATCGTTACTTTCTCAGACATTGTGAACCTCCCAAAGCTGTGCCCCGGTTTGACAATGGGCACAGCCTTTTGTTCTTTTGCAGGGTCCGGCAGCAGTGTGCTGCCTTGTCCCTGTATTATAACGGGTTGCGGCGGCGGTTGCAATGGGTCCCACTGCTTTTGCCAGCGAAGCGGGGCCGCAAAGTTTTTCCATCCGCCGCAGCCTTCTTTATCCTTGCTTCCGTTCCCTTATATTATAGCCCAGCTTGTCCAGTGCCGGCAACAGGGCCCGCAGAATCAGGGCCGTCAGGGCGCCCATCGCCAAGCCCAGCACCAGCATCACCGGCGCATAGTAGAGGGACATGGAGGAGGAAATAATCACTCCCGCCCCCAGCAGCTGGCCTACATTGTGAGCAAAGGCGCCGCAGACCGACAGGATGAACCAGGTGGGACGCAGCGGCAGCACATCGTACAGCAGCCACATCACCAGCAGCGACAGCAGGCCGCCGCACAGGGAGAGGAATCCCGCCGTGGGACCTGAAACCAGAAAGACAAACAGCGCCTTGAGCAGATCCAGAATCAGGGCCTGTTTGGGGCCCATGAACAGCAGGGCGTACATCACCACCACGTTGGCCAGACCCAGCTTCATGCCGGGCAGCAGGCCCGGGATGGTGAGGGTGCCCTCGGCGAAAGAAAGGGCCATGGCCAGGGCAAAGAGCATCCCCGAAAGGGCAATCTGTTTGGCTTTACTTCTCTCCTGCCTACGCATGGGCTGCCTCCTGCGGGGCATCAGTCCCCGCTGCTCTCGGTTGATTCAAGCGAACGTTCATACTGCTCCTGCTCCTCGACGGCGGCCTCCCAGGCGGCAAAGAGCTCCTCCTGATGGAAACGCAGATCTTCCAGCTCGTCGCTCTTCTGGCGCAGCAGCTGGGGATCGTTGTAGACCTCCGGCGAGTTGATTTCGTTGTCCAGCTCCACCTCGCGGGCGCCGCACTTCTCCATCTCCTCTTCACAGGCCTTGATCTTGGCCCGCAGCTCGGCACGGCGGCGGCGCTGCTCTTTGCCGTAGCCGACTTTCACAGTGTCGGCCTTTTCCTGGACTTGCGCAGCCGGGGCGGCACGGCCCATCAGGGCGTCGTAGCTGGGATAGAGGGTGGCTTTGCCGTCCTCCAGATAGAGGATGGGGCAGGCCAGACTGTTCATCAGGTGACGGTCATGGGTGACCAGCAGCAGGGTGCCGGTATAGGCCATCAGGGCCTCGGTCAGGTTCTCACGGGTGTAGATGTCCAGGTGGTTGGTGGGCTCGTCCAGGAACAGCAGATTGGGCCGCTCCAGCACGATCTCCGCAAAGCGGAGACGGGCCAGCTCGCCGCCCGACAGAGAAGCGCAGTCCTTAAAGACGTTCTCCCCCCGGAAGCCCAGCCGCGCCAGGTGGCTGCGGACTTCCAGCTCGGTCATCTGGGGGTATTTGTCCCAGATGGCGTCGATCACTCGGCCTGCGCCGGCGCGGTGCTGCTGCTGTTCAAAGATGCTGGGCCGTGCACCGGTGCCCAGACGGACCATGCCGCCCGAGGGACGCCGGCGGCCGTCCAGCACCTGCATCAGGGTGGACTTGCCTGCGCCGTTGGGGCCGGCAATCACCAGACGCTGGCCGCGGCAGACGGTATAGGTAAAGGGTTCCAGCAAAACCCGGTCCCCGATGCGGATGGTCAGGTTTTTCAGGATGACCAGCTCGTTCCAGGGCTCCACGTCGTACTCAAAGCGAAAATTCAGCTTGTTGGTTTCGTCTTTGGGCGCTTCGGTGATCTCCAGCTTCTCCAGCTGTTTGCGGCGGCTCTGGGCCATTTTGGTGGTGGAGGCCCGTACCAGGTTCCGGTCGATATAGTCCTGCAGTTTCTCCGCCAGGGCTACGTCGGCGTCGTGCTGCTTCTGGCGCAGGGCATCGGCAGCCTCTTTCTGAGGCAGATAGGCCGAGAAGTTGCCCTTATAGGTGGTCATGCTGTGGCCCGAGACTTCCCAGATCTTGGTACAGACGTTGTCCAGGAAATAGCGGTCATGGCTGACCACCAGCACCGCGCCGGAATAGCCTTTCAGGTAATTTTCCAGCCACTCCATGGTGGTGAAATCCAGGTGGTTGGTGGGCTCATCCAGGATCAAGATGTCGGGCTTTTCCAGCAGCAGCTTTGCAATCCGCAGACGGGTCAGCTCGCCGCCCGACAGGACCCCTACGTTCTTCCCCCAGGTATCCTGAGGAAATCCCATGCCGCCCAGCACCTTCTTGATGTTTACATCCATGTGGTAGCCGTCGGCGGCGTCCACCACCGCCTGAAGGGCGGCGTGCTGCTCCAAAAGGGCCGGGTCCGTCTGGTTGACGGCCATCTTTTTCTCCACAATCTGCATCTGCGCCATGGCGTCCAGCACTGGCGCAAAGGTGGAGCGCATCTCGCCGTAGACATCCAGGGTGTTGTCCAGCTTGGCGTTCTGGGCCAGATACCCCAGGGTGACGCCGTGAGTCAGGCTGAACTCGCCGTTATAGTCGGTGTATTCACCGGTCAGGATTTTGAGAAGGGTGGTCTTGCCGGCGCCGTTCTGGCCCACGATGCCGATGCGGTCTTCCCGCTCGACACTGGCCGTCACGTTCTCCAGCACGATCTTCTCCCCAAACGTCTTGCCGATATGTTCCAGATTCATCAACATCGTTTTTCTTCCCCACACTCTGCGTCGGGGTCCGGGGTTCTGTGTTCAGAAACCTCAGACCTGATGACGCCGGTTTTTCTGCCCCACGCGGGCCAGCTCATCCGGTTCCATGACGATGGGATAGAGCTGCTCCAGGGCGTCGATCTCATAGGTCGGGCTGACCTGGCCCGGATTTTCCGCATGGGCCCGGTTGAGCCAGCAGGTATCCAGCCCGGCATTGATGCCGCCCTGGATATCGCTGGTCAGGCTGTCGCCCACCACCAGCACGTGCTCGCGGTTCTCCACCCCCAGGGTTTTGAGGGAGGTATCAAAAATCTTGCGATTGGGCTTTTCGCTGTCCGACCGCTCGGACACAAAGACCTCCTCCATGAAAGCCGCCACGCCGGACTCCTTCACACGGCGGCTCTGGACTTTGTCAAAGCCGTTGGTGACGATGGCCAGGGTGGACACCTCCGCCAGCTCATGCAGCACATCCAAAACGCTGCCCGGCATCAGGTCGGGATGGGTGGACAGCTGATTGAGATAATAGCGGTTCATCTCTGCGCCGTTGCCGGCTGCGCCGATCTCCTTCAAAAAGCGGGTAAAACGCTCATTCATCAGCTTGTCGCGGCGAATCTGGCCTTTTTCCAGCTGACGCCAGAGGCCCTCGTTGATTTCGCGGTACTTTTGTACGTTCTCGTTGGAAGGCTCAATGTTGTACTGGGCCAGGGTTTCGGCCAGAGCCTTGCTCTCGGCCGCATCAAAGTCCAGCAGGGTGTTGTCTGCATCGAATAAAATGCAGTAGTATTTTGCCATACGTCTTCCCTCTCTTTCAAATGTCTTTTACAAGGCAAAGCCAGCCCCGTTTACGCAGAGCTGGCCCTGTCGTATCACTCGTTTACCATCGCGTACCCGCCCGCATCGTCGGTCTGCTGGGGCCGGTTGTCAATGCAGCGGCGATCCACGGGTGTCTCGCCGCCACAGCCGCAGCCATCATCCTCGATGGGGCCGGGATCTACAATCTCCCATTCCATCTCATAGAAATCGACGCTGCCGTCGGTCACATTGCCGAAGCCAGGCTTGCTGACGACAAAATCTTCCTGCTGCATCCTTGGGGTTCCTCCTCTCCTACAGGGCTTTGGGGATGGCTGTACACCCTTGCGGGGACGCCATCCGGATATACCTCAGCCTATGCAGGCAGGAGCCAGGAGGTGCCTGTGGAATCAGTCCACCCGGAACAGGCCGTCCATCACTTCACCCAGCACGCTGTCGGAAGAATCCGAACTGTCGCCCCGGGAGGCGGAGCTGCTGGAGGACGAACCGGGCCGCGGGGCCTCGGGATCGTCATTGACCGAGCTTGCCTGGGAGCTGGACGAGGAACTGCTGGAAGAAGGCTTGCTGCTGGAATTGGAGCTGGAGTTCGAAGTCGAGCTGGACCCGGAGCTTGAACCAGAGTTGGAACTGGAGCTGGAGCTAGTAGAGCTCGAACTGCTGCTGGAGCTGCCGGAGCTGGACGAACTGCCGGAAGAAGAGGAGCTGCTCGACGAAGAACTGCTGGAACTGGAGCTGGTGGACGAAGAAGCGGAAGCCTCCTCCGAGGGCTCAGACGACGAGCTGGAGGACCCGGACGAGCTGGACGAAGAACCAGAAGAACTAGAGGACGAGCTCGACGAGCTGGAAGAGCTGCTGGAGCTGGAGCTCGAGCTAGAACCAGAGCTCACGCCGCTGTCAAAGGAAATGTTTAGGGTGTTGCTGACCACCTGGCTGTCGTTGTAGGTCAGGACAGCATAGACGCTGTAGGTCTGGTTGGCCAGAACGGGGTCCACAATGAAGGTGATGGAGGTCTTGCCGGCGGCATCCTCCGATTCAACGCCGTTGACATACCAGCGCAGGTTTTCGGCCTTGGCATACTGGCCGCTCAGCTTGGCTTTCAGGGTGTAGTTCATCCCGAAGATGCCGGAGCCCTGCCCGGAGATTTCCACCGAGGCGCGGGAGAACACAGCGGTCACATCCAGATTCTGTTTGAAGCCGCTGTCGGTACGGGTGCGGCTGGTGACGCCATCGCTCCAGTTGACAAAGAAGTAGCCCTCGGCCGGGACAGCCGTCACGGTGACAGACTCATCCGCAGACACATTGAAGAGCAGAGAGGTCTGGCCAGAGGAATCGCCGCTGGTCAGGGTGCCGCCGGTCTGGTCGATGCGGTAGCGGGCCTCAAAGGTCTCGCCGTCGGTCGCCTCGGAAGAGCTGGACGCAACCGGATCGCTGGGATTGCTGGTGTACTCCAGGGTACGGGTGGGAATGTTGCTGGTATCGGGACGGCGGTCCTCGGTCTCATAAGCATGGGTGGTCAGGTAGTTCAGAACTGCCTTCAGGCCGCTGCTCTTGAGGTGGATATCGCCGCCGATATAGTAGTCATCCAGACCAAAGCCGGTGGAGGGATCCTTCAGCACCTCGGCGCTGTTGAGGAACTTGACACCCAGGTTCTCGCACATGGTCAGCAGGGCCATGTTGAAGTCATCGATCTTCTGCTGCGAGATGGAGGGATAGTTGGAGTGGGCCTGGGGGACTGGCGGAATGGTGTTGACAATAATATCGGTATAAGGATAGCTGGCCTGGATATCCTGGATCAGCTGCGAATAATAGCCGATGAAGGTCTCCACTTCCATGGCGTTGTCGTTGGTGCCCAGGGTAATAACCACATGGCGGGGCTTCATCATCGCCACGGCCTGGGCCATGGTGTAGCGCTGATCGGTCCCCTTAAAGGTGACCAGCTCCTCCGAGAGGGCGCTCTGGATGCCGATGCCCTCCTTGGCACAGAACTGCTGAAGGGTGATCAGGCCGTTGTTGTACAGACGAACGGTGTTGGAATCGCCCAGGAACAGGGTGTCATTGAGGTAGGCCTCTCCGGCGTCTGCCGTCTCGGTCAGCAGAGCGGAGGACTGGGTGTCCACCTGATAGTGGTTGGCCAGATCGTCCGGCTCCTCGACCTGAGGGATCGAGCTGGCGGAATCTCCGCCCCGGGTGGAAAGGAGTACATAGGTGACGCTGGCCGTAATCAAAATGGCCAGCGCACACACAGCACATACAAGAATTGCCTGTTTCTGGATCGGTGTCATAGACTGTGAATTTCGACTCATGATAACTTCCCCATCTTCTCCGTCAGAGCGACTCTCCCAACAGGAGGTCGGTCAGTTGTTGGCAGCTTTCAGCATAGAGCTTGGGGCCAAACGGCGCCAGCTCTTCCCTGCTGCCGTAACCATACAGCACAGCGGCGGCGTCCAGCCCACAGGCGGCTGCACCCCGCATATCGTCGTGCCGGTCGCCCACCATCAGGGCGCGTTTGCCCTGGAGCAAAGGCTGGTCCAGCACATACTGCACCACCTGCGTTTTGGTGTCGCGGCTCTTGTCCATGGATGCACCGGCGATCAGGTCCAGCAGAGGTGCCAGCCCCTGTTCTTCCAGGATCGGGGTTACAACCTGGGTGGGTTTGGATGTGGCTGTGCAGAGGGTCAGGCCCGCAGCCTTGAGGCGGCGCAGCATATCGGCTGCGCCAGGGTAAGGCTTGCACATATGACATCCCCGGACAGCATAGCTGCTCCGGTAAAGCTCTGTGGCCCGCTCAATCTCGGCTTCGTCGGTGTAATACTCGGCAAAGGTCTTGCGCAGAGGCGGACCTACATAACGCATCAGGTCCACGCCGGTGATGTCCGTCCCCATGGTGTGGAAGACCTCCCGCAGCGTGAAAAGAATACCCGGGGCGGAATCCAGCAGGGTTCCGTCCACATCAAACAGGACAGCATCGTAGGATAACAAACGGCGCTCCTCCTTCTATTATGATGGATATACAGTAGGTAGTATAGCACAATTTGCCCCAATGGGCAATTCCAGGGTGATGATTTAACGAATTTTCCATTTATATCCTAAACAAGTCCGGCCGCAAAAACAGCTTGTCCCCGCGAAAAGCAACGCAAAACGCCCGTCCCAGGCGATGGGACGGGCTGCAAAGGGAACGTTTGGCTTCAGAGCAGCGTCATCAGCAGATGGGGTTGTTGTTGTCGGTGCAGCAGCCCTCACCGTCATAAGACAGGTTGTTGGTGACGAACTCCAGCTTATCCTTGAGCACCAGCTCCAGGTTGGCCACGGCGTGGACCATGTTGGTGGCAGAGTCGTTGATCTCCAGCAGCTTGCACAGGTCGATGCCATCCATATTGAGGGCGGTCTTCATCTTCTGGCTCTCGGCGCAGAGGATGTAGCTCAGGGCGCTCTCCTGCATGGCGATGCTCTCGAACAGGTCCAGAACAACCTGATGCAGCGAATGGGCCTCGATCTTGGGGCAAGTGGTATTGATGGTGGTCATAGCGGATATCCTCCCTTTCATCTGTTTTGGATACGCCAGTCTATGCCGCCGACCTGCCATGTGTGCAGAAGGTCAGGTTTCTTCCTGTTTCGACTTCTGCATCCGCTCAATGATGGTCTGATAGCCGCCGGCTCCGTACTGAATGCAGCGGTTGATCCGGCTGATGGTGGCGGTGCTGATCTCCGCCGACTTGACGATCTGCTCGTAGGTCTTGCCCTCCAGCAGGAGCTTGGCAGCCTCCAACCGCTGGGACATGTCGGAAATTTCCTTCACGGTGCACAGGTCATCAAAAAAGCGATAACACTCTTCCCTGTCCCGAAGGCTCAGAATCGCATCAAAGAGCGAGTCGGTCAGGGCGTTACGTCTGGGATTTTTGTCTGTCATGGGACGGCCTCCTGTATTTTCCTGCGGCGTCATTGTCCTTTCACTTTAGCATGGGAAAGCGTAAAAGTCAAGAGGTCGAAGGATCTTTTCTGCCAGGAGAACGCAAAAAGAGGGCGCTGCCCTGTGACAGGCAGCGCCCCCGACGGGGTTTGGTTGTGGGTGAATGGCGCAAAAACGCTTACTTCACCATGCTGGCGACTTCAGCTGCGAAGTCGTCGGAACGCTTCTCCAGGCCCTCGCCCTTCTGGAAGCGGGCGAACTTGACGATCTTGATGTCGCCGCCCAGCTCCTTGGCCACCTTAGCGGTGTACTGAGCAACAGACAGGTCGCCGTCCTTGACGAACTCCTGGTCAACCAGGCAGTTCTCCTTGTAGTACTTCTTCAGCTTGCCCTCGATCATCTTGATCTTGACAGCCTCGGGCTTGTTGGCGTTCTTGGGATCGCTGGACATCTGGACCAGCATGATCTCCTTCTCCTTGTCGATGACCTCAGCGGGAACGCTGGCCTCGTCCAGGTAGCTGGGGTTGGCAGCAGCGATCTGCATAGCGATGTCCTTGCCGTAAGCGGTGAACTCGGGCTTTGCAGCGATCTCATCGGAAGTCTCGAAGTTGACCAGAACAGCGTGGGTGCCGCCGCCGTGCACATAAGCTGCGCAGGGGCCCTCGTAACGGACGAAACGGCGAACCTTGATGTTCTCCTTGATGACCAGGATCAGCTGCTTCAGAGCGTCGTCCACGGTGGTGTCGCCCATCTTGCAGTTCATCAGAGCATCGATGTCAGCGGGGTTCTGCTGCATGATGACCTTGGCTGCTTCCTTGACGAACTCGACAAACTTCTCGTTCTTGGCGACGAAGTCGGTCTCAGCGTTGACCTCGATGACCACGCCGACCTTGCACTCAGAACAGTAATCAGCGTAGACCATGCCCTCGGCGGCCACACGGCCGGCCTTCTTGGCAGCAGTGGCCAGGCCGCGCTCACGCAGCAGCTCGACAGCCTTGGCGAAATCGCCGTTGGCATCGGTCAGAGCCTTCTTGCACTCCATCATGCCGCAGTCGGTCTGCTTGCGCAGTTCCATAACGTCCTTTGCAGAAATAGCCATTGTAATCCTCTCCTATTCTATCGTTGCCTGTTGGTGCCGGAGAAATCAGGCGTTGGCAGCTTCCTCAGCGGGAACGGCCTCCTGGTTGCCCTGCTTGCCCTCCAGAACGGCGTCAGCCATAGCGCCGGCAATCAGCTTGACAGCGCGGATAGCGTCGTCGTTGCCGGGGATGACCCAGTCGATCTCGTCGGGGTTGCAGTTGGTATCAACGATGGCAATGATGGGGATGTGCAGCTTGCGAGCCTCGGAGACAGCGATGCGCTCCTTGTGGGGGTCAACGATGAACAGAGCCTTGGGCAGGGTCTTCATGTTCTTCACGCCGCCCAGGTACTTGTCCAGCTTCTCCATCTCCAGCTCCAGCTTAGCGACTTCCTTCTTGGGCAGCAGCTCGAAGGTGCCGTTCTCCTGCATCTTCTTCAGCTGCTCCATGCGGTCGATGCGCTTGCGGATGGTGCGGAAGTTGGTCAGCATGCCGCCCAGCCAGCGAGCATTGACGTAGTGCATGCCGCAGCGGTTGGCCTCGTCACGGATGGACTCCTGAGCCTGCTTCTTGGTGCCGACGAACAGGATCTCGCCGCCCTCAGCTGCGACTTCCTTCACGTAGTTGTAAGCCTCGTCCAGCTTCTTGACGGTCTTCTGCAGGTCGATGATATAGATGCCGTTGCGCTCGGTGAAGATATACTTCGCCATCTTGGGGTTCCAGCGGCGGGTCTGGTGACCGAAGTGCACGCCTGCTTCGAGAAGCTGCTTCATAGAAATGACTGCCATGATAAATTACCTCCAAATTGTTTTGACCTCCGCACACCGTGATCTGCCCTCCCCACATGGTACAGGGCGGCAGACTGCCCTCCACTTCCGAAGAAGCACAAAAGGGCATAGTGATGCGTGTGTGATGGTTGATCGGCGCACCGGCCCGTTTGACCGGACACACCTTAAATATAATAGCACAGCTCGGGCCCGGATGCAAGACCAATTTTCGCATTCCGGGGCGGTTTTTACCCGTTTTCTTCCAGAGAGATTCCCATTCGGTCCAAAGCATAGCCTTCCCCGAACATCAGGTCGTATTGCAGCAGCCAGTGATTGTTCCGCCAGCGCTCCTGCTGCGGGGTCAGGCTGTCGGACACCGTGCCGTTCCAGAGGATGGTTTTGCCGCCGGTGCAGCTGCGGTATCCATAGCGGAGCTGCCGGTTCAGGTACTGGAAATAGAGGGGCTGTTCCAGTCCGAAAATATCCATCATCACCGGCGACACCTCATAGGCGGCGATGGTGCCCAGGTCCACCTGGGCATTGCTGTAGTTGGACCACATCAGCAGCGTGGTCTGATAGAGGGCCGGGTCGGAGCTGTCGGCGCTGGCATAGCCGGTCTGGGTGTACACATCGTAGCCCGAATCAATGGGGTTGTAGTGGTCTCCCCAGAAAACCAAAATCACCGGCTCGTCCACCTGGGAGAAATAGCTCACCAGCTGGCCCAGCAAAGCGTCCGCATCCCGGACGCCGGTGGCGAAGTCCTCCAAAGCGCCGATGGTGCTCTGTTTGAGGCCGGCCGGCGCGCTGGTGACGTGGACCCGTTCCTCATCCGGATAGTTGGCCGCGTTGTAGTTGGTATGGTTCTGCATGGTGACGGCATGGAGGAAAACCGGCGCGTCCGAGGATTCTTTCAGACGCTCGTACTCCTGGATGATCTGTTCCCCCATGGAGGCGTCGGTGACCAGGCCGCCCGGCCAGTAGTAGCTCCGCACCTTGTCCACCCCGCGCATATCCTCCAGGCTGATGAAATCATCGAATCCCAGATTGGGATAAGCAGTGTTGCGGCTCCAGTACTTGGCATAGTAGCAGTGAACCGCTGCGGTCTGATAGCCCTGGCTCTTGAGATAGGAAGGCAGGGCAAACATGGGCTTGGTGACGTGCTGCTGATAGGGCTTGCAGCCCGAGGGCAGAAAGCCCACCGAATAGCCGGTCAGGGCCTCAAACTCCACGTCACAGGTGCCGCCGCCAAAACTGGGGCTGTACACCTTGCCGTAGGCACTGGTCTGCTGCAGAGCATGGAGGTTGGGCGAGACGTCGGTATCAAAGGTGACGCCGTATTGCTCCAGCTCGCTCACATCCCAATAGGACTCGTCCATCACATAAATAATGGTGGGGGTCTTTTCCACCTGGGCGGGGTCGGTGGTGGCGCCGTAGCTGGTGGGATAATTGGGACCGGTTTCAAAGTGCTGGGCGGCCTCCACGTCGTCCAGCAGCGCGTTGACAGCCTCCTCGGTGTAGTCCTCGGGAGCATTGATTTCCAGGTTGGTGAGGTTGGTCATAAACCCAGTGATGACCCCGTACCAGCGGTAGTAGCGGTCCTGCATCCAGGCGTCGGAATAAATGCCGAACCACTGGGTGACCGCCGGCTGCAGGTAAATCCCGAAGATCAGGGTCAGCAGGGCCGCCAGCGAAGCGGCCACGCTGACCAGCCGCACCGGCAAAACCATTTTGTCACGCCTGCGGTAGAGAAAAAACGCCAGCACCGTCAGCGCCGCCAGCAGAACGCTGGAACAGATCATGCTGGTCTGAACCTTCAGGCCGGCAGCGGCCGCCACGCCGGCGGCCTCCTCCACCTGGGTCAGGTCCCACGGGAGAAAGGGTTCACCCCGCAGCTGCAGGGTATAAAAGTTGACCGTTGCCGGCACCAGACCAGTGCACCCGGACAAAAAAGTGGCCAGCGGGGCCAGACGGGTGACGGTGTCCACCACCATCCAGATCAGAAACAGGAACAGCCAGGACAGCAGATAGGACTCCAGATGAGGCTGGATATATTCTGCCCAGGTCTCCCCTGTCAGCTCGCCCCGCGCCACCCACTCGGTCAAAACCAAAAAGATCAGGGATGCCGCAAACGGAAAAATCCCCCGGGCGATCAATACGCCCAGGGAAGCTGTCGTCTGTTGTTTGTATTTCATACGAACTCCACTTCCTGTTTTTCTTTCGGTGCGGGCACCCGGCCCGCAGCGAATCCGAATCCTATTATAGCGCAATTCGACCTAAAGTCTACTCATATTCTTGTGAAATTTTCCATCTTGACCGGCGATTATTTGCCCAGAAGCCGTTCCAGAAGGCCCTGTTTTTTATCCTCCTGCCCGTTGTCCTCCGGCAGTTCGGTGCTGACCAGAAGGGCGTCGGCGCCGATCTTCTCGATCTCGTCCCACTCGATCACCAAAGTTTCGCCGCGGCCCAAAAGCCCAAACAGCTTGGGCCGGCCCAGCATCAGGAGCTTTTCAATTCTGGCGTGTTCGGGGTCGATGACCATATCGTCAATCTTGCCCAGGCAGGCCCCTTCTTTGAGCTGGACCACTTCTTTTTTGCTCAGTTCACGGAATGTCACGGTACGCTCCCCCTTTCGGCCCGTCCTGTACCGGACAGCACAGGGCGCGGGCTGTCGCTGTGCTTCGCAGGAAAAACCAGTGGAAATCACTGGCCCCGATGTGTTATACTATGCAGTACAAAGAAAAATGTGTATCGAATCCGGCTTCCGGGCCGGATCAGGAGCTAAGATTATGTATAAAAATGTTATTTTTGATCTGGGCGGCGTCATGGTGGACTTCAGCCCCAAGGACTTTCTGCTGGAGCGCTTTTGCAACAGCTCTACCGAGGACAAGGTCTACCGGCTGACCTTCGGCAGCGAGACCTGGAAAAAACTGGACGCCGGCCTGTGCTCCCGCTACGAGGGCAATCAGGCCATGCTGGCCGCCGCCCAGGCCGAACACTGCGGCTTTGAGGTGCAGGAAGTGCTGGAAAACTGGACTTCCATCCTCCGCCTGCGCCGCCGGATGGTGGAGCTGGTTCGACGCCTGAAAAACCACGGCTACTGCGTCTACTACCTGAGCAACATCCCCGAGGACACCCTGGCTCTGCTGATGAGCCGCGGTCTGGAAGGTCTTTTTGACGGCGGCGTGGCCTCCTGCGAAGTCCACATCAACAAGCCGGACCCCCGGATCTACAAGGAACTGCTGAAAAAGTATCAGCTGGTGGCCAGCGAGTGCATCTTCATTGATGACAGCCGGGCCAATGTCCAGACCGCCTTCCAGCTGGGCATGAACAGCATTCAGATGAAAGACAGCGTGGACACCCTGGTCCGCAGTCTTGCCACCTGCAACGTAACGTTGCGCTAAAAACCAAAACAAAGCTCCCCTGCCGCACGCCCTGAGAGGATGCGCGGCGGGGGAGCTTTTTCAGATGGAGTTACTTCTTCTGGTAGTTCTGGCAGAAGTGCGGGGTCTCGGTCTGCTGGTTGCAGCTGCCCGAGGCGCAGTGCTCGGTCACCTTAATCTGGGGCAGATTGCACTTGCAGCAGTCCACGTTGTACATGCACTCGCCGACATCGCAGATAACACCTTTGTTCTCCATGTTTATCACCTCTCTTCGCAAGCAGTATGCCCGCAAAGAGAGAAGCTTATACAAAACGTGGGGTCTGGGGATTTTTACCAGGCGGCCAGGTCGGCTCCCAGCTTGCGGCAGGCATCCTGAACGTCGCTGTCGGGAGTCTCGTTGCAGATCAGGCCTTCCTCCTGGAACAGGACTGCGCCGTCCCCTTTAACACGGTCGCACCAGTCCCGCATCCACTGGCCGTCACCCCAGCCATAGGAACCGAACAGGGCCACTTTCCGGCCGTTCAGGCACCCCTCCACCGAGGAGAACATGGGCTCGAACTCGCTCTCCTCCAGCTGTTCGGCCCCCATGGCCGGGCAGCCGAATGCCAGAACATGATACCCTTCCAGCGCGGCCGGGGTGACATCGGCACAGGAGAGAATGGTGCCGCCTGCGCCCGCACCTTCCGCGATGCAGTTGGCCATGATCTCGGTGTTTCCTGTAGCGCTCCAGTAAATGATTGCAACCTTGTTCATTGTGTTCAGACCTTCTTTCCTTGAGAGTAGATTACGGTACAAAATAGTTAGTTATAACTAATTCTCTCCCCTGCAAAAAGCGCTGGCTGTCCAGCGCCGAAGGGATGAGGTTAGTTGATAATAACCTGCGCAAAAAGAATACCATGTTCCGGATTGGTTGTCAAGGGACTTTTTCTCACAAAAGGAAGGTCCCTGCCATCATCAGGCCATAGATCACCGGCTGATGCAGCAGATAGAGCAGCAGCGAGTGACGGCCCGCCCAGCCCAGCGGCGGGCAGACCGAGCGGCGCAGAGGGTCCATCCTGTCCCGCCCCACTGCTTTGTGGAGGAAAAAGCCGATCCAGTACAGAAACAGCCACGGGAACAGAGAGAAATAGTCGGTGGAGTAAAATTCCAGGTGCGGGAACCCCAAAAAAGCGGTGCCGAAATTGGCGTACCAGCCGGAAGGCACCGCCGCCAGGGTGATTCCCTCAAATCCGAAAAAGCCCTGGTTGATGTCCCGGGTCAGGAAAAACAGAACCCCGCAGACGGCCAGGCCAGCCGGAGCCGGCACTTTATCCAGCACCGGGCGGAGCAAACCAGTGAGAAGCATGGCGGAACCCAGAAAGGTCAAGACGCCAAAAACCACCAGATCGGAGGGCATCAAAGCCCAGGTCACCAGGGTGACCAGCAGCCCGGCCCCAAACACCTCTGCGCCGCGGCGGAGGGTTCTGTGGCCCAGGGGCACGCAGAACCCGGACAACAAAATGAAAATCCAACTGGTGATCTGCTGCCAGAGATATCCCGGGAGGCCCAGAAACCAATCCGCAGACAGGCCAAACAGAAAAATCAGATCCCACATGGCGTGATAGACCATCATGCTGATCAGACAGAGGCCACGCAGCTCATCCAGCAGCGCATAGCGGCCGCCGGTGGGGATGGAACGATTCATGATAGTTGTACCTCCTGTGCAGTCCGGCAAAGGACCGGACGGAAATAGGCCCGGAAGGCCAGAGAAAAGATACATGAATCTGCATCAAAAATCAAGTGCTCTTTTCAAAAAGAAAGAGCGCCCGGAACAGTCCGAACGCTCTTTCGCAGTGCCGCCGACGGGGGTCGAACCCGTACTCTGTCTCCAGAAAGGGATTTTAAGTCCCTCGTGTCTGCCAATTTCACCACAGCGGCCCAACAAGCTGCCGCACAGAATCCATGCGGCAGCTCCAGACGAACTATATAATACAATAGGACCGGCTTTTTGTCAACTAAAATCCATTAAACGCGGCCGCCATGCAGTTCGGCGTACATCTTGTCGCGGCACTCTGCCACGGCAGGGGTCATGTTGACATAGTGCTTGTGGGGGCACTCCAGGCGCAGTTCGCTCTCCCAGACCTCATTGGTGAGCTGACGGGCCACATATTCCCGGCGCTCGCTGATGGAGGGCAGCTCAATGGCCAGCTGGCCGTTGAGAATGTGGGGCACCAGCAGCGGCTTGACGGCCGTCGGCGTAAAGGTGATGGTCCGCTCCACCGCATCGGGGTCCAGGTTGACCATGGTGATGGGCTTGCCGGCCTCGATCACTTCCCCGTCCATGGCGATCAGGTCGCACTGGGCCTGGCCGTTGGCGTCATACAGACGCCAGGGCATCTTTTTGCCCGGGATGATGGCCTTGCTGACACTGTCGGAGCACTTCATCTTGGGCTGATAGCTGCCGTCCGGCTGCTTGACCGCCACCAGTTTGTACACGCCGCCGAACACAGGGTCGGACGCCGAGGTGATGAGGTTCTCGCCGACACCGTAGGAGTCAAAGTGGGCGTGCTCGTACAGCTCCATGTTGGCGATCTTCTTTTCGTCCAGGGCATTGGATGCCACCAGCTTGATATAGGGCTTGCCGGCGGCGTCCAGCGCCTTGCGCAGACGCTTGGAACCGCGGGCCAGGTCGCCCGAGTCAATCCGGGCCGACTTCACACGCTTGTTGGGATCGTCGGGATACTTCTCGATCAGGTAGTCGTCCAGCTTGATGAGGTTGGGCAGGCCGCTCTCCATAATATTATAGGTGTCCAGCAGCAGGCTGACCGAGTCAGGATAGGTGTCGGCAAAGGCCTTGAAGGCGTCGAACTCGGTGGGGAAAAACTCAATGAAGCTATGTGCCACCGTACCCACGGCCTTGACCTCTGCGCCGTACTTCATCTCGGCCAGGCAGTTGGCAGTGCCCACGCAGCCGCCCAGAACCGCCGCATAGGCGCCGTCGTTGCCGGCGCTCTCGCCCTGGGCGCGGCGGGTGCCGAACTCCATGACGCTGCGGGGAGTATGGGTGTTCAGGCCCACCACGCGGGTGGCCTTGGTGGCAATCAGGCTGTGGAAGTTGATGGTCTGCAGCAGGTAGGTCTCGATCAGAATGGCGCCCACCATGTCGCACTCAATCCGGACCATCTGAACGTTGGGGTAACAGACAGTGCCCTCGGGCAGAGCGTACATATCGCCCTGCCAGCGGTAGGTCCGCAGGTAGTCACAGAACTCCTCGCTCATTCCCTTGGTCCGCAGCCACCAGATGTCCTGGGCGTTGAAGTGGTAGTTAAGCAGGAAACGGGTCAGCTTCCGCTGGCCGGCGCTGATGGAATATCCCTGCTGGTCCGGGTTCTTGCGGAAGAACATATCAAAAACCAGCCTGGTGTCCTTGTAGCCGTTCAGGAACAGGCAGTTGGCCATGGTGAACTCATAAAAGTCCACCACCATGGCAGGGTTATCGTAATCTTCATCGGGAATATACGGGATGACTTCGACTTTATTTTCCATAGAGTGTTCCCCTCTTCTTGTAGCAAAAAACATCCGTTTGCCCCTTTTTGCGTGCGGGGCTGGGTCTGGGTATTAACGATATGATAGCATCATTTGCCCCGGGGTGCAAGTTCTTTTTGCAAAATTCAGGTCAAATCCGCGCAATCTGTCTTGACTGATGTCACATTTGCTTATCCCGCAGGACAGACAAAAGGCCGGCAGCCACACGCCGCCGGCCAGGATCGGGTCATTTGGAGCGAGATGCACGAACTGCATTCACAATAAACTGCACCAGATGCACGACAATCAAAACAGCTATAGCGCCTATCACAAGCAATTCAATCATAGCGGTCATCATGGAGCATTCCTCTTTTCTTCTATGAAACAGGGTTGGTTGATTCCGATTGGCTGCCGTCCAAAAGGGCTGCTCAAGCTTGTTTATGGCCTTTTCCACTCTTGTCCTTTATTTAAATTATAACACAGCTGTTTTGGTTTGCAATGTGCAGCATGGTCAAGAAATATCCGCTGATTTTATACATTGGGAACGCAAAAAAGCCCCCGGCTTTCACCGGGGGCTCAGAGTTGCAATCAGCCGTTCATGATGTTGGGGGTGGAGTTCTTGAGCAGAACGTCGTGGCTGCCGCCCTCCACGATGGAGGTGGAGGAAACGACGGTCAGCTTGGCCTTCTCCTGCAGCTCGGGGATGGAGAGAGCGCCGCAGTTGCACATGGTGCTCTTAACCTTGTACAGGGTGGTCTGGACGCCGTCGGCCAGAGGACCAGCGTAAGGCACATAGCTGTCCACGCCTTCCTCAAAGGACAGCTTGGTGGCGCCGCCCAGGTCGTACCGCTGCCAGTTGCGGGCACGGTTGGAACCTTCGCCCCAGTACTCCTTCATGTACTGGCCGTTGATGCGGACGCGGTTGGAGGGGCTCTCGTCAAAGCGGGCGAAGTAGCGGCCCAGCATCACGAAGTCAGCGCCCATGGCCAGAGCCAGGGTGATGTGGTAGTCGTGGACGATGCCGCCGTCGGAGCAGATGGGAATATAGATGCCGGTCTCCTTGTAGTACTCATCGCGGGCCTTGGCGACCTCGATGACTGCGGTGGCCTGGCCGCGGCCAATGCCCTTGGTCTCGCGGGTGATGCAGATGGAGCCGCCGCCGATGCCGATCTTGACGAAGTCTGCGCCGGCCTCAGCCAGGAAGCGGAAACCGTCGCGGTCCACCACGTTGCCTGCGCCCACCTTTACCTTGTCGCCGTAGTTCTCGCGAATCCAGCGCAGGGTGCGGCTCTGCCACTCCGAGAAGCCCTCGGAAGAGTCAATGCACAGCACGTCCACGCCGGCTTCCACCAGAGCGGGCACACGCTGGGCGTAGTCGCGGGTGTTGATGCCTGCGCCCACCACATAGCTCTTGCGGGCGTCCAGCAGCTCGTTGGCGTTCTCCTTGTGGGAGTTGTAGTCCTTGCGGAACACAAAGTACTTCAGATGGCCCTCTGCATCCACCAGGGGCAGGGTGTTGATCTTGTTGTCCCAGATGATGTTGTTGCAGTCATGCAGAGAGGTATTCTCGGGAGCGGTGACCAGCTTGCTCATGGGGGTCATGAAGGTGGTAACCGGTGCATCGTCGGGGGTGTGGTTGATGCGGTAGTCGCGGGATGCCACGATGCCCAGCAGCTTGCCGTTGGCGGTGCCATCATCGGTGATGGCGATGGTGGAATGGCCGGTGCGGGCCTTCAGCTCCAGCACGTCGTGGAGGGTAGCCTCGGGGGACAGGTTGGAGTCCGACACAACGTAGCCGGCCTTGTACATCTTGACGCGGTGGACCATAGCGGCCTCATCCTCGATGCTCTGCGAGCCGTAGATGAAGGACACACCGCCCTGACGGGCCAGAGCAATGGCCAGCTTTTCGCCCGAGACAGACTGCATGATGGCGCTGACCATCGGGATGTTCATTTCGAGCGGGCACTCCTCTTCCCCTTTGCGGTATTTCACCAGCGGGGTCTTGAGACTCACTGCGGTAGGCACATTCTCAGCCGATGAATAGCCGGGTACCAGCAGATATTCGCCGAAAGTACGGGAGGGTTCTTCATAAAAATATGCCATGATCCAATCTCCTTTTCTATGCCACCTGTGAGACGCTGCGGCCACACGTGTTTTGCGCAACGCCGGGAATGATACTTGGCTATACTATACCACATTTGAGGCTGGAATACAAAATATCCGTGCGACAAAGTTTTGCAGAATGCAATTGCAAAAAACAGTCACTTTGCATAGTCAACGCATGAAGAAGCTGCAACTTAGCCCCTTGTCTGCACAGCATAGGAAACAAAAAAGCCCGTCTCTTACGAGACGGACTTTTTTGCACACGAAGTGAGGTATCGCCTGTGTGGCGCAGCCAGACAGCTGAGAAGGAGAACAGCCGGAGGAGGGGTTGACTGCGCCCGACACCTCAAAAGCAAGAAGAAAAAGATTTCACAGTCGCCGTATCGGCTCTCTGCTGTAACTGTATTGTAACTCTTTTGTCTCCAATTTGCAATACCTTTTTGTAACTTTTTTGTAATTTGCTCGAAATTTTGTTTCGGCTTTTCTTTTTAAAAGTGACAGAACAGTTCAAAGGCTGCTTTTCCTTCCCGACGGCCGGTGACGTACCAGCCGGGGACCTCCCCTTCTCCGCGGGCCTGGCCGTAGAACAGCTCCATCTCCTCCCCAAAGGGCACCTGGCGATGGTACTTGATGACAGCATACTGCATGGGACCCTGTTCGATGACTTCCTGGGGCAGGGTGTCACACACCACGTCCAGATAGGCGGCGTTGTTGATGTGACGGTTGGTGTCGCACAGGGAGTAGCCGGCCCGGCGCACCCCTGCCGGGATGAGCTCCGCCGCTTTGGGGACCTGCTGGGGCAGTTCCCAATCCACCTGGGGGTTCCAGCGGCTCTCCATATCCTCGGGGATATGGCGCAGGATTTTGCTGGAATCGGTGTCCACCAGCGTCCAGCGGGTGTCCACCCGGGCCACCTCTTCCCCCTTCTCGTTGCAGACCACCATAACCCGCTTGTTGACGGCGCGGCGGTTCTGTTCGGGATAGGTGGTCAGGGTCAGGGTGTCCCGCATGGCAGGCACCTTATAGAACTGAAAGGCCTGGCGGCCCACCAGATAGACCATGTGCCGCGCACTGTAAAAGGCCTTGTCCATGCCCAGGCTCCAGGCGTGGGCGGTGGCCATATGCTCGGCACAGCGCAGCAGCGCCGACGGTTTCATCAGACCGCGGTAGTCCACGTCCCCTTCGTCCAGGGTGATCTGTTCGGTGTAATAAATCGGGTATCCCATCGTGTGCTCCTTTCCGGTCCGGAAAATGGATTCAGTACATGTTCCGCGCTTTGCGGCGCATCTTGCGCCAGATATTGAAGCAGGCCAGCAAAACCATGGCCAGCAGCAACAGCAGGAACAGATAGCCGCTGCCGCCCTCGTCGTAGCTCTTCATCTCGCTCCACTTCACGTCCAGCTCGCTGTTCACTTCCTCGCTCAGGGCGGTAAAGACCTGCTCTTTGGCGGCGACTTCCTCCGAGGGATAGGCGATCTCGCTGTACTTCAGCTCTTCGTCCAGCTGCTCCCATACGGCGGTGCTGGGGGTGGTGTAGCCGATGTATTCGGCGTTGGCGGCGCCTACGTCCACCTCACACATGAAGTTGATGAACATTTCGGCGGCTTCCTGGTTCTGGCTGGTGGAGGGAATGCACATGCAGTCCACCGACAGCACGCTGCCCTCCTCCGGGAAAACCCAGGCCAGGTCGGGGTTGTCATCGATCATAGTGATGGCGTCACCCGAATAGTATACGCCGATGGCGGCCTCGCCGCCAATCATTTTGTCAAAGATTTCGTCCATCACGTAGGCCTGGACCAGGGGTTTCTGGGCTTTGAGCTGCTCCATCACCTCGTCCACCTCCTGGGTGGTGGCGGGATTGATGCTCTTGCCCTCTTTGAAAGCTGCGATGGCGTAGGCATCCCGGCTGTTGTTGAACATCAGGATGTTGCCGGCGTACTGTTCATCCCACAGGTCGGCCCAGCCAGTGGGTGCTTCATTCACCATGGTGGTGTTGTAGATGATGCCGGTGGTGCAGAGCATATAGGGAACGGTATAGGCGTTTTCGGGGTCGTAGTCGGGGTTGCGGTACTGCTCGTCGATCAGCTCGAAGTTGGGGATGTTGCTGTAGTCCAGAGGCAGCAGCATGTCCTCCTCAATCATTTTGGCCACCATGTAGTCGGAGGGAATCACCACGTCATAGCTGGCCGCGCCCGACTTGAGCTTGGCGTACATCGACTCGTTGGAGTCGAAGGTAGTGTAGTTCACATGGATGCCGGTCAGCTCCTCAAAGGCGGCCACCACATCCACGCTGTCGTCTGACCCGTTGGAGATATACTCGCCCCAGTTGTAGACGTTCAGGGTGACGTTCTGGCCGGCAAATCGGGTCCAGTCGTAGTCCCCGGAGACGCTGATGTCCTCGTTGACCTGGATGGGTTCCGCAGCCAGTGCGGTTCCGGTGCAGGCTGCGGCCAGCGCCAGGGCGGACACAAATGCAAACAGACGTTTCATCTTGTCCCCTCCCCTCACATCTGCTGCTGTGCGTTCAGGTCCCGCTTGTAGCGGCGGCCTTCCAGCACATTGGACAGCAGAATCACGGCCAGGATGGCCCCGAACATGATGGTGGACAGGGCGTAGATCTCAGGGCTGACCTTGCGGCGGGTCATGGAGTAGATGGCGATGGGCAGGGTCTCGACGGTGCCGCAGTTGAAATAGGAGATCATGAAGTCGTCGATGGAGTAGGTCAGGCAGATCAGGAAGGAGGACAGGATGGCGGGGCTGATCTCGGGCAGAATCACCTTGAAAAAGGCCTGCTTGGGGGCACAGCCCAGATCCAGAGCCGCCTCATAGAGGTGGATGTCCAGCTGGCGCAGCTTGGGGCTGACGTTGAAGATGACGTAAGGCACGTTGAAGGCCACATGGGCAATCAACAGGGTGGGCATGCCCATGATGGTATCCGGCAGCCAGGACACCCCTGCTGCAAACCGCTGATACGCTACAAACAGCAGCATCAGAGAGATACCGGTGATGATTTCGGGGTTGACCACCGGGATATAGGTGATGTTGGTGATCACCAGCCGGGAGGTGCGGTTCATGCCGGCAATGCCCAGGGACGCCGCGGTGCCCAGCACCGTGGCCACCACGGCCGAGACCAGCGCCACCTCCAGCGACACCACTAGGGCCCGCAGGATGGAGGAGTTGGTCAGCAGGCTGGCATACCATTTGGTGGTAAAGCCGGTAAAGAGGGCGTAGCCCTTGCTCTCGTTGAAGCTGAACAGGATCATGTAGGCAATGGGCAGGTACATGAACCCGAAAAACAGGATGACATAGGTCCGCTGCATCAGGCGGAGATGTTTGGTTTTCATCAGGACACCCCCTCCATTTCGTCTTCGTCAAAGCTGGAAGTAAAGCTCATGCAGAGCAGGACAATAATCATCAGCACCAGGCTCATGGCCGAACCCACATTCAGGTTGTAGCTGTTGCCCAGGAACTGCATCTCGATCAGGTCGCCGATCAGCAGGTTGGCGCCGCCGCCCAGCATTCGGCTGATGACGAAGGTGGACACCGCCGGGACAAACACCATGGTGATGCCGGTGCAGATGCCAGGCACGCTCATGGGGATCAGGACCCGGAACAGGGTCTGGGTGGTGTTGGCACCCAGGTCCTGGGCGGCCTCCACGATGCTCTGGTCGATCTTGGTCATGCTGGTGTACAGGGGCAGGATCATATAGGGCACATAGTTGTAGACCATGCCCAGGACGACGGCCCCTGCGGTGTTGAGCATATTGAAGGGGCCCAGACCAAACAGGCCCAGCAGGGTGTTGATGGGGCCGTTGATGCTCAACAGGCCCATCCAGGCGTACGTCCGCAGCAGGAAGTTCATCCACATGGGCAGCATCACCAGCATCTGCATGATCCGCTGTTTGTTCACCCGCAGGCGGGACAGAAAGTATCCCACCGGGAAGGCAATCACCAGGCAGATGACGGTGGCAATCATGGCCAGCAGCAGGCTGCGGGCAAATACCGAACCGTATCCGCTGACCGAAACCAGATTGGCCAGGGTGAAGCGGCCTTCGGCGTCGGTGAGGGCGTAGTAGCAGACAATCAGCAGCGGAATGACCGTGAACAGCGCCATCCACACCAGGTACGGGGCGGCAAGCCGTTTATCATATCCTTTCATTCCCTTCACCCCTCCGACCGTGCCATAATATGGATCTCATTGGGGCCGATGCACATGCCGATCCGCTCGCCGGGGGTGCAGGCGCGGGTGGAATGGATCAGCCATTCCCGGCCATCGCAGTCCACATGCATCTCGAAGTGAACGCCCTTGAAAATTACGTCGTCCACCACGCCGGTCAGCTGGCCTTCCATCGGGGAGACCACCTCGATGTCCTCGGGACGGACCACCACCTGGACGCTCTGTTCGGGCTTGAAGCCGCGGTCCACGCAGGGGAACTGCACTCCGGCAAAGGAGACCAGGAAGTCCCGGTGCATGACGCCGTCAATGATGTTGGAGTCGCCGATGAAGTCGGCCACAAAGGCGTTCTTGGGCTCGTTATAGATTTCCTCGGGAGTGCCCACCTGCTGGATGACGCCGCCGTTCATGACCACCACGGTGTCCGACATGGTCAGGGCTTCTTCCTGGTCGTGGGTGACATAAATAAAGGTGATGTTCATTTCCCGCTGCAGACGTTTCAGCTCCAGCTGCATCTCTTTGCGCAGCTTGAGGTCCAGCGCGCCCAGAGGCTCGTCCAGCAGAAGGATTTCGGGCTCGTTGACCAGGCTGCGGGCAATGGCCACGCGCTGCTGCTGGCCGCCCGACATCTGGGAGATGCTGCGCCGTTCAAAACCTTTCAGGCCCACCACTTCCAGCATGTCCCGCACCTTGGTGCGGATGGCGTCCTCGTCCATGTGCTTGAGCCGCAGGCCGAAGGCCACGTTTTCAAACACATTCAGATGCGGGAACAGGGCGTACTTTTGGAACACCGTATTCACCGGCCGCCGGTAGGGCGGCACGCCGGTGATGTTTTTTCCGTGCAGGATGATTTGGCCTGCATTGGGCTCCAAAAAGCCGGCAATCAGCCGCAGCGTGGTGGTCTTGCCGCAGCCCGACGAGCCCAGCAGCGTCACAAATTCCTTGTCGTGAATGTCCAGGTTCAATCCATTCAGGATGCGCTGGCCGTCAAAATCCACTACGATGTCACGCAGGGATACGATTACAGAATTATCCATTTTCCAGATGAGTCCTCCCCTTGCATGGAATCAATGCGTCGCACGCCGGCCGCAGAACACAGACGGCATACTGTGTCTATCTTAAACAATCGTGCAGAAAATGTCAATTCGCAAAACAAGGTTTCCAAACCGGCCGAACTTTGACGAATCCCTGAAATGAACGCAGGCATTGAAAAAGCCCGGGCGCTGGAGGCGCTCGGGCTGGCTGAAAAAATGAAATTTTACTTGCTTTTTACGAGGCGGCCTTCAGCTGTTCCGCCGTATAGTGGAAGGCCTCGGGGACGGTGAGGTCCACTTTATAGATGGAGCTGTCCCCTTCCGTCATCATATAACAGCCGTCGGTTCCGGAGGCATAGGTGACCTGGTAGGTGGTTTCTCCGTCGGAGGCGGTGACGGTGACCAGCGGGGCATCAAAGCCATAATCCGCCGGGTCGGCGCCGGTGATCTGCCCCGACACATAGCCGCTCAGGGCCGACAGAATCCCGTTGACCGCCTCCTCACTGAGGGCGGTTTCGGTCTCATCGGCCAGACGCCAGGCGGTGGTGTAGGTCTCACTGTCGGCCGCGCTGTCTGCGGCTTCGCTGGCAGAGCTGTCCGCGTCAGCGGCCACCGACACGGCCTTGAGCTGGACCGAGAAACTCTCCCCGCCGCCGGAATAGGTGTAGTCGATGGTTTCCAGGCTGCTGGAAGTGATGCCCGCCGGGTTGAAGGCTCCGAACAGTTCCTCCTTGCCGTATTCAAAGCAGCTCACCTTGGAAGAGGCCGCCGTATAGACGGCGCTGTCCCCTTCCTTCTGGACGTAAATGTCCCCGGTGATGGTGTTGGTATCCCCAAAAGTGAAGGTGTTGGTCTCTCCGCCCGCCGTCACTGTGACGGTGACCAGAGGAACCTCCATGCCGTAATCCTCCCCGGTCTGGGCGTCCAGCTGGCGTTTGGCCTTCAGGTCAGCCAGAGCGGCGGCCATGGTGTTGCACTTGGTCTGATCCAGATGGTAGTCCGGGTCGTCGGCCAGGGTCCAGGTCTCTCCGTCGTAGAGCAGCGAGACGGTCTCGCCCTGGTAGGTGTACTGGATTTCGGTCAGGCTGTCCACCGCAAAGGAGGACAGCGGGATGGTTCCGGCCTCGGCCTCGCTGGCAGCCTGTTCCGCTCTCTGGTTGGAACGGGTCAGCAGGGCCAGGGCGGCGCCCGCCAGCACCACCAGAACCAGCAAGATCAGCAAGGTGCGCTGTTTGGCTTTCATGCAGTCCCCTCCCTTATCTTCTTCTGCGGCGGATGGTAACCACTGCGCCGGCGATCAGCAGACCTGCCGGAACCGCCAGCAGGAACACCAGACCCACCACGGTGGCCGTACCGGCCGGGATGGTCAGCTGGTCGGCCTCCAGTGCCTTGGCGTCAATCAGGATGTCGCTGGACTGGCCGGTCAGAGAGGCGGCGCAGCCCACCAGGAAATCACAGTTGCCCGGAACACTCATATACAGGGTGTCGTCATCCATGTTGGAGCAGCCCGCCCAAATCACCTGGGCGCCGGTGGTGTCGTTCTGGGCCCACACCGCCAGGTTGAAGGGTCCGTCGATGTCGCCCTCCTCCTTGTCGGTGGTGGTCATCTCATAGCCCGCCGTCTTGCTGTAGGCGGCCGAGGAAGTGGTCAGCAGAGGCTCGGCGGTGACACTGTCGTTCTGGGTGATCTGGATGCCCTGGGCCATCTGCAGCAGCAGGTAGGCGCTGGTATCCAGGCCATCCAGGGCGGTGCTCTCAGTGGTGATGGCGTAATCGGGCAGCAGATAATAGCTGTAGCCGTACAGGCTGTGGTTGGCATCCCCTTCCACAATCAGACCGTCCACCCGGAACAGTCCAAACGCAGCCATAACCGCATCCAGGTTGGGGGTGCTGTAGTATGCGTCGGTGGTGAGCAGAACCTTGCCGCCGGCGGCCAGATATTCCTCCAGCATGCCGATTTCATCCACCGCGCCCTCCGGACCGGTGAAATCGCTGGCGGGACAGTTGATGATGAGAAGGTCGCAGTCCTCGGGAATGGTGCTGCTCAACAGGTTCAGTTCCTGAGGCTGGATATTCTGGGCCTCCAGGGCATCCACCAGGGTATCCGACAGGGGCCGTTCCCCGTGGTTGGTGGTGTAGTAGGCCTGGCTGGCTTCCCCGCTGGTCAGGCGGTACAGCGACGAGGTGATCTGCTGTTCGCCGTCAAAGCGGACACTATAATTGTAATAGTCGGAGTAGTCGTAGACGTAAAAGTCCACCGCGTCCAGCACATCGCTGCCGGTGCCGGCGTCCAGGATCAGGCTGCCGCCCGAGACCTGCTCGGCCCCGTACTGTGAGGCAAAGGTGGGATACAGGGCGGGGTCCTTCTGTTCCCAGTGAATGTGGCTGCTGGAAGCTGCGTACTGGTCCAGCAGCCGGGTGATGATGGCATCTTCGCTGCCGGTTTCGCACAGATAGTAGATGGTCACATCCTGGGTCAGGCCCTCCGCCACCTGGACGGAGGTATCACTCAGGGTGTACAGGCCGCCCTCGGACAGGTCAAACTCGGTGTATGTGGTGGGGATGGCCTGGACAATCAGATTGATGAGGATCACCAGCACCACGGCCGCCGCCAGGATGGCGGTGGAGTACAGGCCATTGCGGAAGATGCGTCCGCCGTCCGCCGGTGCGGCAAAAAGGCGGCGCAGTTTGGATTCTTTGTTCATCGTCGGGCCTCCTTTCAGTTCCAGCGGCGCTTTTCAATGCCCTGCGCCGTAAAGAAGAGGAACAGCCCTGCCACGCTGATGTAATACACCAGAGACGGCAGCGAGAAGCTGCCATTGACAAAGTCCTCAAAGGGAGAGAACAGGGCCAGAGCCCCCAGCACCGAGCTGAAAGCCTCGGTGAGCCAGGCGCTGCGGACGGTGAACAGCACCGAGATGCAGGCCGCCAATGCGGCGAACAGGAAGCATCCCAGCGTGAGGCTGCGGCTGCGCAGGCCGGCCCAGAGCGAAACCGCGGCAGCCAGCACCGTAAAGACCACCAGAGCCATGACGCTGCCCGCATTGAACAGGCTGCGCAGGCCCGGCATCAGGTAGGCCAGCAGCAGAGCGCCAAATCCCATCACCGCGGCGATGATCTGGTTTTCGGTCAGGCTGGAGAGGAATTCACAGATGGCAATGGCCGCACAGCCCAGCAGATAATAGCAGAGCAGGCTGGAGAAATTGGACAGAAGAGCGGTGTTGGTGGAGCCAAGCGCCCGCAGAACCCCGATCAGCAGGGCATCCATCAGGCAGGGCAGCGCGAAGACGGCGCACATGGCCAGATATTTGCCCAGAACAATCCCCCAGACCGACACCGGACTGGTCAAAAGAAGCTGATCGGTGCGGCTGTGTTTTTCCTCGGCAAAGCTGCGCATGGCCAGCACCGGCACATACACCAGCAGCACAAAAACCGTCTGGTACAGGGTATAGTAGCCGAAGTCGGTCAGACCGAACCCCAGGTTATTGGCAAAGAAATAGAGCGCCGAGGTGCCGGTGAGAAAGGCGGTCAGCAGCCAGCCCATCATGCCGGAGAAGCTGCTGCGGAATTCCCGTTTGAATATAGCCGTCATCTTACTCCTCCTCCCCTTCGGTCTGGCCGGCGTTGTCCGCCTGTTCGGATTCGGTCAGTTCGAGGAACACGTCCTCCAGGCTGCGGGTTTCGGCGGTCAGATTCAGGACGGCGCAGCCCGCGGCGGCCAGCGCCTGGCTGACCGCGGCCCGCAGATCTTCGCCCGAGCCGCTGCGGGCGGTGAAGGTGACCTCCCCGCCGCTTTCCTCCTCAATGTCCACCGACTGAATCCCCTTCACGGCCCGCACTGCGGCGGCCACCGCCTCCCGGCTGCCCAGCGCCGTGGCGTGCAGGACGCCGTGGGGGCTCAGCTGGGCGCTCAGCTCCTGGGGCGTGCCCTCCGCCACCAGGCGGCCATGGGAGAGAATCAGCACCTGAGAGCAGACGGCCTGCACCTCGCTGAGGATATGGCTGGACAGGATCACCGTGTGCCCCTGCCCCAGTTCCCGGATCAGACGGCGGATCTCAATGACCTGCGCCGGGTCCAGGCCCACCGTCGGCTCGTCCAGAATAATCACCTTGGGGTGGCCCAGCAGTGCCTGGGCAATGCCCACTCGCTGGCGATAGCCTTTGGACAGGTTGCGGATCAGCCGGGGCATCACGTCGGTCAGACCGGTGCGGCGGGCGGCCTTTTCCACCTGGGCGGTGCGCTCGGCCCGCTTGACCCCTTTCAGCTCGGCGGCAAAGGTCAGATATTCCCGCACCGTCATTTCGGGGTAGAGGGGCGGCGTTTCGGGCAGATAGCCGATGCAGGCTTTGGCTGCGTCGGCCTCCTCAGGCAATGGGTGTCCGTCCACCGTTACCGTCCCGCTGGTGGCGGCAAGGTACCCGGTGATGATGTTCATAATGGTCGATTTTCCCGCTCCATTGGGACCCAGCAGGCCGTAGACTTGTCCGTCCTCCACGGTGAAGGACAAATCACTCACCGCCGGACGGCCGCTGTACTCCCTGGTCAGATGCGACACTTCGATCACTGGCAAATGCTCCTTTCAGTTTGTTTGGAATCATACATACTATAGGATGCAAATGTGTTCAAAATAAGGCAGAGTGGTGTAAATTCCCTTATGTGACAATAAAAAACACCGCTCTCCGGTTGGGAGAGCGGTGCAACAGCTGCAAAATATAAATTACTTGCGGCCAAAACGACGATTGAAGCGGTCCACACGTCCGCCGGTATCAACCAGCTTCTGCTTACCAGTGTAGAAAGGATGGCACTTGGAGCAAACTTCAACGTGGATCTCGGGCTTGGTAGAGCGGGTCTGGATCACATTGCCGCACGCACAGGTGATGGTGCAGTCAACGTAGTTGGGATGGATACCCTGTTTCATACGATTCACCTCATTTCTGGTTCTGACAAATAGGGGCCATATTCCATGTATGTGCCCATCACAACCTTCAATTTCGGCTACCCCGTCGAGCGGCCTTCGGAACGATTGCTATAGTATTATAGCACGGAATTCAGAAAATGCAAGAGGAAAATGCCCTTGTTCTTCATAAAATTTCGCCTTTTCCCCACTTTCTGCCCCGAACGCGGCAAAAGCGGGCTGCCTTTGGTTCGGACAGTCCGCTTTTGCTGCGCTGGGGATGCAGAGTGAGGATAGGTTCAGCCAATCCGCTGTTTTTTGTCCAGACGGATTTTGTCGGCAATCATGGCGATGAATTCACTGTTGGTGGGCTTGCCCCGCATATTGTGGATGGTATAGCCGAAATAGCGGTTGAGGGTATCCACGTCGCCGCGGTCCCAGGCCACTTCGATGGCGTGGCGGATGGCGCGCTCCACCCGGCTGGCGGTGGTGGCGTTCTTCTGGGCGATATCGGGGTACAGCCGCTTGGTGACGGCGTTGATGTAATCCGGCGTGTCCACCGCCATCAGGATGGCTTCCCGCAGATACTGGTAGCCCTTAATGTGGGCGGGGACGCCGATCTGATGGAGGATCTCGGTAACTGTCACCTCGTCGCTGTCGGCGGTGGTAAAGGGAGAGCGCTGCTCCGGCTTGGCCGCGGCTTTCAGCACGCGGCTGACCAGGACGCTCTCGTCAAAGGGCTTCACAAAATAATAGGAGAACCCTTCGTCCAGCAGTTCTTGGACCATTTCTTCGCTCTGGAAGGCGCCGGTGACAAAGAAGGACGTATGCCACTCCCCTGCGGCGTTATACCGCTGCTTGATGGTCAGAGCATCCAGTCCGGGCATAAAAGCGTCCAGAAGCACCACGTTGGGCCGGATGGAGAGCATCTTCTGCAGAACCTTGCTGCCATCCTTTTCCACCACGGTCACGTCCACGCCTTTCTGCTCCAGCGCCTCGCGGCACAGAGGGGTGACCTCTGCTCCGGTGTCTGACATCAAAAACTTAATCTTGTCCATGATTGTTCTCCTCCCATGCGTATAATGAACCCAGTCAAGCCCGCCGCTGCCGACACAGCGGCCGGAAGTTCGCGGTATCACTCCAAGGGGCGCATGAGAGGCCTTGCACCGGCGTCTTTTCCACAAAAGCATTGCAGCAAGCGCTTTTTCGAGCATTCCCTGGCCGTTTCGGCGAATCAGATGCACCCCGTCCTTGCACCATAGATTTTACCATATTTTACCAGTCTATTCAACAGCAAAAATTGCCATATTTTGGGAATTTTAGCCCGCCGGTTTATCTTTCTGTTCCATCAGCTCGGGTTGCGCTCACTCCTGTTCCATCATGGCGAGGAATTCCTCCTCGTTCAGCACCGGGATGCCCAGGGCGTTGGCCTTGTCCAGCTTGCTGCCGGCCGCCTCGCCGGCCACCACATAGGCTGTCTTTTTGGACACGCTGCCGCTGGCTTTGCCGCCGTTCTTCACGATCAGGGCTTCGGCCTCCTTGCGGGAAAGGCTGGACAGGGTGCCGGTCACCACAAAGGTTTTGCCCGCCAGACGGTCGGTGCGGGTCTCCCCTTTCCAGGTCATGTTGACTCCCTGTTCTGCCAGGCGGCGGATCAGGTCCTCGGTGCCGTCCTTGGCAAAAAACTCCACCACGCTTTGGGCCATGATCTCGCCAAAGCCGTCGATGGTGCACAGAGCTTCCAGGTCGGCCTGCCGGATGGCGTCCATGCTGCCGAACCGTTCAGCCAGCAGGGCCGCGGCCTTATAGCCAATATTGCGGATGCCCAGACCAAAGAGCAGTTTGTCCAGATTGTTCTCCTTGGAGTGGGCAATGGCCCGCAGGAGGTTGTCGGCGCTCTTGTCCTTGAACTTGTCCAGGGTCAGCAGCTGCTCTTTGGTGAGGGTGTAGAGGTCTGCCGCCGACCGGACCAGGCCACGGTCCACCAGCTGGGTGCAGACCGCCACGCCCAGTCCGTCGATGTCCATGGCGTCCCGGGACGCAAAGTGGATCAGGTTCCGCAGGGACTGGGCCGGGCATTCGGGGTTGACACACCGCAGCGCCGCTTCATCGGCCAGGTGAACCACCGGTGCGCCGCAGGAGGGGCAGACGGTGGGCATCTGATAGGGCTGAGCGCCCTCGGCGTGAGCGGTGACTCCGATCACCTCAGGGATGATGTCCCCCGCCTTGCGCACCTGGATGGTGTCGCCGATGCACAGGCCAAACTGACGAATGAATTCCTCATTGTGGAGGGTGGCCCGGGCCACGGTGGTGCCGGCCAGGAACACCGGCTCAAAGGATGCGGTGGGGGTCAGCACGCCGGTGCGGCCCACCGCTACCTCGATATCCAGCAGGCGGGTCTCCTTCACCTCAGGGGGATACTTGAAGGCGATGGCCCACCGTGGGAATTTGGCGGTGGAACCCAGCTGGGTCCGCTGGGCAAAGTCGTTCACCTTAATCACAGCGCCGTCCATATCGAAATCCAGCCCGGCACGGCCCTGGCCGATCTGCTCGATCTCGGCAATGGCCTCCTCGATAGTGTGGACCAGATGGTAGCGGGGCGAGACCGGCAGCCCCAGGCTCTTGAGGTAGTCCAGGCTTCCGGCATGGGTGGTCAGCTCGGCGCCCCGGATCTGCTGTACATTAAATATAAAGATGGACAGATCCCGGCTGCCGGTGATTTTGGGGTCCTTCTGGCGCAGCGAACCGGCGGCCGCGTTGCGGGGATTTTTGAACGGAGAGCCTCCCTGCAGCTCCTGCTCCTCGCACAGCTTCTGGAAAGCGGCGTGGGGCATATAGACTTCGCCGCGGACTTCCAGATACTCCGGCGCGCCTTTCAGGGTCTTGGGAATACTGCGGATGGCCTTGACGTTCTCGGTGACGTCCTCGCCCACCACGCCGTCGCCCCGGGTGGAAGCCCGCACCAGCTGTCCGTTCTCGTATTCCAGGCTGCAGGACAAGCCGTCGATCTTGATTTCCACCACATACTCCGGTTCCACGCCGGCGTCCCGGACGCGGCGGTCAAAGTCCCGCAGTTCATCAAAACTGAATGCGTCCAGAAGGCTTTCCATTTTGACGGCGTGGGTGACCTTGGCGAACCGCCCGCTGGGGGTGCCGCCCACGTGCTGGGTGGGGGAATCCGGGGTGACCAGCTGGGGGAAATCCGCCTCCAGCTGGCGCAGTTCACGGGTCAGGGCGTCATACTGGAAGTCCTCCAGCTCGGGGGCGTCCTGGTCGTAATATAACCGGTTATTGTACTCGATGATGGCGCGCAGCTCCTCGGCGCGCTTTTTTGCTTGTTCCAGTTCCAACATAGTTTCTCTCCTACCTTTGGTGGGGTCCCCGGGAAACGCCGGGGCACATCCACATCATACCACAAATTGCGTTTCATGAAAACGACCGACAGGCAAAAACAAACGACAAAAAGTGTCGCTTGTTCAGTCTCAAATCGCAAAAAATGTCCGCACTCCGTTGAAATTCACGTTCATAGCACAATATTATCATTTCAAGAAAAAGGATGGATAGCTCTCCCTTATAGTTGACTGTAAATCTCTCGGCAATATACAAAACGTATTATCGTTATTTTATAGCGCGTTGGTACGCATGTTTTTGAATTCGATTCTGCCGGAGGGCAAAAAAATACAGCGCACCGGGCAGGATGAACCTGCCGCGGTGCGCTGCAGTCAATGTAACGCTGGGTCCGATTCAGAAATCAGATCGAAATGGTGTTGCAGACGTCAATCAGGACGGGGTCGAGAGACTTGGTCATCTCCAGAGCTTCGTCCACAGGGTAGTCCACCAGAGTCTCGCCGCGCATACCGACGATGCGGTTGAACTTGCCCTCTTCGATCAGGCAGACGGCGCGATAGCCCATGGCCGAAGCATTCACGCGGTCACGCAGGGTGGGCGAACCGCCGCGCTGCACGTGGCCCAGAATGGTGGCGCGGGAATCGATGCCGGTGCGGGCCTGGATCTCGTTGGCGATCTCCTGTGCATGGCCCACGCCCTCGGCAACAATGATGATGAAGTGATTCTTGCCGGTCTTCTTGGTCATCTCGATGCGGTCCAGGATGTCCCGCTGCATATCGAACTCGTACTCCGGCAGCAGCACAGCCATGGCGCCCGAAGCAATGGCCACGTTCAGAGCAATGTAGCCGGCGTTGCGGCCCATAACCTCGACAACGCTGCAGCGGTCATGGCTCTGGGTGGTGTCGCGCAGCTTGTCGATCATCTCCATGGCGGTGTTCATGGCGGTGTCGTAGCCGACGGTGTAGTCGGTGCAGGCGATATCGTTGTCGATGGTGCCGGGCAGGCCGATCATCGGGATGCCGCGGTGAGCCAGCGCACGGGCGCCGCGGTAGGAGCCGTCGCCGCCAATGACAACCAGGGCATCGATGCCCAGCTCACGGCACTTGGCTGCGCCCTTGTCCTGACCTTCCTTGGTCTTGAACTCCAGGCAGCGGGCCGTATACAGGATCGTACCGCCGTCCTGAATGATATTCGAGACACTGCGCAGGTTCATCTCGTAGCACTCGCCGTTCAGCAGGCCGTTGTAGCCGCGCTGAATGCCGATCATACGGTAACCTTTGTGGATGCCAGTACGAACGACTGCACGCACCGCTGCATTCATGCCAGGTGCGTCGCCGCCGCTGGTCAGTACGCCAATGGATTTGATCTGTCTCTCCATAGTGGAAATCCTCCCATTCACATATGCCTTTTCCCTTTTATAAATGTTTCAATCCTTCTCATTCCCAGTGGCTCCTTCCCTGCCCTTTTGAGGGGGAAGTCTGCCTCAGCCGGGACCCTGCCGTCCCGGCCGATGTGCAGCAAAGACCCATGGGCCTGTGCCGTATTACAGACATTATAGCACATTTTGTCCAGTTTGAAAACAGTGCACCCGTCTCGATTCACTCACATACATGTTATTTTGTTGCAACATTTCCCTTACCCAGCAGCCGTTCCAGCTCCCGGTAAAGCAGCGGATGCCCCGACGTGTACAGCCGGCGCGGTACAGCGAGCTTTTTTTGGGTGTCGCATAAATACAAAATAACCGGAATATTTCCGTCAAAGATTTCGAGCAGGTTGATGACCTTGTCGTATTCCCGGCTGCTGCGGGACGGCAAACGGATATACAGCCGCCGGGGTGCTTCCTTGACGGGATCGGGGTGATAGTCCTCCGGCGCGGCCGGGTTGTACCGGTCGATGGGGATGATGGACTCGGCCATCAGCTTGGCGGGTTCGTCCTCCCGCACCGACAGCCGGCCGTCGATGACCACGACGGCGTTTTCCTGCAGAGAATCCCGGAAGGTGTCCAGCACCCGCGGGAACACAATAACTTCCAGCGTGCCGGTCAGGTCCTCCACGCTGGTAAAGGCCATCATGGAGTTGTTCTTGGTGGTCATCATCCGGTTTTTGACCACGGTACAGACGATCCGCACCTTGGTATTGTCCAGCTGATGGGCGTCCTCCCCTGTCAGCATCTTGATGCTGTGGGAGGCGTACCTGGCCGACTGCTCCCGGTAGGCGTCCAGCGGATGACCCGAAAGGTACAGTCCGCTGACCTCCTTCTCCATTTTAAGCAGGTCGCCGTGGGGATATTCAGGCAGGTTCTGCAGCTCATAGCCATCCGAGACCGGTTCTTCCCCGCCGGCCATGACGGCGAACAGGTCCAGCTGGCCTTCCAGATTCCGGCGGGCGTCGTTCTCGACGCTTTTCAGGATGCCCTCCACCGCTTCCACCTGGCTGCGGCGGGTGGTGCCCATGCAGTCAAAGGCGCCTGCCTTGATGAGGCACTCCACGGCCCGGCGGTTCAATTCGTTGCCGTGCATCCGCTTGCAGAAATCGTAGAGGCTGGAGAATGGTTTCCCTTCCCTCTCCCGGACCACATTCTCGATCAGGTTGCGGCCCACGTTCTTGACGGCGTTGAGGCCAAAGCGAATCTGGCCGGTGCCGTCGGCGGTGAAGCCGCCGCCCGAAATATTGATATCCGGCGGCAGAACCCGGATGCCCAGCCGGGAACACTCGGCGGTGTACTCGATGACCTTGTCGGTGTTATCCAGAACGCTGGTCAGCAGGGCCGCCATGAACTCGGCCGGATAATGACACTTGAGGTAGGCGGTCTGGTACGCCACATAGGCATAGCAGGCCGCATGGCTCTTGTTGAAGGCGTAGGACGCGAAGCTGGACATTTCGTCGTAGATCTCATTGGCCACCTGCTCCGAAATGCCGTTGGCCACGCAGCCTGGACACTCGTGCCCCGGCTCGGTGCATCCATGGACAAAATGTTCCCGCTCAGCCTCCATGACGTCGTGCTTCTTTTTGCTCATGGCCCGGCGGACGTTGTCGGCCTGGCCAAAGGAGAAGCCCGCCAGCTCCCGGAAAATCTGCATGACCTGTTCCTGATAGACGATGCACCCGTTGGTGACGTCCAGGATGTGGGCCAGCTGGGGCGTTTTGTAGCTGATCTTGTCCGGCTCGTGGCGGTTGCGCAGATACGTGGGGATGGAATCCATGGGGCCGGGCCGGTACAGGCTGATGAGAGCGATGACGTCTTCCAGGTTCTCCGGCTGCAGGCCCATTAGGACCTGACGCATGCCCGAAGATTCCAGCTGGAACACGCCTTCGGTCTCACCGCGGCCCAGCATCTGATAGGTTTCCTTATCGTCGTAGTCCAGATGAGCCATGGTGAAGCCGGGCTCCTTTTTCTGGACAGCAGTTTCCGCGTCCCGGATGACCGTCAGGGTGCGCAGCCCCAGAAAGTCCATCTTGAGCAGGCCAAGCTCCTCGATCTCGGTCATGTTGAACTGGGTGACCGGCAGACCGTCGTTGGTGGCCAGAGGCAGATAGTAGTCCACCGGCTCCGGGGTAATGACCACGCCGGCGGCGTGGGTGGAGGCGTGCCGCGGCATGCCTTCCACCTTGGCGGCGGTGTCGATCAATTCCTTGACCTGAGGGTCAGCGTCGTACATCTTTTTCAGCTCGCTGGAAACCTCCAGAGCCCGTTTCAGGGTCATCTTGAGTTCCATGGGGACCTGCTTGGCCACCGTATCCACGTTCTGGTACGGCAGGCCCATCACCCGTCCCACGTCCCGAATTGCGTTGCGGGCGGCCATGGTACCGAAGGTGACGATCTGCGCCACATGGTCCGAGCCGTATTTCCGGTTGACGTAATCAATGACCTCCTGGCGGCGCTCGTAGCAGAAATCCACGTCGAAGTCCGGCATGCTGACTCGCTCGGGATTGAGAAACCGCTCGAAAATCAGATTATACCGGATGGGGTCGATGTCGGTGATTCCCACGCAGTAGGCTGCGATACTGCCAGCGCCCGAACCGCGTCCCGGTCCCACCGGGATATTCTGGCTCTTGGCGAAATTGATATAGTCAAAGACAATCAGGTAGTAGTTGGTGTAGCCCATGGAGCGGATGACGCCGATTTCATAGGCCAGACGCTCCTTGTTGGCCTCGGGAACATCGGGGCCATACCGGCGCTCCAGGCCTTCCCAGCAGAGCTTTTCAAAGTAAGCCTGGTTATCCATCCCGTCGGGAGCCTTATAGTATGGAATCTTGGTGTGGCCAAAGTCAAAATCAAACTGGCACTGCTCGGCAATTTTGACGGTATTGGCGCAGGCCTCCGGCACCATCGAAAAGAGATCGTACATCTCATCGGTGGTTTTGACGTAGAACTCGTCGGTCTGGAACTCCATCTTGTCGGCGTCCTGGATGGTCTTGCCGGTCTGGATGCACAGCAGGATTTCCTGAACCCGGGCGTCCTCCTTGCGGAGGTAGTGGGCGTCGTTGGTGGCCGCCATGGGGATGCCGGTATCCCGGGCCAGCTGGATCAGCTGGGGCAGGACGGTTTCGTCCTGGGCCAGGCCGTGGTCCTGCAGCTCGATGTAGTAGTTCCCCTGTCCAAACAGGTCGTTGTACCAGAGGGCGGCGGATTTGGCACGCTCATAGTCCCCTGCCAGCAGGGCCTGGGGGATTTCGCCCGCCAGGCAGGCCGACAGGCAGATCAGGCCCTCATGGTACTGTTCCAGCAGCTGCTTGTCCACCCGGGGCTTGGAATAAAAGCCCTCGGTGAAGGCGGCCGACACCATCTTGATGAGATTTTTGTAGCCGGTTTCATTCTTGCACAGCAGGATCAGATGATTATTGCCGTCGATCTTGTTGACCTTGTCAAACCGGGTGCGGGTGGCCACATAGACCTCGCACCCGATGATGGGCTGAATGCCGGCCTTTTTGGCGGCCTTGTAAAACTGCACGCAGCCGTACATGACGCCGTGGTCGGTGCAGGCGACGGCGGTCTGGCCGCATTCCTTGACCCGGTCCATCAGCTGGTCAATCCGGCAGGCACCGTCCAGCAGGCTGTATTCGGTGTGAAGATGCAGGTGCACAAAGCCGCGCTGTGCGGCGGTGGATTCACTCACGGTGTGGATTTCCCCCTTCTTTCCGGGCCCGCAGGTCGGCCGACATCGCCTCCAGGCGTTTCAGCCGATGGGCCAGGCCCGATTTGCTGGGCCGCGGCTCAAATGTTTCGCACAGAGCCGCCAGAGACAGCTCCGGATACTGAAGCCGCTTGACGGCGGTTTCCCGCAGCGGCTCAGGCAGAGTCTCCAGAGCATCCTGCTCCTGAAGATACCGCAGCGCCTTGATGGCCGAGGCGTTGGCCCGCACCATCTTGCCCAGGTTGGCGGTCTCGCAGTTGGTGTAGCGGTTGACCTGATTGCGGACCGACTTGACGGCCCGCTCAGTGTTCATCAGGCCGGCGGCCTTTTCTGCCCCCATGAAAACCAGCAGGGACTGAATGTTGGCACAGGCCTTGAGATAAACAACGTTGACCCCTTTGCGGCGGCTGCGCCGGGGGGCAAACTCATGCTCTGCCAGCAGAGCTTCAAAATCCCGCGCCAGATTGGTGCGCGGGGTGGTAAATTCGAGATGATAGCCTTTCTGGGGATCGGTGACGGTGCCGCAGCAGAGAAATGCAGCCCCTACATAGGCGCTGACGCTCTTGGGGCTGCGGATCAGGGCCGGGTCAATCTGGAGGCTTGTCTCATTGCCATTGGTCCCGAAAAGGGCGTGCATCTGGCCCACCTGTTCCGGCTGGCTGATGCTGAACTCATACATGGGGCCGCTGGCGTGATCCCGGCTGCGGACCTCGCCGCGGATGCCACAGCGCGCAAAGCACTGCCGGGCATAGTCGGCGGTCTCGGCCTGTTCGGTCTGGATCACCAGGCCCCTGGCATCAAAATGTTTTGCAAAGCAGGCCAGCCCATAGCAGGCCGCCCGAACGGTATTTTCTCCGGTGAGCTCCCGCCCGGCGATCTCGCATCTGGCCTCGGAGGCAAAGCTCATGCTCTGTTCCTTCCTTTTTATAATAGGTTTACCGGGCGGCGTCCCGGTGCTGAATGCTGACGGCATAGCCCAGCCGTTCGCAGTATTCGGCGATCTTGCGGGCAAAGGTGATGGAGCGGTGTTTGCCGCCGGTGCATCCCACTGCGATGGTCAGCTCGCTCTTGCCTTCCTTGACATACAGGGGGATGGCGTAATCCAGCAGATATTCAATCCGCTTCAAAAGCTCCCTGGACTCGGCAAACTGCATCACATAGTCCACCACTTCCTGGTCCATGCCGGTTTTATGCTTGAGGCCCGGCACATAGAAGGGGTTTGGCAGGCAGCGCACGTCCAGCACCAGGTCTGCCTCTCCCGGCAGACCGAACTTGAACCCAAAGGACATGACGTTCAGACGCATGGCGGCCTTGGCCCCGCCGCCCGGCAGGAACAGATCGCAGATCCGCTCCTTGTTCTGGGCGGTGGACAGCAAAGTGGAGTCGATGACGTAGTCGGCGCGGTCCAGCAGGGGCTGCAGGATTTCCCGTTCCCGGGCCAGGGCCTCGGTGGTGGGGATATCCTCCGCCTGGCTGATGGGGTGGCGGCGGCGTGTCTCTTTGTAGCGGCGGCAGAGGACCTCGTCCGAGGCATCCAGAAAGAGGATTTTATAGGGCGTCTGCTGCAGGTCCAGCTGGGCCAGCGCCTCCCGGATTTCCTCCCGGGTGCGGCAGCCCCGCACGTCCATCGAGATGGCCACCCGGTCCAGCTGGCTGTCGCCGGCCCGGGAAAAGGCCACGATTTTCGGCAGCAGCCAGGCCGGGATATTGTCCATACAGAAATACCCGATATCCTCCAGCGCATTCATCGAGACGGATTTGCCCGCCCCCGAAAGTCCGCTTACAATCAACAGCTCCATAACCGCTCCCCTACTTCCTTCAACATTCTACAACCCGGATCTCCTTTTCCAGAGTAAAGCCGGTTTGTTCCCTCACAATGGTCTGGACTTCCTGGCAGAGGGCCAGCACATCGGCGCAGGTGGCCCCGCCCAGATTCACCACAAAGCCGCAGTGCTTCTCGCTGATGGCGGCCCCGCCATGGCGGTGGCCCCGCAGCCCGCACTGTTCGATCAGCGCGCCTGCAAAAGCGCCCACCGGACGCTTGAAGGTGCTGCCTGCGCTGGGTTTATCCAGGGGCTGCTTGTCGCGGCGGCGGCCCATCAGTTCGTTCATCTGGTCGCTGATTTTCTGAGGATCGCCCGGCGTCAGCCGCACCTGGGCCGAGAGGATGCAGTCCCCGTTGTCCTCAAAGATGCTGTGGCGATAGCTCAAATCCAGCCCGGCGGCGGGAGTCTCCACGATCTCGCCCTCGGCGGTCAGGTGCCGCACCGAGACCAGAACGTCCTTCATCTCTCCGCCGTAGGCGCCGGCGTTCATATACACGGCGCCGCCCACGGTGCCGGGAATGCCATAGGCAAATTCCAGACCGGTGAGCCCGGCCTGCAGGGCCGCCATGCAGAGCATGCTCAGGGGCATGCCGGCCGGAGCCCGCAGGGTATCTCCTTCCTGCTGGATTTCGCCCTTCATGCCGGCCAGGCAGATGACGGCGCCGTTCCAGCCCTTATCCCCAAAGAGGATGTTGCTGCCGTTGCCCAGAATATAGCAGGGCACCGACAGGGATTTGCACAGGGTGACGGCTTTGCACAGCTCTTCTTCCCGGGTGGGCCGGATGAAAAAAGCTGCCGGGCCGCCGATTTTAAAGGTGGTATGGGCGGACAGCGGCTCCTGTTCCTGATAGGGAACGCCGGCTGCGTCCAGCCCTGCTCTCAATGCGTCGATGATGTTCTGTTCCAAGGCTCTGCCCTCTCAGTCTACCGTGTCGTCCAGACCCAGACGGATCAGCAGCTCCTTGGCTGCGTTGTAACCCATCTTCTTCTGGCGGTTGTTGATGGCGGCTGTCTCCAGCACCACGGCCAGGTTGCGTCCGGGAGAAACCGGAATGGCCGTGCTGGGGATCTTGACCCCCAGAATCTCGTAGTACTCGGTCTCCAGACCGGTGCGCTGATAGTTTTTGGTGGGGTCCCAGGCTTCCAGCTGAACCACCAGGTCCACCGTCTCGGTGACCTTGACGGCGCCCACGCCGTATACGCGGGCGACGTTGACGATGCCGATGCCCCGCAGCTCGATGAAGTGGCGGATATTCTCGGGGGCGGTGCCCATGATCTGACGGTTGGAAACCTTGCGCAGCTCGACGGCGTCGTCGGCCACCAGACGGTGGCCCCGCTTGACCAGCTCAATGGCCAGCTCGCTCTTGCCGATGCCGCTGTCGCCCAGGATCAGGATGCCCTCGCCGTACACTTCCACCAGAACGCCGTGCCGGGTGATGCGGGGGGCCAGCTCCATGTTCAGATAGCTGATGAGGCTGCCCATCAGAACACAGGTGGCCTCGTTGGAGCGCAGCAGCGCAACCTTATACTTCTGAGCCAGCTCCAGCATCTCGGGGAACGGGGTCAGCTCATCGCTGCGGGAGACAATCACCGCCGGCGGCATCTGGCCGAACAGATGGTCCAGGGCCTCATAGCGGCGGTCGGGCGTCTGGACCGACAGAAAGTTCATCTCGGCCAGACCCATGATCTGCAAACGCAGATTGTCAAAGTACTCATAGTACCCCGCCAGGAACAGGCCCGGGCGGTTGACCTCGGCGATCTCAACGTTGATTTCGCTCAGATCCCGGGGGCTGTAGACCACCTCCATATTGACCCGCTCGGACAGTTTGGCGAGTGATACGGTAAAATTTTCCATCCTTATTTCCTCCCTGTGACCGGCTGCGTCCGGCAGCCGTCCGTTTCGGTCGGGACTTGCAGGCTGTGCGCAAATTTCCCATTTTTTATATTATAATCAAAACCGGTTGGGATTACAATTCCCACAAGGTCATTTTTGTCTTATTGCGTCTGAGCCCATTCTCTTGTATACTGTTGAAGGCGGACGTGAACCATCGCTTTATGTAAACTGGCCTTTACGTAGATTTTACATATTGCCGATTTCACATTTTACATTGCCACACTATACTTAAATCAAGTACAAGTAAAATTCTTGTAAGAAACATCTCAATGCTGAGCACCGCGCAGGCCAGTTGGATGATACGTGCGCTGCTTTTCCTTGAGAACCGGACACACCGCAGAAACGAGGATATGTATGACAATCACAAATCTATTTTCTCTCCTTGGCGGCCTGGCTCTGTTCCTCTACGGAATGGATTTGATGGGCAAATCCCTTGAGCGGCAGGCTGGCAGCCAGCTGCAGAAAATTCTCAGCCGCCTGACGGACAACCCTGTCAAGGGCTTCCTGTTGGGCCTGGCGGTCACCGCCGTCATCCAGAGTTCCAGCGCCACCACCGTCATGGTGGTCGGCTTCGTCAACAGCGGCATCATGGAGCTGCACCAGGCCATCGGCATTATCATGGGCAGCAACGTGGGCACCACTGTTACCAGCTGGATTCTCAGCTTGACCGGCCTGGAGGGCGACAGCCTGCTGGTTCAGATGCTGAAACCCTCCACCTTCAGCCCCCTGCTGGCGTTCATCGGCATCCTGATGTTCATGTTCGGCGGCGAGCGCAAGAAGGGCATCGGCGGCATCCTGGTGGGCTTCGCCATCCTGATGACCGGCATGACCGCCATGTCCGACTCGGTCGCTCCGCTGGAGAATGAGCCCTGGTTCACCGAGCTGTTTGTCCGCTTCTCCAACCCCATCCTGGGTGTTCTGGTGGGCACACTGGTCACCGCCGTCATCCAGAGTTCCAGCGCCAGCGTCGGTATTCTGCAGGCTCTCAGCTCCACCGGCGTCATCACCTTTGGCAGCGCCATCCCCATCATCATGGGCCAGAACATCGGCACCTGTGCCACGGCCCTGATCTCTTCGGTGGGCACCAACAAGAACGCCCGCCGTGCCGCCATTGTCCACCTGTACTTCAACATCATCGGCGTGGTGGTCTTCCTGGTGGCTTTCTATGGCCTGAATGCCGTGTTCCAGTTCTCCTTCATCGGTGACGTGATCGAGCCATGGGGCATCGCCGTGGTTCACTCCGCCTTCAACCTGGGCGCCACCGCCCTGCTGCTCCCCTTCACCAGTCTGCTGGAGCGTCTGGCTTATCTGACCATTCCCGACGACGAGAAGAAAGAGCGCTTCACCCTGCTGGACGAGCGTCTGCTGAACACCCCCTCTGTGGCAGCTGACCAGGCCCGTTCCGTCACCTCCAAGATGGCCGAGACCGCCCGCATCGGCGTGCTGCAGGCCATGAGCCTGACCCGCAAGTGGGACGCCACCCTGGCCCAGAAGGTCAAAGAAGAAGAAAAGCAAGTGGACAACTACGAGGACGCTCTGGGCACCTATCTGGTCAAACTGTCCAGCTACGAGCTCAACCACGACGACAGCCAGCAGGTCAATACCCTGCTGCACACCATCAGCGACTTTGAGCGGATCAGCGACTACTCCATCAACCTGCTGAACTCCGCCCAGGAAATCCACGACAAGTCCATCACCTTCTCGGTGGATGCCCAGGAGGAACTGAGCGTCCTGGAGGATGTGGTGCAGGATCTGCTGAACCGCACCACCGAGGCCTTCCGTCAGGGCGACCTGCATCTGGCCAGCAAGGTGGAACCGATGGAGTCGGTGGTCAACGAGCTGGTCCGCGCCATCAAGGCCCGCCACATCGCCCGCCTGCAGGCCGGCAGCTGCTCCATCACCTATGGTTTTGTGCTGGACGACCTGCTGACCAGCTATTCCCGCATCAGCGCACACTGCAGCAACATCGCCGTGGCCCAGATCGAGGTCGCGCAGGACAGCTTTGACACCCACGCTTATCTGTCGGATCTGCGGCACAACCGCGCCGCCGAGGAGAGCGAAGCGTTCCAGCGCAGAGTCGACCGCTACCGTGCACGTTATTCCTTCCCCGGGTCCAACGAAGCTGCTGCCGAAAAGAAATCTGCAGAGGCTGACAAGGCCCAAAAGGAGGAAGGCAACGCATGATCTATATTGTAGAGGATGACGCATCCATCCGGGAACTGGAACAGTATGCACTCCAGTCCAGCGGATACGATGTACGTTCCTTTGAGGAACCGGAGGCCTTTTGGCACGCCATGAAAACCTCGGAGCCGGAGCTGGTCATTCTGGACATCATGCTGCCGGGGGAGGACGGCTTCTCCATCCTGAAGAAGCTGCGCAACTCCCCCACCCTGCGCCAGCTGCCCATCATCATGGTGACGGCCAAGTCCAGCGAGCTGGACACCGTCCGCGGTCTGGACTGCGGTGCAGACGACTATATCACCAAGCCCTTCGGCATCATGGAATTTCTCAGCCGGGTGCGGGCGGCGCTCCGCCGCTCGGCTCCGCCGGCCAAACCCAACGTCTACTCCTTCCACGAGCTGCTGCTGGACAATGCCCGTCACAGCGTCACGGTGGGCGACACCCCGGTGGATCTGACCTACAAGGAGTACAGCCTGCTGCGTCTGCTGCTGGAAAACACCAATCTGGTGGTGACCCGCGAGACCATCCTGCAGGTGGTGTGGGGCACCGACATTTCGGTGGAAAGCCGGACGGTGGACATGCACATCCGCACCCTGCGCAAAAAGCTGGGCAGCGCGGGCAGCTACATTCTCACCGTCCGCAAGGTCGGCTATAAGCTGGCCGACAGCGAGGAGGGCAGCGAGGAATGAAAACCCGCAGCATGGAGGAAACCATCAGCCGCCGGCTCTATACCATGGGGCTGATGGGCGTGGTGCTGGCGGCGGCGGTCTGCATCTTTGTCTTTCACCGCGCTTTCACCATGCAGGCCTGGAGGGCTCTGGAAAACGAATCCGCTATTCTGGTGTCCCAGTACGAACACGACACCCAGAGCCTGAGCAACTTCGCCTATGACCGTGTCCGCATCACCCTGATTTCCCCCGACGGCACCGTCCTCTATGAGTCCACCGACGCCGACGAGCAGGAGGAGATGGAAAACCATCTCTCCCGCCCCGAGGTCCAGCAGGCCTTTTCGTCCGGCAAGGGAAAGGACATCCGCGACTCGGCCACCACCGGCTATGAGACCTACTACTATGCCGTTCTCCTGCAGGACGGCAACGTCCTGCGCATCGGCCAGGACGCCCAGACCATCTGGACTCTGTACAATGAAGCGCTGCCGGCCATTCTGTTCAGCTGTCTGGTGATTCTGGGCATCGGGGTTTTGCTGGCAAGGGTTCTCACCCGCCGCCTGGTCCGCCCCATGCTGAATATGGCCCACGATCTGGACCGCATCCAGGAAAACGTTCCCTATACTGAGCTGGTTCCCTTTGCGGACGCTATCTGTTCCGATCGCGCCGTGCGGGAGAGCAACGAAAAAATGCGCCAGGAGTTCACCGCCAACGTCAGCCACGAACTCAAGACGCCTTTGACCAGTATTTCGGGCTATGCGGAAATGATCGAAACCGGGCTGGCCCGTCCCGAGGACATCGCCTCTTTCGGGCAGAAAATCCACAGCGAGGCCAGCCGGATGATCCGTCTGGTGAACGACATCATTCAGCTGTCCCACCTGGATTCCTCCGGCGGTACCCATGACTCCCCTGCCATGGAGCCGGTGGACCTGTCGGTCCTCGCCAAGGAATGCACCGACCGGCTCAAGATGAACGCCCGCCGCGCCTATGTCACTCTGAACGTACAGGGCGAAGGGGTTCAGGTTGTCGGCTCCCCCAGCCTGCTGGAGGAACTGTGCCAGAACCTGTGCGACAACGCCATCCGGTACAACCAGCCGGGCGGCCGGGTCCTCTTAAAGACCGGCCACAACGAGGAAGGCTGCCCCTACCTCATGGTTCAGGACAACGGCATCGGCATTCCCAAGGAAGCGCAGGCCAGCGTCTTTGAGCGGTTCTATCGGGTAGACAAGAGCCGCAGCAAAGCCACCGGCGGCACCGGCCTGGGTCTGGCCATCGTCAAGCAGATCGCCCGCATCCACGGGGCCCGCATCACGCTGGATAGCGAGCTGGGCCAGGGTACCACCGTCACGATCACCTTTGAATCCAAACCTCAATAAACGGCAACGTCTGTCCGCAGCTGCGGGCAGGCGTTTTTTGTTGGGTCCAGACGGGCCGCGCTGCCGTCCCGCAGAGCGGCACAGGCCCCCAGACCAATCAGGTCCTGCCCAGCCTGCCATCGCTCCTGCAAAAGCTGGGTGCACAGGGTTCCCAGCTGGGCCAGCTCCTCCGGGGTGGGATCGGCGCTGGCCGCCGCTGTCTGGCAGTCCAGCCGAACGGCAAAGCTGCCGTCACCTTTCACCGCCACACTCAGCAGCGGCCGGCGCAGCGTCAAGGGGTGCTCCCCCATCCAAAAGGTGAATTCCTCACCCCGGCCCATCAAAAGGCGGTAAACAGCCGTTTTCTGGGCGTCCCATTGGGTCTGCTCGATCTGGGAGAGAAACCACCCCTCCGGCTGGACGGAAAGCACATCTTCCTCCACCGCCAGGAGAGGCAGCAGCAGGCCCCCGTCGGTCCGGGTTTCATACAGACGCGGTGAGGAGCGCTGGGCCTGTTTAAGGGTCTGCAGCAGGGTGGTCAGCAGTTCGCCGCTCTCCTCGGTGGCCTCCGACAGATCCTCACAGGTGAAATCACAGGCAGCCATCAGAGCGCTGGTCCGGCCGCACTGGCGGGTCAGCACCAGGGATTCGTACTCGCTGATGGTCTGCCAGCTGCTGCCCGGCAGCAACAGCAGATAGTCACACAGGCGGAAATTGGCGTCCAGCGGCAAAAGGGAGGCGGCATTATTCAGGGCGCGTTCCAGGTTGGGGCCCTGGGCCGCCGCAAAACCGATGCCGTCCGACACCTCAGAGGAATCCGCCGAGGCCTCGGGGGCTTGGTAGAGAAGGCCGACGGTCCAGTCTGTCTCCCCCTGCTCCAGCAGGATGGCGCGGACCATGCTTTTTTCGGTGGTGTCGGTGCGGGCAAAAGCCAAACAAAACGCCGCCAGCAGCGCGGCGGCCAGATACTTGAGGGTGCGGCCACGGCTTGCCATATTTCCGCCTCCTTGCAGAAGAAATTGAAACATCTTGATTGTACGCGGAAAGCCGTTTTTTCATCCATGCCGGAACAAAAAGCGACCTGAAATGCGATACGCTATAGTATGCGCCGCCGGGCCGCGGAATATCATGCCCCGCCCGCTCAAGGGGCGGCATTGACCCGCCGGGCACAGTGTGCTACACTGATACCAAACGCCCAAAAGCATCACCAAAGGAGACGATTTGACATGCAGTACGATTTCACTTCGATTCTGGAGCGGCACGGCAAGGATGCCATCGCGGTGGACAGCCTGGGCCGCAACCCCGGTTTTGCTCCCGAGGCTCCCGGCGAAGGATTTGACGCCATTCCCATGTGGGTTGCCGACATGAACTTTCCCACGGTGCCCACCGTCACCGAGGCCATCATCCAGCGGGCCCAGCACCCCGCATTCGGCTACTTTTCGCCCAGCGATGAATACTATGACTCCATCATCCGGTGGCAGGTCACCCGCAACGGCTGTGACCCTGCCCTGCTGACCCGGGAGTGCATCGGCTACGAAAACGGCGTTCTGGGCGGCGTGGTCAGCGCTCTGACCTGCTGCACCGCCCCCGGCGACCCGGTTCTGGTCCACAGCCCCACCTACATCGGATTCACCAAGTCCCTCACCAACAACGGCTACAAGATTGTTCATACCCCCCTGGTCAAGGACGAACAGGGCGTTTGGCGGATGGACTACGAGGACATGGACCGCAAATTGAAAAAGTACCACATCCACACCGCCATCCTCTGCAGCCCCCACAACCCCTGCGGCCGCGTCTGGGAGCGCTGGGAGCTGGAAAAGGCCATGGAGGTCTACAAGGCCAACGACTGTGTGGTCATTTCGGATGAGATCTGGTCTGACATCCTCCTGAACGGGCACAAGCATATCCCCACCCAGAGCATCAGCGAGGACGCCCGCAACCGCACCATTGCCCTCTATGCCCCCAGCAAGACCTTCAACCTGGCCGGTCTGGTCGGCAGCTACCACATCATCTACAACAGCTATCTTCGGGACCGCTGCGTGGCCAAAAGTTCCAAGTGCCATTACAACGACATGAACGTTCTCTCCATGCACGCCCTGATCGGCGCCTACAAGCCGGAGGGCTATGTCTGGGTGGATGAGCTTTGCCAGGTCCTGTCCAACAACATCAACTACGCCTGTGACTATATCCGGGATCACTTCCAGGGCGTCACCGTCAGCAAACCCGAGGGCACCTACATGCTCTTTGTGGACTGCACCGACTGGTGCAGCGCCCACGGCAAAACCATTGACGACGTGGAAAAAGCGGCCTGGGCGGTGGGCGTCGCCATTCAGGACGGGCGGATGTTCCATAGTCCCTGCTCGGTGCGTATGAATCTGGCTCTCCCCTTCTCCCGCATTCAGGAGGCTTTTGACCGTCTTGACCGGTACGTCTTCAACGCACAATAATTCTCCGATTTGTCTCCAAAACGCAAGACAGGCCATCCCGCGGGGTGGCCTGTTTTATTTTGAACGTCCGGCGATTTTGCACAAAAAGCGGAGCATATTTCAAGCAAAATAGAGATTCCTCCAGCCCTGTGTAACCATTTGCACCTTTCGGGATATAGTAATAGATTGGCACAAACAATCGGACCGGTTGATTTCTTGTTTCACGGAAAAGAGGTGATCGGATTGAGCGATGTGGACGTGGAAAACATGTACCAAAACTATGCAAAACCTCTGTACTGGTTTCTTCTAGGTCTCTCCCATTCGCCTGAAACGGCAGAGGAACTGACCGCAGAAACATTCTATCAAGCCATCCGGTGCATCAAGCGCTACGACGGCAGCTGCCAGCTGAAAACCTGGTTGTTTCAGATCGGCAAAAATCTATGGCTGAAACAGTGCGCCAAAGAAAAAAGGGACTTCCATCTTATCGGCCAGGAGGCTTCTGTCGAGTGTTCTTATGACCCGATGGACCAGATTGTGGACGAGTCAGAGGAGCGAATCACGTTTTACAAAAAGATCACTTCCCTGGACGAGCCCTACAAAACCGTTGTTTATCTCCGCCTTGCCAGCAACCTTACCTTTGAAGAAATCGGTCAGGTATTGAATCAAAGTGCCAACTGGGCAAGAGTCACCTATTATCGAGCGAAAGAGAGGTTGAAAGCCAGTTATGAAAAAGATTGAGCTGCCGTGTTATCTTGTGGAAGACCTTTTGCCTCTGTATGTTGACCACCTGGTCGGCGCAGAAACCGCAGATGCCATCCAATCACACTTGTCCCAATGCAAAAACTGCACTCTTAAATACCAGGCTCTTGCATCCCCTCTGAAACTGCAGAGCGAATCCGTCCCCTTTGAGGATGCCGGCGGAGTGAGTTTTCTGAAAAAAGTACATCGGGCCAGTGTATATAAAATGATTTGCTTTGCGGTATGCTGCATGTTCCTCTTTTCAGCGGCACTTTACCTGATCGCTTTCCGCCAGCATGCATTTGACTTTGAAGTCAACCATCTCTACCAGCTGTCGGACGGCTCCATTTATTTTGAACTCCTCCCCTCAAAGGACGAGCAATGGATCAACGGCATTTCCTATCGCGACGGAATTTCTGAGGATCTTTCCTGTTATGAAATTCAGATGGGTTACTCGTTTTTGAGCTTGTGGCAGAGCGGAGGAACTTCTCTCGGCGAGCGAAGCTATTGCTTTGTCCGCACCCCTGAACCGGCTTCGGACGGGACGGACAGCCTGCCCATCTATTACACACAGGGAAACAGCCGGCTTTTGATCTGGGACGGAAAAACCGAGCTCCCGGCTGCACCCGAAGAAATCGAAGAAAAGGCCCAGAGTGTTCTTAGTCCGTTTTCCATTTGCGGCACTTCATCCCAGCCCAACTAAATGATACAGAGCAAAACCCCCGGCTCCTCTCCTGCTGGAAAGGGTCCGGGGGTCTTTGTATGGTGCGGGAGAAGAGGGTCGAACTCTCACTCTTTCGGAACTGGTGCCTAAAACCAGCGCGTCTGCCATTCCGCCACTCCCGCATGGAATGCGTATTTAGTCTACCAATCTGCAAGGGAATTGTCAATCCAAAATTTTGACCGCAAAAAAGCCTGGCCATCCAAAAGAACGGCCAGGCGCGGTTTGCCGGTGTCAAAGATTTTTTTCGATGTCCTGCCAGCAGGGATTGGACCGGATTTCGGCGTCCTCCCCAAAGAAGGCTTTGCCGGCCTCGGTGTCTCCCTGCAGCCAGTACATAAACCAGGCGGTCATGTAGCCGTCACCCCAGGGCAGCATCTCGGCGTGGTCGGCGCCGGTGCGGCGGGCCCGCAGTTTGGGCGTGGATGCCGGGACGCCGCTGTAGTTTTCTTCCTGGGACCACAGGGGCGAGATGGAAACCTCCTGGGTGTCCTCCACCACTTCCGGCACACCTGCTTCGCCGGCATCCAAAAGGCCGGTGCCTGCGGCCATAAAGTAGGGAATCTCAATTTTGGAGACGTCGTACTCCCAGTTCAGCGTGGAGGCATACAGGCTGGAAGGGGTGCTGGCTGTGTAGAGGGCCTTATAACGCCAGCCGTTTTTCTGATTGGTCACGCCGTTGATGGCGCCGATGGCGCCCTGGGAATGTCCTGCGGCGCCGACGCATTCCAGGTCCAGCTTGTGGTAGAAGACGCTTTCTTCATCCTCGTTCAGCTCCACCAGAAGGTCCAGAGCGCCGTCGGAGCTGCTGCCGTTCCAGGAATTCTGTTGTTCGTTGCCGATCACCACAAATCCCCAGGATGCCAGATGCTGAAAGATCGGCGAATACCGCGAAGCGGCCACTCCGGTGCCATTGGCCATGACCACCACCGGCCACTGCTTGCCGTTCTCCTCTTTCAGAGCCGAGGGATACCAGACTTCGTACCGCTCAATCAAAAAATCCCGGGCCGGATAATCGGTATAGGAGACATCGTATTCTCCCATAGCGGTGTACTTCTCCTCGATGGCGCCGCCGGTCTGGGTCTGTTCGTAGTAATTGGTGGTCACCGACGGAACATCCTTGGACCAGTCCTGAACCGCTCCTGTCACCGCGACCGCCACCGCGATGGCGATGGCAACCCGCTGGATGGTTTCAATCATGCAAGATCAACTCCTTCTGAGGCCCGGGCCGGCGTGCCTCCCTGCTTTCTGATGCCTGTCCGGGGTTCTTTTTCTGGTTCCATTTTACCAGCACCGCCGCGGCAAGTAAACCCATTTTGAGCAAATTACACAAATAGCGGAGGCTTTACATTCTGTGCGGCGGCATTTATAATGAATCTATCCCTTGAAAAGGAGGCGATGAAATGAAACTCTGCATTGCAGCATCTCCATGCAAGGCTTGACGGGATAGACTTGTATGGGGAAGCCATTTCTATCCCCACAGCTTTGCACGTCTGTTTGACTTACCGATACAGGTGCAAAGGAGAATCCATATGAATTTTCAAAGAGTTGATCTGAACGCATGGGAGCGGGGCAAACTGTTCCAGTTTTACATCCAGCGGATGCGGGTGGTGATGAGCCTGACGGTGGATCTGGACGTGACGCCTCTGGTGAAATACGCCCGACAAAACGGGCTGCGGTTTTACCCCTGCATGATCTGGGTGGTTTCAAAAGTTGTCAATGCCCACGACCACTTTAAATACAGCTGGGACCCGGAGGGGCATCTCATCCGGTGGGATTCCATCTCCCCCAGCTACGCCGTTTTCGACCAAAACGACGAGCAATGCACCAAGCTGGTCACACCCTTTTGCGAGGATCTTTGGGAGTTTCACGCCCGCTTTCTGCGGGATCAGGAAACCTACCGGGATGTCCGCGGTATTGTGGACCATCAGCCGCCCAACTTTTTTGATGTGTCCTGTCTTCCGTGGGTCCATTACCGCCATTTTGATGTGCATGTGTTTGACGAGGGAACCTTTCTTGCCCCCGTCGTCACCTGGGGCAAATACGAGCTCCAGCAGGGCCGTATGATCATGCCCTTGACCATGAACATCCATCATGCGGTGGCGGATGGTTTCCATCTGTCCCGGTTTTTCACAGAGGTCCAGGAACAGATCAACACCTTTTCTAAAGACTGACCCGGCGCCTGACGCCGCGGTCTGCGAATAGAAAAAGCAGCTCCGCCGCCGGGTTTCATGGCCCGGGACGGAGCTGCTTTGTTTATGGTTACTTTTTCATCTGTTCGCGGTGGTACTGGAGGGTGTAGAGCTGGTAATAGCGGCCCCGCTTCTCCAGCAGTTCCTGGTGATTTCCCTGCTCGATGATCCGGCCATGGGACAGCACCACAATGTTGTCGGCATGCTGGATGGTGGACAGGCGGTGCGCCACGATGAGCATGGTTCCCACCGACCGCATCTTTTCCAGGGAGTCCTGGATCAGCTGTTCGGTCTCGGTGTCGATGTTGGCGGTGGCCTCGTCCAGAATCATGACCGAGGGCTCATGGAGAATGGTCCGGGCAAAGGAGATCAGCTGGCGCTGGCCCGCCGAGAAGTTATTGCCCCGCTCCCGCACCGGCTCATCCAGGCCGTCGTCCAGCTTCTGGATGAAGCGGTCCGCGTTCACATAGCGGCAGACCTCCATAATCCGCTCATCGGGAACGTCCTCCATCCGCAGCACAATATTGCTCCGGATGGTGCCCGAGAACAGGAACACATCCTGCAGCATCTGGCCGAAGTGGCGGCGGATGCAGGAAATCTTGATCTTGCGGATATCCACCCCGTCGATCAGGATTTGTCCCCGCTGGAACTCATAATTGCGGCAGATCAGGGAGAGGATGGTGGTTTTGCCCGAGCCGGTAGAGCCCACAAAGGCCACCGTCTGCCGGGGTTCCACATGGAAGGAAACGCCCTTCAGCACCCACTCTCCGGGGATATAGCTGAACCACACATCCCGGAACTCGATTTCTCCCTTGATCTCGGGCAGGTCGATGGCGTCGGGGGCGTCGGTCATCACCGGCTGCAGGTCCAGAATCGAGAACACCTTCTCGGAGGAAGCCATGGCCGACTGCAGCCAGTTGAACTGTTCGGCCAGGTTCTGGATGGGGTTATAGAACTTGGAGATATACATATAAAAGGTGACGATGGTGCCGCCGGAAATGGTCTGTCCCAGGAAGGACACCCCGTCCAGATACCCCATGCCGCCCAGATAGAACAGGCACAGCACCGAGCTGACGTACAGCATATACACCAGCGGGCGGAACACGCCGAACACAAAGATTTCGTCCCGCTTGGCCTTGCCCAGCGCCTCGCTGCGGCGGCGGAAATCCTCCATCCGGGCGTCCTCCCGGCCGAAAATCTGGGTGATTTTGATGCCCGACAGGTTCTCGGACAGATAGGTGTTGATGTCGGTGGTGCAGTCCTTGACCCGCCGGTAGGCCCGGCGGGAGAATTTGCGGAAAATGACGGTGAACAGCACGATGAAGGGCACAAAACAGAGGATCATCAGGGTCAGCTCATAGTTGACCATCAGCATGGCCCCCAGGATGCCCAGAATCACAAAACAGTTCTTCGCCAGGTTGACCAGAAGGTTGGTGAACATCATCGAGATGGCGTTGGTATCGTTGGTCACGCGGGTCACCAGCTTGCCCACCGGGATCTCGTTCAGCTGTTCATGGGCCAGGGACTCAATGTGGGTGAACAGGTCTTCCCGCAGGTCCGAAATAATCCGCTGGCCGGCTTTCTGGAGGATCACTGCCTGGAAATAGGAGCTCACCATGGAAAAGACCAGGATGCCCGCATAGGCCGCCACCATCCAAAAGAGGGCGTCCAGGGTGAAGTCCCCCACCAGCATCTCCTCCACGGCGCCCACAATCAGCGGGGAAACAATGTCGTAGACGATGGAGAACAGCATCAGCAGGCCGGCCGCGATGAAACTGCCCAGATAGGGCCGGGCGTAATGGGCCAGGCGGCGGACGATTTCGCCGTCCGAGATGTTCCGCTCAAAGCCCATGGAGGTCTTTTTGTCCTTGACGGTGGCATAGGCCACAATCAGAAGAACCGACACGGTGCCGATGATTCCCCCGGCCAAAACAAGCGGGTTCAGCTCAGTCATGGTTTCCACCTCCCAGCTCATCTTCCAGCCGCTGCAGGTCCACCATCTTGCGGTATTCCTCACAGCGTTCGTACAGGGCCTCATGGCTGCCCACATCCACCACGCAGCCGTCGTCAATAAAGACAATCTTATCCATCCGCTCCACGGTGGAGATGCGGTGGGCAATCAGGATGGTGGTCTTCCCTGCCCGCTCGGCGTTCAGGTTGTCCAGAATCACCTTCTCGGTGCGGGTGTCCACCGCCGAGACCGAGTCGTCCAGAATCAGGACGGGTGCATCCAGCAGCAGGGCCCGGGCAATGGAAATGCGCTGTTTCTGGCCGCCCGACACCGTCACGCCGCGCTCGCCCAGAACGGTATTGTAGCCCTCTTTGAAGGCGGCCACGTTGTCGTGGACGTCAGCCATCCGGGCCGCACGCTCGATCTGGGCCGGGTCGGCGGCATCCAGACCGAAGGCGATGTTATGGGAGATGGTGTCCGAGAACAGGAAATTGTCCTGGGGCACATAGGCGCAGGCCGAGCGCACCGAGCGGATGGACAGGGTGTTGACGTCCTGGCCGTCCATGAACAGGGCGCCGTCCGGCACATTGTAAATCCGCAGAATCAGATCCACCAGGGCGGTTTTGCCGGCGCCGGTCTTGCCCACAATGCCCACCCGCTCCCCGCTGTGGATGGTGAAAGAGATATCTTTCAGCACATCGTATTCCCCATCGGGGTAGCGGAAGGTCAGGTGCCGGAAGGCGATTTCGCCTTTGGGGTCGGTCAGCTCGTGGACGCCCGGACGGTCGGCCACATCCACCGGTGCGTCCAGCAGCTCGGTGATCCGGTTCAGAGAGGCCTTGCCGCGGGAGGTCTTTTCAATCAGCATGGAAACGGCCATGATGGGCCAGACAATGGCCGAAAAGTAGCCGATGTATTCCACCAGCTGGCCCGCATTGAACCGTCCCACATAGACCAGATAGCCGCCGTAGCCCAGAATGACGCAGGTCACCGACTCCACAAACAGGGTGACCAGGATGTTCAGCATGGTGGAAATCCGGGTATAGATGACGTTGATTTTCTCGTTTTCCCGGTTGAGCTTGCGGAAGGCCATCAGTTCCTTGGTCTCCTTGACAAAGGCCTTGACCACCGCAATGCCCGAGAAATTCTCCTGGGCGAAGTCGGACAGGTCCGAGAAGGCCTGCTGGCGCTCCTCCCACCGGCGGGTCATCACCCGCCCCACAATGCTGCCCACCAGGAACATCAGAAAGGCCGGGATCATGGCCATCATGGTCAGGGACCGGTCCATCTGCCACATCTTAATAAAGGCCAGCAGGCCCAGGAACAGCGCATCGCAGAACATCAGCACGCCGTCGCCGAAACACTCCTGAATGGTGTCCAGGTCGTTGGTGTAGAGGCTCATGAGGTTGCCCACCTTGTTCACCTGGTAATAGGCCTGGGACAAATCCTTGCTGTGGTCAAACATCCGGTTGCGCAGGTCGGTCTCCACCCGGATGGCCGCCCCGAAAAAGCAGATGCGCCACAAAAAGCGGCCGATGATCAGCGAGACAATGATTCCGATCATGGGCAGGCAGATATTCTGCATCAGAACCTCTTTGGTGAAAGGCGTCGGCACCCCCTCCACCAGCACCGAGCCGCTGTTGATGCCGTTGATGAGCATCCGGTACAGCTCCGGGATAATCAGCTGCATGTAATCCACCAGGATCAGCGCCGCCACACCCAGCAGCAAAGTGGGCGCATACTTCCAATAATAGCGGTTGATATACTTGCCAAAGATCAAGCTTGATTCCTCCTTGTCCTGCCAGGCAAAAAGCCTGTTTTTTCTTTCCATTTTGCCGCATGTCCCATCAGTATATCCCGACAGAACAGGCTTTGTCAACCGGGGTTTGCACTTTGCTCAACCAAGCCCAAAACCGCCCCGGGAAGCGCCGCTCTTTCTGCCGCAGACACAACAAAAAACCTGTTCCCGACTTGATATCAGGAACAGGTTTTCGTGATGGAGCGGCCGACGAGGCTCGAACTCGCTACCTCCACCTTGGCAAGGTGGCGCTCTACCAGATGAGCTACGGCCGCATAATGGTGCCTCCGATCGGAATCGAACCAATGACACGGGGATTTTCAGTCCCCTGCTCTACCAACTGAGCTACAGAGGCATAATGGCGACCCGGATCGGGCTCGAACCGACGACCCCCAGCGTGACAGGCTGGTGCTCTAACCAACTGAGCTACCGGGCCACATGGTGGAAGTTAACGGGCTCGAACCGCTGACCCTCTGCTTGTAAGGCAGATGCTCTCCCAGCTGAGCTAAACTTCCACAGAATGGAGCGGCCGACGAGGCTCGAACTCGCTACCTCCACCTTGGCAAGGTGGCGCTCTACCAGATGAGCTACGGCCGCTTATTTCATGTGGTGTGCCGCCGTAGGACCGGCGACGAAAGCTATTATACTCAAAACCACCGCACTTGTCAACCACTAATTTTGCATTTTTTGCAAAATACAGTTTGCATTGCATTATTTCCCTAAAAATTGTATAATGAATACTGTTATGGCGGCAGAGGGGTCAGCCCTCTGCTGCGGGAAAGGAACAATAAGTATATAAAGGAGTTATCGCCATGTACCGGATCATCCAAAAGGTCGTGCTGAACCCCACGGTGACCAAAATGGTCATCGAAGCGCCCCTGATCGCGCAGAAGGCGCAGCCGGGTCAGTTTATCATCATCCGTCCCTTTGAGGACAGCGAGCGCATTCCCCTGACCATCGCCGGCTATGACCGACAGGCAGGTACGGTAGACATCATCTTCCAGATTGTGGGCGGCACCACCATGGAGCTGAACACCCTGAACGAAGGCGACAGTGTCCACGATTTCGTGGGCCCCCTGGGCCGCGCCACCGAGACCGAAGGCCTGAAGAAGGTCTGCGTGGTGGGCGGCGGCGTCGGCTGCGCCATCGCGCTGCCGGTGGCCCGCAAGCTGCACGAGCAGGGCTGTGTGGTCCACAGCGTGGTGGGCTTCCGCTCCAAGGATCTGCTGATCCTGGAGGATGAGTTCACTGCATGCAGCGACATCCTGAAGGTGATGACCGACGACGGCAGCTACGGCACCAAGGGTGTCGTCACCGCCGCTCTGGAGGAGCTGATTGCCGCCGGCAACCAGTACGACGAAGTCATCACCATCGGTCCCCTGATCATGATGAAATTCGTGGTCAAGACCTGCCAGAAGTACGGCATCAAGAGCGTTGTTTCCATGAACCCCATCATGATTGACGGCACCGGCATGTGCGGCGGCTGCCGCCTGACCGTGGGCGGCAAGACCAAGTTCGCCTGCGTGGACGGCCCCGACTTTGACGGCGACCTGGTGGATTTTGACGAGGCGATGGCCCGCGGTTCCATGTACCGGCCCTTTGAGACCCATGCCCGCGAAAAGGCCTGCAATCTGCTGCAGATGGAGGTAAAGTAATCATGGCTTTCAATATGGACCCCAAAAAGTGCCCCATGCCCACCCAGGACCCCAACGTCCGCAACAAGAACTTCAACGAGGTGGCCCTGGGTTACACCGCCGAGATGGCCGTCAATGAGGCCAAGCGCTGCATCCACTGCAAGAACAAGCCCTGTGTGGAGGGCTGCCCCGTGGGCATCAAGATCCCCGATTTCATCGCCCAGGTGGCTGAGGGTAACTTTGAAGCCGCCTATCAGATCATCAGCGAGGACTCTTCCCTGCCCGCCGTCTGCGGCCGTGTCTGCCCCCAGGAGAGCCAGTGCGAGGGCCGCTGCACCCGCGGCATCAAGAACGAGGCCGTGGGCATCGGCCGTCTGGAGCGCTTTGTGGCCGACTGGCACCGCGAGAACGTCCACACCGACCCGGTGGTTCCCGCTCCCAACGGCCACAAGGTGGCTGTGATTGGCGCAGGCCCTGCCGGCCTGACCGCCGCCGGCGACCTGGCCAAGATGGGCTACAAGGTCACCGTCTACGAGGCTCTGCACGTGGCAGGCGGCGTCCTGATGTACGGCATCCCCGAGTTCCGTCTGCCCAAGGCCATTGTCCAGCAGGAAATCGACGGCCTGAAGGCCATCGGCGTGGACTTTGAGTGCAACATGGTCATCGGCAAGGTGCTGACCGTTGACGAGCTGATGGGCCAGTACGGCTACGAGGCCGTCTTTATCGGTTCCGGCGCCGGTCTGCCCCGGTTCATGGGCATCCCCGGCGAGAGCCTCAAGGGCGTCTACTCCGCCAACGAGTTCCTGACCCGCTCCAACCTGATGAAGGCTTATCGGCCCGACAGCAAGACCCCCATTTATGTGGGCAAGTCGGTGGCTGTCGTGGGCGGCGGCAACGTGGCCATGGATGCCGCCCGCAGCGCTCTGCGTCTGGGCGCCGAGAAGGTCTACATCGTCTACCGCCGCGGCATGGAGGAGCTCCCCGCCCGCAAGGAGGAGATCGAGCACGCCGAGGAAGAGGGCATCATCTTCAAGACCCTCACCAACCCCGTGGAGATTCTGGCCGACGACAACGGCTTTGTCCGGGCCATCACCTGCATCCAGATGGAGCTGGGCGAGCCTGACGCCTCCGGCCGCCGCCGTCCTGTGGAGATCCCGGGCAGCGAGTTCACCCTGGAGATGGACACCGTCATCATGAGCCTGGGCACCAGCCCCAACCCCCTGCTCCGCTCCACCACCCCCGGCCTGGAGACCAACAAGCACGGCTGCATCGTTACCGGCGGCGAGGCCGGCGACACCAGCCGTGAGGGCGTCTATGCCGGCGGCGACGCCGTCACCGGCGCTGCTACCGTCATCAAGGCCATGGGCGCCGGCAAGGCTGCCGCCAAGGCCATCGACGAGTACATCAAGTCCAAGGCCAACGCCTAAACCCTAACATCATTTTGCTTTGCAAGTCCCCTGCACCCCAGCCGGTGCGGGGGATTTTTTGTGTCTCCCAGAGTTGCCGGTCTCGGGCCGAGAGAGGCAGATCGCATTCCCCAAAAGAGAAAAATTTGTCTCATTCCCATTGACACCCAACCCAAAAAGAGATATATTTATCTCACAAGGATACAAATACATCTCTTTTGGAGGCGTTCATATGAAAAAGAAAACCATTCTTCGGATCGTCCTGCCCGGGCTGGTGTGCGCCAGCGTCATGGCAGCTTCCAGCTGGTACGCCATCCGTTACAACGACAGACGACTGGTCAAGCCCATGGATTTTTCCACCTACGTCTTTTCTTCCAAAGACCTGCCCATGCTGGTGTCTCTGGGTCTGGTTCTTCTGTATGCCGCCTATCTGGTGGTGCTGTGGGTGCGGGCTTTCATGAGACAGCGGCGCAGTCCGGCCGCTTCGCAGTTTACCCGGACGGTATCGCCCAAGCTGGGTTTTCTAGGTCTGCTGGGCTTTTTGGGATTCAGCGGGTTTTGGACCTATCAGCGCAGCGGAAGCGTGTTCCCCTTTGTCTTTTTCATCTTCTTTGGGTTTTTCGGGTTCTTCTATGAGGGCAAAATGTCCCATACCCTGATGGATGAGCGCTACAAGGAAAACTGGATGCGGGCGCATTTTAATGCCAATCAGGCCGCACTGAAAATCATCTTTGTGGCCACCATTCTCCTGGGACAGGGCGCCCTTGGGGACAACTTGTCCCGCACCTTCATGTTCTACATCATCGCTGTGACCCTGGCGCTGGCGCTGGGAATCTTCCTCGGGGAGTATCTGCTCTACCGCTATGACCACGACGAGCAGCCCGATGAAAGCGAGGGCTGACCATGTCGGATTTTGTCTGCCATCTCAAACAGTACCGTCTGGCCAAAGGCCTCACCCAGGAACAGCTGGCCGCCCAGGTCGGGGTGCGCCGCGAAACCATTATGCGGCTGGAAAAAGCCCAGTACAACCCCTCCCTCAAGCTGGCGGTGGATATCGCCCGGGCGGTGGAAGCCCCCATCGAGGACATTTTCCAGTTCGATTGACCCAAAAAAGCCGCCCGGCTCCCTCTGAGGAGAACCGGGCGGCTTTCATATTGTTTTGAGCGCGGACGAAAACCTGTTAGGACTGGCAGGCAGTGATCAGGCTCATCTTGTAGACCTCGTCGGCGTTGCAGCCGCGGGACAGGTCATTGATGGGGGCGTTCAGGCCCTGCAGGATGGGGCCGTAAGCGGCATAGCCGCCCAGACGCTGGGCGATCTTATAGCCGATGTTGCCGGCCTCGATGCAGGGGAAGATGAAGGTGTTGGCCTGGCCAGCCACCTTGCTGCCCTTGCACTTGGTCTGAGCGACCTCGGGCGAGACGGCTGCGTCGAACTGCAGCTCGCCGTCGATGGCCAGGTCGGGAGCCAGAGCCTGAGCCTTGATGGTGGCGTCGTGGCTCAGAGCCACGGTGCCGCCCTTGCCGGAGCCCTTGGTGGAGAAGCTCAGGACGGCGACCTTCGGGTCGATGCCGAAAATGGCAGCAGTCTTGGCGGTCTCGACAACCACCTCAGCCAGCTTGTCCGCAGCGGACAGCTTGACCTCGCCGGTAGCCTTGTCCACGGTATCCTGGTAGTCGATGTTGATGGCGCAGTCGCCCATGGCGATCCGCTTCAGGCCCTCATCGCCCCAGTCGCGGTCCAGAATGAAGCAGGAGCTCACCAGGTGAGCGCCCTTCTTGGTCTTGATCAGCTGCAGAGCGGGACGGACGGTGTCGGCGGTGGAGTAGGTGGCGCCGCCCAGCAGGCAGTCAGCCTTGCCCATCTTGACCAGCATGGTGCCGAAGTAGTTGGACTTCTTCAGCAGGCTGGCGCACTCCTCTGCGGTCATCTTGCCCTTGCGCAGCTCGACCATGGTGCTGACCATCTCGTCAAAGCCCTCATAGGTATCGGGGTCGATAATCTCAGCGCCCGAAATATCAAAGTTGCCTGCTGCAGCCGCTGCCTCACACTCAGCCTTGTTGCCGACCATGACGACGTTCAGGACCTTCTCGGCCAGCAGCTTGCTGGCGGCCTCCAGAATGCGGGGGTCGCTGCCCTCAGTGAAAACGATGGTCTTGGGGTTCGCCTTCAGCTGCTCTACCAGCGGCGCAAACATATCTGCCATTTTGATTACCTCCGATAACGTTACCAAATTTCACTTCCTATGTTGGACACAAGAAGCTCTTTCTCTCTTATTTTAACACAAGGCGCTGAAACTTCAATACGCAATTCGGATTTTCTATGAAATTTTACGCCTTTCTTCCTCCGGATTCCCCATCCTCCGGCCCGGCGCTCCCTTGACAGATCCCCGGAACCGTTGCAAAATAGGAAATACCGCCCCGGGCATCTCATGTCCGGGAGCTCAGAGGAAAGAGGGAATCAGGATGAAACGCAAGGCGCTGAAAGCCGCTCTCCCCTACACGCTGCCCATCTGTGTCGGCTTTTTGTTTTTGGGGATTTCTTACGGCTTTCTGATGCGGAGCAAGGGGTTTTCGTTTGTCTATCCGCTGTGCATGAGCCTGTTTATCTTTGCGGGGTCCATGGAGTTCGTCACGGTGGAACTGCTGCTGTCGGCCTTCAACCCCCTGCACGCCTTTTTGCTGGCGCTGATGGTCAACGCCCGCCATCTGTTTTATGGGCTGTCCATGCTGCAGAAATACCGCCGCACCGGCTGGAAAAAGTTCTATCTGATTTTTGGGATGTGCGACGAGTCTTTCTCCATCAACTGCACCGTCACCCCGCCGCCGGACGTGGACCGGGGATGGTTCATGTTCTTTGTCACCCTGCTGAACCACATTTACTGGGTGACCGGCGCCACCCTGGGGGCGCTGCTGGGATATGTGATCCACTTTGACACCACCGGCATCGAATTCGTTATGACGGCCCTGTTTGTGGTCATGTTCATCAACCAGTGGGAGGAGTCCAAAGACCACCGGCCCGCCCTGGCGGGGCTGGGCTGTTCGCTGGTCTGCCTGCTGATTTTCGGCAGCAGTTCCTTCATTGTGCCGGCCATGGCGCTGATTGTCCTGAGCTTCCTGCTGGGCCGCCGCAGTCTGGAACGGGAGGTGGACCAATGACCACTACACAGAGCATCCTCACCATTGCGGCGGTGGTGCTGGCCACCATGCTGACCCGGTTTCTCCCCTTTCTGGTTTTCCCCGAGGGGAGAAAGCCGCCTGCCGCCATCACCTATCTGGGCACCGTCCTCCCCTACGCCGTCATCGGCCTGCTGGTGGTCTACTGCCTCAAAGATGCCGTGTTCACTTCCTGGCACGGCCTGCCGGAGCTGATCGCCATCGCCTTTATCGTAGTACTGCACAAGTGGCGGAAAAACACCCTGCTGAGCATTGCAGCAGGAACCATCCTGTACATGGTTCTGGTCCAGAGCTTCTTCCGATAAGCCGTCAAGCCAAAGAAAAAGCGTACCGCCGGCCCGGTTTGGGCACACGGTACGCTTTTTTGTTATGGGTTACGGCTGGTTGTTTTCCGCGTTTTCCTCCAGGGTGGTTTCAAGGGTTTCTTCCAGGATGTCGTTCAGGTTGTCGCTCTGTTCGGCCTCCTGGGCGGCTTTCTTGCGCATCCGGTCGATGCGGGCGTTGACGGTTTCTTTCAGGAGGATATAGACCACCGCCATCACCGGGATGAAGAAGATCATGCCCAGAATGCCGAAGGCCTCGCCGCCCACCAGAACGGCAATCACGGTCCACAGGGGTTCCAGGCCCACCGAGCTGCCCACCACGCGGGGGTAGATGAACTGGTTCTCAATGAACTGAACCACCTGATACACCACCAGGCAGAGAATGGCCTGCAGGGGGTTGACCAGAAGGATCAGGGCCACGCCGATGCCGCAGGAGATGAAAGCGCCCACATACGGCACAAAGGCACAGACAGCGGTCAGCACCGCAATGAGGCTGGCATACGGGATGCGGAACAGGGACAGCGCAATGAACATCAGCACGCCCAGCACCACAGCCTCCATGGACTGGCCCGACAGGAACTTGCCAAAGACTTCCCGAATCAGGATGCCCACATGGTAGATCTGGTCCGCCACCGGCTGCTTGACAAAGGCGTAGAGCAGCTTTTTGGTCTGGCGGGAGAGGTTCTCTTTGTCGATGAGGATATACAGGGCAATGACCAGAGAGAACAGCGCGGTGCCCAGCACCGAGACGGTAGCGGTCACAGCCCCCACCAGGGTGCCCAGCATGCTGGTAGCGCCGTTGATCATCTGACCGGCCAGCTCCTTCAGGTCGATGGAGGCCAGCTGCTGTTCCAGCATGGTGGTGTCGATGCCCAGGCTGTAGAGATAATCAATCCAGCCGGGCAGGCTGGCCTGAATCTGGAGAATGACGCTGGAAATGGACTTCTGCAGCTCGGGGATCAGCATCAGAACCACGATAGCCACAACCATCACCATGCACACAAAGGTCAGCAGCAGGCTGAGAATCCGCAGTGCCTTGCCCGACTTCTCGGGGTGACGGCGGTAAAAGATCTTTTTCAGCAGATTTTCGATGCCGCACATGGGCACATTGAGCAGAAAGGCCAGGATGCCGCCCACCAGAGCCGGGGTGCACAGCCCCAGAAGCCCATACACCCAGCGGATCACCGTGTTGAAATGCGTCAATCCAAAATAAAAAGCAATGCCTCCAAAGACAAGGAGCGCTGCGAAACGTTGTTTTTGTTTTTCCATCCCAATACTCCTGATGTTTCTTGCAAAGGGGTTCCGGCGCCGGCGCGGGGCCCGGCGCACTGCGGTTTCTTTTCCATTATGCACGGATTTTGGGTACAGGTCAATAGATTAAATCCAACTTTTGTCTAAACTATGGCGGTTTTCTCCGGCTTTTTGGACCAATTCCAAGGGCTTTGACAGGCCTTCACGCCTTCCCTTCCAGAAACGGCAGCGCCGCCTGGAGCCACTCCTCCGGCAGGTACACCGACAAATACCCATGACCATAGCCCTTGGCCTCCCGGATGGTGCAGGACGGCACCATGGACCGGAACAGCTGCGCCGACCGTTTGACGCACTTCATTTCTTTCTCGCCGTACCAGTACATGACCTGGGCCCGGGTATTCCGGATGCTGTCCTTGAGCCGGTAGTGCATCATATAGGTGCGGTACATGGTATAGAGGGTTTCCATCGGCAGACGGGGCATATCCTCCATGTAATGGGCCTGGATTTCCTCGGGATAACACATTTTCTCCGGCAGCGTTTTGGGCATCAGGGCAAGCTGCCAGCGGCAGGCCCGCTCGCTGAACATCCACCGTCCAAACAGGCGCACCGATGCGATGCAGAACCGGCCCAGGGCCGGCTGCGGGATGCAGAGACTGCCGTCGATGATGGCCTTTTGGGCCAGATCAGCCCTGCGGGACAGAAGCTCTATCACAATCTGGCCGCCCAGCGACACACCGCACAGGGCAAACAAGTGCCCGCCGCAATGGCTGTCTATATATTCCAGGATCTGGTCGGCGGTTTTCTCGGTGGAGACGTATGGGGTGGCAAATTCCTCCCCGTGGCCGTCCAGGGTGGGGAGAATCACATGGTAGCGGGGCGACAGGGCCCGGGCCTGCCGCAGGTAATTCCACCACGCATTTCCGCCGCCGTGAATCATCAGTATGTGGGGCAGACGCTTGTCCCCGAAGGTATGAAATTTCACCCGGTTCATCCCCCTTTTTATGGTTTTGGGCTGGCTGTATTGTACCACAGTCGGCGGAAGGCTGTACAGAGGCATCCGGCGCAAAACTTTTGAGGACAAAGCACCGGTTTTGTGCTATAGTATAACTACAAGTCCAAGATTCACCGGAAAGGAAGTGCGCTTCATGGATCTTTCTACCCTGCAGGCCCAGTGCCTGACCTGCACCCGCTGCCCCCTGTGCCAAACCCGGAAGCACGTTGTCTTTGGACAGGGCGTGGAAAACGCCGAGGTCCTGTTTGTAGGCGAGGGCCCCGGCCAGAGCGAGGACGAACAGGGTCTGCCCTTTGTGGGACGCAGCGGCCAGCTGCTGGACAAATACCTGTTTGCCATCGATCTGGACCGCACCAAAAACTGCTATATCGCCAACATCGTCAAGTGCCGGCCGCCCCAGAACCGCGACCCGCTGCCCGACGAGAGCGAAGCCTGCATGCCCTGGCTGCGGGAACAGTTCCGGATTCTGCGGCCCAAAATCGTGGTATGCCTGGGCCGGATTGCGGCCCAGCGGATGATCCGGCCCGGCTTTTCGGTGACCAAGGAGCACGGCATTTTCACCGAAAAGGGCGGCGTCGCCTTCATGGGCACCTTCCACCCGGCCGCCCTGCTCCGTCAGCCCCAGAACAAACCCGCCGCTTTTGAGGATTTTACCGCCCTGCGGGACAAGATCCAGGAAGTGTGCGATCACACCTATCTCTGAGCGCTTTGTGCTTCTGAGTGGCATTCCGCCTCGCTTTTGCATACCTTGTGCCAAAAGCGAGGTGTTGTACTATGGAAGCAAAATGTCCGCAATCTGTCGATTTCTTTCTCGGCACCACCACACCGGCGGGGTTCCACGGATATTTCCAGGAGCTCGGGCAGGAACCGGGGATGCAGCTCTATCTGATCAAGAGCGGCCCCGGCTGCGGCAAATCCACCATGATGAAGCAGCTGGCCCAGCTTTCGTCCGGGCCTGTTCAGCGCATCCACTGTTCCAGCGATCCGGACAGCCTGGACGGCGTGGTATTCTGTGACAAAAAGGCCGCCATCCTGGACGCCACCGCTCCCCACACCATGGAGCCGCTGGCTCCCGGCGCCGACGAAGTGGTAGTCAGCCTGTATCACACCATGTCGGTGGAGGATCTGCACCCTCACCGGGAGGAAATCCGGGCCCTCTTTGCCCGGAATGCGTCCCTGCGCAGCCGGGCCGCCCGGTATATCGCGTCGGCGGGCAGTCTGCTGCTGGACAGTCGCCGTGCCGAGGCCTGCAGCACCGATTTTGAGAAGGCCCGCCGGTACGTCAAGCGTCTGTGCGCCCGTCTGCTTCCCCGCCAGAACGGCCCCGGAACCGAACAGATCCGCCTTCTCTCAGCCATCACTCCCCAGGGACCGATTTTCTATACCGATACCATCCGGGCGCTGTCTGACCGGGCTGTGGTGTTCCGGGATGAGTACGGCGCGGCCTCCCGTTTCCTGATGGAGCAAATTCACGACGAAGCCCTGGCCCGGGGATATGAGATCATCACCTGTCCCTGTGCGCTCCACCCGGAAGAGAAGGTCGACCACATCCTGATCCCCTCCCTGCGGCTGGCGTTCCTCACCGACAACAGCTGGCATCCAGTGGCCCTGCCCGGCCAGCAGTCGGTCCGATGCACCCGGTTTTTGGACCGGAGCAACCTGTCCGGGTTCCGGGCACGGCTGCGGTTCAACTCCCGGGCTGCGCAGGAACTGATCCAGCAGTCCACCGCCCTGATGGCCAGCGCCAAAAGCTGCCACGACGAACTGGAGAGTTACTACCGGGCGGCGGTCAACTTTGAGACGGTGGAGCAGATCACCCGGGACTGCGCCCGGGTGTTGGGCCTGGACCAGACCCAGCTTGTTCCCAAAGTCTGACCCGCAAGAATAAAAAAAGCTCCCGGCCCGCACCGGCCGGGGAATCGCAAATCAATCCATGTGAGGTGAAACCATGCAGGAGGTACGTCTGGCGGTCCGCCAGCTGGTGGAGTTTCTGCTCCAGACCGGAGACATCGACAGCCGCTTTGCCGGATTTGACCGGGCCAACGAAGGGGCCCGTATCCACCGCAAACTTCAAAAGCAGGCGGGCGACGGCTACCGGCCCGAGGTGTTCCTGTCCGGCACGCGGGATGTGGAGGGCATTCGCTACACCGTCGAGGGCCGGGCCGACGGGATTTTTGTGGATGGCGAGGAGCGGACCGTCATCGACGAGATCAAGACCACCGGCGTCCCGCTGCAGGAGATCACCGAGGACCTCAACTTCTGCCACTGGGCCCAGGGGATGGTGTATGCCGCCATCTACGCCGATCAAAACGACCTGTCCCACATCGATGTGCGGCTGACCTATTATCAGATTGATGATGACAAGGTTATATACTTTACACGTCATTTTGTGCGCGATGCACTGGAAGATTTTCTCCTGGGCCTGCTGAAAGAGTATGCTCCCTGGGCCCGGCGCCAGCTGGACTGGACTGAGAAGCGGCGGGCCAGTCTGCTGGATTTGCAGTTTCCTTATAACCAGTATCGGCCCGGGCAGCGGGCCCTTGCCGGGGAGGTTTACCGGGCCTGCCGCACTGGTCGGGAGGCCGGAAAGGGCGGGTTCCGGCTGTTCTGTCAGGCTCCTACCGGAACCGGCAAAACAATGAGCGCCCTGTTCCCTGCCATGAAGGCTATGGGGGAAGAAAAAGGTGAAAAGCTATTTTACTTTACAGCCAGAAATACCGCACGGACCGCCGCCGAAAGCGCTGTATCCCTGCTGCGCCAGGCCAATCCCGGCCTGTCCTTCCGATCGGTGACCCTCACCGCCAAGGAGAAGGTGTGCCTGTGCAAGAACGAGGCGGGCCGCCCGGTCTGTCTGCCCGAGGTCTGCCCTTTCGCCAAGGGTTACTACAATCGGGTCAAGACCGCGCTGGCCGATCTGCTGGACGGCGGCGGCCAGCTGGACCGCCCCGCCATCGAGGCCGCCGCCCGCCGGCATACCGTCTGCCCCTTTGAGCTGGGTCTGGACCTCAGCGACTGGTGTGACCTCATCATCGGGGACTACAACTATCTGTTTGACCCGACGGTTCATCTGCGGCGCTTTTTTGAGCTGAACGGGGACTGGGTGTTCCTCATCGACGAGGCTCACAACCTCCCTGACCGGGCCCGGGAGATGTACTCGGCCTCTTTCGCCAAGAGCGACATCACCGAGGCCAAGCGGGCCCTGCTCAAGGGAAAGAACTCCCTCAAACGGCATCTGATCCGGGCAGACAAAGAACTGCTGGCCCTGCGCCGGGCCTGTGAAGCGCTCGCCCCGCGGCGGGGCGCCGCTGCCGTCCCCGGGTCCGAGACCGCGCCGCCGCAAGTTCAGCAGATGGGACTTTTCGATGAACCTGCCGGCGAGGCTGCCACCGGCTCTGAATCACCAGAGGCCCCTTCCCTGCTGCCTGAACCGATTTATGCGCAGGACGGGACCGTCTTCTTCAAAGAGCTGCCGCCGGCCCTGGTACGTCCTCTGCTGGGGCTTCTGCCAGCTCTTCAGGACTGGCTGGAGAAGAACTCCGAGGACCCGGCCCACGAGACGCTGCTGGACCTCTACTTTGGGCTCCACGATCTGCTCCGCACAGCGGAGCGCTACGACGACCACTACGTCACCCAGCTCACCGCCCACGGGAGCGACTTGACCATCCGGCTGCTCTGTCTGGACCCCTCCGCCTTTGTGGACGACAGCCTGGCCTGCGGCCGGGCATCGGTCCTGTTCAGCGCCACCTTGATTCCTCCCGGCTACTATAAGAATGTGCTGGGCTGCGGCGGCGCCCGGGCGGTGGCGCTGGAAAGCCCCTTCCCCGCCGAAAACCTGGGCCTCTACTGTCTGCCCGGCATTTCCACCCGCTACCGTCAGCGGGAGGCCAGCGTCCCGGCCATTTCGGACGCGCTGGCCGCGCTGGCCGCAGGCAAGGTGGGCAACTACCTGGCCTTCTTCCCCAGCTATGCCTATCTGCGGCAGGTCTACGCCGATTTTTCCGCCCGCTACCCCCAGATCCGCACCATCGCCCAGGAGAGCGGTCTGGACGACGCCGGGCGGGCCGCCTTTCTGGAACACTTCTCTCCTGACCCGACCGAGACCCTGCTGGGATTCGGGGTGCTGGGCGGCGTCTTTGGCGAAGGCGTGGATCTGGCCGGCAGCCGTCTGATCGGCTGCGCCATTGTAGGCGTGGGGCTGCCCCAGGTCAGCCCGCGGCAGGAAATGCTCCGCCGCTATTTTGAGGAGAAAGACGGCAGCGGTTTTGATTATGCCTACCGCTTCCCGGGGATGAACAAGGTCCTGCAGGCGGCGGGCCGGGTCATCCGCACCGAGACCGACCGCGGCGTGGTGCTGCTTCTGGACGACCGCTTCACACAGGAGGGATACCGCAGACTTTTCCCGCGACACTGGGCCCACATCCAATATCTCTCCGGCACCGACAGCCTCCGGCGGGCGCTGGATGATTTCTGGGGCCCAGAGCCTTGACAGAACGCCGTCCCATCGGCTACAATGATGCCGTAATTGTTGAATGTACCATGGCTATGGAGGAATTTTCTTGAAGATACTCAAAGTGAAATGTCTGGCCCCCACCCGGCTGGACCATTACCTGATGCAGCAATATCCTGCCCTCAACCCCGGCCGCCTGAACAAGGCCCTGCGGGAAAACAAAATCAAGCTCAACGGCAAAAAGCAGCCCCTTTCCACCCGCGTGATGGCCGGGGACGAAATCAAGCTGTTTATTCTGGACGACCAGCTGGACGACAGCTGCGACACCGCCGGTCCCGCCTGGAAAAAGGCCCGCTGCCCCGCTGAGGTGGTCTACAACGGCCCCCAGCTCCTGGTGGTCAACAAGCCCGCCGGTCTGGCGGTGGACGGCCCTGAGAACGACACCCTTCTCAACCGCGCGCTGCTCTATCTGAACAGTCAGAACGAGTACAGCGAGGAGAGCCTCTACCAGCCCTCCCTCTGTCACCGGCTGGACACCGGCACCAGCGGCCTGGTCCTGATCGCCAAGACCCCGGAGGCCGAGCAGATTCTGCTGGAGGCCATCCGGGAGCGGAAGGTCCAGAAGACCTATCTGTGCGTCACCTTTGGCCGGCCCATTCCCCCCGAGGGGACGCTGGGCGGCTGGCTGCTGAAAGATGCGGACATGGGCAAAGTCCAGATTCTGTCCGAGAAGCGCCCCGGCGCCAAGGAAGTCTGCACCGAATATGAGACGGTGGCCGTCTCGGGACGGCTGGCCCTGCTGAAGGTTCGGCTGATCACCGGCCGGACCCATCAGATCCGGGCCCACATGGCCAGCATTGGCTGCCCCATCCTGGGCGACAGCAAGTACGGCAACAACGCCGCCAACCGGGAACTGCGGCTCAAATACCAGGCTCTGTGCGCCTGGGAGCTGGTTCTCCCCTCCTTCACCCAGCCCATTCTGGCTGACCTCAGCGGCAAGGTGTTCCACGCACCCCGGCCCTGGTACTATGGCCAGATTCTGGACGGAACCCTGAAATAATTTCAGGGCAACAGTCTGTTGCTTGGCGCGGTTTGGGAAGTATGATACACTCTCCATGAGGTGATCGCTATGGAGACCAAAGAGATTATCCTGGAGCTGCGGACCAGGCACGGTTTGACGCAGGAAGATCTTGCAGAAAAATTGTATGTAACCCGCCAGGCTGTTTCCCGGTGGGAGACCGGAGAAACCCTCCCCAACACAGAAACACTCAAGCGGTTGTCCATGTTGTTTGATGTTTCGATCAACACCCTTTTAGGCTCACCGCAAAAGCTGATTTGCCAGTGCTGCGGTATGCCGCTGGACGACAGCTGCATCAGCCGGGAACCAGATGGTTCTTTCAATGAAGCCTATTGCAAGTGGTGCTACACCGACGGAAAATTCGCTTACACAAGTCTCGCGGAACTGACAAATTATCTGGTAGAGCACATGTCCAACGAATCCTGGCCTCCGGAGCAGGCCAGAGCCTTTTTTGAAGTTCAGTTGGCAAAACTGCCCTACTGGCAAGACCGGCAGACCGGCCACTCCGAGCCTTAAAACAGCCCAAACGCCCCTTTGTGCGGCCAAACAGGCCTGCAAAGGGGCGTTTTTATTTACCCTACCCAGAGTACAGCCGTTTTTCGTCGAAGATCATTCCAAGTCGATGTTTATGTCGTACTTGTCGTCGATCAGCACAACATTCAGATGATGCTTTTGGGCGCTCTCCCGAAAATATGCGTGATCCTTCAAAACGCTTTCCAGTGTGCATCCTTGGTCGTCCAAGCGTTTTTCCATGACGTTCGCATATTCTTGGATGCTGGCAAAATGGGTTTTGATATAGGTCTCACTCATGACCAGGCAATAATACCGGATTTGGTCGAGATATGCCTTTTCAAAATCTTTCGCCCAGTCGAACGGAATGTAACAGCCTTCCACAATGAGGTTTTGCTGATTTTCTATGGCCGTTTTCACGATCTCACGCACAACCGGCCACAAATAACCCGTAAGGGCGTCGTCATCCTCCGGGGTCAGGCGGGTGTAGCCGCTGCGAATAAGGCCCATTTTCAGATGATCCATAGACAAATAAGGGAATTTATATTTTTCCAGGAGCTTCTGGGCCAGCAGGGTTTTCCCTGTATGGGACGGACCTGTTATCAATACAATCATCTGTTTCGTCTCCCTCTGCCTCTGTTCCCTGTGTGCCGTCCAGGGCGGGGGCTGTCGCTTTGTTTGGTCCACATTGGCTTTCCGCCGGCTGCCTCCGACATGTTCCGATTCCATTATAAAGAGAGAGCCTGTCCTCTGCAACAAGCCCTTTTAAACTTCTCGCTCAGAACAAAGGATACAAAAAGACCGCCGCAGGGTCCGGGACCATGCAGCGGCCTTGAAAGACAGTCGATCTGAAAACTTATTTGCAGATACGGACCATGTCGGGGGTGATTTCGGCCGGCGTGTGGGCACCGCACATCTGCATGGCGTCGGCCAGCTCGCCGGCGATCTTCTCGATGTAGAGGCGGACGCCCTCCTCGCCGCCGCCATAGACTGCGGTCACAAAGGGACGGGCGATCAGGACGCCCTTGGCGCCCAGAGCCAGAGCCTTAAAGACATCGGTGCCGGTGCGGATGCCGCCATCTACCAGAACGGCCGTATTGCTGCCATGGAGCGCGGCCACGATTTCGGGCAGGACCTCTGCCGTAGCGGGGCATTGATCCAGCACACGGCCGCCGTGGTTGGACACCACGATGGCTGCTGCGCCGGCCTCCTGGGCCTTGAGGGCGCCCTTGACGGTCATAACGCCCTTGACGATAAAGGGACGGTTGAGGATTCCCACAATCTCCCGCAGCTCGGCCACGCTCTTGCTGCCGGCCGGCGGATTGCGGTTCTTCAGGAAGGGCAGGCCGGCGGCGTCCACATCCATCGCCACCGCAAAGCAATTGCTGGCGCGGGCCAGATCCATCTTGGTACGGATGGTGTCGATGTCCCAGGGCTTGATGGTAGGCACGCCACAGCCGTCCGCCGCGCCGATGGCGCGGGTGGCCATCTCCATCACGTTGGGGTCGGTGCCGTCGCCGGTAAAGGCCGCAATCCCGTTGGCGGCGCAGGCACGGACCAGCACATCATTATAGGTCATATCGTTGTAGGCCTTAGAGTAGTGGAGGTTCACTGCACCCACCGGCCCCGCAAAGAAGGGATAGCGGAACGTCCGGCCAAACAACTCACAGGTGGTATCCTGCCCGCCGCCCGGGCAGAGCGTATCCATATTCAGCCGGATATCCGCCCACTTTTCATAATTGCGAATGGCCGTATCCCCTACCCCTTTGGCTCCCGGGCCGGGAATGCGGTTTCTGCAGGCCACGCCATTGCAGATGGGGCAGGCTTTGCAGGTTTCGCCCAGGCACTGCCGGGCCTGGTTCAGAACATCCGTATACGTCATGGAACATCCTCCTTTATTGCCATTCGGGGCGGCAAAAACGCCCCTCTTGTCTCTGGCTCCATGATACGCCCGACGGCCTGCAACGTCAAGATAAAAAAGGGCCCAAATTTTTTTCAAAAAACCCTTGACAAATCCCGTCAATTCAGGTATTATAGTGGAGCGCTCGGGAGACACGGAAACACAGAGCGGCAAACACAAAAGAATATGTGGAAAGATGGCTGAGTTGGTCTAAGGCGCACGACTGGAAATCGTGTAACGTGTAAAAGCGTTCTGGGGTTCGAATCCCCATCTTTCCGCCAGAAAAACCTCGCAAAACCGAAGGGGTAAGCCCCATAGGTACACAATGTGAACCTATGGGGCTTAATGCCGTGTATGGGGGGAAGAGTGATTTTGTGGAACAGATTCCACAAAATCACTCTTAATACATCAAAGGGCATCATCTTCTTGTACAAATAAAAGTAATCTAAAATGCTTATACAAGTAATCACACAATTGCATTGCAACACCATCTTCCATTTTATTTCATAATTCTTTCTTGCTTCAGATTGATGTGCTTGATAATATCAAATTGTTCTCACAAGAACTTCCTTCCATCGTCTGACATTCAGAACTTTTCGGTGCATTCCCCGCCAATTTATAATAACACATACACCAAAATCAACCACACGGAGCCCTGACAAAAACCCCAGGTCGGGCCGGTATTGCCGGTCAGACTTGGGGCCTTCTTTCGCCTTGTGGCCATTAGCGTATTTGCCAAGTGAAGTGTACAGGCTCATGGTAGAACGCCCGCAAATTACTCTTGACTGGATCTTGCTTTTCAATTATAATTTATACATCAGTTAATTTGATGGGTGTATATATGGCTTTTTCTGTTTGCATGATTGCGGAGCAGGTGGAGGCCCGGTTCTCCGACTGTTACCGCCATTTCAAAGAATTCCAGGAGTCCCCAGACTACCGCCCCTACTGGGACAAGTGTATGGAGGCAGTGCGGAATCGGGAACTGCTTTCCCACATCATCTTCTGCAATGACCTGCTGCGCATCCCGCCGGTCAAAACTTTTCTGCTATACTACGCGCAAGACTTCATCCGCATGACCGGCCGAGAGGACGCAGCCCTGGAGCCATTTGTGAAAAAGGCCATCGGCGCCTTCTGGGGGATGGTGTTCAAGTTCGTCCTGGGCTACCGGGATCAGGAGAGCGTGTCCATTTCTCTGAATCAACGGTTTTTTGTGCGGACAGCTACCTGTTTCCAAAATCCGGTTCAGTCGGTAAAATTGGAGGGATAGTATGGCGATTCTTACCTCAACCCAAAGCCGCCAGTGTGCTACCTGCGCCTTTTGGGGAGGCTCCCGGAGGGCCCAGGGGCAGAGCGTGGCCTATGTGGGAAGCGGTGTCTGCCGGAGTCCAAAGGCTTTGAAAAACGGACAGGCCATGCCGGGAAATTTTACTGGGCACTGTCCGCAGTATACGCATTGGACGGGAAAATAGAGAGAGGAATGCCGATATGACAGAAGGACAAATCAGAAAAAGGATCACTGCCAGCTTCAACGAAGTCTCTCATGGCGCAAGGCTTACCACGGGGATCTCCTTCCTGCCCGGAGATGCGGAGGACGCTGTAAAACTTGTCCTGAATGCCAGCGCCATTGGGAAAGCGCCTAAAGATCATCTCAATATGCAGGAGGGATCTGCGGCTTTTGAGGCGTGGGCACTGTTAATCCATACCCACTGCGGTTTTTGTGTTCAACTGGGTGCGGCAGAGGACGCTTTTCCTCTTGCGCCGCCTTACCACGGCCATTATGGCCGTTTCCTGTATCGGGCCATGAAATTCTCAGAGCAGTACAGCGGCTGGTTTTCTCTGTCAGATCCCTTGAAAGCCTGCGTAAATGCGTTCCGGGTGTGGCTATGCGGAAGAAAATTCTGCAACAACTACCCCACTAAAAAACCCAAGGCCGGCACCTCCCTGGAATACCAAGTAGAAACGGCATTTGCGGAGTGTAAATATGGAAAGGAGAAGCTGACCAGCCTTTCTGCGCAGAGCGGTATTTTGCTTGAAAAAGACTCGATTTACCATCAGCTCCCTGTAGGACTTTTCGAGGGAGAGAAGCGCCAAGAGAACAGTGTATTCACCTATGGAAAATCCGCCATTGACCTGTGGGGTCTTACAGCGGATGGTATTGCAATTTATGAGTTGAAAGCCCGTAACCGTATGGTGGGAATTCTGACAGAGCTGATGTTCTACGCCAATTATATGTACGATTTGTATGTGCCCCGGAATACGATACAGCCTATGCCTGCGGAAGATCAAAAGGGACGAAAAATCACGGATACCGGCATCTTGCGGGGTTATAACAGCCTATACGACGGTTATTGCAATGGCCGGTTTACAACCATCCATGCCGCTATGCTGACAGACGAGCTTCACCCTCTCATCACACCGGACGTGATAGAGTTGATGAATACAGGGCATTCCTCGATCCGGTATTATGATCTTCGCTATGTACTCAGGCAGGACAACTGCCCCTGTATTTCGGGGCACATATGATGACCCTGGAAGTCCTGCGCGGCTTGAACCAGATCGGCGGAAATCTGATCCAGGTGACCTGCGGCGGCACGAAGATCCTGCTGGACGCCGGGGAGACGCTGGAGGGGGATGCGGCCATCCCGCCCCAGGCCGCCTGGCTGACGGAAAGCGGCGGCTGCGACGCGGTCTTTCTTACCCACACCCACCGGGATCACATGGGCCTGGCGGAGCAGGCCCACCCAGACATCCCCCTCTACCTGGGCCGCCGGGCCTGGGAGGTACTGCGGGCGGCCAATGACTACTTGGGCCGAAAAACGCTGAATCCGGCCGGATTTCTGGAACACGGGAAGCCCATCCGGGTGGGTGCGCTGACCGTTACGCCTTACCTGTGCGACCACTCCGCCTTTGACAGCTACATGCTCCACGTGGAGGGCGGCGGGAAGTCCCTGCTGTACACCGGGGACTTCCGGGGCCACGGGCGCAAGTCCTTTCCCTCTCTTTTGCGGCAGCTGCCGAAGCGGGTGGATTTTCTGGTATGTGAGGGAACCAATCTCTCCCGCCAAGGTCAGGAGGTCTGGAGCGAAAAGGAGCTGGAGGATCGAGCTGCGGCTCTGATGAAGCAATGCCGAGGGCCGGCCTTTGTCTTGCAGGCCGCCACGAATCTGGATCGTCTGGTGACCTTTTATCGGGCGGCCAAGCGGAGTAGCCGCATCTTTCTGGAGGATCTGTATCAGGCGGAAGTGGCTGCCGCCGCCGGGCCCAGCATCCCCCAGCCGGGCCGTTTTTCTGATGTGCGGGTATTTCTGCCATCCAGCGTATCGGCGGAGAGCACACGCTATCAGCGGTTTTGCAGCTATGGAAGCGCCAGGATCAGCCGTACCCACATCCCGGCAGACAGCGTGATCTGTATCCGGCCCTCCATGTGGAAATGGATGGAAAAGCTGGGGCAGCGCCTCCCCCTTGCGGGCAGTGTACTGTTTTATTCCCTGTGGAGCGGCTATCGGGAGAGGCCGGAGATGTCCGAGTTCCTGTCCTGGTGTGGGGAAATGGGGATCAAAGAGGTGACGCTCCACAGCAGCGGTCACGCTGCGCCGGAAGAGATCTGGCAGCTGCTGGATCAGGTTCATCCAAAGGAAATCATTGCCGTTCACACCCTTTGTCCGGACTGGTTTGAGAAGGAGGATACCACATGAAACACTTGGATCGATACCGCGGCTGTCTGCTGGGTGGCGCGGCGGGGGACGCCCTGGGCTATCCGGTAGAGTTCCTCTCTTTGACAGATATTCGGGAGCGGTATGGGCCCGCCGGTATCACAAGCTATACCCTGCAAAACGGCGTGGCCCAGATCTCTGATGATACCCAGATGACCCTTTTCACCGCCAACGGTCTGTTATTCTCAGAGACCCGTCGGCGGATCGGCGCACCGGGCGGCGGCTCTGTTGCAGGCACGGTGGCCGCCTGTTATCGGGACTGGCTGAAAACCCAGCGGGAGCCCTTTTGCCCGGGAGCGCACGATCACACCGCTTGGATCATGAACGTCCCGGAGCTGTATCAGCGCCGGGCTCCGGGCAATACCTGCCTGGATGCGATTGCCCAGGGAGCCAAGGGGACGATGGAACGGCCCATCAATCGGAGCAAAGGCTGCGGCGGCATCATGCGGGTGGCGCCGGCTGGGCTCTGGCTGGCGAAGCCGGACGGCGCCGGACGGTTGGCCGCCCAGTTGGCCGCGCTCACCCACGGACACGAACTGGGATACATCCCCGCCGGAGTTCTGGGCTACAGCATCAGTGCCCTGGTTCACGGGGAGACGGATTCTGTTCTGGAGGCAGTGCAAAACGGTATGGATTGGGCGGCCCGGCAGTTTGCCGGTACCCCGCATCTCCCGGAACTGATCGATCTGGTAAATGAAGCCGTTCGCCTGTCCGAGAAGGACGTGGAGGGCACCGATGCGATCCGGGAATTGGGTGAGGGCTGGGTGGCGGAGGAGACGCTGGCCATTGCCGTTTATTGTGCTGTGAAGCATGAAAATGACTTCGACCGGGCTATGGCCGCGGCGGTGAATCACGACGGGGACAGCGATTCCACCGGAGCGGTGACAGGGAACCTGCTGGGAGCACGGCTGGGCCTTGCGGGCATCCCGCCCAAATACCTTGAGCATCTGGAATTAAAATCTGTGGTCCTGGAGTTGGCGGATGACCTGTGCCAGGGTGTGCCTCCCTCCTATGGGAAGCAGTTTCCGCCTTTGATCCACGTAGCGGGAATGCCGGTACCAGAGCCAGAACCGGAAACACCGGAGTTGGCCCTTTGGGACGCTAAGTATAATACTGCGACTTACATACCGAAAATGTAGACTGACGCATTTTCTGACGGGAAATACCACGGAGCGTTTGGCTTGCTGAAAAAGTGAGCCAAACACTATTGGAAAACCAAATTCCCGTTGTATTGTTGCTATGTACCTCCAACTGTTCCTCTACAAAGTTTGCTCTGTAAACAGGAACACTATGTGAATGATCGCCTGGGACTGGAGAAAGATTCCGTCCCAGGCGATTATTCTAATAGCTTCGTTCAATTCGTTGACAACGCACTAAAATGGTAGCAAGTGTCAGTTGTTCGTACTTGAGTTTTCTTCCGGCCACACAGTCTCCATGGAGATCTTGGCCGTCTCAGCGATCAAACGTTTCATGAGCTCCACCTGTGGATCAGGCTCGCAAGGGGAAAACATCGCTTCCAGCTCCTTGGCGTGGACCTTGGGGTCCACTGGGTCCTCCACGCCGTAGCGGTCGTGGAGGCTGGCGTGTCCGCCCCGCGCCTTTCGGATCTGCTCCTCGGCGGTGATCATGGTCCAGGAGGGAGCATCCGCTGACAAATCCAGGTACAGCATGTCCGTGAACCGCTTGCCGGGAACGAAGTCCATATCTCTTTTGATGTAGTCCCGCCAGGGCGTCTGGCCGGGCGCGGGGAATGTGTCCCGCGCGGCTTGATAGCCGTCCAGTTCCCCGTCCACGTCGATCCGCCGCAGGAATTCCTCGGCGGAGATACCGCCCGCCTGATATGCTTTCTTTGCCTCCCGCGCTCCGTCCAGCCACGCCTCATACTGTGTTCTGCCGAAGGGGATCAGGTGGTTTTCCCCTCCCGGATCCGCCAGCTCCAGCCGGTTGGCCCGTTCCTCCAGTCGCCGTCGCAGACGCTCATAGGCCGCCAGCGCCTCGTCCGTATCCGCCCGGAACCGGCGCATACGCCTGGCCCCATCCTGCTTGCAGGGCTTCCCGTCCATCTCCCCGTAACAATACCGGGACTCCGCCTCGGTCCTGGGCACAAAATACCGCCAGCAGTTCTCACAGCGGGCGACCCGCCGCCGATCCTGCTGAAAGTAGAGAGACAGCTCCGCCAGGCAGAGCTCATACAGATCGTCCAGGGCATATTCCCTGACTGTGCCCACGGGAGCGCCGGACGGCTCCGGCAAAAAGCGGATGGGGAACGCCCGGTCGATCAGGCCCGGCCAGGTATCCTCCAGCACGCGGAAACGGTCTTGTTGAGTCCCGCGCTCGAAGTCTGCAAAGCCGATCTCAAACAGGTTTCTCAGCCGGTTCTGGATAAAATATGGATGGCGCAGCGCGTTGAGGACAGCCAAAGCCTTCCGGGATGGGAAGATGGGCTTGCCGTCATACAGCATCTTTGTGGCGGGGCCCAGGTGGCGCAGAACGTCCCAATACGCCACGGGCGCGATCTCCGAGAGTTGTTTCGCCAGGGGGAGCGCCTGCCGCGCGAAGTCCACATAGTCCTCGTAGGGCACTTCAAGGCGCTCTTCAAACACGTCGTGCTCTTCCCACAGACGCTCCACGGAGGCCCGATAGGCGGAGAAATCAAAGTTCACGAAGGAGACCAGCTCCTCGGCGGGTGACTGTCCCCGCAGGCGCGTCTCCCGGCCGTCCAGCCAAACCAAGATCAATTCAACGGCATCCCCGGCATCTGTCAGAAGATAGATGCCGGGTTTTCTTTTTCTGTCCATGAGCCGCCTCCCTTCCGTCGCATCGACTTTTTCAAAAAATCGGAAAGTTCCTTTCCCATGTAAGTTTTCCTTTTCTGATTTTATCATGAAAACGGCGGGAAGGGAATGGTCGCTTTCGCGAACACACAGGAAAGGATGTGAGGAAATGAAACCTGATTTGAAGCTCATTTCCATGGGCGAGATCAGAGCAGAGGAGGTGAAATGGCTCTGGTATCCGTATCTCCCGCGAGGGAAACTGACCATCGTCCAGGGCGATCCCGGCGAGGGCAAAACCACCTTCGTGCTGGCGGTGATTGCCGCCCTGACCCGGGGTGAGGCCCTGCCGGAGAGCGAGCAGGCGCTGGAGCCGCTGAACGTGATCTACCAGACGGCGGAGGACGGGCTGGCGGATACCATCAAGCCACGGCTGGACGCCGCCGGCGCAGACTGTTCCCGGGTGCTGGTCATCGACGAGAGCCAGCGGGAGCTGACCCTCTGTGACTACCGGCTGGAGCTGGCGATCAGCAGAACCGGGGCGGGACTGGTGGTGCTGGACCCCATCCAGGCATACCTGGGGGACGGTGTGGACATGCACCGGGCCAACGAGGTGCGTCCCGTTCTGAAACGAGTGGCGGCCATGGCGGAGCGTACCGGATGTGCCGTGATCCTCATCGGGCACATGAACAAGGCCCAGGGGCTGAAGGCCGGTTACCGGGGCCTGGGATCCATCGACTTCCGGGCCGCCGCCCGGAGCGTGCTGGTGGTGGGGCGGTTGAAAGAGGACCCGACGGTGCGTGTGGTTGCTCAGGACAAGAACAGCCTTGCTCCCGAGGGAAAGTCCATCGCCTTCCTGCTGGACGGGAAGCACGGCTTCCAGTGGAAGGGAGCCTGCGACCTGTCGGTGGACGATGTGCTCAGCGGCGGCGGGAGGTTCCAGACCAAGACCACCCAGATGGAGGAGGAGCTGGAGCGGATGCTCACGGAGGCCATGCCCGCCGAGGCCGTGCTGAGCCGGGCCAGAGAGCTGGGAGTGTCGGAGCGCACCCTGATGATCGCCAAGAAAAACCTGGGTGTCATTTCGGAGAAGCGGGGCGGCCAGTGGTACTGGCGTCTGCCGGAGCAAGGCTGTAAGGATGTAACAACCTAAGGGCTTTGCACCCTTGCATTCTTTCTTCTCTGCGGATCACTGCCACAGGAAAACGGTGGCCCCGCCGGGGAACGGATTCCTCCCTTTTGGGAGGGCAAGCATCGCGTCCGGCTATACGCCGGCCACAGTTCCGGGGCGTTGCCCCGAACCCCGGTTTTCGCGGGGAGCTATGAGGAAGGAGTCTTAATGCAGAGAGAAAAGAAAACGGAGATTATCACCCTTCGAGTAACACCGCAGACCAAAGACCGCATCCGGGCCAAGGCCCAAGAACTAAGTCTGACCGTCACCGACTACCTGTGCCTGTGCGGTCTGGGGAAGAAGATTGTCCGGGTAGATGGTTTGGACAAAGTGCTGTCCGAACTAAAAGCCCAAGGTCGGAATCTCAACCAGCTCACCACCCTGGCCAACATGGGCAAGATCACCGTGGTGTACGGGGACAAGCTGGCGGAGAGCTACGCCCAGATCAATGAGCAGCTCCGCCAGCTGGTGCGGGAGGTGACCTGAGATGGCCACCTTCACCGCTGTCAAGAACCGGGGCGGAGGCCGGGGCGCTCTGGGCGGCGTGCTGCGCTATACCCAGCAGGACGAAAAGACGCTGTGGGACGGGCGGCGGCTGGTGAGTGGATGGAACTGCACTGCCCAGTCCGCCCTCTCTGAGATGCTGCTCACCAAGGAGCGGCATCGGAAAACGGACGGGCGGCAGTACTACCACTTCGTCCAGTCCTTTGCGGAAACGGACGACCTGACACCCCAGGAGGCCCACGCCATTGCTCTGGAGCTGGCCCGGCGGGAGTTCCCAGATTTCGAGGTGCTGGTGGCCACCCACATCGACACCGACCATCTGCACAGCCACCTGATCGTCAACAGCGTCTCTTTCCAAGACGGCAAGAAACTCCACCAGAGCGCCGCCGACTTGCAGGCCCACCGGCTGGCCAGCGACGAGATCTGCGCCGCCCACGGCCTGGAGATATTGCCGCCGCCCCAGAAACAGGTCAAGCAGAAACGGATGGGCACCCGGGAATACCGCTCCGCCGCCAAGGGCGAGAGCTGGAAGTTCCGGCTGATGAACACCATCGACCAGTGTATGCGGTACGCCGAAACCCGCGAGGAGTTCCTCTCCCTGATGGAGAGCGAGGGGTATCAGGTGCGGTGGACGGACAACCGGAAGAACATCACCTACACCACGCCGGAGGGCATGAAGTGCCGGGATGACCGGCTCCACGAAACAAAATACACCAAGGAGGTCATGGAGCGTGAATTCCGATTCCGGGCAGAAATTATCTCTGGAGGAGTTGAAACAGCGGAATCGGGCATCGGCCCCATCCGTACCAGTCGCGCCGCCAGACACCCCAACGAGGCAGGACTGGGACGATCTGCTGGCGGCGCTCACAGCCCTGTACCGGCTGGAGAGCACCAACAGCGACCGGCTGGAGCGCCTGGAGGCCAGCGTCGGCCCACAGGAGGCCCTGTTTCGGGCGTTGAGCCGGCAGGTGGGGCAGCTCCCCACCCAGTCCCAGCTGGAGGCGCTGGCGGGGGATGTGGCCCAAATGAGGGCAGAGCTGAAACAGGCTGGGAAAAAGAGAGAGCGGCACTTTTCTATGCCCAAGCCGCACCTGCCCTACATCCCCTGGAGCAGCCTGCTGCTGGGGTTGACGGCCCTGGTGCTGACTGGGGGCGTGTTGTGGGCGGTCTGGTTCAGTTGGGAAAAACTCTGGAACATGATGCACACGCTGCTCCCGTGAGAGACACCACCACCGCACACCAGCATGGCGACAGAAAAGCCCTCCGCAAAGAGAGGGAAAAGAAGATCGCCCTTGGCCATAAGGAGGACGATCATGAGGAAGAACCAACTTGGCAACAGACCATGAGCTGAGGCCAACCGTTCCCTGATATGGGAAGAAAGGCGAATATGAAAAAAGATTATGAAGTATATCGGGATACCGGTGTTCTGGGCGGCTATCACCCGGAGATGGCAATACTGCAGGAGCAGCGCGGCGGAGAAGTTATGACTACATTTCGGGACACCAATTACCAGCAGCGGGAGGATCACCTGGAGAGCCAGCGGGAGATGCTCATCCGTGGGAAAGTGTTCCATGTGACCTCCATATTTCCCAACCAAGCCGTAGCGACGCCCACGGACAAGCTGCTCTCCCTCATCGACGCGGAGTTTGCGGATCAGGGCCACAGCGCCTGATGTTTCAGTAGACTTGGGGGAGCCGGTGGGGTATACTGTCCCTACCCCATACCGGCTTGCCCCAAAAGAAGGAGGTTACAGAATATGGCAAGCCAAAAATACAACATCCTCTATGGCCGGCTCAGTCAGGAGGACGAGCGGCAGGGGGAGTCCAATTCCATCCACAACCAAAAGCTGTTTCTGGAAAAGTACGCGGCGGACAATGGATTCGAGAATACCCTGTTCCTGTCCGATGACGGATACTCCGGGACCAACTTCGAGCGGCCCGCATGGAAGAAGATCGTGGAGATGATCGAGAACGGCGAGGTGGAGACACTGATCGTCAAGGATCTCAGCCGCCTGGGACGGGAGTACCTGCAGGTGGGCCAGCTGACGGAACTCTACTTCCCAGAGAAGGGCGTCCGGTTCATCGCGGTCAATGACAGCGTGGACTCCCTGGTGGAGAGCAGCAACGACTTCAACCCCATCCGCAACTGGGCCAACGAGCTCCATGCCAAGGACACCAGCAAAAAGGTGCGGGCCATCAAGAAGATGCAGGCGGAGCGCGGGGAGCGGCTGGGCGGCCGGCCTCCCTACGGGTATAGGAAGAAAAGCCCTGACAGCAAAGAACTCATTCCGGATGAAGAAGCGGCAGCTGTAGTCCGGCGCATCTTCGACTTATGTGCCTCCGGCAAAGGCCCCAACCAGATTGCCCGCATCCTTGCGGCGGATCAGGTTCTGACGCCGACAAATTATTACTACAGGAAAACCGGAAAATCCCACAAGGGGCTGGATACCACCCGTCCATACGCATGGTGCAGCAGCACGGTCACGGGTATCCTGGACAGCAAGGTCTACCTGGGGCATATGCCCGGCCTGCGCGCCTCTTCTCTGTCCTACAAGAATAAAAAGATCGTCCGAAGGCCGGAGAGCGAGCAGGTGCTGGTGGAGCATACCCACGAACCGCTGATATCCCAGGAACAGTGGGACATCGTGCAGGATGTCCGCAAGCACAAAAAGCGCATTCCCAAGCACATGGACGAGCCAAATCTGTTCGCCGGTCTCGTGTTCTGCGTCGACTGTGGAAAGCCTATGGTACTGCACAGGGCCAGTTCCATGTCCAAGTCCAGCTACAACTTCAAGTGCTACACCTATGGCAAGCGGGGAAAAGCGGAGTGTTCTCCCCACCACATCCGGGAAGAAGAGCTGATCCAAATCGTACTGGATGATCTGCGCAGGGTGACCCACTTCGCCAGGATGAAGGAGCGGCAGTTCGCGGAGTACATCAACCAGAAGAACACGCTGGAGCTGCGGCGGGAGATCGACTGGGTACAGAAGGAGCTGAACACCATGCGCCGCAGGAACGGAGAACTGAGCGCTCTGTTCAAGCGGCTCTACGAGGACAATGTACTGGGGCGGGTGACCAACGAGCAGTTCCGGATGCTCTCCGCCGACTACAACGCCGAGCAGAAGGAGCTGGAGTCGGCCATCCCCGCGAAGGAGGAGCAGTTGGAGAGGCTGAAAGCCGCGGTCGCCAATGTGGACGCCTTCATCGAGAAGGCCAAGCAGTACACCGCCATTGACCATCTGACACCGGAACTGCTGAGGCTGTTCATCCAGCGCATCGAAGTGGGGGAGCGAACAAAGAAGTATTCCCGCTCCGCCGGCCAGAGCATCCGGATCGTGTATCGGGACATCGGTACGCTGGACAGTCCGATGCAAGCGGGAGAAACCGCGCCGCGCATGGCGCCGCCGATCACAAGTAAAGAAGAACTCATCAGGATGCTGGCATAAACGGCACCGGAGAGGGCGGAAACCCGCCCTCCCCAGCACAAACAAGGTGAGGTCATATTGTGTCCCTATGAACGCTATCAGAAAGGTTCTGCGAGGTTTTTGTTTTATCCGTTTTGAAACCGCCGGGCTTGTCCCGTCAGCTCTGCTTTTTGAGCTGTGTTATCCGGGCGGGGGTATATGGCCTTCCCTGCCCTGAAAAAAATTTTTTGCCCGAATCTCAAACAGGCCAAAAAGCAAAAGACCGGTTCCGCCCTGAATACACCATGGACGGGACCGGTTTCTCTGGATGTTCTGCACCGCACCGGGGCTTCCCTGGCTGCGGATGTCTTATTCCGTGTGCGTGTTCTTCAGCAGGTAATCCTGGATTTTCTTCAGCTGGGTCTCTTTCAAAAGGTAGTCCACATAGAAAATCTTGGTCTTTTCGGGCAGGCGGACATTGTAGATCCGGGAGGGGGAAATCAGGATATCCACGGGCAGAGGGTCCCTGCGGTATTCGTTCAAAGAGCTGATCCCCAGAATGCGGATTCCATCCCCGCAGTACTGGGTGATCTGCCGGACCATATTGTCGGCGATCCCCTCCCCCAGATCGCAGAGAACCAGTGCACTGAGTTTGCGGCTGGAGTAGGCCCGGAGGTAAATGGCCAGGTAGGAAATCTCGTGGACGTTGGCCGCCGCCCCGTACCGCTTTTCAAGGACGCCGTTGATTTTGCGGGCCATGTCCATCTCCCGGCCGTACCGGTTGGACACGTCCTGCAAAATGGTGTTGGTCTAGAAATAGCCCCCCTGTATCCGCAGGATCATTTTCTGGATATGGACCGACAGCTTGCCGCAGAGCTCCTCGTTGCGGCGGTATTCGGTGCCGAATTCCTGGTCCACCGCCGCCAGGAACTCCCTGGTTACCTCTATATATTCCCCGGGAGCGGCATCGTCTTTGCCGAGGGTATACAAAATCCGTCTGGCCCGCAGGCATTCTGTCAGATAGGCCTTATCCCGGGCAGAGAGGGTGTAGCCGGCCTTTTCCACCCATTCAGCCAGCGCATCGACGCAGGGGCAGGAATCGGGTGTTTCCTGCTCATCCAGCACAAACCCCTTCTGAGACCGCATCAGAGTGACAAAGAGGTCCAGCGCAAACCCTTCCACCGACTTGTCAATCAGCCGGCACCCCTGTGCCGCCAAAATATCGGGCAGGCCCCGGTACAAGGTCATATAATCCTCATAGGGACCGGCCCCAAAGAGAAACGTCATCAGCCGTTCCATCATAATGGAGCCAAAGGTGGAGTAATTGATGAACTGAGCCAGGGCGTGCCGCTTTTCCGCCTCACTGCCGCTGATCCACATGCCGCGGGTTCCGGTTTCCAGCCGGAGGCCGGGATACCAGGTCAATGTATCCTGGATCTGCTTTTTGGTGTGGAGAACCGCTGTGTTGGAGGCACAGAGTTTCTCCGCCGCCCGCTGGATGGAAACCGGCTCCCGCCGGAAAAACAGCCAGGCAAACCCAAAGAGAAACCGCTCTCTGGACGTCTCGGGCAGGACCATCCGCTTGCTCTGGCGGATCATGCCGTCCAGATAGTTCTGGATGGCGGCCTTATCGCTGCTTTTGACACAGTAGCCGCCCCCGCTGCCCGAGTGTATCGAGACCTTTTCTTTCCGCAGCATTTCATTGAGCTCGCTGATCTCGCTGCGCAGGGTCCGCTGACCGATGGAGAGTTTCTCCATCAGTTCCTGCGAAGAAAGATTTTCGTTCTCGACGATTGCCCGTAGCAACCGGATTTTTCGGCTGTACATGTTCTCCCCCGTTTCCGCGGCAGCCCACGACCCCAGCCCCCGCGCAGCCCCTTGGTCTGGGGCCGGCGCAGGGGCCGGGGTCTTGTTCCGTTATGCGGCTGCGTCCTGATTCTTCATTCCAAAGATATATGTTAGCGCAAACGCCACGGCAAATGCAATACCATTGATCAAAATGTAGAGGGGCAGCTGTTTATTCAGGTAGAGCAGCATGCCGGGGATGCCGGTCACCGACATGCCGGTACCCTGCAGGCCAAACAGCGCCGAAAGCCAGCCGCCGACACCGCCGCCCACACAGCCCCAGACAAAGGGGCTGACCAGACGGAGGTTGACGCCAAAGATAGCGGGCTCGGTGATGCCCAGCAGGCCCGACACAGCGGACGGATAGGCCAGAGACTTCATCTTGACCGATTTGGTCTTGACCGCCACCGCCATGGCGGCGCCGGCCTGGGCCACGATGCCGCAGGAACCCACCGGGTTGACGGGGTTCCAGCCGGTCTTGGACAGCATCTCAATTTCCACCAGGTTGAGGGCATGATGGACACCGGTGATGACAATCACCTGGCACAGGGCGCCCCAGATCAGGCCGCCCACCCCAAAGGGCAGCTGGAACAGGAAGGACACGACGTCCACCAGCGCCATCTCCACCGAGTGGAACACCGGACCCACTGCAAACAGTCCCAGGCACAGCGAAAGCAGAACCGTCACAAAGGGGGTGACAATCAGGTCCAGCGCGTTGGGCACATGGTCATGCAGCCACTGCTCGATTTTGGACCCCAAAAAGCCCACAATGAACGCCGGCAGCACCGAGCTCTGGTACCCGTTCACCTTGATAAAGCCAAAGAACAGCAGCGGCTCGGCGTTGCCTTCTGCCACGTCCCAGGACGTGGGCAGAATGTTGTGGACCAGCATCAGGCCCACCACAATGCCGATGACCGGAGAGCCGCCGAACTTTTTGAAGGCGGACCAGCAGACCAGAACCGGCAAGAAACTGAACGCCGTATCGGTCAGAATCTGGGTGAAGGAGAGGAAATTCTGGGGGATGGAATCGGTGGTGAGGCCCAGCATCGCCAGGAGATCCGGCTGGGTCAGGAAACCCCGCAGGCCTATGAACAGGCCGGTGGCCACCATAACCGGGATGATGGGCACGAACACATCGGCAAACACCCGCACCAGGCGCTGGGCTGCGTTTCCATTCTGTGCCGCAGCGGCGGCCAAGTTGACACCCTGATGTTTTCCTGCGAAACAATATGAATCCTTGTGTCTGCCCCGAAATACGCCTTGCAGGTGAAGGTCGTTTCACCGTGGTTGACAAAGAGCTCCGCGGTGGACTGATCCAGATAGATCCGAAGCGCATCCAGCCGGGCCAGACTCAGGTGTTTTTCATCGTATCCCTCCCCGTTCCATTTTTTCGCATAACCTGCATCGTCCGGCTTTCCGGCCGATAGCAAAGTTTCAGCACCGAACCAAAATCAAAGGTGACGGCCTGGCTGCCCAGGCCCTCGGCGGACAGTTCCAGACTGGCCGTTCCGCGGTCGATCACAGCGGCGCCGGCACATTCGGTCCGCCGTTCCTGCCGACGAAGCTGCTTCAATTCCTCTGCGGGCCACTGGCAAAGCGCGCCGCCGCAGACAAACAGTTCCCGCGGGATGGTCAGGCTGTGGAGCCAGCCCTCCCGGACAGGTGGCTGGCTGAGCTGATAGTCTTTCTCCCCCGACCCGAGCCATCCAAACAGCAGGCAGCGGCCGCTCTCATCCACAAAGGTCTGCGGGGCATAGAAATCCAGCCCCTCGTCCAGCAGGGCGGCGGGACCTTTTGTTTCAAACCGTCCCCGGGAATAGTCCATCCGCCCCGGCAGCACCAGCGGGACGGTTCCCTGTTCGGACTGTCTGCTGACCAGCAGAAACTCCTGTCCGTCCACTTCCACCAGATCCGGGCACTCGCACATGTAACCCATTTTCAGCCCGGGACCCAGCACACTGCCCATCCAGTCCCAGTGCAGCAAATCATCCGACCGGAAAAGCGCGGCGTTCCCCTTGAGCTCCTGAGTCTGAGCCCCTACCAGCATCCACCAGTGGTCCCCTTTTCGCCATACTTTGGGGTCACGGAAATGCGGGGTGTAGGCCGCAGGCTTCAAAACCACCGGTCCCAGTTTCACAAACCGCCGGCCGTCCCGGGAGACGGCGGCACACTGATAGGACTCCCGGCCGCCCTCGGCATCCCGGACATTTCCGGTATAAAAGAGGTAGTACTGTCCGCCGGCCGCAAGGCCGGAACCGGAATAGCAGCCATCTTTTTCATACCACTGGACCGGCTCCAGGGTGCTGCCCTAGTCGGTCCAGTGCAACAGGTCTTTGGAAACGCAGTGCCGCCACTGCTTTTTGCCCTGCGGGGTCACTTCGGGCAGCCACTGATAAAACACGTGGAACTCGCCCCGGAACTGGGCCAGACCATTGGGATCGTTGAGAAATCCGTGGTCTGGCGAAATATGATACACCGGCTTCATGCACCTTCGCTCCTTTCTCTTAGGACGCCCCCATTTTACAACAAAACCCAACGAAACAAAATTCATTTTTTGCCTTGCCCCTGTGCAGAAAGAGGGATGCTTTCTGCGGTCCAAAGGGTTGCCGAATGGCGCCGGACACCGTATACTCAAAGTACCCACTTACACAGGAAAGAAAGGACCCACCTTATGGAAAGACAGAGTATATCCAATCAATTCATTTATGGCGGAGACTACAACCCCGAGCAATGGCTGGACCGCCCGGATATTCTGGCCCGGGACCTGGAAATGATGCAGAAAGCCCGGATCAACACCGTCACACTGGGGGTGTTCTCCTGGTCCACTCTGGAACCGGAGGAAGGGGTGTTCCGGCTGGAATGGCTGAAAGAGATGGTGGACAACCTCTACGCCCACGGAATCCGGGTGATTCTCGCCACGCCGTCCGGCGCACGTCCCCGCTGGCTGGCTGAAAAATACCCGGAGGTTCTCCGAGTCCGGGAGAACCGGGTCCGCAGCCTATACGGAGAGCGGCACAACCACTGCTACACCTCTCCCGTCTACCGTCAGAAAGTACGGATCATCAACCAGAAACTGGCCCAGACCTTTAAGGATCATCCGGCGGTCATCCTCTGGCACATCTCCAATGAATACAGCGGCGAATGCCACTGCCCCCTCTGCCAGGCCGCCTTCCGCCGCTGGCTGAAACAGCGCTATCAGACCATCGACGCCTTGAATCACGCCTGGTGGACCACCTTCTGGAGCCATACCTATACCTCGTTTGAGCAGGTGGAGAGTCCCTCCACCCTGGGCGACAGCGGACTGCACGGCTTGTCTCTGGACTGGATGCGGTTTGTAACCGCCCAGACCACCGATTTCATGTGTGAGGAGATTCGTGCTCTCCGCCAGGCGGGCGCAACCCAGCCGGTGACCACCAATACGGCGGAGAGGATACCCGGGTTTTCCGGGAGGCCACCCAGACCGGGCAGGCCCTGCAGGCACTGGCCTGCGTCGCCGGCAGTCAGGTATCCGCCCAGGCGGCGGTGCTCTGGGACACCGAAAGTCGCTGGGCCATGGAGCGGGCCCGCGGCCCGCGGAACGAGGGTCTGTTCTACCACGAGGCGGTCTTTAAGTCCTATCAGGCCCTGCGGAAGTGCGGGTTGAATGTGGACCTGGTCCAGGTGGAACAGCCGCTGGACGGCTACCGTCTGGTGGTGGTCCCCATGCTCTATATGTTCCGGGCCGGGATTGAAGAGCGGCTGCGCCAGTTCGTCCAAAACGGCGGCACCCTCGTCATGACCTATTGGAGCGGCATTGTCAACGAAAGCGACCTGTGCCATCTGGGCGGGACGCCTCACGGCCTGACTGATCTGCTGGGCCTACGCAGCGAGGAAATCGACGCCCTGTGCACCGGTGAGGTTCATCACTTTACGGCTGGCCCCGGGGCCCCTCTGTACACCTGCAGAAACCTGTGTGACCTGGTGCGGCTCCAGGGCGCCCAGCCCCTCATGACCTATACCGACGACTTCTACAAGGGATATCCCGCCCTCACCGTCCACTCCTATGGCAAAGGCACGGCCTACTACCTCTGCACCGATGCCGAGGAGGCATTCTACAATGATTTCTACCGGGAAATGGTGTCCCGGACAGGCCTCTCGCCCATCCTGCCCCATCTGCCCGAAGGACTCGAAGTGTCCAGCCGGCAGGATTCGGAAAACGAGTATATTTTCGTTCAGAATTTCACCGACGAGGCCATTGCGCTTCCGGCCCCGGCAGACGCAGCACTTCTCTTCGGCGACTTTTCCGAGGGTAAAGTGCAGGGCTGCTCCACGGTGGTGTTCCGGCGGAAACAGTCCTAACATTCCCCTGCAAAAACCGTTCCTTCATCTGATCCGCGCGGTCTTTCCTATGGAGAAGAACGGCGTGTGACGCCGCCCATCTTTCTCTTTGACTGCATCCCGGCCTGACAAAAAAGCCCTGCGGAATTCCGCGGGGCTTTTGGTTTTCGAGCGATTCTGTTTTGAAGCCCACCGGGCCCTTTGCCCCAGTGGACAGAATGGATCGTTTTTTCTCTCCCTTTTTCCCTGAATTTGTGCTATAATGACTGACAATACCACCTTTTTCGCAGCCTTGCACAGGCTGCTCTGCTCCACCGTAGGGGAACTGTCAGGAACGTTCGTCCGGTCCTCTCAGGCGGCATGGGTTTTGCTGCCGGTCCCGATGGTTCCAGCCGGAGGTGCTTCCCGCGCTGCGGACGGCGTTTTCGGCAAGCAATGCCTACGGGCGCGGCAGAAACAGCGGCTTCAAACTTCCCTGGATGCAGCAAAACCCGGGGTTATGGCGGAATCATGTGCCCGATCAAAGAGAAAGAAAGCAGGTGCCTGAAATGTACAAAATTGGACACATCGGTCGTTGGGAGACCCTGCCGGAAGCGGCTGTGGCCATTTATGACCGCGATCTTCCCAAACTGGAGGCCATGCTCCAGGGCGGACTGGACCTCAACACACCGATCCGGATCAGCGGGTACACCAAGCTCATGCCGCTGGAAATCGCCGTCTTTCGAAACGACCCTGCCATGATTCGTTATTTGCTGGAGCGGGGCGCCGACCCGGAAAAGGGAGAGGAAAAGCCGATCCCCCTCGCTGTGGTCCGCTGCTGCGGCCCCGAAGTGGTGAAACTCTTTATCGAACAGGCCAAGCAGCTGGACGAAGCCCACAAGCGGCGGCTTTTCCAGGAAATCCGCTGGGGCAACCGCCCCGAGAATATTCCCGTCCTGGAAAAGGCCGGCATTACCGTGGCCCAATACGGCGGCGAGGCCCTCCGGGCTGCCGCGTCGGAGGGAGACTTCACCCTGGCTAAGCTGCTTCTGGAAAAAGGCGCAGACATCAACTATCATCTGCCGGACGTGGTCTATCCTTATGCCTCCACGCCGGTCACCGAGGCGGCCCGCTCCAACAATCTCCCCATGGTGCGCTGGCTCTTTGAGCACGGAGCGGATATCACCCTCCCGGACAAATACGGAGATCGCCCCTACACGGTGGCGGTCCGCAACAAAAACCAGGAAATGGCCGACTATCTGAGAACCCTGGAGCCGGAAGATCTGTACAGCAAACAGGAAAAAGCCCGCCAGCTGGCTCCCTACAAGCTGCCCGTCAAACTGGTGAATTACCTGAAAACCAGTCCCCTGCGGCTGGAATTCCCGGAGCAGAAATGGGTGAAGTGGGTGGAGCTCTGCCCCTACATGGATCTGAAGGAAATGAAGTGGAAGCGGAGGAAGCTGCTCTCTCTCATGGCGCGGATGGACAACTACAGCGACTATCTGCTTTTGTGGAGCCCCAGAGACCGGAAACTCTGGTATCTGGACACCGAGCACGAGGAGTTTCATCCTCTGGCCAAATGGGATGATTTCATCGCAGATCCTGGCCGGTACCTCAACGGGATGATTGAGGGTGAGTTTGAGGAATCCGATGCCGGTTCCAAAACCTGAACTCCTCGGAGGGCACCGTGTCTCTCTCAGCCAAAACCTGCACCAGGTTGCCCCGTCCCCAGGCGCCGAATATCCCCCATGATCTCCAAAGCGGAAATTCTATCCCGTTTCCTGTTCAGGAATCCAAGCCCGGCAATCTTTTCCATGGTACGGCGGTACGGCCTGTCCCCCTGGGTTTCAAATCTGACAAACGCGCAAAACGCCCGGCAGAATGTCGCAAGACAGACCGCCGGGCGTCCTCTCTATCTATTTCATGCCGCCGCATCCTTGTGCAGGCCTGCGGGCCCATCTTTAACGCGCCATCTGGAACAAATTCAGGCAATCCCCAGTATCCGGCAGACTCTGCGGCGCGTAAAGCGGTAAACGCCATAGAGCACCGCCGACAAAACCAAAATCACCACAGCACAGGTGCCCATCCCTGCAAATTCGCCGGGCGTGAAACGGTTGTCGTTGAAGTAGAGAATCATGCCATAAAAGGCGCTGATGACGGCTGTTCCCACAACGGCGGGAACCAGAAACACCCTGGAAACCTGCCCCCGGACCGTCTGGAACAGATAGGCGTTGGACGCTCCCAGATGCCGCAGGTCATCGTACACGCGGGCATTGGTGAGGGCCAGGGTCATACAGCGAGTGAACGCGATGACCACCACCGCCGCAAAGCAGATCAGCGCAATGAAGATAAACAGCATCAGAAAAACCGCCATGGTGGTCACAAAATCGTTTTGATCCAGGACGCGGAACTGGGGCATATAAAGCCAATAGTTCCGGAAATCCGAGGTGTCGCACTGGTCGTAATCGATGACGGTCAGGTCGTTGGCTTTCAGGTATTCCGGGTCGTCGTAGTTGTAGCTTCCCTTTTCGGCTATTTGCAGCTGCCGGCTCACCGGGTCCCAGGCGTCGAACACCTCCACCTCCGGGCCGGAGCGATTGACGATCTCATGAAACAGGGCATCTGCAAAGGGATAGCTGGCCTGCACGTCCGCCACATTGAAACAGACATAGGTCTGTTTCCAGTCATCCGTAAGGCCCCGCGTGATGGCGGCGTAATCGCCATCATCCAGCACATAGCACCCCAGCAGCATGGTGAACCGCAGCGGCTGGGCCGGGACGACGTTCAGGCTTTCCCCGGTGACCATGTTGGTGACGATGGTCACATCGCCGCCCGACAGATAGTCTCCGCCGCCCTCGTCATCCAGCACATTGGCGCAGGTGCCGGGCGCCAGGTCAACCGTTTGGCCGGTGAGGGCATTCCAGGCCGACTCGGAGAAGAAGGTCCCGCCGGATGCAATTTCCCGGTATTCGGTGGTATAGGTAACCCCCAAGACGCCGTTGTTCCTCTCGATGGACACCGTGCCGTCACCGCCCAAAGACGCCGCCTCCACCTGCGCCCAGGAAGTGATCTCGACGCCGTATTCCTGCGCCAGAGTTTCCACCTCCTGCCGACTGATCTGCTCCTGATCGCTGCGCATGTGGTATTCAAAATCCACCGGCCGGCTGGAAAAGCTGTAGGCCGAGCTGCTGCTCAGCATGGGGGAATAAAAGGCGGCAAAATAGGCCCCGGCAATCAGCAGCGTCATCACCAGCATATTCCGCACCGTCTGCCGGCCCTGGAATTTCATCATGGATGTGGTGATGATGTTTTGGTATCTCTTTCCCCTTCGCCAGTCGTTCACCACCGTGTGAAGGAGAATCATATAGATGCCCACAAAGGCAGGCAGATAAAAAACCGCGCTCACCGCAGAAGGCGGATACCAGCAAAGGACATTCACAAAGAAGCCCGGCATCAGGTAGCCGGCCAGCGCGCCTGTCACCACCAAAAGGATCCCCACCCGGCCATACCAGGGTTTGACCTCCCGGATGGGTTCCGAGCGGTGGGACTCCTGAACCACATCCATAATGTTGGTGTGCCTGACGGCACGGTTCCCCATCCAAAACAGGACCGCCACCACATACCCGGCAAAGAGCAGGGCCAGCAGATAGGCCTTCGGGTCAAAGGTCAGGGCCATTTCCTGGGAATCCACCAGAAACAGCCGGAATATCTGCCACACGCCCCAGGCCAGCGGACCGCCCAGAAGGGCCCCTGCCGCACAGGAGAGCAGAGAGAGCACCGCCAGCTCTTTCCCCATCTCGGCCTGGAGCTGACGCCGGGCGGCGCCCAGCGCCAGGAACACGCCCGTCTCCCGGGATTTCTGCCGGAAGAACAGCCCGGCAGCATAGGCCGTAAAGACGGCGCATCCCACCACCGCCAGAACAAACACCATCATCACCTGTTTGCGGGAGTCGCCGCCCTCCGGCAGCACCGACAGGATGGTGGGCGAACGCATCATGCAGCTGTAGGCCGTAATCAGCAGGACCGAAAAGAAGCTGCATCCAGCCAAAAGAGCATACCGGCTCTTGTTTTTGCGCCGCAGCACACCGCAAACTTCAGAAAAATGCCGCATCGTATCACTCCTTGTCCATTTCCCGGATGGTGTCCAGCAGTTTATCCTGAAACGCGGCCCGGTCATCCGGCCCTTTGGCCAGCGTCTTCCAGACCACCCCGTCCCTGAGGATCACCACCCTGTCGCAAAAAGACGCCGCAAACGAATCGTGCGTCACCATGAAAATGGTGGCCTCCAGCACATCCCGCGCCTGTTCAAAGGAGCGGATCACCGCCCGGCTGGACTTGGAATCCAGGTTTCCAGTGGGTTCATCCGCCAGAATCAGCAGCGGATGATTGATCAGGGCCCGGGCCACGGCGGTGCGCTGCTTTTCGCCGCCGGAAATTTCCGCCGGGTATTTGTCCCGGATGGCACCGATCCCGAACACCGTACACAGCTGGTTGGCCCGCTCCTCGGTTCGGGCCGTGACGGCGCCGCCGATGATGGCCGGCAGCAAAATGTTTTCCCGGACGGTCAAGCCGTCCAGCAGCAGAAAATCCTGAAACACAAATCCCAGCTGCTGGTTGCGGACCTGGGCCAGTTCCTCCTCCCCCAGCCGGGCCAGCTCGGCCCCGTCCAGGGTGATGCTGCCTTGATCGATGGGAATATAGCAGGAGATGCAGTTCAGCAGGGTGGTCTTGCCCGAGCCGGACGGCCCCATCACCGCCACAAACTCCCCCTTTTTCACTTCCAGGGACACACCCTTGAGAACTTCATAGGAAGTTTTTCCCACCTGATAGGATTTGTGCAGATCTTGTACCTTCAGCATGATATCGCCCGTCCTTTCCCGGCTGCATGGTTTCTTCTGACAAGTCCATGATACCGGCGGCAGAGGCCTGCTGCAAACGGGGCTGTCACATTTGGCACCGGGGCGGTCAAGTTTCGCTTGCAAGCCGCGGAGGATGTCATTTTTGGCGGGTTTTATGTCAAGTTTGATTTTGAGGAATCTCTCCCCTGTGGTACAATAAAGCCATCATTTCTTTCACCAACAGGGGGAATCGCTGTGCTGCGAATTGGGATCTGCGACGATCTGGCGGATGCGCGCCTGGTTCTTCGCTCGGCGCTGGAACACATCCTGGATACCAGAAATGTGCCGGCGCAATATTTCGAGTTTTCTTCGGGCGAAACACTGCTGCAGTGGTACGGCCGCCATGCCGGGGAGCTGGACCTGCTCTTTCTGGACATGGAACTGCGGGAAATGGACGGCATGGAGACCGCCCGCCGTCTCCGGGCGGCGGACGAGGGGCTGCAGCTGGTGTTTGTCACCGGCTATGCAGACCATGTATTCGACGGCTATTCGGTGGGCGCTCTGGGGTATCTGATGAAGCCGCCCCGGAAAGAACAGCTGGAATCGGTTCTGGACCGCGCCCAGGCCGCCCTGGTGCGGCAGCTGGACCAGGCTTATATCTGCCGCAGCGGAGAGACCTACTACCGCATTCCGATGGGGAAGATTTTGTACTTTGCCTCCGACCGGCGGCAGGTGGAATGCGTCACCTCAGACCGGACCTATACCTTTTACGGAAAACTGGACGCCGTGGCCGCCGACGTGGGGAGCCGCTTTGTCCGGATTCACCAGCGCTATCTGGTCCGGGCCGGGGCGGTCGCCCGGCTGGAAAGCGGCGAAATCACCTTGCAGGACGGAACCCGTCTGCCGGTCAGCCGCTCCTGCCAGCAGTCCGCCCTGCTGGCTCTCACCCGGGCGGAACTGGAGGGATAACGCCATGCTGATGATTCGCCAACTGTGGCAGAGCAGCCTCTGGATTCTGTCGGCGGCCCTGAACGGTTTCGTGCTCTTTTCCGCCTGGGTGGGTTTTGCACAGGTCCGCCGGGGCTGGTTCTGGAAGGCAGTTTTGTTTTTGAACCTGGCCATCACCAGCGTGGCCGTCATCTGGATCGGAGACCCCAACCTCCTCTATGCCCTGCCGGTGTTTCTGCTGCTGGGCCTGTTGTCTACCCAGGGACCGCGGCCGGGACGGCTGGCGGTCTCCATCATCTTTTTCACCCTCATCATGTCCATCAGCGCCATCCTGGACACCTATCTGGAATGGATGTCCTACATCGGTTTAAACCAGCTTCTCCGCTCACTGATGTATGGCGGACTGTATCTTTTGTTTCGCCGCCGGCTGCCCAGGCAGCCTCCCAACCTGTCGGGGCGGTTATGGAATCTGGTGCTGGGGCTGGCTGCCATGCCCCTGTGCGCTCTGATTGCCGTTGTCCTGCTGACCTCCCGCAAATACCAATCCCCGGAGGTCAACGCTGTGGCACTGAATCAGGGACTGGTGGTGCTGCCTTTGGCCCTGTTCACCGCCCTGATGCTTCTGCTGGCCATCTCGGTATTGGCCGACCACGAGCGCCTGGAGCGCAGCAGCCAGCTGGCCAGTCTGCGGGAAACTTACTATCAGGGGTTGCAGCAGCAGGAAACCCAAGTGCGCCGCCTGCGCCACGATCTGCGGAACCACCTCACCGTCCTGCAGGGTCTGCTGGAGGCTGGAGAATCCGCGCAGGCGCTGGACTACCTGCACCAGATGTCCGACTCCCCTGCTCTCCAGCCCAGAGGCCGCATCTGCGAGAATGAGACGGCCCAGGTGGTTCTATCCTCCAAGCTGGAGGAACTGGACCGGCGGGGCATCCCCGCCGATCTCGCGGTTTCTCTGCCTGCAAAACTGCCCATGGCGGACACCGACCTCTGTGCCCTTCTGGGCAACGCGCTGGACAACGCCATCGAAGGGACCAGCGGTGCGGCAAAGCCCCGGGTCACCGTCCGCTGCAAGGCGGACAAGGGGTTGTTTATGCTGCAGGTCCTGAACCCGGTGGGCGGACCTGTTCCGGCGGATCTTTCCACCACCAAACCAGACAAAACCGCCCACGGTTTCGGTCTGCCCGGGATGCGGGAGATCGCAGAGCGATACCACGGCACCCTGGAGGCCGGCGTCCGGGACGGCCGGTTTGAACTGGTGATTTGTTTCCCGCTCCTGCCGCCGGAGAACCCGTAACCATGCGCCGGTCCCGCCCGGGGCCATGGTCCTGACACGACCGGATTTTTGTTAAACCGAATCTGTTTGGCGGCCATTTCGATGGCCGCCTTTCTTTGGGTCTGCCCCTTGACGTTTGGGAGCTTCCATGCTATTTTCATACTAACAATCGTCAAAAAACGGGGAGCAGATGCGCAGAATTTGAGGCCTTGTGCGCAAAATTTGCACTCTGCTGCGGAAGGGAGAATGGCAATAATGCTGCGGATCGCCATATGCGATGACGAAGAAAAGCAGATCCATCAGACAGAAGCGTTGCTGGATGATTATTTTCAATCCCGGCCCGGGCTGAAAGGGCAAGTGGAAGCATTCCAGAGCGGCGGGGCGCTGCTGGCAAGGGCGGAGAATGCGGGAGGCTTTGACCTCTATCTCTTGGACATCCTGATGCCCAAGCCCAGCGGGATCGACACCGGCCGGCTTCTGCGGGCTCTGGGCGAGGGCGGCGAAATCATTTATCTCACCCACTCCAACGATTTTGCCGCCGACAGCTACGACGTCCAGGCCTTCTTTTATCTGCTCAAGCCCGTCGAAAAAGCCAAACTCTTTCAGGTGCTGGACGGGGCAGTGGAAAAGCTGAACCGGCGGCGGAGCAGCGCCATTATGGTCAGCACGCCGAACGGGCCACGGCGGGTTTTGCTGGAGCAGATTCGGTATGTGGAGCGGGTGGGGCGCTGCATGCGTTACTACTGCACCACCGGCGTGGTGGATTCCCAGAGCATCCGGGTTTCTTTCCGCGAGGCGGCTTCTCCCCTGCTGGCTGACCGGCGCTTTTACCTGTGCGGGGCCAGCTTTGTGCTGAACTTCCAGCATGTGGCCGGCGTAAGCGGCCAAATCGCCCTGCTGGACAACGGCCAGACGGTGGCGCTGCCCCGGACCTCGGCCGTGGATTTCAAAAAAGCCTGGGGCGGCTACTGGCTGGAGGATCGAAACGCATGGTAGAGCTGTTTATTATGGAGTATTTGACGGTTCTATATATGATGATGGCGTTTCTGTTCATGGACAGCCGATATTCCCGGCGGCGGACCATTTTCATTGTTTCCTGCGTCACCCTCCTGCTGATGGCGGCGGTGGCCGTCCTGTACCGGTCGGTGGATCTGGACACCGCCTTTTGGACTTATGCAATGACCATCCACATCCCGCTGATCCTGCTCTTTTTCTCGCTCAGCCGGTTCCGGGGATGGAGGCTGATCTTTCAGCAGCTCTCGGTCGTTCTGTTCTGTACGCTGATCCACCACGGAGCAGCGTTGTTCTACTACCTGTCCGGCAGCCGCTTCTGGGTGATGGTGTTGTCCTACGCCGTCCTCAGCGCAGGGGTCATCTGGTTTCTGATCCGCTTCCTGCGCCCTCTGTTTTTTCAGATCCTGCTGCAGCTGCACCGGGGCTGGTGGCTGATTTGCCTGGTCATGGCAACCTACTACATCATTGCCGTCTACCTGGTCCCCGGATATGCCGGCTTTGATCCAGGCGGCACCTTCCTCAAACCTGCGATCGGACTGCTGATGCTGGGGGTTTATTCCATCCTGATGTTTTACTTTACCAGCATCCGAAAAGAGTCGGAGGCCCGCCACGACGCGCAGCTCTCGGCCTTGCAGCTGTCCGCCCTGCAAAGCCGGAGGGAAGCTGTGAAGGCGGCAGAAGACGCCATCCGCACCGAGCGCCACGACCTGCGCCACCGGCTTCAGACGGTGGCCGAGCTGGTATCACGGGGCGACACCGATGCGGCTTTGGATTTTCTGGACGCCGCCCAGCGGCGGCTGGACGAACAGAAGGCCATCCGCTGGTGCCGGCCGCCGGTCCTGGATGCGGTCTTTTCCTCCTACTTCGGCCAGGCCCAGAACCAGGGTATTTCGGTGGAGGCCAAAATCGCCCTGCCCGACATCCTCCCTGTGGACGAGGGAGAGCTGGCCATCGTCCTGGCCAACGCCCTGGAAAACGCCATCCACGCCAATCTGGCGCTGCCTCAGGAGCAGCGCTGCATCCGATGCAAGATGGTGGGAAATCCCGGCATCATGCTGGAACTATCCAACCCGTGCGCGGAGGATGTGGTTTTTGACAGCAACGGTCTGCCGTCAGCCCGGCAGGAGGGCCACGGCCTGGGGGTGCAGTCCATCTCCGCCTTCTGCCGCAAAAACGGCGCCGTCTGCCACTTCGATCAGACCGACGGATGGTTCCGGTTGCAGATGGTATTGTGACGAGGCCAAAACGCCGCCGGCCCGGGCCGCAGACGCAGATTTCAAGGAAACCGGACGCGGCTGCGGGCCGCAGGAGAAAACGCCATGACCAATGTATTTTTTCTTGTCTTTCGCGCTTTTTTAATCACCTGCATGACGGTGGGCATGATGGCCAGCCTCACGGAATTCCGCTTTGGGCGCAGAAAGCTGCTGTGCATCATGGCGCTCTACAGTGCCTGGGTCGTCGGTTCCAGTCTGGCCTTGCTGTGGATCGGCGGAGAATTGCTTTTGCTGCGCCTGTTTTTCCTCACCATCTCTGTGCCGGCCACCTTTCTCACATACTGGGCAGCCAACGATACCCCTGCACAGGCGGTTTTCAATTACATGTCCCAGATTCTTCTGTCGATTCTGGCGGTCTCCTCTATCCGCCTGATAACAGAATCGTTTCACCTCTCTGCGCTCGCCAACATTCTATTGATGATCGCATTTTACGGGTCGGTCATTTATCTGGAATGGCATTTTCTGCGGCGGCCCTTCCGCATGCTGATCAAAGTCATCCCAGCCAACTGGGGCGTCCTTACCTTGATCCCCTGCGTGTTTTGCGTCTACCTGATTTTTGTGGCTTCCTGGCCCGGCAGTTACCTCGAAAACAAACTGCAGTGCATCTATGTCTACGCAGCCGTCATCCCGCTGATCGCTGTCTATGTCGCCGTATTCAAAAGCCTTTTTGGCCAATACCGCATCCAGATGGAACGCCAGAGCGCCGCGCTGTTGACCATGCAGATTTCTTCCCTGAAAGAAAAGCTGCAAAAAGTGAAAGAAGTGGAGGACAGCATCCGCATTCAGCGCCATGACCTGCGCCACCGGCTTCAGACGGTGGCCGAACTGGTAGCCCGAGGCGACACCGACGCGGCACTGGATTTTCTGGACGCCGCCCAACAGCGGCTGGATGAACAGAAAACCGTCTGCTGGTGCCGCCCGCCGATCCTGGACGCGGTCCTTTCCTCCTACTTCGGGCAGGCTCAAAGCCAGGGCATTCCGGTGGAGGCCAAAATCGCCCTGCCCGACGACCTTCCTGTGGACGAGGGCGAGCTGGCCATTGTTCTGGCCAACGCCCTGGAAAACGCCATCCATGCCAATCTGGCGCTGCCTCAGGAACAGCGCTGCATCCGATGCAAGATGGTGGCCAATCCCGGCGTCATGCTGGAAATTGCCAATCCGTGCGCCGGGGACGTTGTCTTTGACATCGACGGCCTGCCGACAGCCCGGCAGGAAGGCCACGGCCTGGGGGTGCAGTCCATCTCCGCCTTTTGCCGCAAAAACGGCGCCGTCTGCCAGTTCGATCAGACCGGCGGATGGTTCCGGATGCGGCTGGTATTGTAATCCTTCCACAAGAAACAGGCCAGGCAGCCTTTAGGGCTTGCCTGGCCTGTTTTGTCTCGATTTCAAGCTGAGGAAATGCCGGGGATGTTTCTCATCTTGTCAATCCGGATTTTGTTCCCCGAGGTGCTGAATTTCCCGGTCAAGGATGGCTTTCAGGGCTCCAATGTGGAAGCCGTCAATGGTGCGGTGGTTCACTTCGACCGACAAATGAACCCACAGGCGCCCGTTTTCCTGGTAATATTTTCCCCAGGCCAGCCGGGGCACAGTATCGTCCTTATCAAAATTGTGTTCGTTGGTCAGGGCTGTGAAGTCAAACCAGGGCGTACACGAGAAATAAATCAGGCTGTCGGTCTCTTCGCCGGAACGGATAAAACAGGTCTGCTGTTCGCTCTGCTCCTGGGCGTTGCGGCAGAAGGACTCCCACTCCGGTTCCCACGGAAGAGTCACAATTTTGAAAACCTCCGAACCTTTGGGCATATAGGTGAAGCTGGGGTTTGCCTGATCCAGCACCACCAGTTCGTCCCCGCGGATGCGGATACGGAAGTCCGGGACGGAATTCAGTGCCTTGGTACACACCCAGACCATCAGCATATAAAAAGACACGCCCCGGGCTTTTGAAAGGCGCTTGATCTCGGTCACATCCACCGGAATGGTGACCGAGTAAAAGGGATAGTCCATCTTCGAAAACATCTCATAAATTTCTCTGCGGGCCCATTTGGCCTGGTCCAGTCGTTCCATATGGCTGCCTCCCTGTTTTGGTGGGTTATTGATCCTATTGTACTATGGTCCGCCGCATTTGGAAATAGAAATCCCTCCGATTTTGCTATCGGAAGACGGCTGTCCCCTGTTTTGGAAGCGTCAGGGTCCATCTGCGGGAAACGGTCCGGCTGCTTATCCCGGCCAGGGTGCGCGCTCGCCGCGGAAGCAACCGGATGTACACCCTCACACGCTTTCACAAAAGCGAATGCCGGTCATCTCTATAAAGCGAAATTTCTGCTCGTGATCGTCCATATCAAATCACATTTCATTGTGTGATCTGCTCACCTTGACAAGTCGGACTCTTTCTGTTATCCTATAGCCACAGGTTAGATATATCTAACCAAGCGAATTTTCACATCGAAAGGAGCATCCTTATGAAGAAAGAACTTGCAACCGCTCTCAACACCTATCTCGCCAATATGGGCGTCATGTATATCAAGCTGCACAACCTCCACTGGAACGTGGTGGGCTCGGATTTCAAGCAGGTCCACGAGTATCTGGAAACGCTTTACGACGCGATGGCCGGTGTGCTGGATGAAGTGGCCGAGCTGCTGAAAATGCAGGGCGAACAGCCGCTGGCTTCTCTCAAGGATTACCTGGCAGCAGCTTCTATTCAGGAACTGCCCTCTGCCGAGCTGCGCTCCCGTGAGGTACTCCGCATCGTTCAGGCCGACCTGACCCTCCTTCGGGATCAGGCACAGCAGATCCGGGCAGACGCGGCCGCCGATGACGTCTACGCCGTGGTCTCCATGATGGAGGAACATCTGGCCCAGTACAACAAGACTCTGTGGTTCGTTGAGGCCATGCAGAAATAAATTACTCCCTCTACGGGGACGGTGGCTACCGCCCCCGCTTTTTTGTGCGGACATCATAACATAACCTTTTTCTGTTTTGGAGAAAGTCTCCTGTTCCCGAACATTTTTATGTATGGAACGCTTAACAGGGCCAAAACTTTTTCTTCCTGTCTCCGCGAATTTCTTTCAAAACAAATCCGGATTGTGCGTTTTCTCTCCCTTTTTCCGGGCATTTATGTTATAATGCTTTGTAACATACCGGTTCTGCTTTTGACAGCGTTTGGCCGCCTCCTCACTGCGGCCAATGCCGTTTGTGATGGATCGAGGCTCTGTGATGAACCTCGGTCTTTTTCAAGACCGTTCAGGTCTGTCCTGGGGATGCAGTGGGGTTTTGCACTTGCATGCTCTGTGCTCTGGACAACTGGCCAGAGCGTTTTTGTTGGGGCCATCAAGCGGGCGGTTCACCCGGATTTCACCCGAGACCGCGCAGACCTGACCGGCATACGCCGAAAAGCAGACCACCCCAAAACGCCAGAATCCTATCCCCTGCCGCGGGCGCAGCAAGCGGGATCGTTCGCTGGATGAAACTTCACACTGGAGGCACGCACCATGAAACTCAAACAAGCCGTTAAACTGATTTTACCCACCCTGGGCGCATTTCTTCTGCTGGGGGCTTACAGCGGCACCAACAGCCTCTCCTCCGCCCTCTATCAGGAGGGGCTTTCCACCGTATCGGTGATGGAAGAGATGGCGGAAAACGAGGACTGGGTCACCCTCTTTTCCAGCAATCAGAACATGGCCTCCATCCTCTCTGCTGTGGGCGACGGCGACTACTCCCACCCCAAAACCGTCTATCAGATTCGGCTGTCCGACGAGACGGTATCCCATCTCACCCGGAACGCAGATTTAGAGGCTTTTTCGGACACCCTGCAGGCATATCTCCGGGCCACCGTCCAGAGCTCCATTGCGGCCCAGATCAACGCCAAGGGCGGCGCTGACGCCCTAGCCGCCGCCAGCGCCTGCACGGCTTCCCGCATCTTTTTCTGTGACGACCTGCACGAAAATCTCCTCTATCTCTACACCTACGAAAACGCAGCGCCGGCCATGATTTCCTTCCTGGTGGGCGAGGACGGAGCTGTGTCCGCCACGGGCCTGTTTATCCTGTACGATGGCTTCCCTACCGGCTCGGCGGCAGAAATTCAGCAGTTCCTGTCCAGTCTGAATGTAGAGGTGACAGAGGTCTCTGTCCCTGCATAAATTAGCCCAAGCATAACCTTTCCGCGCTCTATAAAGAATCCTCAAGCGCTTTCTGCTCTTCGGCCGAGGCCGGGGGCGGCTTTCAAATCCGTTAAATAAAGCAACCAAAGCCGTCGGCCTGCGAGAGCAAACCGGCGGCTTTTTCTATCATGGTACCATTTGCAGCAAAAACCGCCGTCGGGCTGTCTGCCCTGGCGGCGGTTTTCCTGGTTTGTATGGATGTTCCGGTCTCTTTTAAGGCATAGCGGCCCGCTTGTCTTATCGCCGTCAGACCATGTAGCCGTACTTATCGGTCACAATTTCTTTGGACAGAGGCAGGTCAAAGGGAATCGACAGATAGGGCGTCTCGCGGGAAGCGGTCTCGCCTTTCCACAGTTTGATGTAGAGTTTCCAGCGCTCGGCGGTCATGGATTTGGGATTGTTCTTGTCGTCGCGCTGCCAGTACTGTCCGCCCAGCAGATAGCTTTCCATCATTTCCTCCCAGTTCTGGAAAACCGTCTGGGCCTTTTTGCCTGCTTCCACGCCGATTTCCAGAACTTCCTCCATGCTGACGTATCCCACAAAATAGCAGCACTGGATGATAAAGGCCGCCCGGCCCATGTCCCAGCCCAACAGGGCGTCCTCGCCGTACTTCCGATAGGCCATCAGCATCTTGGGAAGAAAGCTGTCCTCATTGGCTTTGGGGTTCCGCTCCCGGGCCACCTGGATCAGCTGCTCCTCCGAGAAACCGGCGTAACGGATCTCCAGCCGCTGCATTTCCGCGCCATAGGCGGCCCGCATTCCGGTATCCAGCAGGGACTGCATTTCCTCCATGGCCTGGTCATGGGTCTCAATCTCCCAGTAATCCCGCAGCATGTTCCGGATTCGTTCCACCCGCTCCGGGATGTTCTCGCCACCGGGGTAAATCATTCCCGCCATCCTGCGGAAACTGCCCTCGTTGGCGGCCAGGAGAATGGACCCTGCGGTATTCATCCACCGCAGGGTGGGCGACAGAGGATTGTCCACTTCAACCCGCTGTTCTCTGGGTTTGAAAAAGTAGTTGCCGACCACTATTATGATGAGGCCCACCCCTACGGTGACAAAACAGGCAATGAATCCAGCCATAAAGTATGTTTCTCCTTTCCTGTTTTCGGATTAATACGGGCTGCTGTGCTCACCGGCGCGGACCAGAATGTCCCGGGCGCTGCGCAGAATATTGGTGTCCTGGATGATCTGCTGGCACTGTTCCTCCACCGTCAGGTCCAGCCGGGCGTCAAAGGGATTGCGCAGCTGGCTGCAGGTGACATACAGTTCTTCTTCATTGAAGGCCAGGTAGACTTTCCCCTCCATGGCCTCCTGAAACGCGGTGATCTGTTCCAGTACCTGCGGGGTCAGGATGTAAAACGCGTTGGTTTCATTCTCCGCAAACACCACAAAATTCTCATTGAAAACGCTGTTTTCGGTGTGGATATTCAGCGGGGCGGTGGTCCGCTTGATTTCCGGCAGGGCCTTTTTGGAGAACACCTGCACAAAACCCTGGCTGCTCTTGCGGTCATCGAATCTGGAGAAAATCAGCACCTGCCCCTCAAACAGGATATCCGGCAGGGAACGTCTGCCCGTGGGGCGCTGGCCGGTGGAGACGTTGCTGGTGCGGAACCGCACCCCTTCCAGTTCCCCGGTCAGTTCATCCGAGGAGGTAAAATACACCTTGTCGCCCTTGGGGATCAGGTTCATCCAATCCATCTCCTCATAGGTGATGCCGCCCTGGGAGTTGTATTTCAGGCGGGAAAAGCCGGGAATCCGGCGGATGGTATCCAGCACATACTTGTTTTTGAAGCTGTAGTTGAACCGGTCATAGGCCTTTCTCCACACCAGAATGGAATAGAAAAGGTAAATGACACAGGAGAGAATCGCCGCCATCATCAGCTCTCCCAACAGCACAAAGAACAGCCCCGTTGTGGTCGAGTCTCCCCACTGGAGCTCATCCAGATAACCGAGCACCCAGACCTTGTTGAGCAGAGCCATCGCCACAAACACCCCAAACGAACACGGGAGAATCCGCCGCATGATTTTGGTTTTCTTTTGGGCATTCTTGCGCAGCTTTTCCAGCTTGACGCCGCTGATGTTCTGTTCCACCCATTCCATGGTAAAAATTCCTCCTTTGATGCAGGGAGCCTGCGGTATTCATCCATTGCAGAGCAGGCGGCGGGTTATCGCGGTCCGCCTTCCGTTCCCTCGCCCCGGCGCTCTGGAAGCGCAGGCAGAGGATTATGCCATTGGCCGCCGTCCGGTCTGCCTGCATCAGAACTTCACTTCAAACGTCTTTTTCTTCTCCTCTACCTCATAGAAATCGGCTTTTTTCATACCGTGAAGTTTGGCCACGATGAGGTAAGGGAACATCTCGATTCTCTGGTTATAGAGAGACACGTTGGCGTTATAGAGCCGACGGGCGGCCTGCAGATGTTCCTCTGCGTCAAAGATATCCCGCTGGAAGTGCTCCATCGACCTTATAGAGAACAGGACCGGATACTGCTCGGCCAGGGCATTGATGGAGGAGCTGACGCCGCTCAGCCCCTGCTGTACCGAGGTGAGCAGGCCCAGCTTCTGGTTCAGGCTCATCTGCTGCGCCGACAGGCTGTCGCCGGAACCGGCGCCGCCGTCCTCGTCAGGGCCATTCTGAACCCGGCGCTGCTCCATCTGCTTTTTGATCTCCTGCATCTGCAGCTGCTGTTCGCTGATGGTTTTCTGGATGGTCTGGGCGGCCTCTTTCGAGAGGCCCTTCTTTTCTTCAAAGGCTGCTTCTTCCAGCTCTTTCCCGGTGCGGACCGCGGTGATCCCGGTGTACACGTCATACTCATGCTGCAGGAATTTCTTGACCGCTTCCAGTTCTTCCGACAGCATATCGTACCGCTTTTCCAGCGCCACATCGATGCCGGAGCTTCCCTCCTGGACCTTGACCGAGAGCCGCCGCAGCCGGTTATACAGCGAAATGTACCAGGCAGCCAGCGCCACAACCACAGCCGCCACAATAATCAGGATTTGCATACTCATTCTCCTTTTCGATGATGTCTCATACCGCAGGTGAACCTGAATGCTCTTGCATATCGCTCCGCCCGCACAGGCAGCACACGCCGATTCGTTCAGCGCTCTGCGCCCGTTCAGGCTTTGAAATCCTCTCCTTCCTCTGGCAGCTGCCGCCCCAAATGCCGCAGACTGCCGGTTTCAGCCGGGGGAGTCCAGCGCGTTTTCGCCGGGTTTTCCATCCACCCGCCGCCCGGAGGACGCCGGGCCGGCGGAGCGGTTCAGGATGACGTATCTATTGTATCATTCCAAGGAACAAACAGGAAGTCCTTTTTGAAAGATCTTTGCACCCATTTCCATACATCCGAAAGTCAAAAGGGCGTTTGAACAAGCTTTGTTGTTCAAAAGAACGATTTACAGCAAATTTTCTTTCTCAAAATAAACAAGGCAGAGGCTGCCCCACGGCAAACCCCTGCCTTGCTTTCAGAAATGTCCTCATCCTTCCCTCTGCTCCACAATTTCCAGAGAATCTTCTCCCACGCGGCAGAGCAGAAACAACACCTTGACCCCAGCGGCCCGGGCTTCCGCCAGGGCCTGTCCAAATTCCGGATGGGTGGCCGTGTTGGGCCGCACCTCGGTGATTCCCTCCATCTGGATCACAAAGGCAATCCCGCAGCGATACCCTGCCCGCTGGGCCTGGGTCAGCTCCTGCAGATGTTTGACGCCCCGCTCGGTGGGGGCGTCCGGGAAATAACCGACCCCGTCCACCTCCAAAGTACAGCCTTTGACCTCCAGCAGATAGGTCTGGCCGGCCTTTTCCATGGCAAAATCAATGCGGGACCGGCCATAGGAAAACTCAGGGCGGATGACGTCAAAGTCCTGGGTTTCCAGCCATTCCTTTACCACCCGATTGGGGGCCTGGCTGTCGATGTTGACCCAGCCAAGGCCCTCTTTGCGGACCGCCACCAGGTCGTATTTTGTTTTGCGGCTGGGGTTGTCGGACACTTCCAGACGCACCGGCGCACCCGGCACCAGCAATTCTCTGCACCGGCCGGTGTTTTTGACGTGCACCGTTTCTTCTCGGCCCTGGATCTCAACCCGGGCCACAAAGCGGTTGGGCCGGGAGAGAAAACGGCCCTCGATGATTCTCCCATATTTCACAGCGGTTTCCCTTTCTGCACGGTTTATTTCTTTGTTTGATCCTGCAAACCGATTGTACCACGGCGCCGCATCAAAATCCATGGATTTCACCCGGTTCACACAAAAGGCCGGCCGGGGATGTTCCAGCCCGGCCAGGCTCTTGCATGGTTCTTTTCAGCTCTATGGATCCTGCCCGCAGACAAGGCCGGCACATCCACCGCCCATTCTCACACAAAACCCCTGACACCGCATGAACGCTTCACGATGTCAGGGGTACTTTTTGTTGCTGTATCACAAACCCGCCCGGTTTGCCGCCAAAACGCAGCAACGGACCGATTTTTTGTCCCGAAAGAGAAATAGACTCAGCTCTTTCTGCGCTTCATTTCGTGTTCCTCATAGTCCCGCAGGGAGGCCAGCGCCTTGGGGGCCAGCGGAACCAGGGCGATCATATTGAACACCGTCATGAGACCCACGCCCACGTCGCCCAGGTCCCACACGAACTGATAGGCTGCCAGGCCGCCCACAAACAGCATCACCAGGGCCAGAATCTTGTACAGGGTCTGGGAGATCCAGTTGTCCCCGAACAGGTACGCCACATTGGACCGGGCATAGAACAGAATTCCCAGGAAGGTGGAGAAACTGAACAGCCACAGAATCATCGCAATGAAGATCACGCCGAACTCGCCCAGATGGTACCGCATGGCGGTCTGGAGCAGGTCCATGCCTTCCAGGCCGGTGGTCAGGCTCTCGGGGGTCAGCAGCATCACCATGGCCGAGCAGCTGCAGATCACCAGGGTATCAATGAACACGCCCAGAGACTGCAGCAGGCCCTCTTTGGCCGGATGGCTGATATCGGCGGCTGCGGCGGCGCAGGGCGCCGAGCCGGAACCTGCCTCATTGGAGAACAGGCCTCTCTTGGCGCCGTTCATGATGACTGCGCCGATGCCGCCGCTGACGGCCTGGCGCAGACCAAAGGCCTCGGCAAAAATCCGCTGGAACACCGCCGGCAGAAGCTGGGCGTTTTTCACGATGATGAAAATGGTGATGAAGAAATAGCACGCAGCCATCACCGGGACAATCAGGTCCAGCACCTTGACGGTGGCGTTCTTCCGCAGCACCACAATGGCGGCCAGAATCACCAGCAGAATGGTGGTGTACAGCGGATCAATATGGAACGCATTCTCAAACGCCGAGGAAATGGAGTTGCTGGTCACCTGGCTGATTCCGCACCAGCAGATCAGGCCCGACAGGGCGAACAGGGATGCCACAATCGAGCGCTTCCGCTTGCTGCCCTCCCGGATGAACAGCTTGTGGAGGTAATACGCCGGGCCGCCCCGATAGCCGCCATAGAGGGGGTCTTTTTCCTTGTAAATCTGGGCCAGGGTGGCCTCGATGAAGGCCGTGGAGGACCCCAGAAGGGCGATCAGCCACATCCAGAACACGGCGCCGGCGCCGCCGGCCGAGATGGCCGCCACCACGCCCACCAGATTTCCCATACCCACCCGGCAGGCCGTGGAGACGATCAGGGCCTGCAGGCCCGAGATGCCCGCCTGTTCTTCTTTGCGGTGGCTCTCCAGGGTGACCTTTACCATCTCGGGAAAGAGCCGGAACGGGAGGAACCGGGTCCGAACGGTGAAATAGATTCCCGCCGGGATCAGAATCATCACCAACAGGGAAAGGCCGAGAGTGCTCCCTCCCGGCAGGGGAATCTGAACGATATCTCCCCACAGCAGATTGTACATTGTCTGTATCAGCGCCATAAGAAATTCAACCTCATTGTCTCCGCTGGCCCACAGGCCATGGGTTTGCTCCGGGGCAGATGCCGGTCTGCTCCAGGCAGGCCCTTTCCCCTCTCCGACCGCTTAAAACCGGATTGATTTTTGCGTTCATTTAGTGTAACATGAATGTATGGTTTTGTGAAACGAATAGTTTTTATAAAATTATTTACTCAAATTTATAAGAGAGGTGCAGCAGATGGAACTGCGAACGGTACGAACCTTCCTGCGGGTGGCCGAACTTCAGAGCTTTTCCCGGGCGGCCCAGCAGCTGGGTTATTCCCAGGCGGCGGTGACGGTACAGATCAAGCAGCTGGAGCAGGAGCTGGGCACCCAGCTCTTTGAGCGGATCGGAAAGCGGATCAAGCTGACCGAAAACGGGGCGCGGTTCATCCCCCACGCCATGGAGCTCTTAAAGGTTGCCCAGAAAGCCCAGACGTTTATCAGCGACGACAGCAAGCCCTCGGGGCAGCTGCGGATCGGCACGGCCGAGTCTCTGTCCATCAGCGTTCTGCCCCAGATTCTGCTGGAATTTCACGCCCTGTGCCCGGCGGTGGAAACCAGCATCCACACCGGCCTGATCTCGGAGCTGTTCGACATGGTGCGCCAGAACGACGTGGATGTCCTGTTCTTTCTGGACAAGAAAACCGACTTCCCGGAGTGGGTCAAGGTGCTGGAACGGCCCGAGCCCATCGTGTTTGTGGCCTCCTGCGGTCATCCCCTGGCGGGCGAGCAAAACATCCCGCTGGAAAAGATCCTGACCCAGCCCCTGGCCCTCACCGAAAAAGGGGTCAGCTACCGCTACGATCTGGAACAGATTGTGGCCGCCCGAAACCTGGAAATGCATCCCTTTCTGGAGACCGGAAACACCGACATCATCGTCCATATGCTGCTGGAAAATGTGGGCATCTCCTTCCTGCCCCAGTATGCCGTCCAGAAGCATCTGGACGCCGGACGGCTCACCATTCTCTCAGTGGACAACCCTCAGATTCAGATGTGGAGCCAGCTGGTCTATCACCGCAACAAGTGGATTACTCCGCAGATGCAGCAGTGGATCGACCTGATGCTCCAGAGAATTGGGCCGGCGTCCGATTGTCCTGGCCCGCAAAACATGCTATAATCAACTTGCACCCAACGCAAAAAGCCGCAGGTGTACGCTCCCGTTCCGGTTCGCACACTCTGCGGCTTGTATTGTCTTCTCAGGTTCAGGCGGTGCCATCGCTGCTGGGCAGCGCGCGGCTGGACAACAGGCCGGACAGCTGTTCGTAATCCACCGCCAGGGTATAGGCGGTGTCCAGCCCCTCAAAGGCTCCGGCCGGGAAATCCACTTCCAGGTGGTCCGCATAGAAGATCACCCGTTCCGGGTCGATGGCGGCGGCCAGACGTTCCTGCACCGCAGGGTCATCCCCGGCTGCGGCGGCCAGCGCCAGGCGCACATTGGCTTCCGGCTGGGTGAACAGGGACCACAGTTCCAGCCTTTGACCGCTGGCGCGGTCAAAGGCGGCAGTATACCGCAGGGTCTGTCCCTGCGCCGGGTCCACAGCCTGGTCCACGGTGGTGGTAAAATAAATCACCTGCTCACTGAAAGCGGTAGAGGCCACCCTCTGGCTCACCCGCCCTGCCTGGAAGTTGTCCTTTCCCTGTTCCTGATAGCGGGTATAGGCGGCCTGCAGCAGGGTGTTCAGGTCATACCGCCGGCCCGCCCCCTGATACCAGGCCGACACGGCGGACTGCACTTCCTGGCTGAGGATGCTGTAGCCGGCGTCCCCTTCGGGACCCGCCGCGTCATCCTCGGTCAGGATGGTGGTTCCATCCGACAATTCGTACAGCACCCACGACTCCCGCAGCCCGTTCTGGTAGCCGCGCCAGCGGTCGACGGCCTCTCCATCCGAAAAAGAGACCACGTCCTCCTGCTCCAGCTCCCAGATCTCTTCCTGCACCGTCGAACGCTGACAGCCGGTCAGCAGCACAAGCCCGCACAGGGCCAGAGATACCATTCGTTGTTTCATGGGGAGCGCTCCTTCTGTTCGTGTGAGTGGCAAAAAGCTTCTTTTTGCAGCGGACGGGTATATTTTACCATATCTTTCCCCGACAAACAAGAGAACAGCGGCATCCTGCACAGAATCGGCACGTTCTTACGTCTTTTCCCTTCCGGCCGACACCGGCTCAGAGACCCTTTGCACCCATCCTTCCATCCATCTCAAAAAGGAGGTTGTTTCTATGAGCGCATCCAAATCCAACTCCCGGCGCCCGGGGCGTTTGGCCTTCCGGGTACTCCTGGTTCTGTTCGTCATTGCAGCGGCGGTTCTGCTGGCCTTTGGCCTTCTGATCCGCAGCCGGTCCGCCGCACTGGCCAAGGGGGCTGCCTTTTCCTTTGACTATCAGGTGACTTTGACGGCGGCCGAGCCCTCCCTCACCTACTCCACCCTGGAATCTCTGGGCGGCCTCACCGGCACCCTCTCGGGCCAGAGCCACGGCAGCGACCTCTATCTAGCCTGGTACGCCGCCGGCAAAGAAGAAGCCTTCACCGATCTCTATGTACAGAACGGCAAGGTCCTTCTGAACATCCGCCAGATTTACCGGACGTTCCTGTCCGGTCTGGCCGCAAAGTATCCGCTGATTGGTTCCCTGATCCCCGACTGGACTCTGGGTGACTACATCTCCCAGGACCAGCTGGCCCTGCTGCTGGGCACCGAGCCCACCGTCTCAGAAATGGAAGACTACTCGGTCAGCGCTTTCTCCCTGTTTTCCATGCAGCGGGTTCATCCCGACAACGCCATGGAGGGATACCTCTATTTCACCCCCAAGGAGTCCCAGGGGGGCGCGGTCATCACCATCGGTTTCCCGATCCAGAGCATCTGGGCTGAATTTTTCCGCTGCCATGTGCTGGTGGACATTCCCAGCCAGGGCCTGCATCTGGAACTGACCGGCAAGGCTCTGCCCGGTGAATACGATATCCAGCTGCCCGCCTCGGTCATGAAGGACGAGGACATCAACGCCCTGGCCGAACTCATCCAGGCCGTCCGCTCTCTGGCCGCCCTGGTGGCTGAAATGGCCGGCTGATTCTTTTCATCAAACAACAACGCGCCCCGCAGCGGCTTGAGAACCACTGCGGGGCGCATTGTTATAAACAGGGGGATAATGAATCAATCTTTCTTCACGGCGACCAGCACACGGATTTTATTGCCTGCCGCGCAGCCCAGGCTGTCATACCAACCGATCAGGTGATAGTCCTGGGGGTTGACCTGGGAGAGGCTGGTGGTGAAATACTGGCCCTTGTACCACAGATAGACCTGCATATTGTCGGCGGTCTCGTAGCGGGTGTTCCCGCTCATGACCGACGCCGCGCCGATCTGATCAATCATGGTGGGCATCAGCTGAATCATGGATTTGACAGTGCCGGTGGGGCTCTTGCTGACCGCAATGCCGCCGGCCACCACCGGGTATTTCACCGAGGTCTGCAGGGTGGTGTTTTCCCCGTTGATATAGCAGACATAGTTGGCGCCGGTGCCCAGATACCCCAGAATATTGCTCAGGGCGCCGCTGGTGTTTTTGGAGGCCAGCTGCAGCGCATAGGCGGCCACCTTGCCGGTGCTGCTGGTGAGGCTGTCCCACAGCGTGCTGGCGATGCTGCCGTCAATGATGCCGTACAGGATATCGCTGGTGCTGGGCAGAACCAGGTCGGCCACATCCGCCGCCACATTGCCGGTACTGGTGCTCCCGGTGGTGCCGGGCACCGTGGTGCTGGGCCGGCCCAGGGAGCTGTCCACCGTGCTGCCCACCGCGCTGGTCAGGTTGCGGACGTCGTCCAGGACGCCGTAGGTCCACAGATCGCCGGTGGCGTTGTTCAGGATCATGCGGTCAATCTCGCCCTGGGCGTTGGTGGTGTAGTAGCGGACATCGCTGCCGTTCAGGGTTACCCCCGATAGTCGGCTGGGGCTTATCGCCCCAGCCACACCCTCCGCCGTTGTGTCCAGAATCTCAACGCCGTTTGCCAGGGCCGTGCCGGAAAAGGCCGTGCCCGTCTCATTGAAGGTGCCGCTGATGGACTTGGTATCGATGGAGCGGACATTCTCACCGTTTTCGTCCACCGTGATTTCCACCAGCATGCCAGCCGGGAAATTCAGGCTCTTGTCCACATTCACCGTCCGCACCACGCCGTCGGTGCAGGCCACCGCCACGCTCTGCAGCACGTCGGCACCGTTGCCTTCCACCAGGCTGCGGGCGGAGTTCTGCACCACGCCATAAAAGACCTCGTCGGCCTGGGTGCCGGTCAGAACCTGCACCACCTGGTTATCCATGCCCAGCAGCAGGGTGACCACCTGGCCCACGCCGCCGCCATTCAGGGAGGAGAGAACCGAGGCGGCCGAGGAGGAGCCGATGGTGTATTCGGTGCCGGCCACCGTCACCGAGGTGGGTGCACTGGCCGAGGGGGCCACGGCCGTGATGCGGCCCGCGGCCTTTTTGGAGTAGATCCAGACCGTCTTGGCGTTGGCGCTGTAGTAGTAGACGTCGTACGGATTCAGCTCAGCCGAGGCAGTGGCGGTGTCATTGCGGTAGACCGCCGACGGGGTGAAAGGCAGCTGGGTGCCCTGCCCCGCTACAAAGGGGCCTTCCAGGCTGCCCAGCAGCACCGAGGAGACCGATACCTGGCCATCGGTGACCGAGAAGCCCAGGGTGGAGCCGTAGACCTCACCGCTGCCGTTCTTGGCCGTCAGGGCGTTGTACAGAAGGACGGAGCCGTCCTCCAGATTCATCACCTGGCCGGGAGCGCAGTTCAAATCGGTACGCAGGCCCAGCTCATTGGCCTTGTTCAGCTGGGCGGTGGGGAATGTGCCGCTGAGGGTGGTGACATCATAGCCCAGCAGGTTGAGGGCAGCGGCACAGGCCTCCTCCAGAGTGATCTGGTTGTCGGGCCGGAAGCTGCCGTCGGTATAGCCGCTCATCCAGCCCTGCTGGACGGCGATGCGGATGTAAGGGGCCAGGGGTGCATCCCCGCTCACATCGGTGAACAGGGTTCCGGCCGTCCCCTGGGAGGCGGCGCTCTCCCGATAGGGCGAGAAAGCCACCAGCAGCCGGGCCAGCTGGCCGCGGGTCAGGGCTGCATTCAGGCCGGCGGTCTGCTCGGAGGTCAGGCCTCCCAGCATCACCGCCGTCTGGACCGCCGTATTGGCACTGGTGGCCGAAGCAGGCATAACCAGCATGGCGCAGGCGATGCAGACGGCCAGCAAAAGTGCAAGAAACCGTTTTTTCATCTCGTGTATTCCTCCCTCTTTAATCATAGCGCAGAGCCTCAATGGGGTTGAGCCGCGCCGCGCGCTTGGCCGGCAGATAACCGAACAGAACGCCGATGCCCACAGAAATCCCAAAGGCCACCATCACCGAACCCATGGAGGGCTGGATGGTCATGCCTGCATTGGTCATGGTCAGCACCTGGTTGACGCCCGCCGAGATGAGATATCCCAGCAGGATGCCCACCACGCCGCCCAGCGCCGAGGTGGTGGCGGCTTCGGTGACAAACAGGCCCAGAATCGAGCGCTCTTTGGCGCCCAGAGCCTTGCGGATGCCGATTTCACGGGTGCGCTCCGCCACCGACACCATCATGATGTTCATGATGCCGATGCCGCCCACCAGCAGAGAGATGGCGGCAATGGCCGTCAGAACCATGACCACCATATTGATCATGGAGCCCAGGGTGGCCAGCATCTCGCTCAGACTGGTGACGTAAAAGCCGCTGTCCGAGTTGAGCAGCTTTTTCAGGCCGGCTTCCAGGACGGCTTTGCCCTCCGACACCTGGCTCTCGTTGACGGTGGTGACGCCGTACGCCGACACCACGCTGTTGCGGTTGAGGCGCAGGGCTGTGGTGTAGGGCACATAAATGGTGTCGTCGTTGCTGCCCTCCTGCAGGTTGGGGTCCTCCACCTGGGATTTCAGGACGCCCACAATGGTGAACTGGTCGTCCCCCACCTTGATGGTCTGGCCGATGGCGTTGCCGCCATAGGCCACGCGATCCACATAGGAGCCCACCACGCAGATTTTCTTGTAGTCGGCGCAGTCCACATACTGGAGCAGCCGCCCTTTTTCAATAGCGGTGCCGGTCATTCCAAAGTACACTTCGCTGATGCCCGAGACACTGGTCCGGCTATAGGTTTTGGTGCCCACCTTGACGGTGCCGGTCATGCTGACAATGGGCGAAATGCCCGAGTAGAGGTCGGGGCGGCTCTCCACGATGGCGTAGACATCGTCCACATCCACAGTGCGGGCGCCGCGGCCCATGACGCTGACCTGCAGCAGGTTCATGCCCATGGAGGACACGCTCTCCCGCATGCTCAGGGTCAGGCCGTTGCCCAGCCCCACAATCACCATGACGGCCATAATGCCGATGATGATGCCCAGCATGGTCAGGAAGGTGCGAAACTTATTGCTCCATATGTTTTTCAGGGCCTGACGGAAGGTTTCATAGATCATACGCTGCCCTCCTGTTCCGTTTCTTCCTCTTCCTGGGGGATATAGTTGGGCTGGACCACTGCCTCCGGTGCATGGGAATCGCCGTCATAGACGATCCGGCCGTCCTCCAGGCGGATGATTCGTTCGGCCTGCACCGCAATGGAGTTGTCGTGGGTAATGAGGACTACGGTGTTCCCCTGCTTGTGCAGTTTCTGGAGGATGCCCAGCACTTCCCGGCCGGTGTGGCTGTCCAGAGCGCCGGTGGGCTCGTCGGCCAGAATCACCGCCGGCCGGCCCACCAGGGCCCGGGCAATGGAGGCACGCTGCTGCTGGCCGCCGGACAGCTGGCTGGGCTTATTGTCCAGCTTGTTGCCCAGACCCACCTGTTCCAGCGCTTCTTTGGCCCGCTGGTGCTGTTCGCTGCGGGAAAGCCCCGCGTACACCAGCGGGAGCTCCACGTTTTCCAGCAGGCTCAGCTTGGGAAGAAGGTTGTACTGCTGGAAGATAAAGCCCAGCAGCTCGTTGCGGATTTCGGCCAGCTCGTTTTTGTCCATGCTGCCCACGTCCCGGCCGTTCAGCTTGTAGGTGCCGGAAGTGGGGACGTCCAGGCAGCCGATAATGTTCATACAGGTGGACTTGCCCGAACCGGACTGGCCCACGATGGCCACAAATTCGCCCTTTTCAATTTTCATCGAGATGTGGTCGGCGGCCTTAACCACCGTATCGCCCATCTGGTAGTACTTGCAGACCGAGTCAAACTCAATCAGCGCACTCATACCGGACCACCTCCCGGGCCGGCAACCATGACCGCCATGTCGTCACCCATGCCGCCCGCTGCTACAGCCGAGGCGTCATAGGCGACGGTGTCGCCGGCCTGCAGGCCGCTGGTCACTGCAATGTAGTCATTGTCGCTGACGCCGGTTTCCACCTTGACGTAGACGTAACCCTCGGGGGCGGTCATCTCGCTGACGGCGTTGGACGCGCTGGGCGAGTCTGCCGTCACCAGGACGTAATTGCCCCGCACCACGGCGGCATTGGGGATGGACAGAGCGTTCTGGACGCTGGCCACCACAATTTCAGCGGTGGCGTTCATGCCGGGCAGCAGCTCGCCGAAGTTCTCAATGCGGATGGTGACGGGATAAGTCGTGGTGCCGGCGGTGGTGGTGCCAGCCGAGGAAACGTTGGTCACTACGCCTTCAAAGGTCTTGTTCTGGACGGCGTCGGCGGTGATGGACACCGACTGCCCTTCCTTGATGGAGAGGATCTGCAGTTCGTCCACGTTCAAGGTCAGCTCCAGATAGCTCAGGTCATGGATGATGCACATGGGGCTGGTGGTGGTGGAGCTGTCGCTGCCCACCGTCTCGCCGGCCTGGATGTTCTTCTGGATGATGGTGCCGCTGATGGGGGCGGTGATGGTGTAGTTGTCCATGGTGTTCTGGGCGTCATCCAGCGACAGCTCCGCACTGCGGAGGTTGTCGGAGGCGGTCTCCACCTGGCGGGTCAGGCTGTCGCTGGTGAGCTGCAGAATGGCATCGCCGCTGTTCACCCGGGCATTCTCCTGGACGCAGAGGGCTGCGACGGTGCCGGAAGCCGAAGCGGTCAGGGTCTGCTCCTTCTGGTAGGCAAACCGGGCGGAGCCCAGAGCGCCCACGCCGTTCACCGAGGCGGTGGCGGCCTGGGCAGAAGTCAAACTGCCGTTGTTGGGCACTGCAATCACCACAGTGCGGACCAGCAGGCTGCCGGTGCTCAGGGTATCCGATCCGGACACCGAGCGGATGGAGCCGGTGACCGTCTCATAAGTGCCGTCCAGGGTGACCTGGGCGGTCTGGCCCACGCTGAACCCGGCGGCGTCCGCAGCCGGGAAATTCAGGGTCAGCAGGACGGTGGAGTCGTCGCGGATCACCGCCACTTCCTGCCCGGCCGAGACGGCGTCGCCGGGGGCAGCCTTCACCGACACCACGGTGCCGCCGATATCGGTGCGGACATACTGGGCGTTGACGGCGTCCTCATAGTTGCGCTGGGCCTGATTCAGGGACAGCTGGGCCCGCTCCACGCTGTTGGCCGCATCGGAGCTGTCGATGGTGTACAGGACATCCCCTGCCTGGACCACGTCCCCTTCCTCAAAGTCGGAGGTCAGCACTTTGCCCCGCACCAGGGCCTTGACCTCATAGGTATTGGCCGCCGTAATGGTGCCGGAATCGCTGAACACATTGGTGATGCTGCGCTGTTCCGGCGCCACCTCGATGTAAGAAATGTTGGCTGCAGTCTTGCTGGCGCTGTTCCTGGGCAGGAAAAGGGCTCCCGCCACAGCCACCACACAGACGCCTGCGGCGATCTTTTTCCAGTTGCGCTTTAGAAAAGGCTTGGCGCCCTTTGCCGCCGGCGCTGCGCCTGCGGTCCCCGGGCTGAGCGAAACGCTCTGGCCGTCCTTGTCCTCCTGTTGTTTTTTCTTTTTAAACACGGTATTATTCCTCCTTTTCATTTACCAACAGCATAGCATGTTCATCTTGAGGCAATCTTGATTCAACCTTGAATTTACCTTGAGATTTCATGATTTCCTGCCTTGGCAGATGCTGCCAGTCCTCTGATTATACACCACAAAAAAGTTGAAATTGTGAGAATGCTACCGTTTTTTCGGCTTTTGGACGGATTTTTTTACGATTCATAAGCCAAGCCGTGTTTATACAAGGATTTCCCGGGAAAAGTAAACCGGCGGACCACCCCTCAAGGAACGCAATTCAGGTTCTCCATGCACACGCCCCTGCAGTCCTTCAAAAGCAGCTGGCGGGTTTCCGAGCCCGTAAGGCAAAGGTTGCGGAGGGTCACCTGTTCCAGCTCATAGCCCGGCACGTCAAAGCCTGCCAGCTCCACCGGAGCGCAGGGTTTCATGCTGCCGTCGCCGTCCACATCCCGATAGAGGCCGGTAAGGGTCAGGTCCTCAAAGAGGTAATCCCGGAACACCGGCGGATGAGGACCGGGGACGCCGTCGTCGTTGTACCCCACCTGGCAGACCAGCACCCGGGGCAGACGGCAGCGCCGCACCGACAAGCCCTGCACGCCGCCGCCCCGCTTTTTGGTGCCCTTGACCATGACGCCGAACTGGGAGTCCTCCAGGTCGCAGTCCCAGATCCGGACATCCTTAATCCCGCCGCTGATCTCGCTGCCAATGCAGATGCCATGGCCAAAGCTGCTGCGGCAGTCAAACACCCGAATTCCCCGGGTGGGACGGTTGATGCAGTTTCCCTCGGGGTTCTTGCCCGACTTGATGGCCACCGAATCGTCCTGGGTGTAGAAGGTGCAGCCAAAGAGGGTGCAGTCCTCGCTGGAATCCGGGTCCCAGCCGTCGCCGTTCCAGATGCCCTTGGAGCGGAAGGTGCAGTGATCGGTGACAATGTCCCGGCTGTAGACCATGTGGACATTCCAGCTGGGGCCGTCGGCAAGGGTCAGGCCCGAAATCCGCACATGGGCGCAGTTGCTCAGGTTGATGAGCCGGCCCCGGACCCGGCCGGGGATGGTGTTCTCATTTTCGCAGGTCTTGACAAGGTCCTGCATGGCGGCCAGCTCCTCTTTCATCCGTTCCCGCTCCGAGGCAATGGTCCCCCAGGCCAGATCGTATCCGCCGCCGCAGATGGTGCCCTCGCCCCAGATGCGGACATCCTCGCAGTTGGGCCCGGCGGTGTGATCCAGCATGCCAAAGTTCAGCAGGCTGGCATAGCACATCATCTCAGTGCCCTCAAAGCGGCTCAGGATGCGGGGTTCATAATCCTCCGGCCGGGAAGAACCCTGCAGGACGGCGTCCTTGTCCAGCCAGATTTCCAGATGGCTGTGGCCAAACAGGGCGCCGGTGCGATAGACGCCCGCCGGGAAATAGACATATTCCTCCGGGCCGCAGGCGTCCAGAACCCGCTGCAGGACGGCGGTGTTGTCGGTTTTGCCGTCCCCTACTGCGCCCCAGGGCTCTGCCGTCACATCCAAAGGCTGCTTTTCTCCCTCTGTCACAACCTGGATGCTCCCCACCGGGCGCACCTCGACGGCATAGCGGGTGCGGGGCGTCAGGCCCTGGAAGGTGAAATGAGTTTTATCGGTGCTGCCGCAGGGCACGCCGTCCAACAAGATTTCATACCGCTCGGACGGCTGGGCCGGAAGGTCCCAGTACAAGGTCATGCGGTCGGGCCCGGTCAGGGCATAAAGATTCGCCATAAAAGCGCTCCTTTCCTTACTTTACAGTCCGCCCTCCGAAGCAACTGCAGAGGGCTGTATACAACAGATTCAGTATAGCATAGTTTGGCAGGCTTCGCCATAGGACCGGCCCGCCGGGGCATCAAAAAAGCAGGGGGCTTTCGCCCCCTGCTGGAGTTTTTATGGTTACCACTTGCCGTTCTTGATGCGGCCGCCCACCAAAATCAGGAGGAACAGCACCGCCACCAGCAGAACCGTCAGCCACACCGGGCAGAACACCCACACCCAGGACCAGGCAATCAGGTCCAGACATTTCAGCACAATAAAAACCAGTGTCAACGTTGCGATGAATCCCATATGGACGTCCTCCATTCCCCTGTTCGGCGTTTCTTTTGGCTTTATGATAGCAGATTTTCCCGCGCCGCGCAAGGGATGAGGCCGCGGTCACCGGGCCGCCAGCTGGGCCGTCAGTTCCTCACAAAGGGCCTGGGTGGAGGCGGTGTCGGGGCCATTCAAAACGATGGTCTCCCCATGGACGCTGAGCACCACGCTGTCCTTACAGGAGGCGTAGGTGTAGCGGGTGTAATTGCCATAGGCGTCGTTGGAGAAAGAGCCCATCAGCATCCGGAAGTTTCCAAAGCCGTAGGTGCGCACCCCTGCGCTGGGGGCGGTGTCTCCCGGCTGATAGGTCACCGACTCGATGGAGTCATAATTCACGGTGAGGTCGGACCAGTACCCGGTCTCCACGGTAAAGGAGGTGTCCCCAAAGTTCACTTCCAGGCTGCCCGCAAACAGAACCCAGCCGACAAAGGCCACCACTGCCACCAGAATCACCAGCCCGATGACTTTTTGCCGGGGGCTGGACTGGATCCGAACGGCAGTACCTGCCTGGAGCTGTTTCCGGTAATAGAGATAGGAATAGATGCAGGGCACTATGGCTGCCGCCACAATGGCGGCCGTAAACACCACCGCCATCGCCGCAGAGGGCAGCAGAGCCGCTATCATGCAGGCCAGGCCTGCCGCCACCCACACCTTGCCGCCAAAGCGATGGGTGACGTTCCAGTTTTCTTCATTTTCCAGGGTCCACTTGACCCGGATTCCGATGGTGGCATTCTGGCGGAACTTGGGCATATAGTTGCCGATCAGCAAAAACAGCAGGCCAAACCCCAGGTTCATCACAATAATCATGAAATCTGCGCCATTATACCCGCGCTGGAGGCCTGCCACCACCGCCCCCGACAACAGCGAAATCACCGGCAGCAGCCAGAAAACCAGCCCTATTGCTTTTTTGCTCTGGCCCTCCCGGTTGCGCCGGTCGGCAAACACCAGCAGCAGGCACAGCCAATGGGCTGCCAGAAAAATCACTGCCTCCCATGCCATCCGCCAGCCCAGCAGGCCGGGCAGAAGAATAACCAGAGACGAAACAACCAGTTTTCCTTTATTCTCCGCGATCATCTTTTTCATGGCCGGACTCCCCTTTCAAATCCGTAATCCAGAGCATGACCTCCTCCAGCACCGAGGCGTTCAGCTCATAATAGATATACTTTCCTTCCCGCTGGTCGCGGATCAGGTCCGCGTCCTTGAGCACCGACAGGTGCCGCGAAATGGACGCCGCCGTCACCGGGAAATGATCGGCTATCTCTCCGGCCGAAAGCCGTCCGCCTTTCAGCAGGTTCAGGATCTCCCGCCGGATCGGGTCCGCCAGCGCCTTCAATGTATGCTGCAAGCTCAAAGCTCATTCCTCCCTTTCCGTCTCATTACGATTAACAATTAACTTAATCGTTAATTATAGGATAGCACAAAGCCCATCCCCTGTCAAGGACGATGGAGTGCACTGCACCGGGCCGCTTCCTGCCGCCGGAAAGGTTCCATTTATAAGGGCATCCATGCCGGGAGCAGCCTCCACCGGACGTATATCTGGCCCCTTTCCAAAAAGAAATCCGCCGTTCTCCGCCCAAGGGCAAAGAATCAGCGGATTGTTTTGCGGGATTGCTTTCAGAAATCGGCTGCGGCCTCATACAAGCACGTCAAAACCACCGGGCTGTTTCATCCCGGAAGTGCGGCGCGGGCCCGTTCTGGTAGGGATCATAGGTATCGCAGTTGCACCCGAACTCCTTCAAAGACTGAATCTGACCGGCGGCGTTCCACACCACCAGAGTGACGCCGTCAAAGGCTTCCACCCGCCCGTCCTGCATCTGGTTCCGGAAATACCACTCCACCACCGTCTGGCCGTCTTTGTGGAAGAACTGTCGGATCTCCCATTCCAGCACCGTGCCCCGGGTGTTCCATTCCTGAAACCAATGCAGAATCGCTTCGCAGCCATGATACTGCGGCCCCCAGCTCTCGGTGTAGACTGCGTCCGGGGCAAACAGTTCCCGGATGCCCAGGTCCTGCTGCCGCAGCCACATCGCAAACCAAAGGCGGATCTTTTCTTCACGCTTTGCTGTGTCCATATTGGGGTCTCCTGTTTTGTGATCGATTGAAACAGTTCTCTTTCAAACGGAGCTGTCTTCGCCGTCGGATTCATCCGGCTTTTCCAGCATCTTTTCGAGGCGTTCTGCCGCCGAGGCATCCTGGAGCGTGGCACATTCTCCATAGCGGGCTTTGAGATAGAGTTGGCGCAGCTGCTGTTCGGCATCCGGGCGCAGGAACGGCGTTCGGCCCAAGCGTTCCAAACTGGTTTCCGACGGGCGCCGGGCAACGCCATGGCGGGCCTGCTGCTCCAAATACCGGCTGTAGGCGCGGCGGACCCGGGCATTGGGACTGAGAAAAAAGGAGGGCCATCTCCGGCGTGTTCTGCGGGAAACCTGCTGGGTTTCGACCTCGCCCGCCCCGACCAGAGGGGCTTTGCTCTTTTGGACCAAACGGCGGAACAGCAGGATACAGCCGATTCCCAGCAGGACCAGGCCCGCAACCGTCAGCAGCCATGTGCCGTCCAGCAGCGACTCCCCCGACAGGTTTAAATCACTGCTGTGAAGGGCGCTGTCCGCGGCGCTTCCCAGCGCAGCCGGGTCCTGATTTCCGCTTCTGGCTGCAATCCAGTACAAAAGTGCTGTGATGGCCGGCAGAAGCAGATGTTCTGCCGCCCACGCCGCGATGGAAAGCGGGACCGTCAGAACCGGAACCACCAGTCCAAAATACACTGCACCCACAGCGGTTTGTATGGCGCTCATGACTGCAGAACGGCTGAGCAGAAAGCTCAACGCGCCCACACCCAGCAGCAGGCCAGCATTTCCCAGCAGATAGTCCGGGCTTCGATACACGGCAGGCGCTTGCCGCAGCACCCGCATCAGAAAGATCTGCAGGGAAACGGCCCAGATAGCCAGAGGCAGCGAAACCTCCAGCATCACCCTGCCATTCCAGGCCAGACCAAGGAGGAGGGCAAAGACAGGGTAAGCCTTGCAGAACATGAGAAAAACATCCGCCTGCCGGTCCGCCGAAAGGAGGTATTCACCCCGCCAGACAAGATATAAGGGATAGAAAACCGCAGGCAGATAGGCTGCCCGGTCCACCCAATCCGGCACCAGCAGCACTCCCAGCAGGGCAACCACCATACAGCCTGTCCGCAGGATGGGACGGCTCAAGAAGCAGGCGGATATTCCATAGCAGACAGCCGGCAAGAGCAGAAGCAGCGGCGCAGGCTGACCGCCGAGGCAGGCCGCAAAGAAGGAGGCAAAGGAGCCATAGGTCAGCAGGTCGGCCATCATCCGCAATCCATAGAGAAATACCGTGATCATTCTGCATCCTCCTTTCCAGCTGTCTGTTCCGGCCTGAGGATCAAAAGGCTGCGGCCTGGCGCCAGGCGCAGGCAGGGCCGCACTGTTTCTTCCGGCTCGGTGGTGATCACGATACAGCTGTCCTGGCTGCCGGAGCCGAAATATTCCGCGCAGAACCGCTCACAGGATTCCGCAGGCTGGCCCATGGCCCGGCCCAGAATTTCCAGGGCCCGGCGGAAATGTTCCGGCCCGTAGCCGCAGCCGGTTTCCAGAGGCTTGTTCCACTGGCTGCCTGCCACAAGAGCCCCGCTGACAAGGACATCAAAGGTGGAATTGACCGCCATCCGGTAGATGATCGCCTTTTCCTCCAGGGTCCGGCAGACCGTCCGCGCCATGGAATAGCATTCCTCCACCATGGGCATTTGATCTTCCGACGGGGCGTCGGCGTGCACCAGCACCGTCACCCGCGGCTCGGTGGTGGAGTCGTATTGTTTGCTGATGAGTCCCATGCCGCGGGCGCTCTGCTTCCAGGAAATGGCACGCATAGGGTCCTGGCTGACATAGGGGCGGTATCCTGCCGTCAGGATGGGGTCCTGATACAAAAACCGGTTGACTGACAGCTCTCCCAAAAAGCCGCCCAGCGTCTCATCCAGCGCCTGGGAATCCCCTTCCCGGGGCGGAACAATCAGTTCCTGTAAGCCGGTCACCCGGCGGCTGATTTCGGTCATGCCCAGAAAGTCCCCGCTGCTCAGGTACAGAGGCTCCAGCAGGTAGCGGCCCCGCCGGGAGAGCTGTACCTCTACCTGGAAGGAAACTTCCTGATGCGGTTTGAGCCAGGTGACATACCGGACGGTATGTCCGCTGCTCAAAAGGTCTTTTTGGATGAAATCGCCGTTGACGCCTTCAAATTCGGGGCCCAGATGGAGCTTTACCGCAGCCAAAGGCCGCGGCCAGCCCTTTTGGTTGCGCAGAGTCAGGCACAAGCGGGCGGGCTGCCCCGGTTCGGCCAGCAGATCCTCCGGCATCATGGAGGCTTTCAGGTCGTCCAGAGCATGGTTTCTGGCATAGGTTTGGAGAGCCAGCGCCAGCACCACCAGGAGCAGCACGAACACCAGGAACGTCACAGTTTTTCCAGCGGCACCGGGATACTCTGCAGCAGCTGCTGCATCCGGTGGGCCGCCGCCTCCGTGTTCATTCCGCCGCCCAGGGTCAGGCGGTGGCACAGCACCGCCGGCGCCAGTTCTTTGACGTCCTCCGGAATGACATACTCCCTGCCCCGCACTGCCGCCAGCGCCTGGGACGCCTTATACAAAGCCATGGCGCCCCGGGTGGAAACGCCGCCGGCAAAGCTGCTGCGGGTGCGGGTGGCTTCCACAATATCCATCAGGTAGTTTTTCACATCGTCGCTCACCTTCACCTCGCCGCAGGCCGACCGCACCCGGGCGGTCTGTTCCGGCGTCACCAGAGTTTCCAGGCTTTCCAGAATGGCCTGGGTCGAAGGCCGGGCAATGACTTCCAGTTCCTGTTCCCGCTGCATATAACCCAGGGACAGCCGCATGAAAAACCGGTCCATCTGGGCATCCGGCAGCGGAAAGGTGCCAAAGGATTCCTGGGGGTTCTGGGTGGCAAGCACCATAAAGGGCTCCTCCAGTTTGGTGGTAACGCCATCCACCGTGATCTGGCGTTCCTCCATGGCCTCCAACAGGGCCGACTGGGTTCGCGGCGTGGCGCGGTTCAGCTCATCCGCCAAGACAAAATGGCTGAACAGCGGCCCCGGCCGGAACTCAAACTCCCCGGTTTTCTGGTTATAAAAGTTGATGCCGGTCAGGTCCGAAGGGAGCAGATCGGGCGTGAACTGTACCCGTCTGCAGTCCCCGCCCACCGTCCGGGCAAAAGCCCGCAGCAGCATGGTCTTACCGGTGCCGGGCTTATCCTCCAGCAGCACATGGCCGGAGCACAGGAAACAGACCAGAATTTTCTCAATCACATCTTCCTTGCCCAAAATTACTTTGGAGCAGTTGGACAAAACCTTTTGAGCGTATTCCCTACACATCGACGTCTCCACAGACATCCTCCTTTTCCCTCCATAACAGACTCTCAAGATAACCCAAAACGCAAAGGGCTGCCCGATGATTCACCCGGCAGCCCTTTGTGTCTGTTATGATGCGGCGGGCCGGGCCTTTTTACTGTTTCTTTGTACCGCTTATCTCAGCGCACCACCCACTTGCCAAAGAGGGTCTTGCGGTAGCGCAGCAGCTCCTCTTTCGCGTCGGCGCGGTCGCCGGCCTTCTGCAGCAGGGCCACGCCCTTTTTGATGTCCGCCGGAACACCCAGGCCCCGGGCGTAGATATAGCCCAGCATATAATTGGCCTCTTTGTTTTCCCAGGTCATTTCTTCCAGATAGGTGCGGGCGCGGGCATAGTCCTGCGGGGCGCCCAGGCCATAGAAGCAGCACTTGCCCAGATAGAACACGCCCCAGCGGCTATCCTGATTGTAGGCCCAACTCAGCAGCTGGAAGGCCTTGGCATAGTCCTGGGGGACGCCTTTGCCGTTGAAGTACATTGCGCCCAGGCGGTTGTGGCTGCCGATGGAATACCCATCCAGGTTCAGTGTGGTCTCATAGCACTGGGCTGCCTTGGCGTAATCCTGGGGTACGGCCTCGCCCTCTTCATAGAGGCAGCCAATCTGGTACAGTGCCCGCATTTCGCCTCCGGCGACCGCCTCCTGATACCAGTGGAGGGCCTCCTGCTTCTGGCCGGCATCGTTCAGCTCGTTGCCCCAATAGAACTGGTGGATGGGGTGGCCCATTTCCGCGCCGATGCGATAGAGGCCCTTGGCCTTCTCGGGCTGCGGCGGGATCAGACCCTCCTCGCCTGCCTCATAGAAATGATGCAGGTTGTCGCCCGCGGCATAGACGCCGTTCTTATAGGCCTTGATGAACCAATCCTCGCACTTGGGGATGTTCTCGACCACTTAATCGCGGAAGGCACCCATGTCAGGGAAGGCGTCGGGACCCTTGTTTTCGATCCGGATGTAATCGCCCCAGAAATACACGTTGCCGATCACAAACTGGCAGAAGGGCTCGCCCCCTTTGGCCTTTTCCAGAACCACATTGAAAGCCTCCTGCAGGCTGGCAAAGGGCATCTTCTTTTCCATCGAGGGGGTCATATCTCCGGTGCGCAGGCAGATCAGCGCCGCCAGGGCGCTGCCCTCTTCCACGCCTTTGTGGTACAGCAGAGTGGCCTTTTCGTCATCCTCCGGGAAACCATGGCCCTGCCACACATACTGGGGACCGCACAGGCACCGGGCCAGAATGCAGCTGGCGTCGCCATCTCCGGCGGCGGAAGCCTGCTGCAGAAGCTCCAGGCCCTCCCAGCCTTTTCCCTGCCGCTCCTGATAGTAGATGTACTGGAGCGCCGTCTCCACTGCGTCACTGAAAAACTTGCCCATTTTTGATTCCTCCGTTACTGATTTTCTACTTCTTTGGTGATATCTTCCCACTGGCTCCAATCCGGCCGGAACTGCCCACGGGCAAAGTCCATCAGCCAGGCGGCCGCCTTCCGCGGGGTGGTCTTGATTTTGAACATGCGCAGCGTGTCCGGGTCTGCGCGGGTCACCAGAACGGTGCAGCGCCCGTCATCGGCATTCCCCGCCACCAGTCGCATCCAGAGCCACCCGCCGGGCAGGGTCAAATCCACCTGCTGGTAGCTGCCGTCCACCATGCCGTCTGCCGCCACCTGGACGTCCTCCAGAGTGAAGTTTTCGTGGTTCTGGCTGACGCCGCGGCGGGAGACCAGGGACAGTTTGGGCGGCCGGAGTTCCTGCGGGTTTTCCTGCTGCTCCATCCTCAGCTGAACCTGGGTCCAGCCTGTTGTATTCGGCATCTTTCCGCCCAGCCAGGCCGCAAGAACTTTTTCTGCTTCCTCCGGGCTCACCATGCCATGCAGGCCATTTTCCGGCTGGCTGCCCTGCTGCGCCGGGGCTTCCACCAACAGCATCCGGACTTTGCCTTCCAGCGCCGTACCCGCCGAGCACAAAAGCTCCATGTACGCGCCCTTCTCTCCCTGGATGGGGCGGGACGGCGTTAGGAAAAAGGTTTCTTCCGGGGACTGCAGGCACTCCTCCAGCGTCTGGGAAAGAATATCCATCGACAGCCGGGATGTGACCGTACCGTCCGCCCGGGTGAGGACCATATTCTGGGGCGGCTGCGATTCCGTGCGGGGCTGGCTGGCTTTCCGCCGGCCATCCCGCAGACGGAAGTCCTGCAGCACCTTTTCCCACTCCTCATCCTCCATGAAGTTGTACCTGTCGAACTCATTGTAGGGCAGGATCAGAGCGTCGGGCGCCCGCAGCTGGATGCAGTCCACCAGGGGCTGCAGTTCCCGGTAATCCTTCAATGTAGTGGACTGGACCTGATGCCGGTCATCCATAATCCACAGCTCTACAATTCGGCTGGTCTGGACGCGGCCGCCTGCATGGCGGTGCACAATCTCATCCCGCGGAAATACCGCCCGGATGCGGGGTATATAAGAAGCCTGCTCTCCCAAGACCCATTCCTTGCCCACAGCCACTTTGTCGAACCATTCGCCGTTTTCCTGGATATCCTTGTCCACCATGGCGAACATTTCCCGGGCGCTGGGCGCCTCCTCAGGGTAAGGCATCTGGGACCGGATGGACTGGGCCAGCGTGCTCTTCTCGGGGCAAAAGACATCCCGCAGGGATGTATAGCCCACATAAATGGCCAGAGCCAGCGAGCCAAGCCCCACCACCGCTCCACCGGCCATCATCGCATATTCTTCCCAGGTGCGCTCATCAGTCAGCAGGCCCGCGACAAACACAGCTCCGCCGCACAGAGCCACCAGGAGAAATACCAGCGACATCCACAGTTTGGAAATTTGCCTTCGGGTCTGCTGAACACAAAAGCCTTCCTCCGGCACATCGGGCCGGTGCTTTTTGTTCCACCGCATAATCAGGTAGATGAACGGAATGGCAAAAATCCTCAAAAGGATCACCAAAAGGACGTAGACCACCCAGTCCCAGGGCCATTTGAGGTAAAATTGCCTTTTCGATTCCTTCGATTCCATGATGACAGCTCCTTTTCATTTGCCATGGAAGCCTACAGCGTACAGGCCGGTTTCACCCGGCCTGTCCATCCACACCCATTTCTCTCTTTTATCCTCCCCTGTCCGTTCCACGTTCCGGCCATCTGTGACAATTGTTTAAACTTATTCGCCAAAACGCCATTCTTTTTTGTTAAGAATACCCTAAAATCATGTATTTTTCAAGGGCATTGCGGCAAACAGACGCTTTTCCTGCACAAAATAAAGTTGGCATGTCGGGCTGGCTGCTTTTTCTACCGGGCAGCCGGTCCGGATTTTGGGGTTCAGGTCTTCCATAAAAAGCGAAACATGACAGACAGCTGTCGCACCCCTGTGGTATAATAGCTGCAAAAGCAGCTATTTGACCTGGAGGTACGCGCGTTGCGCGGATTGGTTTTTGTCCGCTTTGGCGGACACGGTATAATAGCTGCAAAAGCAGCTATTTGACCTGGAGGTGCGCGCGTTGCGCGGATTGGTTTTTGTCCGCTTTGGCGGACACGGTATAACACAGAAAAATCGGAAAGGCGGCGCAGCCCATGAAAACAGAGCGTCTCATCGGCATCCTGTCCATCCTGCTCCAGCGGGAAAAGGTCACCGCGCCCGAGCTGGCGGAACAGTTCGAGGTGTCCCGCCGGACCATCCAGCGGGACATTGAATCCCTGTGCCAGGCCGGGATTCCCATCGCCACCGCTCAGGGCACCGGCGGCGGGATTTCGATTCTGGAGGGGTACCGGGTGGACCGAACTGTCCTCACCACCCCCGAGATGCAGGCCATTCTGGCGGGGCTGCAAAGTCTGGACAGCGTCAGCGGTACCCGCCGCTATGCCCAGCTGATGGAAAAACTTTCGGCCGGCGCCGGCGGGCGGGGTTCTCATATCCTGATTGACCTTTCCTCCTGGTACAAGACCAGCCTGGCCCCCAAAATCGAATCCATTCAGTCCGCCATCCAGCAGCACCACACCCTGCGCTTTACTTATTTTTCGCCCAAGGGGGAATCGGTGCGGGTCATCGAGCCCTATGATCTGGTGTTTCAGTGGTCTGCCTGGTACGTCTGGGGATGGTGCCAGACTCGGGAGGACTTCCGTCTGTTCAAGCTCAACCGTATGACCGGGCTGACCGCTGGCCAGGCTTTTGTGCCCCGGGCGGCCCCTCTGCCGGACCTGACGCCGGACCGGGTTTTCCCCGCCAACTATCAGGTTACGGTCCTGTTTGATCCGGCCTGCCGCTGGAGGCTGGTGGAGGAATATGGAGCTGACAGCTTCACGGTGGAGCCGGACGGCCGGCTCCGGTTCCATCACAGTTTCCCCGATGCGGACAGCGTTCTCAGCTGGGTTTTGACCTTTGGGGAGGGCGCCGAGCTGACCGAACCGGCCCAGCTGAGGGACCGGCTAGGCCAGTTGACCCGGCGGCTGGCTCAGCGATACCAAAAGGAGGTTTGACCGATGCGTTATCTGTGGCTGGACGAATACCTTATGAACAAGCGGGGCGTCACCAAGGATTTTCAGCCGGTATGGAACTGGATTCGCTACCACATCGGCGGCAAAATGTTTGCGGCCCTCTGTCTGGACGACGCCGGCAAGCCCTATTACATCAACCTCAAGCTGGACCCTATGGAGTCGGAATTCCTCCGGGGGCAGTATCCGGACATCCTCCCCGGCTATTATTCCGACAAGCGATGCTGGGTTTCGGTGCGACCCGACGGCGCAGTGCCAGACTCTCTGCTGCGCAACATGCTGGACCAGTCCTATGGCCTGGTGCTGGCGGGACAAAGCAAAAAGGCCCGCCGGGCGGCGCTGGGTCTGACCGCCTGCGGGCTGGAATGTGCCGCCTGTCCCCTCCATTCCAAGGAATGCCCTGGCTGCAACCAGTGCAATGGACGTGTTTTTCACGCTCCCGCCGGGAAAGCCTGTCCCCTCTATGCATGTGCCGTCCACAAAAACCACCGCACCGGCTGCGGAGGCTGCCCGCATCTTCCCTGCGCTCTGTGGGAACAGGTGCGGGACCCGGCTTTGTCGGATGAAGCGTTCCGGGCCTCGGTATCCGCCCGGCTGGAAAATTGGAAAGGAGTGCCATCCAATGCCCTTTGATTACAAGAAAGAGTACAAGGAATTTTATCTGCCGCCCAAAACGCCCGGTATTGTCACGGTGCCCGCCATGAATTTCCTGGCAGTGCGGGGCCAGGGCGACCCCAACCAGGAAGACGGCGCCTACAAACAGGCTTTGGGGATGCTGTACGCCGTGGCCTTCACCATCAAAATGAGCAGGAAGGGCCAGCATCAGCTGGAGGGCTATTTCGACTATGTAGTGCCTCCTCTGGAGGGGCTCTGGTGGCAGGAAAACACCCGGGGCGTAGATTACACCCGCAAGCAGGATTTTCAGTGGATTTCCATGATCCGGCTGCCCGAGTTTGTGACCCGTGAGGCCTTTGACTGGGCCATCCGGGAGGCCACCGAAAAGAAGCAGCAGGATTTCTCCAAGGTGGAGTTTTTCTCCTGGGAGGAAGGTCTCTGTGTCCAGTGCATGCATATCGGCCCCTACGACGCCGAGCCCGCCACCGTGGCGGTCATGAACGAATATACCAGGGCCCAGGGCTATGAGGCGGACTTCGGGGAAGGCCGCTTTCACCACGAGATCTATCTCAGTGATGCCCGCCGGTGCAGCCCGGAGCGGCTGAAAACAGTGATACGGCAGCCGATCAGGAGGCTTGGGCTATGAAACATGGTTCCGTCCACATCCGCAGGATGCGCCCGGATGAAACAGGGCTGCTCCGGGAATTTCTCTATCAAGCTATTTATCTGCCAGCGGGTACAGAGCCGCCGCCCCGAACGGTGGTGGATTTACCGGAACTGCGGGTCTATATCGAGGACTTCGGCATACGGCCCGGCGATTTCTGCCTTGTGGCTGAGGTGGACGGCAAAGCGGCAGGGGTAGCCTGGAGCCATATTATGGAGGACTACGGCCATATCGACAACCATACCCCTTCCCTGGCCCTTTCCCTGCTCCCGGACTGCCGCGGGCAGGGCATCGGGACCCAGCTGCTGGACGGTCTGCTGGTCTTATTGCAAAAACAGGGATATCAACGAGTTTCCCTTTCGGTCCAGGCAGAAAATCCCGCCCTTCGTTTGTACCAAAGAGCGGGATTCAAAATGGTAGAGACGCGAGGGAATGAGTATCTGATGGTGCGGGACTTTACCCAGCCAACATAGCAGGAGGACACCAACATGGATATGGGCGGTCAGCTCCACCACAGCCCACACATCCAGCTGCCCCCTTACTTACATTTGCTGCCATCGCGGAATGCATTGCCCACACGTCCGCCCAGCACATGATAGCCGTTGTTTGCAGGCTCAAAGGCAATGGGTCGGAATTTCTCCATGTCCAGTTTCCCATCGCTGTCCAGTACCCTCTCGTCTACACTGACATTGACGATCTGGCCGATGATATTGCCGTCCTCATTTACCTTCAAAAACCTGCATTCCAGCGCCACCGGCAGTTCCTGAATCAGAGGGGCGTTGACATGCGCGCTCTTGATCGGGTGGAAATGGGCTTTTTCCATCTTGTGGGGTTCGCTGTTGCCCGACACCAGTCCGACGTAGTCGGCGGCTGTGACGTGTTCCGCATCGGCAAAGCTGACGGTGAAAGCTCCATTGGTCCGAATGTTCCGAGTGGTGCGGTGACCCTCACTGAGGCAGAGGACCACTTTGTCGGCATCGTACAGGCCGCCCCAGGCGGCGTTCATGGCGTCGGTTGTGCCGTCAGGATTCCATGTCCCAATGATGAGAACCGGCAGAGGATAAAACCAGGATTTTACGCCAAAATCTGTGCGCATAGCATGCTTCTCTCCCTTCTGAAATGTGACAAACTGGGCTCACTTCTGACCGTCCACGTCGGGCACGATCTCGGCGTAGCGGCGCAGCAGTTCGGGGGTGCTGGTATAGTAGCGCTTGCGCTGGTCCATGGCAGCGATGCGGCTCATCTCCTCGTCGGTGAGGGTGAAGTCGAACAAATCGAAATTGTCCCTGATATGGGCGAGGTTCCTGGAACCAGGAATGACAATGTTGCCGCTCTGAATCTGCCAGCGCAGGATGATCTGCGCATTGCTCTTGCCGTATTTCTGCGCCAACTCAGCAAAGACCTTCTCCTGGATCAGGGTCTTGTCCCCATGGCCCAGGGGATACCATGCCTGAATGACCATAGCTCCCTCATCCAGAAAAGCCTTCAGCTCCTTCTCCTGGTTGTAGGGATGAACCTCGGTCTGAAGGACCGCAGGCCGGACCTTGCACCGGGAGAGAATCTCCTCGATCTGGGTCCGATTGAAGTTGGACAGGCCGATGGCCCGGACTTTTCCCTCCTGGCAGGCCTTCTCCATCTGGCGGTAGCCGGCCAGATAGTTGCCGGCAGGCTGATGGATGAGCAGCAGGTCGATGCAGTCGGTGCCCAGCCGTTCGAGGGTCTTGTCCACTGCATCGGGCTGTTCGTAGAAGGAAGGCCAGAGCTTGGTCTCCAGGAAAATCTCCTCCCGGGGCAGGCCGCTCTCGCGGATGGCGCGGTCCACAGCTTTCTCGTTCAGATAGGCGTTGGCCGTGTCGATGAGACGGCAGCCATCTTCCAGAGCGCTGAGGACCGAAGTTTCGGCCTCGTCGGGGGTCAGCAGGAAGGTGCCAATGCCCGCCATGGGCATCTTGACGCCGTTATTTAAAGTTGCGTATTCCATAAAGAAAACCTCCTTAAATATTCATTGTACGGTCAGTTTCGTTCCACCGAACACCTCCGACATCTCCATGCCGTTCAGGAGTCAGGGTTTCCCCTGCCAGCCGCTCGCTGCTATGCGGGTCCGCCGGGGTACCGTACACCTCAGCCGTGTCAAAAAGGTGTAACCTAGATCATAAGCCTGCCGCAGCAGTGTGCCTGCGTCCTGTGCATCGGCGGGGGAAAAAACATACAGCCCCACCAACGACACCTGCAAGCTGCGGCCGGGTGTTCCTATCTGCATCGATATCTTCTCTTTCCGCTTGTCAATCGTTCCGGTGGCTGAACAGCCAGCTCATTACATCGGCATCGTGGGCGAAAGCTTGGCTGCCAGGCCCAGGGACAGGGTCAGGCTGAAGAAAATGGCAGTTAATCGCTTCATAGGGAAAACTCCTTTCATTTCTGCTTTACCCCGGCGGCGGATACAAGATCCTGCTGCCGGGTCTGTATACAGTATAAAAGGAATTCGATTTTAGCGGAAGTCTCCATTGGTTATGCAGTTGTAACGTTGGGGTTCACACCGAGGGGGCGTGCGCACCTTTTCATTTTATGAAAGAGACTTTCCTGACCGGTCGTTGTCTTTTAGCACCTTTGAAGATATCCTAAAGACAACGATGCAGATGACTTTTTTGCAGATCCGCCAAAACAAAGCAGTGCCCCTTCCTCACTTATACCGATGAAGCCGGCAAACGCTGAATTTCTGATTTTCCACGCACAAGGGTGTGCCCGGATGGGCACACCCCTGTTTTGCTTTTTGAGCGCTGAGCCTTGACAAAGCCTTTTTCCTGTCGATACAATAAAACCAGTGATTCAAAAGGACGGTGATCTGTGTGTATAACCCGCAGCTCGATACATTTTTGTGTGTGGCGGACGCCGGCAGCTTCAACAAAGCCGCCGAACGGCTGTACATCTCGCCGCCTGCGGTCATCAAACAGATCAACCTGCTGGAAGAGAGTCTGGGCCTGCAGCTCTTCGTGCGCACCCATCGGGGCCTGCAGCTTACCCCGGCGGGCCAGAGTCTCTACCAGGATGCGCGCTACATCATTCAGTACTGCAACGACTCCATCACGCGGGCCCGCAACGCCATGCAGGAGAGCGAGAAAGTAATCCGCATCGGCACCTCCCCCATGACGCCGGCCCAGTTCCTGGTGGATCTTTGGCCCCGGGTGCAGCAGTACCGCCCCGACCTCAAGTTCCAACTGGTTCCCTTCGACAACACGCCCCAAAACGCCCGGGAGATTTTATCCAACCTTGGCCAGAACATCGATGTGGTGGCCGGCATCTTTGACGATACCATGCTGGAGCTCCGCCACTGCGCCGGACTGGAACTTTCCCGGGAACCCATCTGCTGTGCTGTATCGACCTACCACCCGCTGGCCCAAAAAGACAGCCTGACGGTACAGGATCTCTACGGCGAAAAGCTGATGCTGATCCGGCGCGGGTGGAGCCATTATGTGGACCTTCTGCGGGATGACATCTGGAAAAACCATCCCCAAATCCAGATCGTGGACTTCGACTTTTACGACACCGGCGTCTTCAACGACTGCGAGAACCGGGGCTGTGTTCTGATGGCAGTAGAGAGCTGGCACTATGTCCATCCGCTGCTCAAAATCCTGCCGGTGGACTGGGGCTACACCATACCTTTCGGCCTGCTCCACGCCCCCGAACCCGCTCCCCTGGTGGCCGCCTTTCTGGAAACGGTCCAGAAAGCCGCGCCCAGAGCTTAAACCTTTCAGTAACAACAACATAACCAATCGAGACTTCTCCTGAAGTCTCGATTTTTTTATATGTAGGAAAAACCCCTGTCCTGTCCCTTTGGGGCGGGCCGGGGGCTCGTCTGTTGAAAACACCCCGAAAAATCTGCCGGGAACTGATAACCCAAAGGTATACGCTGCATAACCAATGGAGACTTCTGCTGGAACCCGCTTTCTTTTATACTGTATACAGACCGAGCCGCCGGGATCATCCCGCTGACGCGGTTAGTCCGGCTGTCGGCTATGCCCCTAACATCTGTACGGCCGAACGCGAAAACAGCCCCCGGAGACGGGAAAGCATTTTCAGGTTTGACCTATACCAGAATCAGAAAGGATGTGTTATTTTATGGAATATGTGACCCTCAACAACGGCGTCGGAATGCCCGTTCTGGGCTTCGGCACCTACCAGATCAAAGACCCGGCAGTCTGCGAGCAAGCGGTGCGGGACGCCATCGACGTGGGTTACCGCATGATTGACACAGCTGCATCCTATGGCAACGAGGAGGCCGTGGGCCGGGCGATCCAATCCTGCGGCGTGCCGCGGGACCGGCTGTTCATCACCACAAAGTTATGGATTTCGGACGCCAGCTACGAAGGGGCAATGCGCGGCTTTGAGGCCTCGATGCAGCGCCTGGGGCTGGACTACCTGGACCTGTATCTGATCCACCAGCCCCTGGGCGATTATTATGGCGCATGGCGGGCCATGACGGAGCTGTGCCGGGCCGGATGTATCCGGGCCATCGGTGTATGCAGTTTTTACCCCGACCGCCTGGCCGATCTGATTGCTTTCAACGAAATGCCCCCGGCTGTCAATCAGGTGGAGTGCAACGTTTTTTTCCAGCAGCAGGCGGCGCAGGATTACATAAAGTCCAAGGGGGTACAGATGCAGAGCTGGGCTCCCTTTGCCGAGGGACACAATGACCTGTTCCACAACGAGACTCTGGCCGCCATCGGCGCCAGGTACGGCAAGAGCGTGGCCCAGGTGGTGCTTCGCTGGCAGCTCCAGAGAGGGATTGTCTGCATTCCCAAGAGTGTCAAGAAGGAGCGGATGCAGCAAAACTTCGATGTTTTTGACTTTACCCTCTCCAAAGAGGACATGGCTGCCATCGCCGCCATGGACACCGGGGTCAGCTCCTTCTTTGACCACCGCGATCCTGCCGTTGTTGAGATGCTGGCAGGTTTGGTGCGCAAAGTCTGATCTGCGCTTCTGCGAAACTGTGAAACGGAGGCTTTTCCATGGAAAGTTTTGTCTATTCCTATCCAACCAAAGTTTACTTTGGCCAGGGAGCGGCGGCAGTTCATCTGCCCGGCATCCTGACAGAATATGGTCCCCATGTCCTGCTGGCCTACGGGGGCGGCTCCATCCAAAAGAATGGCATCTATGATGAGATCACGGGTCTGTTGCAAGCGGCAGGCAAGACTGTCACCGAGTTCACCGGGATCATGCCGAATCCCACCTGGGCCAAGGTGAAAGAGGGTGCACAGCTTGCCCGCACCTGCCATGCAGATCTGATTTTAGCGGTGGGCGGCGGAAGTGTCATCGACTGCTGCAAAATCATCGCAGCCCAGGCCGTCACCGATGTTGATTTGTGGGATCTGGAAATGGTCCAGCACAAAGCACCTGCTGTCAAACCCATCCCGCTGGGAGCAGTGGTCACTGCCTCAGGCACCGGGGCCAAGATGAACGGCGGCGCTGTCATCACCAACGAGGAGAGCAAAATCAAGGGCGGAATGTTTGCCTCCGCGCCCCAGTTTGCCGTTCTGGACCCGGCCTATACTCTATCTCTGCCGCGGATGCAGGTGCTGTCCGGCGCCTTTGATACCCTCAGCCACGCCATGGAGACCTACTTTGGCCATTCCGACCGGGACAACGTCTCGGACGAGGTGGCTTTGGCCGTTATGCGCAGCACAGTAGTGAATATGCGTGCACTGCTGCGCGACATAAACGATCTGACCGCCCGCAGCAACTTGATGTGGACCTCGGCCATGGCTGAAAACGGCATCCTCAAGGTGGGCCGCACCACCGACTTCGAATGTCACCAGATCGAACACCAGCTGGGAGCCTACACCGACTGCAACCATGGCCAGGGCCTTGCAGTCATTCATCCGGCGTATTACCGCCATATCTGCAAGGACGCCGCCCCAAAACTGGCCCGAATGGCCCAGGCCGTCTGGAACATTGACCCCGCAGACCGCAGTGAAGCCGACCTTGCCGCAGAAGCCGTGGATGCCCTCGCTGCGTTCATTGCGGAGTGCGGCCTGCCCACCAAGCTCTCCCAACTGCGCAGCAAGACGCCCATCACCTCGGCTCTGCTGCGCCAGGTGGCAGACAGCGTCAACCTTCTGACAGGCGGCCCCCGCATCCTTACCCATGATGAAGTATACGAGATTTTGACCGAGTGCCTATAAAACACAACAAATTAGAAGAGCTACCCGATCTACAGATCAGGTAGCTCTTTTTAGAATCAAATTCGTATCAAAATTGTAGCACCAAAACAGCTCCACAATAGAGATTCTCTCACAAATTCAGACGATTTTGCGTTTGAAAACGAATTTGTGTAATTACTCCATCTCGGCAAGCGGTTTCAGTCACTAAACTCATTTGTTTAAGTTTCGGTTATTGTCGGCTGGTTTTTCTGCCATTTTGATACCCTTTATAGCTTTCACAGAATTTCTAGTATCAAAGCAGTATCAGTAAAATAGGCCAGCTCATAACCTTATAAGGATTATATCATAGATTTGGTCGTTTTTCCAGAGAAATTATATTTGTAATATAATCCATAGAATGATGTTTCTTCGATACTCCAGACTTTTAATATCCCTAGTTTTGGTCGCTCGAACAAGTATATAATACTTTAAAAATCACAACCAAAATACTGCATTCTGGTCCAAAACCTTCTTTCGTTCTTTCCAGTCAGGCATCAGCATCGTCAAAAAGGCATAGAAATGCTTAGAATGATCTGGGTGAATGAAATGGCAAAACTCATGCATGACCACATATTCAATACAGTGACGTGGAGCTTCCAGCAGCCGTTTATTCAGGGTTATAATGCCCTTGCGAGGCAAGCAAGAGCCCCATCGTGTTTCCATGTTTCGGAGGCGTAATACTGGCACTGCAACTCCATACTTCTGAAATACCGGATATATTTCTGACATAACCTCTCCAAAGGTGGTATCGCATTGGCAATCCAAGAAGTGCGATACTATCCTTTTCTTTTTCTCAAAGTCTTGCGGATCTTTTATGCAGAGATTCAGATATACTCCATCCGAAGATATCGTATTATGAGAGGCCTGCTCGACCTTCAGGCGGACGCCTTTGCCTAGTATATAGAAAGTTTCTCCACTCACATATTGTTTTGGTTTGGGAGAGTACAACGCCATTTCGCCAAATTTTTTCTGTGCGGAGCAAATATACTGCCCTTTGCTTACCACGAACTCATCCACTTTATTTACAGGAACTTCCGGGTTGGCCGATACATACACCTTGCAATCTTTATGAATTCGGAGATTCAAGTTCTTTACCGGCTTTTGTTCCAGCTGGTAACTGATTTCGCTTCCTTCATAAAATACCGTTCTCTGCTGCGGCATATCGATTAAAACCTCCGAAGTGCTACTGTCTTAACATTTTCAATTATCTTGTCGATGGTTTCAAAGGAAAGTTTCAATCCTCGCTCCTTTTCATAGCGGTAGAACAAATCGTCAATATCCTGCGAGATTCGGTCATGGATTGTTTTATTATTGGTCCAGTCTACCTGGCTGTGATCTGCTACAATCTTTGTGATCTCTTCTGCGATTTCTGCCACAAAGTCAGAAGAAATTTCCACTTCCTGTTCTGAGTCAAAAACAGCCGATAGTACACCATAGAACGCCTGTGCATGGACGTTGTTTTTGATGGACTCTGGATAAGTCACCGTACTCTTTCCTGTATGGTAGTCTTCCATAATGGTACGCATCTTGGCCAAGTACTCTGCTTCAGAGATAACTTTTTCTTTGTATTGCTCCAGAGCTTTCTTGATCCGCTTGGAAAAGCTGTCATAGTAGGCCGGGTTCTCCTGGTATTTTTCGCTGATGCTCCGAGTCAATTTGCTGGAAATCGCATCCGCTTTTGCCCTTGCTGATCCCAGCTGTTCCAGCTCCCGTTCAAAATCATCTTTGTTCAGAATATCAATAGGACTTGTGATCTGTTTTAGCCCTGCCACAGACAAATGGGTGTCCAGCAGATTCTGCATTAACGGTTCATATTCCTGGTTGTCAATGGCATCACAGTAACGCACCTTTACGCTTCGGCGTACTTTGGAGAAAAAGACAAAGGTATCCTGATAGCGTTTCAATTCTTCTCGGGGAATAGCTGAATAAGCCTGTTCTGCATTCAGAACCACGTGCAGAGCTTTTCCCAACGCACAGAGGAAGTTATAGAAGTTCTCTCGCTTCTTATCATCCGCAAGAAAAGTTTCCACTTCCTCTGTATCGCGGGGTTTTTTCAATCCCGAGAACAATTCTGTCAAATGGGTATAGGCTTCCCGCAGTTCTCCCACCGATGCCATTACATCGACTACAACGCCTTTGAGATCTTCGCTGTCGAAATTTTCCAGGCCGGCACCGCTGTACATATCCATGGCAGTATCCAGTTTTTCAATCAGGCCGCGATAGTCCACAATCAGGCCATAGTCTTTGCCCTCATAAAGACGGTTGGTGCGGGCAATCGCCTGCAAAAGCCCATGTTCTTTCAGCTCCTTATCAATGTAAAGGATCTGGCAAATGGGAGCATCAAAACCTGTGAGCAACTTGCTGCACACAATCAGAATATCAATATCCCCTGCACAGAACTGGTTCTTCATAGCCTCCTCGTAGGTATCTGCGTCGCCGTAACGGTTCATCATCTTATTCCAATAAGAGATTACCTTATCGTCAGCGCCTTCATCTACGTCGTCCACGCTTTCGCGGAGGTCTGGGGGCGATATCACCACTGCACACGTCAGATCCCCAAACTGTTCAAAGCATTCCAGATATCGGATGGCATCCCGCTTGTAGTTTGTGGCCAGCATAGCCTTGAAGCCGGTATCCTTAAAGCCTTCGACAAAGTGCTCGTTGATATCCAGCGCAATCCGTTTGATGCGGGCATCGGTCGAAGTCAGGCGGCGGATACTGCTCCATTTTCGGGAAAGGTCATCCCGCTGCGCCTCAGTAAGGCGCTTGGTGGTCTGCTTAAACCAGAGGTCAATATTTTCCTCGTCCACGTTCTGCTCTACAAAACGGCCTTCGTAAATCAACGGCACAATCGCCCCATCCTCCACACCATCCTTGATGGTGTATTTGTGGATGAGCTTGCCGAACTTGGTCATGGTATTCTTCTCTTTTTTCATCAGAGGAGTGCCGGTAAAGCCGATATAGCAGGCATTGGGAAACACCGACCTCATCTTGGTGGCAAGCAAGCCGTAATTGGAGCGGTGGCTTTCGTCCACCAGGAGAAAGACATCCCGGGACAGATTCTTATGCTCTCTTTTTTCGGCCGTATTGAACTTATTGATGATGGTGGTTATCACATCGGCCTTACCGTTTTTGAGAAGGTCCACCAAATTCTGCCCGCTGGTAGCCCGGGCAGGGTTCAGCCGGGTATGGGCAAAGGTGGCGGCAATCTGCCGGTCCAACTCTTTGCGGTCTGTGACAACCACCACACGGGGGTTGCAGTCCGACAACTCCATCAGGATATACTTTGCCAGCATCACCATGGTCAGGCTCTTGCCGCTGCCCTGGGTATGCCAGATCACGCCGCTCTGCCGGTTGCCCTTTTCGTCGGGCTGCTGGATGGTCTTGATGATCTCCTTGATAGCAAAGTACTGCTGATACCGGCAGATTTTTTTCACGTTGGCATCAAAAAGCACAAAGTACCGAATCAATTCCATGACCCGTTCTTTGCTGAACAACGAAATTAAATTCCGGTCCTGCTCGGTGGGCACACGGTCCGACACATAACGCGCCAGTGCATCTTCCAGAAAAGCTGTGTCCTGCTCTTTCCACACATTCCAGAATTTTTTAGGGGTGGCGGTGGTGGCATACTTCACTGCATTCTTATTAGTGGCCATGACAATCTGAGCAAATTTATAGAGCTGCGGGATATACTCGCTTTGCTGGTTACGGATGTTCTGTTCCACTGCCTGGTCAACACTGATCTGTGGAGCCTTACACTCGATAACCGCAAAAGGGATACCATTGATGAACAGCACAATATCCGGGCGGGCATTATGGAGCTTGTCCCGGCTGTCCACCGCAAATTCATCGGTCACGTGAAACAGGTTATTCTCCGGGTGCTCCCAGTCAATATATTTCAGATTGAAACTGAGGGTTTTCCCCTCCCCCACGGTTTCCGGGTAGCTCTTGCCCAGCATCAACGCATCATAGATTTTTTCGCTGGTGCGCACCAGGCCATCGGTGAGAGGCACGTCCAGATCATCCATAGCCCGTTCAATATTGGCGGCGGAGAACTCATTTTCTGCCCCGGCAAAGCTATACCGATTGAGCCGCCGCAGCTGGCCGCGGAGGATATCTTTCAGCAACACATGATACCGACTGCCCCGCTGAGCCTCGCAATCTGCCGGAGAAATGTACGTATATCCCATGGACCGCAACAAATCAATGACCGGCTGCTGGCTGATGTTTTTCTCTAAATACAGGGATTTGTCCACGGCTTGCCTCCTTTAAAACGATTTGCCATGCATTCCCGTGCGCTTAAATTACACAATAAAAACAGCTGCAATCCGGATCTTTGACATTTCCTAAAGGGCAAACGTGCTGAGTAATTCTATACTCCTCACTCAGCTCCTCCAGTATTTCTACAACTTTTATTTCATTAATTGCGAGATTCTCCGCAATTTCATGTGATGTACATTCGGGAATTTTTTCAATATAATTATAAATCTTATCTTTCATATTTTCTTTCATGCTTTTACCCTCACAATTCCTGTCAGCAGCAGCTGCATCAGCGCTTTTTTCTTTTGTTTTTCCTGTTCGACAGCCTGCCGTAATAGATCAATTTCACGGTCAGACGTAGCAAAAATAGTTGCTATTGCATTTTGTTCATCAACAGGTGGATAAGGAATTCGTATCCGTCCAAAGTCCTCATAACTGATCTGTTTTCCATCCCGAATTCCGTAAACTGCAACATTTAGGCGGTTAATATAATCCGTACTCTTGAAAAAGTGCTTATAATACTCATCCGAAATATCTTTCTTCGGAGTCAAGACCGTATAGGCCGGACTGACGAGTCCCGTATAAGCGGAGTACTCAATACCGCCTTGGAATGAGCGTAGGCTAATGACAAAGTTACCTTGCTGCACTTTTTTATAATTCGCCAAAGAAGCAGGGTCATATTTTATATCAATATCCACTTCATCTCTTGGCACAATTCCCCTATCCTGTGTTGATGAAAGGACTCTTAAATCGCCGTTATGTTGTTTGTCTGAAATATTTGCGAAGATTTCTTTAGCTCTTGGGAAACTCCACTCATTGCTAAACCCAGGCAACCGCTTTTTGCCTGTCAAAAGCTGCTGCATGAGATACTTTTTCTGCTGCTGCTTTTCAGCCAGGAGCTTTTCTTTCAGTTCAATCACCTTATCCTGGGTGGTGAGGATGGCGGCGATTTTTTGTTGCTCGTCGTTAGGTGCCCACAGAATTCGGTAAGTTTTAATTATATCTGCATTTAAATTTTCTTGATTTCCTGTATTGCTTAGCTTCCTAATATCATTGTACGAACTTTGCAACTGATAAAACAAAAACATGATATTTTTTGTCTCTGTTAAAATCGCTGCGCATGCCTGATTTATCGTCGCATCAATTTCAAGTATAGCAACAGTACCTCTTGTTTTTCCTTGTCCATACATTGCCATCAGAAGAGTTCCCTTAGGATATACCCGAAGATTTGTTTCGGCAATAGCATTTTCTGTAATAGACTCCAACGTATGATGGACATGTCCGTTACTGAGTTCTCCCGTAGTAACCCATGCCATACTCCCATTCCAGTATGCTGGATTTTTTCGATTGGGCGTACTCCCAGATGAGACCTTTGCAACATCTTGAATCTGAATATAGTCCCATCTGCTTGGAATTAAAATCTGCTTCTTTTTTGTATACCCTTTCGGCACCTCGCCTCGCTGTATCTGCGCAATGCGCTGTTTGATTTCTGGTGTCATTTCCGCTGTTCCTCTTTGCTTTCGGCAATCCCTATAATTTCAGTTAACAAAGCTTCTTCATCATGACGTGCTATATACCATTTTTCCAGAAGCATTTCAATTAGCTTCAATAGCTTCTGAGCTTCATCTGGTTCAATGTCAATCATTAAATTGACATCTTTTTCCATATGAGCGCCAATGTTTCCAATTTGACGTAATCCATCAATTGCTTTCCACTGCATTGGTGTTACTTTATCTTTTAATCGTGTGATCTCCGCATTTAGATTTTTCTCTTTGATGCCCCAAAAATCATGTATCATTCCTTGCAAACAACGCCGCAGTAAAGTAGCTGCTGCTTTTGGACTGCGATCTAGGATTAAATTTGCTTCTTCATAATCCTTGCGAATTTGTTCCGGAATATAGTCCGGATACTGTTTGATGGTTACCTGAGGTAAAAGATCAATCTGTTTGTTTGTCTTAATATTTAAAGCTATGACACAAATTCTTTCGCAACCTTTATTTGCACATTGTAAACTGTGAATAATAAAAGAACACTCCTTATACTTTTCACTCATTGAATATTTGAAAGCAAATCCACAGCTTTCAAAATCGTGTCTTGGCATCGTAAATGCCTGTGCATGTCCGCAATATGGGCATATATAAGTTCCTTTTTCTAAATCCACGTTAATCATAAAGCAACCTCCTAGTCAGACAACCATCGATATTACGATACTTGCTATCGCAGCCAGCATCGAAATGATAGAAACAACCATCATCCACGCATTATATCGCCTACTTCTGCGCAAATCTTCTTTTGCCTCTATAGTGGATTGACACTGCGCATCGTATATTTCTTTTAACTTGTCATAGTTGTCAGAAAGTAATCGATTTTGTTTGTATAACAAATCAACCTGATTCTTTACAAGTTCCTTCTGCGCAATACTGGCATCTGCACCTTTTTCCAGTTTACTTTTGTACCTGGATTCTTCATTTTCTCTTTGCGCCTCATTCTTCGCATTTTCAAAGACGGCTCTTGCTGAATTTGCCGCCATTGATTCAGTCTGCCACATTACAAACCCAGCTCCTCCATATACTTTTTCATCTGAGCCTGCACCTGTGCCAGCTCGGCCTCGATGTTGGCAATGTTCTGTTGCACCTCGTCGATATCCACCAGCTGCTCCTCCTCAAAGGTATCCACATACCGAGGGATATTCAGGTTGAAATCGTTTTCCTTAATTTCATCGAAGGACGCCACATAGCTGTATTTGTCCTCATTCTGCCGGGCCTGGTAAGCCGCGACAATACGTGCGATATCGCTGTCCCGGAGAATGTTCTGGTTTTTGCCCTTTTCAAAGTTGCCATCTCCCGAGGCATCAATAAATAACACATCCCGCCGGGTGCGGTTCTTTTTGAATACCAGGATACAGGCCGGGATACCCGTACCATAGAACAGATTGGCCGGCAGCCCAATGACCGCATCCAGCAAGTTCATCTCAACCAGTTGGCGGCGGATTTTACCCTCACTGGCCCCACGGAACAGCACGCCATGGGGCAGCACCACAGCCATCCGGCCATTTTCTGCATCCAGACTGGAGAGCATGTGAAGAACAAAGGCGTAGTCGCCCTTGGAGGTGGGAGGAACGCCCCAGTCAAACCGGTGGTAGGGGTCCAGCTCGGCAGACATCTTCTTTTTGCCCTTGCTGTCTGCTTCGGCTTCAGAGAGGAAACCGCTATCCCATTTATCCAGACTAAACGGCGGATTTGCGACCACTACCTGGAATTTCATCAGCTGATCCTGCTCAAGGTTCTGGGGGTTGGAGAGGGTATCTCCCTGCCAGATCCGGGCGTCATCCACCCCATGCAGGAACATATTCATGGTGCAAAGCGCCCAGGTCTGGGCGTTCAGCTCCTGACCATAGATAGCCACCTTGCCGCTGGGCACCTTCTTATACGCTTTCAGCAGCAGGCCGCCGCTGCCGCAGGTAGGGTCATAGATCCGGTCGTTTTCCTTAGGCTGCACCAGAGAGGCAACCAGTTCCGAAACCTGACTGGGGGTAAAGAACTCGCCGCCTTTTTTGCCTGCATCCGAGGCAAACATGGCGATCATATATTCATAGGCATCGCCGATAATATCAGCGGACCCCAACTGACTCGGACGAAGGTCCAGACCGCCAAAGTCTTCCAGCAGATTGCGTAAGGTTGCGTTTTTCTCCTTGGGTTCACCAAAGTCCACCTGCGAATTGAAGTCGATCGCCCGGAAGACATTCCGCAGCTTACCGCTGTTATGCTCCTCAATGTGGTTGAGTGCTACATTGATCTTTTGTCCAATTTCTGCATCGTTTCGGTTTGCGTAGAGGTAGTCAAAGGTAGACTGCTCATCCATCGCAAAGCGCTCACGGCTCATGGCCCGCTCTACACGGCGCATGTCACCTTCGTACTGCTTAATATACTCTTCCTGCTTTTCCTTGCAGACGTCACTAAGGTATTTTACAAACAGCATCGAAAGGATATAGTCTTTATACCGGGAGCTGTCAATCTTGCCACGGAAACTATCGCAAGCTTTCCAAAGTACCTGTTCAATGTCTTTTCTGGTGGTCATATCATTTTCCTCTCTTTACTTTCTTGTAGGTCTGATCTAGGAATTTTGCATAATATCTTTCTTTTTCTTCGGCCAATTCTCTGAGGAGCCGTATTTCACGTCTGGATGTCAAATAGAGCTGCGCCAGTTTATGCTGTTCCTCGATTGGAAGCAGTGCCATCTCTATTTCGGCCAGAAATTTCGCATTGACAGCCCCCAGCATATTGCTGGTTGCATTTTCGTAAATATCACGCTTCACACTTTGGGTGTTCAACAGCCAAAAAAGATATTCTGGAAAAAGCTTTTCACTCTTTATTCGAATTACAACGAAATTGGAGGATATTACCATTCCCTTCGTTGTTTCATCAACTAGTACTGCTGTATAGGGGGCAGTCAGGCGCACGATAATGTCTCCTATTTGGGAGAGATACTCAGGTTTCAGCGGCTCCTTTGCCTGGTACACGTCGACTTCACTCAGATTAATCGATGCATCCGGCTGAATGGCCCGCAGGTTAATCGAACGATATGGATACCCTATCGGTTCCTTTGCCTGCTTTCTCGACAGCACAAGCCCACTGCGCACACTTGCAAGATCCTGTAGCTTCATCCCTTCACCTCAATCTGTCACGAGCTTAAAATAACTCATTTTCTTTCCGTCATACCCTTTCTGTGCTCTAGTATATACCAATTTGCCTATATAGTCAAGTTATTTTCTACACGTGACATTTCAAATCGCACAATTTCTCCCACTAACTCAGTTAAATGAACTTTACCTCTTTTACGCGCATACTCCATTAGTGATCTAGAATTGCTCCCTGGCTGCCAAGCGTAGGCAATCAGGTAATCTACGTGGTCTACGACGTATCTGTTTGCTGCCACAATAGCTGCCCTATAAGGTACTTTCTCCATCCCAGGAGGATAGAACAAGCTGTCAAAGCCTTCCGGCTTCTGGACAGGCTTCTTTGCTGGATGATAAGGAAGCAGCAGTGTCAGTTCCACTTCTGGGTGCAGGGTCTTCGACTCTTTCACTGCCCTAGCAGCAAGGCTGTCAAACCTGCCACAGTGCCCTACGATGAACTCCCCTACCCCGAGTTCTGTTATATGTCGCTCCACTTCAGCCGACAGTGCTGGCTAAATAGTATCCGGGGCATCTCTGTGACCAATGAAAAAGCAGGTCATACTGGTTGCACTCATATAATCACCCCTTTTGAGTTATTTTAACTCAAAAGGGTTAATCCTTGCAAGCTAAACCGGGTATCATCTTCTTAGAAGTGAGGTGGTGCCCCTTGTGTATCGGTGAAGCTGTTAAAGAGCGGATTCTGGAGTTGTGCCGGGAGAAAAATATTTCCATCAACAAGCTGAGCACTATGAGCGGTGTCACCCAATCCACCGTGAACAATATTGTCAGTGGCCGCAATCGAAGTGCCACCATTTCCACCATTAAAAAGCTCTGTGATGGCCTGGGAATTACCATCGAGCAGTTCTTTGATTCCGACCTGTTCCGGGATCTGGATCAGGAACTCCAGTAAAATAAAAAAGCCCGCCTGCACCCGCACATAAGCTGTACGGATACAGGCGGGTTTGCGTTTGTATAGAAAGATCATTTAATTGAAATGTAAATGTACGCTTCTGTAGTCTAGAAATACTGAATTCATCTATTTTCTCTCATTCATATAGGCAGATGATTTTATATTAAGTATTGATTCTAAAACGGCTTCACTTTTATTCTGACTCACACTGTGTTACAATCAGAAAAGACAATTTATAATTATTTTCCTATAAGAACCCATCATCCAATAACCAACAGGTTCAGAGGTGCTTATGAAAAATCCTTTCCAGAATTTTTACTTTAAACAGTTTTCATACGGATATTTAGGCTTCGCTATCTTTTTTTATCTATTTTCAGTCCAGCCTGTTTTCATTTTACTTTTCCTTGATGTAATACTGGTGATTCTGCTATTTTACGGCAAATCTCAGCGCAGTCTTTTCTGCTCTGTTCTTGCCATACTTGGCAGCAGCGTAGCTGCTTATGTAACTATCCGGCTTTTACAGGGATATCAAATACGTTTTCCGATAGGGGCAGAGTGGCCTCTCGGAGCACTGGCATTGTTTCTCACATGCTTAGTTACCCATTTTGCTTTTCTACATGCAAATACCCCAGAATCCATAGGAAACGAACCATTCAAGGAACAGAAACACGACCTTGAACGACTACAGCAATATATACGTTACTTTCCGCTGCTGGGAATAAACGCAAAGTGGGGCAACGGAAAATCTTTTCTTTGGGCCCACCTTCGAGAAAGCCCAACCATTCAGGCAGATTTTGAAGTTTTACAAATAGATCTGCTTACCGTCAATCTGGACGCGATTGAGCGCATCCTGGTTGATGAACTCGAACAGCTTCTCCAACGCTACCACATTCACCCGCAGAGTTCCTACCGACTTAAAGCAGCACTGGGTCAGGACGGTTGGCTACACTGGGCATCTGTGCTGCTGACCGGGCAGCGGGAAGGGCTGTCAGCCTCTTTCGATGCTCTGCAAAAAGATTTGGAAAGGCTTCCCAAACGGGTGCTTCTTTGCTTCGAGGATATTGACCGCATCTCAGATCCTGAACAAATCAAAAAAATTTTTGCCATTGCCGAAAAGCTTTCTTCTGATCGAGTACATTTCCTGTTTCAATACCATCTTGATACTCTCTGTGCAAAGGAAGGAATCAACTCGGATTATCTCGAGAAGTATATTCCCTTTACCGTAAATTTGAGCGAAATTTCTTTTTCATCCCTTGTGCGCTCATTGTGGGTATTGTTGGGTTTGAACGATTTGCCATTCGATTTTAAAGCAATCCCTTTTATTGATTCAAACGAAATTTCTTCCAATCCTATCTCTCAGATTTGCGACGTCAACATTTCCATTTCGTTTTCACTGCACGAACAGATTTCAATTCGAAAAGTAAAGGATTATTTACTTGAATTCAAACTACTGTCCTCTTCCAACCCTGAGTTCAAATCGGTAAATAACGCGAAAACGTTAGCGCGGGTACTTTTTATTAAGCACTTTTTTCCCGATGAATTTCAAAAATTAAAGCCAAGAAAGAGTCCTCTGGAAACATTTTTGTTTACCGATGACGATCTGCCGCAAACACTGCCCAGCCTTCTCAAAAAGTATCATAAGCCACGACAGGAAACGAAAGAAAATCAGCAGATACGACATGCGGCGTTAAATCGCATTTTTTCAAATCCTGACAATAACGCTTCTTTTATATTCCTCACACTGCTTGGATACGATTTTTCTTTTTACCCTGCTCGACCTAGTAACCCGCTCTCTCCTGGGCAAAAAATGGAGGAGCAAAACAGTAAAATTGATCATATTATTTGGAATGTAATAGCCAATGCCTGCTCTGAATGGACCGATGCAGAAAATGAAATTCAATTACTTGAAGCGCATGTTCTGAACTTGCCGCAGGATCAACAAGTAGATGCATGGTTGCAATTTCGTCAAGACCGATATGAGGGCAACTTTCGTAAGGATAACCGTACAGTAGAAATGATTGGAGACGGCCCCTTTATTGGCACCTTCCGTGCCATGCAACTTACCAACCATGCAAAGCGAATTCAGAGTCGATGGCTTCCATTGTTTTTTAAGCTTTATGTTGAGAAATATCCGAGACGCCCGATTACATTTAGATTATTCGACTGTCTTGTATGCTGTGATCCATACCAGAAGCATGATCTGATCCATATTTTTGAGTTTTTTAATTCTCTCACTGTCACAGGTAATCCTAGTTCTTCACCAGCCTATAGAATATTTTTTGCACGGTACTTGGGAGCTATCTGCGCTTTGGGCTATTGTGAACGCAACGAATATTGGATGTTTGAGCTTCCCCTGCCGGAAACCACCTTCGACCCATTTACTCATGCAGGCTGGTTTTCCCAAAAGGATGCAGAAAGCATTGCCAAACAGGCACTCGCTTCCCTAGATCATTTGTATCAAGAGCTTACACAGCTTCGGAAGAGTACAGTTTCTCCTTATTCCTTACCCTACGTGCAGAATGATTATGATGTTCTGATTGCGTTTGTAAAGAAAAATCAGACTATGCTTAAGCAGGACCATGCAATGGAAAAGGAACATTTGAAAGTTGAAACAAAATTTGGGCCAAGTATCTCCATCAATCAGGCAGAAATCGATCGCTTAACTCAATTAAAAGACAAAGGCCCAGATCAGTTTGAACAGCAGGTGCGTGAAAGTTATTCAGCCGGAAAAATAAATCTAAATGATTTAAAAAAGATTCTGCCAAATAACGATAACAAATAATAGCAAACTACACGATATCAATTTTCGATATTTATATTATATTGCTTATTTATTCTCTCTGCATTTTATAATTCAAACTAAAAATCGCCTGCGCTTCGTACTTTTATTTGTATAAATACAGGCGATTATTCTATGCTGGCTTCTTAGACCTTTTCTTTCTGTTTCCTACCGTTGAACTGGTCAAAAAGATGCCAGAGTTTGTTCCTTTCAATTTCTGCCTCATAGCTCTGGAGCTTCTTTTTCAGGACTGCATTTTCCTGTTCCAGGCCTGCTGTGTTCAGCTGACGCCGGACCGATTTATATCCCTGTAATTCTGCATTCAAAGCGGCCACTTTGGTCTTCAGTTCTCCGATCAGCTCATTGGCGGCGTCCAAAGCTTTCTTTAAACTGACCACCTTATGCTCCTGGGTACAGTACTTCTTGGCAGCGGCTGAAAGTGCTTCATATTCTGAGCGCTCCAGAAGCACCTTAGAGGAAAGCGGCACAGGCCGGGCTTCAATCTGCTCCACTTTCTGTACCTCCACCTGCTGCCGCTGGACTCTCTCCAGCTTCTTTTCCAGAGAGGCAGCCTGCTGCTCTTTCTGCTGGGTCTGCTCGGTCAGCGTTGCCAGTCTCTCCTGCTCCTTCTGAACCTTAAACTGAGTTACGGTCAGATGCTCCTCCGAGCTGCCACGTTCTCCTCGTTCAATATCGGTATACCCCGCTTCCTGCATATACCGGAAGAAGTCATCCTGGAGGACGCTGTAAGATTTCTTGAGGATTGGTTTTCCCTTCTCGGTCCGCAGCGGATCACCGGTGGTTTCATCCAGGATGGGTTTGGAGGCCCATTTCTTGCTCATACTAACCTGCATAATGGTCTCCTTCACCTTTCCCACCAGGGACTTATCTTTGCATCGTTTGGTCCAAAGGATTTGCTTTTCTACCACTGGGACGTAGACCACATGGAGGTGGTAGTGGTAGACATCCTGACCCAGGATATCTGACATGGCCCGGTTGCGTTCATCGGCGTGCATCACTGCGGACAGGATATACTGTTCACCGCCTACAATCTGAACCGCAGCCTGATAGGCGGCTTCATAGAATTCTTTGGCAAACTCATACCCGCCTCGGTTGAAGAAATAAGCGGAGTTCACATCAAAGACCAGCTCTCCATACCGGAAAGCGTCCTCCTTGAGGCCGCGGGTGGAGATGATGCCGTCTGCCTCCATTCGCTCAAACTGCTCCAGATAGCTGCCATCCGGCTTCTTGAAATGGACGTTCAGGTGGGAGCGTTCCGGGACAATATCTGGGTTGACGTAGGAGTCCTTTTCGCGCTCGTTATGCTGCTGGGCATTTTTCAATTTCTGTGTGGTCAATCTCATATTTCTCGCGCTGGTACGGTCGATACCGTCGCCTCTTGCCATAACGCTCCTTTCTCGCCCACTGGGCGGCAGATACGGGGAGGTCCGGGAGATGCACTTCTGCGGAAGTGTAATAACCCACTATGACACTTTCAGCCGGAGGCTGCAAAGTGCCGTGGGCTCTCCCGAGGGGCTCTCCGAGGGGGACTACGGCTCCTGCGGGAGCCGTTTTCGGTCAGGGTCCGCCACCGCATTTCAAATAGGACTGTTACGGCCCATTTGCCCAAAAAATTACGGGTGCCAGCCATAACAAAAACTGTTATGGCCAGCACCCGTATTCTTCATGTGGTTGCGGTTTACCTTGCTATTTCTTCAATGTTCCTGACCGAACCATACTGCATTACTTCTTTTTCGTTCCGATCATCGGTATACCAGATGATCTGCTCCGGTCGAATGACGCCACGATACAGATGGCATACCGGGCTCCCGAAGTGCAGTGCCCTGTCATAAAACCACTGTGCCTTTTCGATGGAAGTTGTCCAGGAGATACGGTACCTTGCCTTGTCCATAGGCTCAGTACCTGCCCGGTAGATTGTAATCTCTTTCATAGAGATCATCTCTGCCGGAATTCGTTTCTCTATGGGAGCATATTTTCTCGCTTGCCGGACGTATTTCCGGACGATAGGCATATGGTCTCCATTTTGGGTATAGCAATCGGTCGGGATGCTAAATTTATACTCATCCGGCAGATACGGATAGGCATATTCCAGACCCTCTGCCATAATGTCCGGACTGAGAGTGAGAAGCGATTCCACTTCTTCCCAATCCTGATTTTTTACAGCCTCAATTAGTTTAGGCATTAAAAGTTCAAACTTTTTTGCCTTTTCCTGCTGAATGCTCGCCTGCATCATTTCAAAATCCATGGTCATTGCTCCTTTCGCATTTCTCCTGTTGGTGACAACCGTGACGACCGTGACGATAGTTTTGCATGATGCCATCGCCCCTTAAAGGTCGTCACGGCTGTCACGGCCGTCACGTTCGGGTGGGGATTGCGGAGGGGTAAAAACCAACTGGATATTTCTTCCAGCATGGTTGCGATTACTAGTATAGCATATATGATACTGATCTTCTAGTTTTCCAGCTCGAATATTCAAACGCATCGCCAAGGCATTCGGTTTAAGATCCAAGCCAAGAGCCGTTACAAGCTCTGTAGCTGTCCCATTCCATACCGGAGAGGTTTCGTTTACAAGCGCTGCAATTGCCTCCAGAACCGCATCGGGCGGCTCCACCCAAGGCTCCGCTTCGACATGATCCAGTTCCCAAATTAAACGCTCGTTATCTCTGGTAAGATAGATTCTCTGGTCCTTCTGGTCACGCCCCGACACATCCAGAGTTGCAGTCTGATCTGTTCGTCTTTCTTTGACAAGCATAAAAGCTCCATCGGCTGAACCAAGTAAACCATTTGTTCCTGAAATCATATCGAATTTATCATCCGCCTGCTGTTTTCTGGTATGATGAACCAGCAGAAAACAGCACCCGCTTTCATCGGTAATCTGCTTTAATTTACCGATGATTTCATAGTCCTTTGCATAGCTGTTCTTCTCATTCCCTACTTCCCGGATTTTTTGAAGGGTATCCAGAATCACCAGTTTCGTATCCGAATGTTCCTGCATGAACTTTTTCAGTTGCTCCTCAAGTCCACTCCCAATCTGTTTTGCACAGGTAGCAAAGAACAACTTTTCACTGCTGTCCGTCCCAAACATCCGATACATTCGTTCCTGTAATCTGCGATGGTCATCTTCCAGCGCCAGATAGAGAACAGTTCCCTGTTTCACTTGATAGCCCCACAATTCTTTTCCAGTGCTGACATGGTAAGCCAGCTGGGCTACAAGGAACGACTTTCCAATTTTAGGGGCTCCTGCCAAAAGATACGTCCCGGGATAGAGAACCCCTTCGATGATCGCCGACCTGCTTTTATACGTGTTTTGGTATAGCTCTGTCATCGAAACTGTATAAAGGTAGTTCGGATCAAACATACCTTGCATTTTCCGGCGTCTATCATGCAGACCTTCTTTTGTTTTTAGGTTTGAATTATTGATTTTGGAAGCGGAATTGGATATACTATTATTGTCTTTTGGAATCGGCTGCCCTTCATCTGCGCCAACAGATGAGTCCAGGGCAGTCTTTTCTTTTGCGTCAATTTCCATAGGCAGTTTCCTCCTTCATTCCATCCAAGATAACAGCAATCATCTGGATCACTTCCAGCATTTCCTGGTCCATTTCTGCTCCGGCTTCAATCCGCCGGAGTTCTTCTAAAATAGCCACCAGCTGCTCCCGCAAAGCCTTAAATACCCGAGGATTTCCTTGGACGATCACCTCCCTTTCCAGCAGCCGGCGGATGATATAGTCCTGCTTGGTCAGTCCAGACAATTTCACATAGGTTTCCAACTGCTTGTCCTCCTCCGGTGACATCCGGAATGCTACAGTTTTATTCCTCCAGCGGTTGTGTTCATCACGATTTTTGTGTGACATTTTCTAATCCCCTTTCCATGTCCAACTTATTTGCCATTTCCTTCTGCCGGGTCGGGAAGAGATGGGCATACCGATACGTGATATCAATGCTCTCATGCCCTACCCTGTCCGCGATTGCCAGAGCAGAAAAACCCATTTCAATCAAAAGAGAAACATGGGAGTGCCGTAAGTCATGAATCCGAATCTGTTTCACACCTGCGCTCTTTGAACCTCGGTCCATTTCATGGTGCAGATAACTTTTTGTCAACGGAAAAATCCGGTCATTTGGTTGAAGCTTATAAATGGATTTGAAATAGTCCTGGATTTCTTCTGTCAGAAACCGAGGCATCTGAATAACTCGAACGCTTTTGGGCGTCTTTGGATCGGTAATGACATCCCGGCCCTTGAGCCGTTGATAGGATTTCGTGATGGACAAGAGTCCCTTTTCCAAATCAAAATCCGCTGCCGTCAATGCCAGCAGCTCTCCTTCCCGGATGCCACACCAATACAACACCTCAAAGGCATAATAAGATTGTGGCTTATCCATAATGGCATCTGCAAACTTGAGATACTCTTCCTTCGTCCAGAACAGCATCTCTTTGTGTTTGTCCTTTCCCATGTTTCCAGCTATCGCTGCAGGGTTCGACTTCAAACCATAAAACCGGATCGCATGATTGAAAATGGCACTCAGCTGATTGTGGAGTGTTTTCAAATAGGCTGGCGAGTAGGCTTTTCCACTCGGGTCCCGGTATTGGATCATCTCATTCTGCCAGGCAATCACATCTCTAGGCTGGATGTCCTCCAGCCTTTTGTTTTTAAAATACGGCAGAATCTTTGTTTCAATGATGTTTTCTTTTGTGGACCAAGTATTCTCCCGAAGCCGATCTCTTTTGTCTGAGATATAAAGTTCTACAAACTTCTCAAATTCCATGCTTACATCTGCTGCCTTCTGCACCAAGAACTCCCGTTCCCATGCCAGAGCAGCTTTCTTGGTGGGAAAACCTCGCTTCAATTTCTTTTTCTTGACGCCCTTCCAGTCCTCATAATAGAAGGCTGTATACCATGTTTCCTTCATCGGATCTTTATAGGCTGGCATCCTCTCACCCCCTCTCCTCTGCCCCATAGATCTTTTCCAGAAAATACCGGCGGCTGACACGGCCCCCGATGGTAGTGAATCCCCGGGCCTGCAGTTCCCCATTCCACTGACGGATCATCTTATATGCCAGGGCTTTGGAGATGCCCAGCTCATTTGCCACTTCGGCTGCGCTCATAAAGATTCTGTTTTCCATCGCTTCTTCCTTTCTCTGATGGGTTTGATTTTTCGGTGCCGTTCTCCCCACCCAGTCTCCGACAGGCAAATCCCCTTTTCGGTGCTGTGTCGTCCCCTTGCGGGGCGCTCGCCTCTTTTCAGAGGGTCTTGGCGGTTTGGACTGGGTGGGCGGTCATTCAATTTACTAAGCTTTATTGTTTAGTACACATTATACTAAACAAATTCTGTTAAGTCAATAGCCTGGCCAAAATTTAATTGAACTTTTTTGTTTAAGTTTCTCTTGCCATCCTTATTTTGATATGTTATACTAGATTCAACAAAAATGTTTAGTATGGAGGCTTCGCCATGTCAGTCGGAGATCGAATCAAACGTGCCCGCAACTTTCGAGGTTTGACCCAGAAAGAATTGGGCATCGCCGTAGGCTTTGATGAAAAAAGTGCAGACATCCGCATTGCACAGTATGAAAGCAACACACGTACTCCCAAGGAAGATTTGCTCCGCAAAATGGCCGAGGCTTTGGATGTCAACTACCGCTCCCTATATGAGCCCACCTTGTATGCTGCAGAAGACATCATGTATACTCTGTTCGAATTGGATGAGCACTACCCCAGTACCAAGCTGTATGAAGTAAGCGATCCTGATTCCTCCAGTTCCCACATGGCAGTCAGCTTTAACTATCGGCTTTTGGATGAGTTCATGCGGGAGTGGCAGCTGCGTAAAAAAGAGCTTCAAGCCGGCCAGATCACCAAAGAGGAGTATCAAGAATGGAAACTCAATTGGCCCCAGACCTCTGACGGCTGCGGGAAGTTCCAGCCCAAGAAAAAGTGGAAAAAAGAATAAGGGACACAAAAATGCCCTCTGAAAAACTTACCGTTTTTCAGAGGGCATTCTCATGTCCCTATGTTTGGAGTAATCCCCGTTAGTATCAATTCAGTATCAAGGAGGCTCATCGCCTTCAAAATATCGCGTAGATACTAGGTTTTTCAAAGAAGTTTGATTACTCCATCTCAATGGTGGCGGGGGGTTTTCCGGTGCAGTCGTAGAGGACGCGGTTCACATGCTTGACCTCATTGACAATGCGGCTGGTGACGGTGCCCAGCACATCCCAGGGCACATTGTAGCTCTCAGCGGTCATGAAGTCTGTGGTGGTCACAGCGCGCAGCGCCACGGCGTAGTCGTAGGTGCGCTCATCGCCCATGACGCCCACGCTGTGCATGTTGGTCAGGGCAGCGTAGTACTGGCTGATCTCCTTGTCGAGGCCGGCCTTGGCGATTTCCTCGCGCCAAATTGCGTCGGCATCCTGCACGATGGCAACCTTCTCGGGGGTCACCTCACCAATGATGCGGATGGCCAGACCGGGGCCCGGGAAGGGCTGGCGGTTGACCAGATACTCCGGCAGACCCAGCTCGCGGCCAACCTGGCGGACTTCGTCCTTGAACAGGTTGCGCAGGGGCTCCACCAGGTCCTTGAAGTCAACGTGATCCGGCAGGCCGCCCACGTTGTGATGGCTCTTGATGACGGTGGACTCGCCGCCCAGACCGCTCTCCACCACGTCGGGGTAAATGGTGCCCTGTGCCAGGAAATCCACCTGGCCAATCTTCTTGGCCTCTTCCTCAAAGACGCGGATAAACTCCTCACCGATGATCTTGCGCTTGCGCTCGGGCTCGGTGACGCCGGCCAGCTTGCTGAAGTAGCGGGCGCGGGCGTCCACGCAGACAAAGTTGATGTCAAAGTTGGGGTTGCCCGGACCAAACACCGAGCACACCTCTTCCTTCTCGTTCTTGCGCAGCAGGCCGTGGTCTACAAAGACGCAGGTCAGCTGCTTGCCGACGGCCTTGGCCAGCATAGCGGCCAGCACCGACGAATCCACGCCGCCCGACAGAGCGCACAGGACCCGGCCGCTGCCAATCTTTTCGCGCAGAGCCTGGACATTGCTCTCCACAAAGGAGTCCATCTTCCAGTCGCCGGAGCAGCCACAGACATTGTAAACAAAGTTGTGCAGCATCTTCTTGCCTTCGGCGGTGTGGAGCACCTCGGGATGGAACTGGACTGCGTACAGGCCCTTCTCGGCGTTTTCCATGGCTGCCACAGGGCAGTTGGCCGTGTGAGCCGTGATCTTGAAGTCGGTGGCGGCCTTCTCGATGTAGTCGTTATGGCTCATCCAGCAGATGGTCGAGGGCTGCACACCCTCAAACAGCTTGCTGGTGGTGTCCACAAAGACCTCGGTCTTGCCGTACTCCCGCTCGGGAGCGCGGGATACCTTGCCGCCCAGCAGATGGGTCATCAGCTGGCTGCCGTAGCAGATGCCCAGAATGGGCACGCCCCAGGTAAAGATCTCGGGATCGCAGCTGGGCGAATCCTCCAGATAGACGCTGTTGGGACCACCGGTGAAGATGATGCCCTTGGGATTCTTGGCGCGGATCACCGACAGGTCGGTCTTATAGGAATAGATCTCACAGTAAACATTGTTCTCACGCACCCGGCGTGCGATCAGCTGATTATACTGGCCACCAAAGTCCAGTACGATCATCGTTTCATGCTGCATGCTGTATCCTCCTGCATTATATTCCAAACATGTTGTCTTGCCACCACCACAGTCGCAGTGCTTTTGTGGCATAGAACAGGCGCTGTGCGCCCATTAGAAAACAATATTCTCTGGCTATTATACCATAGTTTCAGAAGAAAAGCGACTGTTTTCTTTGATTTCAGACAGCCGATCCCAGCTTTGCGATTTGTTCTGCCGTTTCCTCCTCGGTCCACCGGGAAGTATCCAGTTTGGCGGTCGCCAGTCCTTCATAAAGCGGCAGCCGCGCCAGGCTCCTCGGAATCACATCCGTCTGTCTCCTGCCCGCCGCAATGTCTTTTTCCAGCCGCTGGGTCAGCACCTGGGGCGAGGCAGTGAGAGACACACAAATCACCTGCCATCCCCTGGTGTCCAGCCGGGAGAGGATGGTATCCATAATCTCCTGCTGATGCATCACCCAGCAGAACACCACATTCTCAAATGCAGTACAGCCCAGAAACCGCCCCAGCATGCCGCAGATATTATCCAGGACCAGAGCCTTTGTCTCTTCATTCACCACAAAGGGGTTCATATCCCAGCACCAGTCCCCGTCCAGAAAGACACATCGGTCCAGCTTCTTTTTCAGGATCTGACAGACAGTGGTTTTGCCGACGCCCATGGGGCCGCCGATCAGATACAGTTTCTTCATGGACTCCCCTCCTGTTTTCCAATACAAAAAAGCCCCTTCCCGCTTTGAAAGCGAAAAGGGGCTGGATTCTAAGGCTTTACTTCCTCAGAAGGGTTGGGCAAAATTACTCAATGATCTTGCCAACAACGCCGGAACCAACGGTACGGCCACCCTCACGGATAGCGAAACGCAGGCCCTCTTCCATAGCGACAGCAGTCAGCAGCTCAACGCTCATGGTGACATTATCGCCAGGCATGCACATCTCGGTGCCCTCGGGCAGGTTGATGATGCCGGTCACGTCAGTGGTACGGAAGTAGAACTGAGGACGATAGTTGGAGAAGAAGGGAGTGTGACGGCCGCCTTCTTCCTTGGTCAGGACGTAGACCTGAGCCTCGAACTTGGTGTGAGGATGGACAGAGCCGGGCTTAGCCAGAACCTGGCCACGCTCGATCTGAGTACGATCAACACCACGCAGCAGAGCGCCGATGTTATCGCCAGCCTGAGCGAAGTCCAGAGACTTACGGAACATCTCCAGACCGGTGATGGTGGTGGTCAGACGCTCGGGACGGATGCCAACGATCTCCATCTGATCGCCAACCTTAGCAGTGCCACGCTCGACACGGCCGGTAGCGACGGTGCCACGGCCAGAAATGGTCATGACGTCCTCGACGGGCATCAGGAAGTCCTTGTCAGCCAGACGGTCGGGAGTAGGAATGTACTCGTCGACAGCAGCCATCAGCTCGTTGATGCAAGCGTACTCGGGAGCGTTGGGATCGGTGGAGGTGCACTCCAGAGCCTTCAGAGCAGAGCCACGGATGATGGGGGTGTCATCACCGGGGAAGTCGTACTCGTTCAGCAGCTCGCGGATCTCCATCTCGACCAGATCCAGCAGCTCCTCGTCGTCGACCATATCGCACTTGTTCATGAACACGACGATATAGGGCACGCCGACCTGACGAGCCAGCAGGATGTGCTCACGGGTCTGGGGCATGGGACCATCGGTAGCAGCAACGACCAGGATAGCGCCGTCCATCTGAGCAGCACCAGTGATCATGTTCTTAACGTAGTCAGCATGGCCCGGGCAGTCAACGTGAGCGTAGTGACGGTTGTCGGTCTGGTACTCAACGTGAGCGGAGTTGATCGTGATACCACGAGCGCGCTCCTCGGGAGCCTTATCGATGTTGGCGTAGTCCATGAAGTCTGCGCCACCCTTCAGGGCCAGAACCTTGGTGATGGCGGCAGTCAGAGTGGTCTTGCCATGGTCAACGTGGCCGATGGTGCCGATGTTAACATGCGGCTTAGAACGGTCAAATTTTGCCTTTTCAGCCATTGGAATATCCTCCCTTTAAATCGGTTTCGTTTGGTTATAACAGCCTCGCGCCTGCATAATTGCATTGCAAAGCTATTCTACTAGATTATCCCTACAAAATCAAGAGATTTTCCAGATTTTTTACCGCAGAAGCCAAAACTTCAGCAGTTTATGCAGCCCTTACGCCTTGGTACGGCCTGCAATAATGGTGTCGGCAATGTTCTTGGGCACCGGCTCGTAGTGAGACGGCTCCATGACGTACTGGCCACGGCCCTGGGTCTTGGAACGCAGGTCGGTGGCGTAGCCGAACATCTGAGCCAGAGGAACCATAGCGTTGACACGCTGGGTGCCGGCCATAGCCTCCATGCCCTGGATCTGACCACGGCGTGCATTCAGGTCGCCGATGACATCGCCCAGATACTCGTCGGGAACGATGACTGCAACCTTCATGATGGGCTCAGTGATGATGGGATCAGCCTTGCGCATAGCTTCCTTGAAAGCCATGGAACCGGCGATGGAGAAGGCCATTTCAGAGGAGTCAACCTCGTGATAAGAACCATCCCACAGGGTGACCTTGACGTCAACAACCGGGTAGCCGGCCAGAACACCCGCCTTCATAGCACCCTGGATACCGTTGTCGACAGCCGGGATGTATTCCTTCGGGATAGCGCCGCCCACGATGGCGTTGACAAATTCGTAACCCTTGCCGGGCTCGTTGGGCTCGATCTTGATCTTGACGTGACCGTACTGGCCCTTACCACCAGACTGACGGGCGTACTTGGTCTCCTGGTTGGCAGCCTTCCGGATGGTCTCACGGTAAGCAACCTGGGGAGCGCCAACGTTGGCCTCAACCTTGAACTCGCGCAGCAGACGGTCGACGATAATCTCAAGGTGCAGCTCGCCCATGCCGGCGATGATGGTCTGACCGGTCTCCTCGTCGGTGTAGGTCTTGAAGGTGGGGTCTTCCTCAGCCAGCTTGGCCAGGGCGATGCCCATCTTCTCGTTGCCGGCCTTGGTCTTGGGCTCGATAGCCACGCGGATGACCGGCTCGGGGAACTTCATCGACTCGAGGATGATGGGGTGGTTCTCGTCGCACAGGGTGTCACCGGTGGTGGTGTTCTTCAGACCAACAACGGCCGCGATATCACCGGCGTAGCAGCAGTCGATATCCTTGCGGTGGTTGGAGTGCATCTGCAGAATACGGCCCATGCGCTCACGGCTGTCCTTCACCGAGTTGTAGACGGTGGTGCCAGCCTCGACCTTACCCGAGTAAACGCGGAAGTATGCCAGCTTGCCGACGAAGGGGTCGGTAGCGATCTTGAAGGCCAGAGCTGCGAAGGGAGCGTCGTCGGAAGAGGGACGAGTCTCGGGCTCCTCAGTCTCGGGGTTCACGCCCTTGATGTCCTCGATATCGGTGGGGGCGGGCATATAGTCCACGATAGCATCCAGCAGCTTCTGGACGCCCTTGTTCTTGTAGGAAGAACCGCAGACAACGGGGACCAGGGTGTTGGCGATGGTCTCCTTGCGGATAGCGGCCTTCAGTTCCTCGCGGGTGATCTCCTCGCCCTCGAGGTACTTCTCCATCAGAGCCTCGTCGTTCTCGGCAACAGCCTCAACCAGGATGTTGCGGTACTCCTCGGCCTGATCCTTCATGTCGTCGGGGATCTCCTCGACGCGCATGTCGTTGCCCATATCGTCGTAGTAAACCTCAGCGGTCATATCGACCAGGTCGATGATGCCCTTGAAGGTGTCCTCGGAGCCAATGGGCAGCTGGATCGCCACGCCATTGGCGTGCAGGCGATCGTGCAGCATCTTGATGCAGTTGAAGAAGTCGGCGCCCATGGTGTCCATCTTGTTGACGTAAACCATGCGGGGGACCTTGTACTCGTCAGCCTGACGCCAAACGGTCTCAGACTGGGGCTCAACACCGCCCTTGGCGGCCAGAACGGTCACCGAACCGTCCAGAACGCGCAGAGAACGCTGCACCTCAACGGTGAAGTCCACGTGGCCCGGGGTATCGATGATGTTGATGCGGTGACGATTCTTCTTAGCTGCAACGGGGTCCTTCTGCAGGTCGCTGTGGCTCCAGTAGCAGGTGGTTGCAGCAGAAGTGATGGTGATGCCGCGCTCCTGCTCCTGGACCATCCAGTCCATCGTAGCAGCACCCTCGTGCACCTCACCGATCTTGTGAGTAATACCGGTGTAGTACAGGATGCGCTCGGTGGTGGTGGTCTTACCGGCATCGATGTGAGCCATGATGCCGATGTTACGAGTCATCTGAAGAGAAACTTCTCTGGGTGTAGCCATGAATGTACCTCCTGCAGATTAATAACGGAAATGAGCAAAAGCCTTGTTGGCCTCAGCCATCTTATGGGTATCCTCACGCTTCTTCACGGCGGCGCCGGTGTTGTTGGCGGCGTCCATGATCTCAGCAGCCAGACGCTGGCTCATGGTCTTCTCACCACGGCTGCGGCTGTAGGCGGTCAGCCAGCGCAGACCCAGGGTCTCGCGGCGGGCGGGGCTGACTTCCAGAGGAACCTGGTAGTTGGCGCCACCAACGCGGCGGGTCTTGCACTCGAGGCTGGGCATGATGTTCTCCATGGCCTTCTCAAAGACCTCCAGGGGATCGTTGCCTGTTTTTTCCTGGATCATGGTGAAAGCATCATAAACGATCTTCTGAGCAACGCCCTTCTTGCCGTCCAGCATGACGCTGTTGACAAGGCGAGTAACCATCTTGGAATTGTAAATAGGATCAGCTAAGACATCGCGCTTAGCAATGTTACCTCTTCTAGGCATCTTTCTTCCCTCCTTCACAGAATGATATCATCGGTACTCGAAAGTATAAAACTCCCGTTGTGTCACAAAGAGCTGACCTTACATAAACCGTTGCCATCTACCGTGTTATCGCGCAGACTTGTTATTTATATATGGAAAGCCTTTTATGGCGGTTTAAGGTTTTATTACTTCTTAGCAGCACCGGCCTTGGGACGCTTTGCGCCGTACTTGGAGCGGGCCTGGTTGCGGCCTGCAACACCCTGGGCATCCAGAGTGCCGCGGATGATGTGGTAACGCACACCGGGCAGGTCCTTGACACGGCCGCCGCGAATCAGAACGACCGAGTGCTCCTGCAGGTTGTGGCCGATGCCGGGAATGTAAGAGGTGACCTCGATACCATTCGTCAGGCGGACACGAGCAACCTTACGCAGTGCAGAGTTGGGCTTCTTGGGGGTCATGGTACGGACGGCAGTGCAGACACCGCGCTTCTGGGGGCTGTTCAGATCAGAATACTGTTTCTTCTGAGAATTGTAGCTCTTCAGCAGAGCGGGAGCAGTGCTCTTGGTAGCCAGGACATCACGGCCTTTGCGTACAAGCTGGTTAAAAGTAGGCATTGTGTTTCTCCTTTCCTATAGTTTTCTTCGCCGGAGGTTTGTCCGGCACAATATGCCGCACTTCACCCTTAAGGTGGAGCGCAACATGTTTATTGTACACAGAATCCTCTGCGATGTCAACAGTTTTTCCAGAAAATTTTTGTTTTATACCACAAATAAAATTTTTTTCTGACATGAGCTGTCGGCAACCAAAAAGCCCCACCTGCAGGCGGGCCGCAGATGGGGCTTTGATTACAGAAAAAGGTTACTGGTTGGCAGCCTCTGCCTCAGCGGAAAGCTCCTGATCCAGCTCCTGCTCGCGGCGGACCAGATCCTCACGGACCTCCGGCAGACCGGTGCCTGCGGGGATCAGCTTACCGATGATGACGTTCTCCTTCAGGCCGGAGAGCTTATCCTCCTTGCCCTTGATGGCAGCCTCGGTCAGCACGCGGGTGGTCTCCTGGAAGGAAGCAGCCGACAGGAAGGACTCGGTGGCCAGGGCAGCCTTGGTGATGCCCAGCAGCACCTGCTGGTACTCCACCAGCTTGAGGTTGGTCTCCCCTGCTGCGATGCGGGCGGACAGCTCCTCATTGATGTTCTCCACATCCAGGCGGTTGGCCAGAGCGCCGCCGATCAGGTCGGAAGAACCGGCGTCGGTCACGCGGACCTTGCGGCACATCTGACGGATGATGACCTCGATGTGCTTGTCGTTGATTTCAACGCCCTGCAGACGGTAAACCTTCTGGACCTCGCTGATGAGGTAGTTCTGGACGTCGGACAGGCCCTTGACAGCCAGGATGTCCTGGGGATACAGAACGCCCTCGCGGGTGATGATGTCGCCCTTCTCCACGCGGTCGCCCGGCATAACCCGTGCGTGCTGGGTGAAGGGAATCGAATAGCTCTTGACCACCTCGGCGCCGGTCTCGTCCTTGCCGGTGACCTTGATGACCACGTTCTTCTTGGAGTCATCCTGCGAGACAACGCCCGAGATTTCGCTCATGATGGCCATGCTCTTGGGACGGCGGCTCTCGAACAGCTCCTCGACGCGGGGCAGACCCTGGGTAATATCTTCCGCAGAGGCGATACCGCCGGTGTGGAAGGTACGCATGGTCAGCTGGGTGCCCGGCTCACCGATGGACTGTGCTGCGATGATACCGACTGACTCGCCCAGCTGGACCGGCTCGCCGGTAGCCATGTTGGAGCCGTAGCAGCGGGCGCAGACGCCAGTCTTGGCGCGGCAGGTCAGCAGGCTGCGGATCTTCAGGTGGGTGATGCCGGCAGCCTCGATCTTCTCGGCATCGTACAGGTCCATCATCTTGCCCTCGGGCACGATGACGTCGCCGGTGGTGGGGTTGACCACGTCGCCCACGGCGTAACGGCCGATCAGGCGCTCGCGGAAGGACTCGATCTTCTCCTTGCCCTCGTGGATCTCGGAGACTTCCAGACCGTCGGAGGTGCCGCAGTCCAGCTCACGGATGATGACATCCTGCGAGACGTCGACCATGCGGCGGGTCAGGTAACCCGAGTCAGCGGTACGCAGAGCGGTATCGGCCAGACCCTTACGGGCGCCACGAGCGGAAACGAAGTATTCCAGAATGTTCAGACCTTCGCGGTAGTTGGCGCGAATGGGCATCTCGATGGTCTGACCGGCGGTGTTGGCCAGCAGGCCGCGCATGCCGGCCAGCTGCTTGATCTGGTTCATAGAACCACGGGCGCCCGAGTCAGCCATCATATAGATCTCGTTGTCCTTGGGCAGGTTGTCGGCCAGGGCCTTGGAGACCTTGTCGGTGGTGGCCTGCCAGATATCGATGGTCTTCTTGTAGCGCTCTTCCTCGGAGATCAGACCGCGGTTGAACAGCTTGCTGACCTGGGAGACCTTGACGTCGGCCTCCTCCAGCAGCTCGGCTTTCTGGGGCGGAATCACGGCGTCGCAGACGGCGACCGAGATGGCCGACAGAGTCGAGTACTTGTAGCCCTGGGCCTTGATGGCGTCCAGCATCTTGGCACAAGCGCGGCTGCCGTTGCGGGTCAGGCAGCGGGAAATGATGTCGGGCAGGGTCTTCTTGGTGACCCGGAAGCTGATCTCGTAGTCCAGCCAGTGGGCGGGATCGGTACGATCCACGTAGCCCAGGTTCTGGGGAACGGGAGTGTTGAAGATGATGCTGCCGACGGTGGTATCCACCAGGCCGCTGCGCTCCACGCCGTCCAGCACCATGGTGCGGCGGACCTTGATGGGAGCGTGCAGGGTGACGATGTGCTCGGCGTAGGCCATCAGGGCCTCGTTCTCATCGCAGAACACCTTCCCTGCCCCTTCCTCGTCCTCACGGACGGTGGTCAGGTAGTAGCTGCCCAGAATCATATCCTGGGTGGGCACGGTAACAGGTGCGCCGTCCGAGGGCTTCAGCAGGTTGCCGGAAGCCAGCATCAGCATCTTGGCCTCACGGCAGGCGTCCTCGCCCAGGGGCAGATGGACAGCCATCTGGTCGCCGTCGAAGTCGGCGTTGAATGCGGTACAGGACAGGGGGTGCAGCTTGATGGCACGGCCCTCCACCAGCACCGGGTTGAAGGCCTGGATGCCCAGACGGTGCAGGGTAGGTGCGCGGTTCAGCAGAACCGGGTGGCCCTTGATGACGGTCTCCAGGCTGTCCCAAACCTCGGGACGGGCCCGCTCCACCATCTTGCGGGCGGACTTGATGTTGTTGGCTACGCCCTTCTCCACCAGGTCCTTCATGACAAAGGGCTTGAACAGCTCCAGAGCCATTTCCTTGGGCAGACCGCACTGGTCCATCCGCAGCTCGGGGCCGACGACGATAACCGAACGGCCGGAGTAGTCAACACGCTTGCCCAGCAGGTTCTGACGGAAGCGGCCCTGCTTGCCCTTCAGCATGTCGGACAGGCTCTTGAGGGCGCGGTTGTTGGGGCCGGTGACGGGACGGCCGCGGCGGCCGTTGTCGATCAGGCTGTCCACAGCCTCCTGCAGCATCCGCTTTTCGTTGCGGACGATGATGTCGGGAGCGCCCAGCTCCAGCAGGCGGCGCAGACGGTTGTTGCGGTTGATGACGCGGCGGTACAGATCGTTCAGGTCGGTGGTGGCGAAGCGGCCGCCGTCCAGCTGAACCATGGGGCGCAGGTCAGGCGGCAGAACCGGCAGAACGGTGAGGATCATCCACTCGGGACGGTTGCCCGAAATGCGGAATGCCTCCACCACTTCCAGACGCTTCAGGATGCGAATCCGCTTCTGGCCGCTGGCCTTCTCCACCTCGGCGGTCAGCTCGGCGGACAGCTGGTCCAGATCGATCTCGGCCAGCAGGGCCTGGATGGCCTCAGCGCCCATCTGGGCGTTGAACTCGTCGCCGTAGCGCTCCTGCATCTCCCGGTATTCCTTCTCGGTCAGGAGCTGCTTCTTCTCCAGCGGAGTCAGGCCGGGATCCACAACGATATAGCTGGCAAAGTACAGAACCTTCTCCAGCAGGCGGGGGCTGATGTCCAGCATCAGGCCGATGCGGCTGGGGATGCCCTTGAAGTACCAGATGTGGCTGACAGGGGCGGCCAGCTCGATGTGGCCCATCCGCTCACGGCGGACCTTGGCCTTGGTGACCTCGACGCCGCAGCGCTCGCAGATCTTGCCCTTATAACGGATACGCTTATATTTGCCGCAGTGGCACTCCCAGTCCTTGGTGGGTCCAAAGATGCGCTCGCAGAACAGGCCGTCCCGCTCGGGCTTCAGGGTGCGGTAGTTGATGGTCTCGGGCTTCTTCACCTCGCCGTAGCTCCATTTACGGATCTGGTCGGGAGAGGCAAGACCGATCTTGATCGAATCGAAAACGGTGTTTTCCATGAATCGAACCCTTCCTTAATCTCTATAACAAGTTCCGATGCGAAACCGGCTGTTTTTATTCGTCGAAGTCAACTTCGTCCGCCGGCTGGCCTGCGTCGGCTGCAGGGCTGTCCTCCAGGGAAGCGGCATCGTCAAAGCCTGCGTCGGCATCCTTGATGGTGTAGTCGTTGAGCAGCTCGCTCTCCTGCACCACGTTCTCCACGCCGGCGACCTCACGCATATCGAAGCCAGTCTCCTCCTCGTCGAAGTTCTGGCGCATATCGATCTCGTTGCCGTCCTTGTCCTGGACGATGACGTCCAGACCCAGAGACTGCAGTTCCTTGAGCATGACGCGGAAGGATTCGGGGATGCCGGGCTGAGGCACCGGCTCGCCCTTGACGATGGCCTCGTAGGTCTTGACACGGCCCTCCACGTCGTCCGACTTGACGGTCAGGATCTCCTGCAGGGTGTAGGCTGCGCCGTAAGCCTCCAGGGCCCAGACTTCCATCTCGCCGAAGCGCTGGCCGCCGAACTGGGCCTTGCCGCCCAGGGGCTGCTGGGTAACCAGAGAGTAGGGACCGGTGGAACGGGCGTGGATCTTATCGTCGACCAGGTGATGCAGCTTGAGGTAGTACATATAACCCACGGTGACGCGGTTATCGAACTTCTCGCCGGTGCGGCCGTCGTACACGGTGGTCTTGCCGTCGCGGTCCAGCTCGATCTTGGAGAAGTCGATGATGTGGCCCTGCTCACCCATGATCTTGGGCAGCTTGGTGGGATACGCGGGGGCGTTCTCGCCGTGCCACTTCTCGCGGGCGGTGTCGAAGGTGTCGCCGATGTCGTTCTCACGGGCGGAGTCGAAGACGGGGGTCATGACCTTGATGCCGCAGGCCTTGGCCGCATAGCCCAGGTTGACTTCCAGGACCTGACCGATGTTCATACGGGAAGGAACGCCCAGGGGGTTCAGCACGATGTCCAGCGGGGTGCCGTCGGGCAGGTAGGGCATATCTTCCTGAGGCAGAATGCGGGAGACAACACCCTTGTTGCCGTGACGGCCTGCCATCTTGTCGCCGACGCTGATCTTGCGCTTCTGGGCGATATAGCAGCGGACCACTTCACGGACGCCGGGCTGCAGCTCGTCGCTGTTCTCGGGGGTAAAGACCTTGACATCCACAATGATGCCGTACTCGCCGTGGGGCACGCGCAGAGAGGTGTCGCGGACTTCGCGGGCCTTCTCACCGAAGATGGCGCGCAGCAGGCGCTCCTCGGCGGTCAGCTCGGTCTCGCCCTTGGGGGTGACCTTACCGACCAGGATGTCGCCGCTCTTGACCTCGGCGCCGATGCGGATGATGCCGCGCTCGTCCAGATCCTTCAGGGCGTCCTCCGAGACGTTGGGGATGTCGCGGGTGATTTCCTCGGGTCCCAGCTTGGTGTCGCGGGACTCGGTCTCATATTCCTCGATGTGGATCGAGGTGTACACGTCCTCACGGACGATCTTCTCGTTCAGCAGAACGGCGTCCTCGTAGTTGTAGCCCTCCCAGGTCATGAAGCCGATCAGAGCGTTCTTGCCCAGAGAGATTTCGCCGTTGCGCATAGCGGGGCCGTCGGCCAGGACCTGGCCCTTCTTGACGGTCTCGCCCACGGTCACGATGGGACGCTGGTTGATGCAGGTGCCTGCGTTGGAGCGGGCGAACTTGATGAGGCTGTAATCATCCACACCGCCCTGGTCGTTGCGGACCACCACGTGGTCTGCATCCACACGCTCGACCACGCCGTCTCTGTTGGCCAGAACTGCGACGCCCGAGTCGGTGGCGGCCTTGTACTCCATACCGGTGGCCACCAGCGGCTGCTGGGTGACCATCAGAGGCACGGCCTGACGCTGCATGTTGGAGCCCATCAGAGCACGGTTACAGTCGTCGTTCTCCAGGAAGGGAATCATGGCGGTAGCCACAGAAACCATCATCCGGGGAGAAACGTCCACGAAGTCCACCTTTTCGGCGTCGATTTCCAGAATCTCATCCCGGCGGCGGGCCGAAACGCGCTGACGCTTGAAGTGACGGCCCTCGTCCAGAGGCTCGTTGGCCTGAGCAACCACGTACTCATCCTCGACGTCGGCGGTCATATAGACCACATCGTCGGTGACCACCTGGTCGATGACGCGGCCCTTCTCGTCGTAGGTCTTTTCGACGCGGCGGTAGGGAGCCTCGATGAAGCCGTACTCATTGATCTTGGCATAGGATGCCAGGTAGGAAATCAGACCGATGTTGGGACCTTCGGGGGTCTCAATGGGGCACATGCGGCCGTAGTGGCTGTAGTGAACGTCGCGAACTTCGAAGCCTGCGCGGTCACGGCTCAGACCGCCGGGGCCCAGGGCCGACAGACGGCGCTTGTGGGTCAGCTCAGCCAGGGGGTTGTTCTGATCCATGAACTGGGACAGAGGCGAAGAACCGAAGAACTCCTTGATGGCGGCCACCACAGGACGGATGTTGATGAGGGCCTGGGGGGTCAGGGTGCTCTGATCCTGGCTCTGCAGGGTCATGCGCTCACGGATGACGCGCTCCATGCGGGAGAAGCCGATCCGGAACTGGTTCTGGAGCAGCTCGCCCACGCTGCGGATACGGCGGTTGCCCAGGTGGTCGATATCGTCGGTGGTGCCGATGCCGTGGGCCAGGCCATTCAGGTAGTTGATGGAGGCCAGGATATCGGTGACGGTCAGGGTGCGGCCGATCAGCAGGTCATGGTTGCGGCGGAGCAGTTCCTTCTGCTCCTCGGCATCGCTGGTGGTGTCCAGGATCTTGCGCAGTTCCTCAAAGGAGCAGCGCTCGTTGATGCCGCACTCCTTCACGTCGAAGGAGAAGAAGCCCTGTGCGTCCACGCAGCCGTTGGTGATGACCTTCACCGGCTTGTCGTCGATCATCAGGGTGACCAGGTTGACGCCGGCGGCGTCCGCCTGCTCGGCCTTGGCGCGGGTGATCTTCTCCCCTGCCTCGATCAGCAGCTCACCGGTCAGGGGGTCCACCACGTTCTCAGCGGCGACCTGGCCGATGATGCGGCGGGCCAGAGCCAGCTTCTTGTTCATCTTATAACGGCCGAACCGGGACAGATCGTACCGGCGGGGGTCAAAGAAGAGCATGTTGATCTGGCTGGTGGCGGACTCCACCGTGGGAGGCTCGCCGGGGCGCAGCTTGCGGTAAACTTCCAGCAGGCCTTCCTCGGTGTTCTTGGTGGTATCCTTCTCCAGGGTGGCCAGGATGCGCTCATCCTCGCCGAAGTAGTTCAGGATGTCCTCATTGCTGGACAGGCCCAGCGCACGGCACAGGACGGTGACGGGCAGCTTGCGGTTCTTATCAATGCGGACGTAGAAGACGTCGGAGGCGTCGGTCTCATACTCCAGCCATGCGCCGCGGTTGGGGTTCATGGTGGCGCTGAACAAGTCGTTGCCCACCTTGTCCTTGGCGGCGCCATAGAACACGCCCGGGGAACGAACCAGCTGGCTGACGATGACGCGCTCGGCGCCGTTGATGACGAAGGTGCCCGCATCGGTCATCAGGGGGAAGTCTCCCATGAAGATCTCCTGATCCTTGACCTCGCCGGTCTCCTTGTTCAGCAGGCGGGCCGTGACGCGCAGGGGTGCTGCGTAGGTGACGTCGCGGCTCTTGCACTCCTTGATGCTGTACTTGGGCTCTTTGTCGAGGCGGTAATCCACGAAGCTCAGCGCGAGGTTGCCGGTGTAATCCTCAATGACGCTGATATCATGAAATACCTCCCGCAGACCTTCGTCCAGGAACCACTGATAGGAATTCTTCTGGACCTCGATCAGGTTGGGCATCTCAATGACTTCGTCGATGTGGGAGAAGCTCATCCGCTCGGTTTTGCCGAGTTTTACGGGCTTGACTTTCATCATAAAATCGACCACTCCTTACTTTTATACTCCACGGACGTGATAACAAGGCGGTGCGAAACCGCCCGATTTCTGGCAGACTCACAGAAACAGCCCCTGCGCAGGCCGAACGGGTTCGTCGTTTTTCACAAACTTTTCGTTTCAAGCGAGCTGCGAAACCCCATTTTTCGCGCAGTATTCCATTTTGTGATACTACTGCAGTATAGCGCAAAAAAGCCCTGTTGTCAAGCCATTTTACAGCTTTCAGTCAAAAATTTTTTCTGCGCGCAAATTGCTTCGCACACACGGAGGCGTGTTTCGAATGTTGATTTTAGGGCTTGCATTTTCGGTTTTTCACGTTCCATCCAAAAAAGGCTTTGGTGATTTTGTCTATCTTGTCTCTTGCAATTTGCGCCCCGCGTGCTAGGGGGCCAAACAAAAATCCCCTGCTCTTCCCAAAAGGAAAAGCAGGGGGTGTTTTATTCTTCCAGATAATCCCGCAGGCGCTTGGCGCGGCTGGGGTGGCGCAGTTTACGGAGGGCTTTGGCCTCGATCTGCCGCACCCGCTCCCGGGTGACGTTGAATTCCTGGCCCAGCTCTTCCAGAGTGTGGGGCTGGCCGTCCTCCAGGCCAAACCGGAGCGAGAGCACCCGCTGTTCCCGGGGGGTCAGGCTGGCCAGCACCGACACCAGTTCCCGGTGAAGCATCTGGCGGCCCGCCTCATCGGCGGGGATGCCCGCAGTGTCGTCCTGGACAAAGTCCTCGATGTGGGCGTCTTCCTCCTCCCCCACCGGCGCCTCCAGGCTCACCGGTTCCTGAGACAGCTGCAGCAGCTGGCTGACCCGGTCCGGCTCCAGAGAGAGGCGGACCGCGATCTCGGCGGGGGTGGGTTCCCGGCCATTCTGATGGAGCAGCTCGGAGGAAGTCTTTTTCACCCGGTTGATGCTCTCCACCAGATGGACCGGAATCCGGATGGTGCGGCCCTGGTCGGCAATGGCCCGGGTGATGGCCTGGCGAATCCACCAGGTGGCATAGGTGGAGAACTTGAAGCCACGTTCCGGCTCAAACTTCTCGGCCGCCTTCATCAGGCCCAGGTTTCCCTCCTGGATCAGGTCCAGAAAGGGCAGGCCCCGGCCGGCGTACCGCTTGGCCACCGACACCACCAGACGCAGGTTGGCCTCGCAGAGGCGGCGGCGGGCCTGGGCATCCCCCGCCCGGGCGGCAGCGGCCAGGGCGGCCTCCTCCTCTGCCCCCAGCAGCGGAACGGCGCCGATCTCCTTTAAATAGGCTTTGACCGGGTCGTCCAGGGTCACCCCCGAGGGAGACAGCTCTTTCTCCAAACTGCCGATCTGCTCCTCGTCCAGCGCGGGCAGGTCGGGTTCTTCCTCGTCCTCGGGCGCCAGATCCACCCCTTTGGCCTTGAGGGCCTCATACAGCGCATCCAGACCCGACAGGTCAAAGTCCTCCGCCTCCATGGCGCGGCTCAGCTGCTCGGGCGTCAGCGGGCGGCGGCGGGCCTTGCGGGCCAGAGAATCTGCAAGCATTTCTGGGGACATAAACGGGCGTCTCTCCTTTCGGTGAACCAAAGTCCAGGGCGGCAGGATTATTCTTCCTCCGGCTGGCCGCCCCCTTTGCGCCGGCTTATCTGCGCCAGGTAGTCTTTCAGCTCCTGGGCGCTCTTATCGGCTGCCCGGGCGGAGAGAGGCTCCCCCCGCGCGATCCGTTCCAGATACATTTCAATATCCTGCGGCGTGCAGCTCACATCACTGTATTCTGCCGCGGCGCCGCTCAGTTCATTCATGGCCTTTTCGCTGATCACCGTTGCCACCGCGCCCAAACTCACCTCGTGCCCCTCCTGATAGCACCGGAGGATGGCCTCGTACCCCTCCCGCAGCTCGGGATTCAGGATGCTCTCGGGCCGCAGGGCCGGGGCGATCTTCTTCAGGTAGTCGGGCTGACGCAGGGCGGCCGCCACCAGCCGCCGCTGGGAGGACGCCACCCCGATAGCGCCGGGACCGCTCTTATCATAGGGGACTTTGATGGTGTCCATCTCCCCCGAGTGCAGGATTTCTTTCCGCCGGGCTGAGCGGCGCTTGGCCCCCAGCTTGCGGGCGACGTCCTCCACCTGGGTCAGGATGGCGTTTTTGGCAATGTTGGTTTCTTCGGCCAGACGACCGGCGTACAGTTCTTTTTCGGTGGGGGTGGAACCATTGGCCAGGATCTCCACCGCCTCCTGGATGTAGCCCAGACGCTGGTTGTCCTGGGACAGGTCATACTTGGCCCGGGCGCGGGCCAGCCGGAAATCCAGCGCGTTGCCGGCGCCGTCCAGCAGCTGGCGGAACCGCTCAGCGCCAAACTTCTTGATGTACTCGTCGGGGTCCTTGGCGTTGGGGATGTTCAGCACCCCCACCTGAACCGGACTGTTGCGGAACAATTCCAGGGAGCGCAGGGTGGCCTTCTGGCCCGCCTCGTCCGAGTCGTAGCTCAGAATCACCTCGTCGGCGTATTCGCTGAGCAGACGGACCTGGGCCTGGGTCAGGGCGGTGCCGCAGGCGCAGACCGCCGTGTCCACCCCCGCCTGCTGCATGCTGATGACATCCATGTAGCCCTCGCAGAGGACATACCGCCGGGAGGCGCTCTTTTTGGCGATCTGGAGGGCGAACACCGTCTCCGACTTGTGATACACCAGCGTCTCGGGGCTGTTGACGTACTTGGGTTTGGAGTCATCCAGAACGCGGCCGCCAAAGGCGATCACGTTCCCACGCAGATCAAAGATGGGGGTGATGACCCGCCGCCAGAACAGGCAGTAGATCCGCCCCGACTGGCTCCGCTTGAACAGGCCGCTGGCATCCATTTCCGCCTGGGTATAGCCCTTGTCCCGCAGATGGTGGTACAAAGCCTGTCCATCGTTGGGGGCATAGCCCAGGCCGAACCGGGCAATGGTCCGGTCATCCAGACCACGCCGCCGCCAGTAGGCCCGGGCCTGAGCGGCCTCGTCCACACTGGAATTCAGGCAGGCATGGAAGAACCGGGCCGCCTCCTTGTTCATGGAAAGAATCCGGCTGCGCATCCGGCCGGTGCCGTCGTCCTCCTCCGGCTCGGGCATGCCGGACCGCTCGGCCAGCAGCTTGACCGCCTCGGGATAACTGAGGGAGCTGATCTTTTTTACAAAGGTAATGACGTCGCCGCCCGCCCCGCAGCCAAAGCAGTAGAAGCTCTGGGTTTCGGGGTAGACGTAAAAGGACGGCGTCTTTTCGTTGTGGAAGGGACACAGCCCGCTGTACAGCCGGCCTTTGTGCTTGAGCTGAACATAACTGCCCACCACATCCACAACGTCGTTGCGGCGGATCAGCTCTTCAACGTATTCGTGCGATATCATGCAATGAACTTCCCTAACATCTGATTTTTGTTTTCCCGGTCATTCTGCCGTCGGCCCTTACAGCACATGCCAGCGCTTGGGCACATAGAGCTCCTCAAAGGCGCGGATGGCAAAATCATCGCTCATCCCGCTGATATAGTCAGCCACCGCCCGGTCGTCCCCTTCCTCCTCTGCAATCTGCTGATAGAGGGTGGACATCTGTTCGGTGTGGGCCATATAGTGCCCATACAGCGACTCGATGACCTTTTCCACCTTCTGTTCCTCGTGCTTGGCCACCTTGTCCACGTAGACGGTGCTGTACATGAAGGCCTTCAGCACCCGGAATGCCTCATCCTCCACCGGACCGGCCTGGATGGTCCCCGGCTCGGTATGAAGCAGGATGCTGTTGATCATGGCGGTAATCCGCGCCGACTTGGTCTGACCCAGCACGTCGGTGGCTTCTCTGGGCAGGACGGCGGGGTCCAGGACCCCGGCCCGCACCGCATCCTCGATGTCGTGGTTGACATAGGCGATCTGATCGGCCATCCGGACAATCCGTCCTTCCGGCGTAGCCGCCCATGTTCCCTTGGTGTGGGTGACGATGCCGTTGCGGACCTCCCAGGTCAGGTTCAGGCCGCTGCCGTCCTTTTCCAGGCGGTCCACCACCCGCAGGCTCTGCTCATAGTGCTTGAAGCCCCCGGGATGAAGCCGGTTCAGCGCCCGCTCCCCTGCATGGCCAAAGGGGGTATGCCCCAGATCGTGGGCCAGTGCGATGGCCTCGGTGAGGTCCTCGTTGAGGCGGAGGGCCCGGGCAATGGTACGGGCAATCTGGGAAACTTCCAGGGTATGGGTCAGGCGGGTGCGGTACAGGTCCCCCTCCGGCGAGAGAAAGACCTGGGTTTTCTGCTTGAGGCGGCGGAACGCCTTGCAGTGGATGATGCGGTCCCGGTCCCGCTGATAGACGGGACGGATGGGGTCCTGGGGCTCGGGCCGGGCCCGGCCGCGGCTCTGATCGGAAAAACTGGCCCAGGACGCAAAGGTCAGGCGCTCAATTTCTTCGGTTCGCAGACGTACATCCATAGGCTATACCTCACTTTCAACATCACGGGCCCAAGGTCCGCCTTGGTTATTCTAGCACAGAGGACATGTCACAAGGGGAAGAATTCTGGAATATGGAAAAATTTTCCAATTCAGACCGGCCCGTAGAAGGGCTCGGACACCTCCACTTTCCCCTGTCCGCGGGTCAGCTCCCGCAGCTGTTCCAGCAGTTCTCCCTGGGTGCCGGCCCGCATCTGCCACTGCAGGGACACCCGGTCGGTAAACTCCGGATCAGCCAGGCGGCCCCCGGCGGCGGCCACCAGAAGGGTCACCCGCTCATACAGGGAATAGTCCACCGTGGTGGAGAGACGGACCACCGGCTGAACCGTCACCTTTTCGGCGGCTTCCAATGCGCTGGACGCCGCGCTGGTGTAGGCCCGAACCAGGCCGCCGGTCCCCAGCAGAATCCCGCCGAAATACCGGGTTACCACCACGATCAAATCGGTCAGGCCGCTGTGGCCGATGACTTCCAGCACCGGGGTGCCGGCAGTCTTGGCAGGCTCGCCGTCATCGGAATAGCGCTCCCGGTTGCCGGCCCGGAGTTTATAGGCGTAGACGTTGTGGCGTGCGGTCCGGTTGGCCGCCCGGATCTGTTCCAGAAAGGCCACGGCCTCCTCTTCGCTCTCGACGTGGGCAGCAGCCGCCAGAAAGCGGCTCTTCTTCTCCTCATATTCCCCGGATGCGGTGCCCCGGATGGTGCGGTATTCTTCCAAAATTCGGTCCTCCCCTTTATGTCTTTATTAGAGTATAGCATAAATCGACATTTGCGCAAGGGCGCACATCCAGGCGCAAAAAATGCTCGGTCCAAAGGCGGAGCGTCCAAAATACGGTTTTCAAGCGGCCTTGGCCGGCAAACCGCTGGCCTCCAAAAAGTGCATTTACCTACTCTTCTGATGCCACAGGATCTTTCCCGCCTCATCGGATGTCCCGGCACGCAAAAAGCGCCCCGCCCGAAGGCAGAGCGCTTTGTTACGATTTTACGAGCGTTTTAGGTGTAAAGTAGACTTACTTTGCAGCCTTGGCAGCCTCGATCTCCTTGATCAGATCGGGCACGACCTTGAACAGGTCGCCCACGATGCCGTAATCAGCGACGCCGAAGATGGGGGCGGTCTCGTTCTTGTTCACGGCAATGATCAGCTCGGAATCCTGCATGCCAGCCACGTGCTGGATGGCGCCGGAGATACCCAGAGCGACGTAGATCTTGGGATGGACGGTCTTGCCGGTCTGGCCAACCTGGTGGTCAGCGCTCATCCAGCCTGCGTCGGTGACGGCACGGGAAGCACCCACAACGCCGCCGCCCAGAGCAGCAGCCAGCTGCTCGGCCAGAGCAATGCCCTTCTCCACGTCCTTGGAGATGCCGCGGCCCACAGAGACAATGACGTCTGCGCCGATCAGGTCAACCAGCTTGGTGGCGGCCTTCTCCACGCTCAGGACCTCGGTCTTGATGTCGTCGGTGGTCAGGCTGAAAGCGGGCTTGACGATCTGGCAGGCATCAGCCTTGGCCTGATCGAAGGGGGCCTTCTTCATGACGCCGGGACGGACGGTGGACATCTGGGGACGGAACCGGGGGCAGATAATGGTAGCCATCAGGTGACCGCCGAATGCAGGACGGGTCATCTTCAGGTTGCGGTCCTCGTAGTCAAAGGTCTGCTTGGACAGGTCGATGGTGGAGCTCTCAGCCAGGAATTCCACGTACTTCTTGGTGTCGATGTCCAGGTGGGTGGCGTCGGCGGTCAGACCGGTGTGCAGACGGGCTGCGCAGCGGGGGCCGAGGTCACGGCCGATGTTGGTTGCGCCGATCAGCAGAACCTCAGGCTTGAACTCGTTGACCATGTCGCAGACGACCTTGGCGTATGCGTCGGTGGTGTAATCCTTGAGCAGCGGGCTCTCGCAGACGATGACCTTGTCAGCGCCGTAGCCGCCCAGCTCCTTGGCGATGGACTCAACCTGATCGCCCAGCAGCAAGCCAGTGACTTCGCAGCCCAGCTCGTCGGCCAGCTTGCGGGCCTCGCTCACCAGCTCGAAGTCGGTGGACATCAGTGTGCCCTGCCGCTGCTCGCAGAAGACCCACACGCCCTTGTATTCGTTAAAATCAGCCATTGTAATCCTGCTCCTTTCGTCAGATCAGATGCTTGCCGGCCAGGACAGACGCCAGCTGAGCAGCCACGTCGTCACCGGTGAGCATGGTGCCTGCACCCTTCTGGGGAGGAGTGAAGGACTTAAAGACGTTGGTGGGCGAGCCCTTCAGACCGATGGTGTCCACCTCGATCAGGGGATCATCTTTCAGAGCCTCGTAGTCAAAGACTTCCATCGGCTTGTCGTAGCAGGTGAAGATGCCGTTGATGTTCATGTAACGGGGCTGGTTCAGCTCCTTGATGCAGGTGATCAGGCAGGGAGTCTTGACCCGGATCATCATGTAGCCGTCTTCCAGCATGCGCTTGACCACCAGGGTGTCGCCATCCTTCTGGATGTCGGCAGCGTAGGTGACCTGAGGCAGGTGCAGCTTCTCAGCGATCTGGGGACCGACCTGGGCGGTATCGCCGTCGATGGCCTGACGGCCGCAGAAGACGATATCCTCGGGGCCGACGCCAATCTTGTTGACGGCAGCAGCCAGGATCTGGCTGGTGGCGAAGGTATCGGAACCGCCGAACTCACGGCCCGAAACCAGAACGGCACGGTCAGCGCCGCGGGCCAGCAGCTCGCGCAGCATGCCTTCGGCCGGCGGGGGGCCCATGGTCACGACGACGACTTCGCAGCCGGTGGCGTCCTTCAGCTTGAGGGCGGCCTCCAGGGCGTTCAGGTCATCGGGGTTGGTGATGGTTGCCATAGAGGCACGGTCGAGGGTTCCGTCCGGCTTGACTGCAACCTTGCCGGAGGTATCGGGAACCTGCTTGACACAAACAATCGCTTTCATTGTAACATTGCCCTCCTTACTTCAGCAGCGCGCCCGAGATGACCATCATCTGCACTTCGCTGGTGCCCTCGTAGATCTCGGTGATCTTGGCGTCGCGCATCATCCGCTCGATCGGATAGTCGCGGGTATAGCCGTAACCGCCGAAGAGCTGCAGGCAGCGGCGGGTCACGTCGCTGGCCGTGCGGGAAGCGATCAGCTTGGCCTCGGCAGCCTCCACGCTGTAGCGGACCTTCTGGCCGTTCATGGCGTCCTGCTTCTTGAGTGCAGCAGCGTACACCAGGTACTTGGCAGCGTCTACGCGGGCCTTCATCTCGGCCAGCTCGAACTGGGTGTTCTGGAACTGAGCGATGCTGCGGCCAAACTGCTTGCGCTCCTTGACGTAAGCGACAGTCTCGTCGATGGCGCCCTCAGCGATGCCCAGAGCCTGTGCGGCGATGCCGATACGGCCGCCGTCCAGGGTAGCCATGGCCAGCTGGAAGCCCTTGCCCTTGACGCCCAGCAGACGATCCTTGGGGATCAGGCAGTCTTCCATGATCAGCTCGCAGGTGGAGGAACCACGGATGCCCATCTTGTCCTCGGGCTTGCCGACCTTGAAGCCGGGATCGGTGCGCTCCACGATGAAAGCGGAAATCTCTTTGCTCTTGCGGCCGCGCTTGTCCACCACGGTGCCGGTGACAGCGATGATGATGAACACATCGGCGTAGCCTGCGTTGGTGATGAAGATCTTGGAGCCGTTCAGCAGCCAGCCGTCCTCACGCTCCACAGCGAAGGTCTGCTGACCCTGGGCGTCGGTGCCGGCGCCCGGCTCGGTCAGGCCGAAAGCACCCAGCCACTCGCCGCTGCACAGCTTGGGCAGGTACTTTGCCTTCTGCTCGGGGGTACCGTTCTCGTAGATGGGAGCGGCGCACAGAGAGGTGTGGGCCGACAGGATAACGCCCGTCGTGCCGCAGACCTTGCTCATTTCCTCAACGGCCATGACGTAGCTCAGCACGTCGCCGCCGGCTCCGCCCACAGCGGTCGGGAAGTAGATGCCCATCATACCGAGCTTACCCATCTTCTCGACGGTCTCTTTGGGGAAGTATTCTTCTGCATCCACCTGTTTTGCCAGGGGTTTGACTTCGTTCTCAGCGAACTCGCGGTACATCTTCTGCGCCATGAGCTGCTGCTTGGACAGAGTAAAATCCATCACTGCTTCCTCCCTTGGAAATCATAGTATTATGGGGCCGGGCAAAACCGCTCCCCGCAGGAGCTATTCACCTGCGGGGAGCGACCCGTTACGCCCGGATTACCCCTTGCGGCATCTTACAGCTTGTCGACCGGGGTCTTGGTGCGGTCAGCGTTGTAGACATAGAAGCCCTTGCCGGCCTTGCAGCCCAGGTTGCCGCCGCGAACCATCTTGCGCAGCAGGGGGCATGCACGATACTTGGAGTCGCCGGTCTCCTTGTACAGGACGTCCATGATGGCCAGGCAGATATCCAGGCCAATGAAGTCGCCCAGCTCCAGGGGTCCCATGGGGTGGTTGGCGCCCAGCTTCATAGCGGCGTCGATGCCCTCGATGTCCGAAACGCCCTCCATCTTGATGAAGGCAGCCTCGTTGATCATGGGGATCAGGATGCGGTTGACCACGAAGCCGGCAGCCTCGTTGACCTGAACCGGCTGCTTGCCGATGGCAACAGAGATCTCCTTGATCTTCTCAACGGTCTCGTTGGGGGTGTTGCAGCCAGCGATGACCTCGATCAGCTTCATGCGGTCGGCGGGGTTGAAGAAGTGCATACCCACCAGAGGACGGCTCAGGCCCTTGCCGATCTCGGTGATGGACAGGGACGAGGTGTTGGAAGCGAAGATGCACTCGGGCTTGCAGATCTTGTCCAGAGCTGCGAAGGTGTCCTGCTTGACCTTCATATCCTCGAAAGCGGCCTCAACGATCAGATCGCAGTCAGCGCACAGATCTTCCTTGACGCCCGGGGTGATGGCTGCGCAGATCTCGTCAGCCTTGGCCTTGGTCATCTTGCCCTTGGCGACCAGACGGTCATAGCCCTTGGCGATCTTGGCCTTGCCATTCTCAGCCCACTCCTGCTTGATATCGCACAGAGCAACGGTGTTGCCCTCAACCTGAGCAAATGCCTTTGCGATGCCCTGGCCCATGGTGCCAGCGCCGATAACGCCGATTTTCATAGCAATTTCTCCTTTTTATAATCTGAATTATAATTGAATGGATTGCAAATACTTAGTTGTTGGTAAAGACAGCCTTGGGCTTGGGTTTCTCGCGGGAGAGGAAGCAAGCCATGCCCTCCACCTGATCGTGGGTCTCGAAGCAGTCGCCGAACAGCTTCTCCTCCACCTCGACGGCCTTCTCGATGGGCAGCGAAATGCCCTCGTTCATGGCCTTCTTGCAGTTGCGGACTGCGATGGGGGCGTTCTTGGCGATCTTGCCGGCCAGCTTCAGGGCGTTCTCCATCAGCTCAGCCTGGGGATACACAGCGTTCACCAGACCGATCCGCAGAGCCTCGTCGGCCTTGATGTTCAGAGCCGAGTAGACCAGCTGCTTGGCCATGCCCAGGCCCACCAGACGGGCCAGGCGCTGGGTGCCGCCGAAGCCCGGGGTGATGCCCAGGCCCACTTCGGGCTGGCCGAAGACGGCGTTGTCGGAGCACAGGCGAATGTCGCAGCTCATGGCCAGCTCATTGCCGCCGCCCAGAGCGAAGCCATTGACGGCTGCGATGACGGGGATGGGGAAGTTCTCGATCATCAGGAAGATGTCGTTGCCCAGCTTGCCGAAGGCCTCGCCTTCTGCCTTGGTCATGGTGCTCATGGAGCCGATGTCGGCGCCGGCCACGAAGCTCTTATCCCCTTCGCCGGTCAGGACGATGCAGCGGATGGTGTTCTGATCCACAGCCTCAAAAGCGGCCTTCAGATCAGCCAGAACCTCGGGGTTCAGTGCGTTCAGTGCCTTGGGACGGTCGATGGTAATGATCTCGACAGCGCCCTGCACTTCAGTCTTTACAAAAGCCATAGTGTTTCCTTTCAGCCTATCAAAGGCGGGCGCGCTGCCGGCGCGGGGAGGTTCCCGCGCCGGCGCGCCCGGATCAAATCAATTCAGCAGGCCGGATGGATTAGTCCATCTCGACGATGGTGGCGCAGCCCATGCCGCCGCCGATGCACAGGGTGGCCAGGCCCTTCTTGGCGCCGCGATGCTTCATGGCGTACAGCAGGGTGACCAGGATGCGGCAGCCGGAAGCGCCGACGGGGTGGCCCAGAGCGATGGCGCCGCCGTTGACGTTGACCTTCTCCATGTCAAAGCCCAGGTCGTGAGCCACAGCCAGAGACTGGGAAGCGAAAGCCTCGTTGGCCTCGATCAGGTCCATATCGGCGACGGTCAGGCCAGCCTTGGCCATAACCTTCTTGGTAGCTGCAACGGGGCCCACACCCATGATGGAGGGATCCACGCCGCCCAGAGCGCCTGCAACCCAGGTAGCCATCGGGGTGATGCCCAGCTCCTTGGCCTTCTCCTCGCTCATGACCACGACAGCAGCTGCGCCGTCGTTGATGGCGGAAGCGTTGCCGGCGGTGACCTTGCCGTCCTTCTTGAAGGCGGGCTTCAGCTTGGCCAGAACTTCGGGAGCGCTCAGACGGGGGCCTTCATCGGTATCGAAGATGATGTCGCCCTTCTTGTTCTTGATGACGACGGGGACGATCTCGTCCTTGAATGCGCCGCTCTTGATGGCAGCGTCAGCCTTCAGCTGGCTGTTGTAAGCGAAGTTGTCCAGGTCCTCACGGCTCAGGTTCCACTGATCTGCAACGTTCTCAGCGGTGATGCCCATGTGGTAGTTGTTGAACACATCCCACAGAGCGTCGTTGACCATGGTGTCCACCAGCTCGCTCTTGCCCATGGGAGAACCCATGCGGTAGCCGTAGCGGGCCTTCATCATTGCGAAGGGAGCCATATCCATGTTCTCGGTGCCGCCTGCAACCACGATGTCAGCATCGCCGGCCTCGATCATGCGGGCTGCCATGTTCACGCACTCCAGACCGGAGCCGCAGACCACGTTGACGGTCACAGCGGGGACCTCAACGGGCAGGCCAGCCTTCAGAGAAGCCTGACGGGCAACGTTCTGGCCCTGGCCAGCCTGGATGACACAGCCCATGTAGACCTGGTCAACCTGCTCGGGCTTGACGTTGGCGCGCTGGAGAGCTTCCTTGATGACCACAGCGCCCAGCTCGGCAGCGGGGACGTTGGACAGGGTGCCGCCAAACTTACCAATGGCGGTGCGGCATGCAGATGCGATAACGATCTTTTTCATGTTGAATTGCCTCCTGTTTCGCATGAAATGTGTGGTTTTGTTTGTTTTTTGCAGCAGATAAAACCTTCTATCAAAAACCCTTTGGGATACGCCCGCGGGGACTTTTGCTTGTTACGGCTGCTGGCCGGCGGTCCGCAGCGCCTCCATCTTTTCCCGCACCGCCTTTTCGACGTTGGGGGTGACGAATTTGCTGATGTCGCTGCCGTACCGTGCCGCTTCCTTGACGATGGTCGAGGACAGGTAACTCCACTTGATGCTGGTGGAGAGGAACACTGTCTCGATGCCGGGCATCAAAGCGTGATTGGTCTGGGCCAGCTGGATCTCATTCTCAAAGTCGGTGACCGCCCGCAGCCCCCGCACCATGACGGTGGCGTGGCACTTCCGGGCGAAATCCACCGTCAGGCCGTCGAAGCTCTGAACGGTGACATTGGGAATGCCCTTGCAGCACTCGGTCAAGAGCTCCACCCGCTCCTCAATGGTGAAGAGGGGGCGCTTGGCGCTGTTGATGAGCACCGCGACGATCAATTTGTCGTTGATCTTGGCTGCCCGCTTGATGATATCCAGATGTCCACGGGTAACCGGGTCAAAAGAACCGGGATAAATGGCGATTGCCATGGAAACTACTGCCTCCCTGTTTTCCGCGCCCGGCTGCCTGCGGCGGCCCGGCGCACGATCTCAAGCACGCCCTTTGCAGCCGTCGGCTGCTCTCCCCTGGCCCGCCGGGCTTTTGGCTCGGCGCACGGCCCCGGGGCAGGCGTTTTGATGTTTCAGGCGCACCCGGTCGTTAATTTCGTAACGACTTTGGGTCCAAGGCGGCGTCCCGCGCCTCCTGACACACTTAGTAAACCACATTGTCAAAAGTTTATCAAGTAGTTTGGAGCATTTTTTCGGCTCTCTTGACCCAAACAATTGAAAACATTCTCTCAAGTTTTTGTACATTTTGCTAAGAGGGAGTTTTTTTGTGATTTTCTATTGATTCTCGACATCGTTAATGTTATAACTATCAGTGTAGGGAATGCTGGGCTGCACAACCTTGCCGGCCTTCCCTTCTGACCTGTCACAAGGTTACTGTATCACCCGGATGTGATGAACGGGTGTGCAGAGTATGTACTTCCTTTTAACTTTCTTTGAGTTTGGAACCGACACCGCATACGTTGAAATGGGATGGATTTGGGAGCCCCAGCCTGCCAATCCTTTCAGGCAGGGAGCGGCCGCCAAACCGGAAGCGCCTGCTTTCCTATTTATAATAAGCCTGGCGATTCCGGCCGCGGCCGGGGCTTCTCAGACCCCCAGGAAAGGATGATCTAAGAATGGACTACAGGACTGAATATCAGCGCAAGCTCATTACCGCCGACGCCGCAGCCGCCATGGTCAAGAGCGGCGACTGGGTGGACTATGGCTGGGCCGTGAACACCACGGTGGCCGTGGACGCCGCCCTGGCCAAGCGTCTGCCCCAGCTGGAGGACGTCAATTTCCGCGGCGGCATCCTGATGTGGGTTCCTGCCATCTTCCAGATTGAGGACCCCGCTGCCCACATGACCTGGAACAGCTGGCACATGGGCGGCATCGAGCGGAAGGCGGTGGCCCAGGGCTTCTCCTTCTACTCCCCCATCCGCTATTCCGAGCTGCCCCGCTACTACCGCGAGAGCAAGGACCCCGTCAACGTGGCCGTCTTCCAGGTTGCGCCCATGGATGAACACGGCTACTTCAACTTCGGCCCCTCGGCCAGCCATCTGGCCGCCGTCTGCGAAAAGGCCGAGGTGATCATCGTTGAGGTCAACAAGAATATGCCCCGCTGCCTGGGCGGCTTCCAGAACGGCATCCACATCGACCAGGTGACCGGCATTGTGGAGGGCGACAACCCGCCCCTGGGTCAGATGGCCGCCGCAGGCCCCGCCTCTGAGGTGGATCTGGCCGTGGCCAACCTGATCGTTCCCCAGATTCCCAACGGCGCCTGCCTGCAGCTGGGCATCGGCGGCATGCCCAACGCCATCGGCAGCCTGATCGCTCAGAGCGACCTGAAGGACCTGGGCGTCCACACTGAGATGTACGTGGACGGCTTTGTGGACATCGCCAAGGCCGGCAAGATCAACGGCAGCCGCAAGCAGATCGACAAGGGCCGCCAGGTGTATGCCTTCGGCGCCGGCACCCAGAAGATGTACGACTACCTCAACGACAACCCCGAGTGCATGTCTGCCCCGGTGGATTACACCAACGACGTGCGGACCATCGCCGCGCTGGATAACTTCATCTCCATCAACAACGCCGTGGATGTGGACCTGTTCGGTCAGGTCAACGCCGAGAGCGCCGGCATCCGCAACATTTCGGGCGCAGGCGGCCAGCTGGACTTTGTCCTGGGCGCTTACCTGTCCAACGGCGGCAAGAGCTTCATCTGCCTGTCCTCCACCTTCAAGAACCGCAAGACCGGCCAGATGGAGAGCCGCATCTGCCCCACCCTGGCCAACGGCAGCATTGTCACCGATACCCGTGCCAACATCCACTATCTGTGCACCGAGTACGGCTGCGTCAACCTCAAGGGTCTGACCACCTGGCAGAAGGCAGAGGCCATCATCAGCCTGGCTCACCCCGATTTCCGGGAGCAGCTGATCGCCGACGCCGCCAACATGCACATCTGGCGCCGCAGCAACAAGCGCTGATGATGCACCCCAACATCCCTGCCGCGGCAGGGGGAAAGAGATTGATTCGTGGATAAAAAACCCCATCTGAAACCCTATATCTATGGCATGCTGGCCGGCTTTGGCGCCATTGGCCTGAGCATCGCACTTTTCTTCCTGTTCTACCGCTTCAACGGCCTGCAAAAAGGCATTTCGCTGCTGACCGGCATTCTGATGCCCTTCATCTACGGCGGCGTGATCGCCTATCTGCTGCGGCCTTTCTGCAACCGGATTGAGGACCTCCTCAACCGGTACCTGCCGGCCCGCTACCGCAAGACGGTGGACGGCATCGCCGTGGCGGCCAGCGTCCTGTTCGGTCTGCTGGTGGTGTATGCCCTGTTCATGCTGATCATTCCGCAGCTCATCAACAGCATCATCACCCTGTCCACCAACTTCCAGTCCCAGCTGGACCTGTTCATGGCCTGGCTGACCCGGTTCTTTGCGGACAACGAGGCGGTGTACCGCTTCCTGAACGACTCCTACGACACCCTGCGGGACACCTTCACCTCCTGGCTGCGCACCTCGGTGATGCCCTCTATCCGCCAGATTGTCAGCGGCGTGGGCGTCAGCGTGCTGAACGTCCTGGTGGTTCTGAAAAACGTCCTGATCGGCGTCATCGCGGCGGTGTACTTCCTCTCCACCCGCAAACGGTTTGCGGCCCAGGGCAAACTGCTGCTCTACAGCATCTTCCGCCCCCACTGGGCCGACCTGATTCTGGAGGAGATCGCCTATATTGACCGCACCTTCGGCGGATTCATCATCGGCAAGATTGTGGACTCGGCCATCATCGGCGTGCTGTGCTATATCGTCTGCGTCATTGTGGGCTTCCCCAGCGCCCTGCTGGTGTCGGTCATCATCGGCGTCACCAACGTCATCCCCTTCTTCGGTCCCTTCATCGGCGCGGTGCCCACCACCCTGCTGATCCTCATCACCGACCCCATCAAGGCCCTCTGGTTTGTGGGATTCATCTTCATCCTGCAGCAGCTGGACGGCAACGTCATCGGCCCCAAGATTCTGGGCAACACCACCGGCCTGTCCAGTTTCTGGGTGCTGTTCTCCATCCTGCTGTTCGGCGGCCTGTGGGGCTTTGTGGGCATGATCGTGGGTGTTCCCCTCTTTGCGGTGCTGTACGATCTGGTGCGGAAATTCGCCCTCTGGGGCCTCAACCGGAACGGTCAGAACGACAAGCTGAAAGTCTATCACGACGCCTTCGGCAACCCGGATGACCCGGCCGCCCCTGAGAGTCCTGCCCCCGATTCCTCTGACCACCCCGCAACATAACCCATCCAACAAAACAACCCGGACCCAACTGGAAAACCAGAAGGTCCGGGTTGCTTTTTTGTTGTATTGTTTATCGGTCGATCATGTTGGGATAGACCTGCGCCATTCGCTCGTCGTGGAAGTGTTCATCCAGGAACAGATCCAGGCTGTTGGCCGGCGGAACGCCGTTGCCGCGGGCATCGCTGCGGATCAGGGCCAGCGCCGAAATGCACATATTCACCACCATAAAGACGCCCACAACCACCGTCAGCCAGCGGCCAGCGTGGCGGCGAATCCAGTCGATTCCGCGGGACACATAGGGGTAGCACAGCTTGACCCAGGCCACCGCCGCAAAGCCCCAGAAGAAGCAGTACAGCAGGTTGATGCGGCCTCCCAGGTTAAAGGGGATCTTGCTGTAATCCCAGAACACCACGCCGAACACCAGCTCACCCAGGGCGCTGCAGATGTACTCATATGCGCCGCCCATGACGGTGCCCAGAACGAACAGCTCGCTGGAGGTCCGCCCGGTGCCGTCCTTTTTCCGGGGCAGCAGGGCGGAAGCCATCACCAGGGCGGCGCCCCACACCACGCTGAAGGGGCCCCAGACCAGGCTGGAACGGCTCATCCAGATGCCGGCGCTCAGGCGGCAGAAGATGGTCTCCACGATGTCGCCCACCAGAGAGCCCACCGTGAACAGCCAAACCACATCCGACAGGCTCATGCCCGTCTCGGCGCGGGCGGCCTTCTCGGCCACATGGGGGTAAGCGCCCTCGATGCGGTGCTCCATCCACTGGCTGATCCGGTCGTACAGGTTCCGGGACCGGCTTTCCAGCTCACGGTTCAGCCCTTCCAGACGGGTGGGATGGTGGGCCAGAATGGCCACACTGCCCAGCTGATCCAGCACAGCCAGCACGCCCAGCACCCAGGCCAGGGTTTTCATCAGCCAGACCGGCAGCAGATGGAACAGAGACAGCAGCAGCTGATTGCCCCACAGCAGGGCGATGCAGCCCAGCACGCCCCACAGCAGCGAGTAAGGCAGGCAGACGTAGCCGTCAATGTTGAAGCGGTGATGGGAGTAATCCCACCAGGTGCGGTGATGGAGCCGCTCCAGGATTTTGGCGGCGGTCCACTCCACCATGGTGGAGGTCAGCGCACAGCCCACAAACAGGAACAGTAGCGAGGACCGCAGATCGGCAAAGCCGATGGTCATGATGACGGCAGCAAAGCCGTAGACATAGCAAAAAGGTCCTGCGGCAAAGCCGCGCTTTACAAAGCCTCTGCCCCGGGCGATCGAGACCAGCGTCTCGCCGATCCAGCCCAGAAAGGAATAAACCATGTACAAAAGCGCCAGATCATACCATAAAAACTCCATGAAAGCCTCCTTTTTTCATGCTTTCCATTGTATGCGCCTTCTGTAGCGCATGGCCCCATCCTATCAGATTTTCACATAAATTACAAGCATTTCCGCTATTTGTTCCATAAATCATGCAAAAAGACCAAAAAAGGCCTGCCGCAATCCAAAGCGGCAGGCCTTTTTGTTTGATTGTGTTATTCCGCCAGAAGCCAGCGGCGAATCGCCTCTGCGGCGCCGCCCTCGGTGTTGCGGCCGGTTACGACCTTGGCCGCAGCCTTGACATCGTCGGGGGCGTTGTCCATGGCCACGCCCAGCCCTGCGCTGGACAGGAGGGCCGCATCATTGCCGCTGTCCCCCAGCGCCATCACGTCCTCCATCCCCAGACCCAGCTTCCCGGCCAGAAAGGCCACTGCGGTCTGTTTGCCTGCGCCGGGGGCGGTCAGTTCCAGACCGCCGGGGCCGCAGTCCAGCACCAAGACCCCCTCCCCCACGGCCGTCCGGAAAGCTTCCCGGAGATCCGGCGGGGCGACGGGCATATTGATCTTCAAAATTTCCAGCTCGGCCAGATCCGCGGCAGAACCTTCCAGCGGGCAGCCCAGCCGGGCCAGAACCCCCTTGTGGAACTGGGAGACGCTGGATTCATTCAGGGCCTGCCAGTCCCTGGCGGTCATGTGGTAGCGGCTGTCCCGGTCGATGTACTCCACCGGCAGCCCCAGCCGGGCAGCGGCCTGCTGCACCTGCGCCAGCGCCTCGGTGGAAAAAGGCTTGCTCCAAATGCACTCGCCGGTCCGGGCGTTCCGAATCTGGGCCCCATCGTAGAGCACCAGCCAGCTGAGCCAGTCGGGCTTTTTCTCCACGTCTGCCGGCAGGCATCCGGCGGGACGGCCGGTAGCCGCCGCCACAATGCATCCCGCCGCTGCGGCCTGGGCGGCGGCTTCGGGCAAACCCTCCGAGAACACGTTGGGGTCGCTGCCCAGAGCGGTGCCGTCCAGGTCAAAGGCCAGCAATTTGTAATGTACCATGGTTATTCCTCCTCACGGGGCGGACGGACCATCTTAAAGCGGCTGCCCCGCCGGATGCAGTCCACCAGCAGGAGATACCGCGGGTCCACCCGGCCGATCACATTGACCCGCTCGTCGGCGGGCAGATCCTGACGCATGAGCTGGATCTCCCCCGAATAGCGGCCATACCGGAGATTGTCCATGGTGATGGTGCCGCGGGGCCGGGCGGCGCAGTCCGCCGGCTCCACCAGACCGCCCTGGCGGGCGTATTTGCGGGACTCCTGATACCGCACCAGCCAGCTGGGGGAATCGGGGCGGCAGGTAAAGATCTGGCCGTACAGGCCCTCCTGCCCCGCTTTCAGGTGAACCGGCACCGGCAGGACTCCATCGGCGCAGAAGCTGGCAATCTGTTCCAGCTCATAGCTGCTGACACCCGGGTCCCCGGCGAAAATGCCTTCCAGGCCGTAGTGGACCGCCAGGTCGGCAAAGGCCGCCAGCGGAGCCGCGCCCCGGTGGGCTTCCAGGGTGGGCAGGCCCTCATGGAGGGGCCCCCGCAGCTGTTCATCCCCGGGGATGAACGCATAGACCTTCAGCCCGGCAGCCTGAAGCATCCGGGTGCTCTCCTGCAGGAACTCCGGGTCCAGACCGGTCTCGGGGCGGGGGTAAAAGTTGTGAATAGCGATCACCTCGGGGCCGGCGGCAGCCAGGGCGGCGGCCTCCTCCGGGGTGACGGTGGAGGCATTCACCGCAATGGGCATCCGGGCCGCCAGGCTGCAGGCTTCTTCCAGGGTAAAGCCGTCGTCCAGACGCAGGCCCCACAGGCCCAGATCCCGGGCCAGCTGGAGGATATCGCTGCAGCCAAACTGGATGGCGGTCTGTTCCGACACGTCGGCCAGAATCCGCCAGCCATGTTCCCGCAGCCAGCTGCACATCGCCCGGACCCGGTCGGGGTAATCGGGTGCGAATTCCTCGCCGATGTGCAAAGAGATGAAAACAGGCGCACCGCCTGCCGAACCAGCGGCAAGCGGTGCTTTCTGTTTCTCAAACTCTGTCAGGTAAACCGACCGTCCGAGAAAATCAGGCATCGGCAACCTCCTCAGGCTTCACCAGAGCATTGGTGACCAGGAAGCCCATGACGTAGCTGATGAGCAGGCCAACAACATAGCACAGGACGCTGGTGGTGGCGCCTGCGGGGCCGGCGGTCATCACGAAGATGGCCAGCAGACCGGAGGGACCCCAAGTGGTTGCAGCAACCTGCATGGCCATGACGAAGGCACCGCCGAAGCCGGCGCCCAGGCCTGCCGTGATGAAGGGACGGCCCATGGGAAGGGTGACACCGTAGATCAGGGGCTCGCCAACGCCCAGGACGCCTGCGGGCAGAGCGCCGGTGATGACTTCCTTCATGCGGGTGTTGCCCACCTTCTTGGCCTTGAGGTAGATGGCAACGGCTGCACCCACCTGACCGGCGCCGGCCATGGCCAGAGCCGGATACAGGGTGACGTAACCGAGGGTCTCAAGCTGGACCGAGTACAGAGCCACCAGACCGTGGTGCATACCCATGGCCACCATGGGCAGGAACAGAGCGGTGGAGATGTAGCCGGCGATGATGCGGACGAACAGATTGCTGCTCATGCAGACCTGCTGCACAATCCAGCACAGAGCGGTGGAAATGTAGCCGGTGATGGGCATGATGACGAAGATGTAGGGGATCAGGCAGATAATCAGGGTGAGCAGCGGGGTGAACATGATGTCCAGAGACTCGGGCATATGCTTGCGGATGAAGCGCTCCACATAGCTCAGGCACCACACACCGATGACTGCGGCCAGAACGCCGCCGCGGCCGGCGCGGAGGATGGAGTCCAGAGGCTGAACCTCATCGTACAGGCCGAGGATCTTGGAGATGGCGTCGATGTTGCCCAGGCCGGTAATCATGCCCAGCATGCCGCCCAGGATGGGGGTGGCGCCGAACTTCTCGGCGGCGCGGTAGCCTGCCCAGGCGGTCAGGTAGCTCAGGAAAGACGCATTGATGAGGGCCAACATGTTGTAGACGACGCTCCAGAACGAGCTCTCGGCATAGTTGGGCATCACCTGGGTCAGCAGGGTGGCCAGACCCGAGCACAGGCCGGCGGCGATGACGCCGGGCAGCAGGGGCACAAAGATGTCGCCGAAGGTCTTGAGCATGGACTTGACCTTGCTCTGCTTCTGCCCTGCCTTGACGGCGGCCTTGTTGGCCTGCCAGTCATTCTGGGTATCGGTGCTGCCAGCCGCGGGAATCCCCATCTGGCGGCAGATGTCGGCGCACTTGCGGCACTTACCGGGGCCAACCACGATCTCGACGTAGCCGGGACGGTCATGGACCAGACCCAGAACACCCTCGATCTTCTTGATGGCGTCCTCATTGATCTTGCTGTCGTCCTTGACCTCGATGCGAAGCCGCGTCATGCAGTTGGTTGCCGAAATGACGTTGCTTCTGCCGCCCAGCTTTTCCAGCGATTGGCGTACCAGTTCCTCATTGGTCATTGCTTGTTCCTCCTTGTCCAAATCTTGCGTATATGACTTTGCGGCTTGCGCCGCCAGGTCCAACCTTACAGGCCGATGGCCGTGCGCACGTGGCCGTTTGCCGCATCCAGGCGGCTCTGGGCCTCGGCTGCGGTGCAGTTTGCCAGCAGCATGGTGATGGCGCACTTGACGCTTCCGCCCGCCGCATCAATGGCGGCCCGCGCCTCGGCCCGTTCCACGCCGGTGGCGTCCATCACAATATTTTCTGCGCGGGTGTGCAGCTTCTCATTGGTCTGCATCACGTCCACCATCAGGTTCTGGTAGGCCTTGCCCGTCCGCACCATAGAGGTGGTGGAGATCATATTCAGAATCAGTTTCTGGGCGGTGCCCGACTTCAGACGGGTGGAGCCGGTCAGCACTTCGGGGCCGACCTCCACCTCGATGGCCAGGTCCGCCGCCTTGCCCACGGCGCTGCCGGGGTTGCAGGCGATGGCCGCCGTCCGGCAGCCCACGCTCCTGGCATATGCCAGGCCGCCCAGCACATAGGGGGTGCGGCCCGATGCCGCAATGCCCACCACAAAGTCCTTGCTGGTCAGGTTGTGGCTGCGCAGGTCATCCTCGGCCAGCTGGACGCTGTCCTCTGCGCCTTCCACCGCCTTGATGAAGGCCTCTTCGCCGCCGGCGATCAGGCCCACCACCATGCCCGGGTCCACGCCAAAGGTGGGAGGGCACTCGGCTGCATCCAGAACGCCCAGCCGGCCGCTGGTGCCGGCGCCCATATAGAACAGCCGGCCGCCCTGCTCAAAGGCCTCCACCGCCCACCGGGCGGCCTGCGCGATCTCGGGCAGCTTCTTGGCAATCGCCAGGGGCACCCGGGCGTCTTCATCGTTCATTGCTGTGACGATCTCCAGCTCGGACATCATATCCAGCTGCATGGTGCGGGGATTGCGCCGCTCGGTCGTCATTTCGTTCAGATTCAATTCCATAACTCACTACCCGGCCTTTCTCTGTGTTTGGCTTCACTGGCGTGAAAAGCACTTACAAGTGCATTATAGATTTTTTAAAACAAAATGTCCACATTTTTGCGAAGTTGTGGTATAATGTTTCAGAAAAGGAATGTTTTTGAAAATCCATGCGGAACCCATGAAAACTTTTATACAAACACACCAAGAATGCGGAAAACCGCACCCATCCGGAGGCCTGTTATGAAAAACGCATTGCTCCGCCTGCGGGAGGCCAGCCCCTCCCTCAGCGCAGCCGAACAGCAGATCGCCCGCTACATCACCGAGAATCCCGAGGAAGCCACCCTCCTCACCGTCCGTGAACTGGCCCAGCGCACCTTCACCTCCCCTTCCAGCGTGGTGCGGGTCTGCCGGTCGGTGGGCTTTGACGGCTACAAGGAACTGCGCCACGCCCTGGTGGGGGAACTGGCGGCCCTGGGCGACAAGGGCCGCCACTCGGAGCAGGAAATCACCGCCGAGGACGACATCCGGGACATTGTCTATAAGGTGACCCAGAAGAACATCCAGTCCCTCACCGATTCCCAGAAGCTTCTCTCCCCCGAGACGGTGGAGCAGTGCGCCCATCTGCTGGACCAGTGCCGCAGCGTCCTTTTGTTCGGTCTGGGGTCCTCCCTCTGCGTGGCCCACGATACCTATTTGAAGTTCCTCCGGCTGAACAAACCCTGTCTCATCGTTGACGACTGGCACGCCCAGCTTATCTCAGCCCAAAACGCCACCCCGCAGGACGTGGCCATCGCCTTTTCCTACTCCGGCCAGACCGTCGAGGTGATCACCTGCATGGAAGCCCTCAAGAAAAACGGTACCCCCATCATTGCCATCACCCGCTATTCCCCCTCCCGGGTGGCGGAGCTGGCCGACTACAATCTGTACATTGCCGCCAACGAGTCCCTGTTCCGCAACGGCGCCATGTCCTCCCGCATTGCCCAGCTGAACGTCATCGACATCCTTTATACCGCCTACGCCCGCCTCCACTACGAGGACACCCTCCGCGCCCTCACCCGCACCCACATCTACAAGCCCGGCGAACCGGAGGACTCCGCCCCCTGACGTCACGCAAAAAGACCGCTGCACAAGCCCCCGGGGGCTCGGTGCAGCGGTCTTGTTTTGGGTTGTGTGGATTTTGGGCCGGGAAAGGGGTCACTTCCGCTTCCACCAGCTGCGCTTTTCTCCGATGGAAATGACATCGTGAAAGACGCACCGGACCTTGGGGGAAAGCTGGGTATCCCGGTGATAGCAGCCAAACAGCCAGTTATCATAGGTCATCTCCCGGACCAGCTTGTCAAAAAAGCCGTGAAGCTGGTTGTTCTCCCCCGGGGCCAGGATGGTGAAATCCAAAAATCTGCTTGGGGCATCATGGGTCAGCACATACTGTACATGATGATTGTGGGCCGCCACGTTGGCCTCACACCGGGCATATTCCTCCTCTGAGGGCATCTCCCGGGCCCACCAGTTGACGCCGGCTTCCCGCTCCTCCTTGTCGGGGCTTTCGCCGCCGCCAAAGCACAGGTAACTCAGGCCCTCCAGCTCCAGAATGCTGCCGCGGCAGACATGGTAGACGTTCCCGCCGATGGGCTGAACCCGGCCGCCGAACTTCTCCTCCACCGGGTAGGCGTCCAGCAGGTCATAATTCTCGTGGGTGCCGTCCAGGAACAGGATGGTATAGGGCCGCTTGCGCAGCCAGTCCAGCCGGGCGCGCTCCTCCTTGCTGTCGTCCCACAAAAAGCCAAAGTCCCCCAGAATAAAGAGGAAATCGTTTTTCCCCAGATGGCGCAGCTCCTTGCCCTTGAAGCGGTCCAGCTCGCCATGGGTATCGCCTGTAATATAGATCATCCATGTCTCCCTCTGGTTTGTGAAAGTGGGGCAGCTAGCCCTTGTCACCCACCCGCAAACCTGTTATTATAGAAGCGTGCTTGTGCACACAAAGCGGGAAATCCCGTCCTCCGCCCCGGGCGGACGGCGCGGGTTCCCTTCAGGGGCTTTTTCCGACAAAATCTGCCGGTTTCTGCGCACCATGCGCCCTGCATCCCTCCGGCACACGCGGCCCGGACCCACGATGCACCGCCCCACATCTTTTATCAACCCTTTTATTGTATCGCGTTCTGAGGGAATTGTCCACATGAAACGACTTTTTACACTTTTTTCTGCCCTGATTCTGACGGTCAGCTGCTTTGTGATGCCGGCCAGCGCACTCTTTGATCCCAGTCCGGTATACGAAGTGCAGGCCCAAAGCGCTTACATCGTCAACACCGACACCAACATCATCGTCTACGAAAAAGACAGCACCGCCCAGGTCCAGGCCGGGGGCCTCACCAAGCTGATGTGTGCGGCTCTGGTACTGACCAACTACGGCGACGAGCTGGACACCCGCACGTTCCAGATGCCTTTCGCCATCTCGGACTACGTCTACGGCACCGACAACGCCGACATGCGCTCGGGCGAGACCTTTACCCTGCGGGAGGCGCTCTACGCCATGCTGCTGCGCAACGCCAACGACGCCGCCATGGGCATGGCCTATCAGCTGTCGGGGAACGACCTGTCCGGCTGGGTGAGCCAGATGAACAGCCTGTCTCAGCAGATCGGCGCCACCAACAGCACCTGGACCGACGCCTGCGGGCTGGATTCGGGCAACGTGACCACCGCGGTGGACATGTACCTGATTCTACGGTATCTGATGGGTTTTGACGCCTTTGTGGAGATCGCCGGGTCGGCCACCTTTGAGATGCCCGCCAAGGAAAAACACTCCAAATCCTTCATCCTGACCAACCAGAACGTGGCCCTGAACAAATCCAGCGGCGGCAAATTCTACCGCTCGGCCATGAAGGGCGGCATGTGCGACGTCATGGCCTACAAGAACGACTCCGGCACCCAGAGCTACGTCTCCTGGGCTTCCAGCGAGGGAGAAACCTATATTTTCTGCGTGATGGGCAGTCCCGACACGGTGGACACCTACGGTTATTCCAACCGGCGTCCCGCCCTCTACGAGACCACCCAGCTCATCGACTGGGTATACAGCAGCTTCTCGGTCCAGGCGGCGCTGGACCCCGACCAGGCCCTGGCCGAGATCCCGGTGAAGTATTCCTCCGAGACCGACACCCTGCTGCTCTATCCGGCCGACCAGATGATGACCATTCTCCCCTCCTCCTCGGACAGTTCGGTGACCCAGAAGTTCTTCCATCTGCCCGAGTCGGTGGCCGCGCCGGTGAAGCAGGGCGACCTGATCGGCACGGTGGAGATCAAGCTGGCCGGTGAGACCATCGGCGTGGTGGATCTTATTGCCGGACAGGATGTGAACCGCAACCCGATTCTGTTCGCCATCGCCCAGTTCCAGGCCTTCCTGGGCAGTCTGTACCTGAAAGTCGTCCTGGCCCTGAGCGCCATTGCGCTGGCCATCTACGGCATCTGGTGGGTGCAGAACACCATCCGGGAACAGCGCAGCTGGGGCGGAAGCCACATCCGCCGCCACTGAGCCGCCTCTCTTTCCAGCCAAACCCAAAAGCCCGCCGTGCATCCGCACGACGGGCCTTTTTGCTGCGCTTATTTGATATCCAGTTCGGGGGGAACGTCCAGCTCCTCCGACACATATTTGCCGTTCTTTTTCCGCTGGCGGACACACTCGGTCAAGAGGTATTCAATCTGCCCGTTGACCGACCGGAAGTCGTCCTCTGCCCAGGCGGCGATGGCGTCGTACAACTTCGCGGACAGACGCAGCGGAATCTGTTTTTTCGGCTCAGCCATCAGTACAGGCTGCCCGAGTTGACGATGGGCTGTGCATCGTGGTTGCCGCACAGGACAACCAGCAGATTCGAGACCATAGCCGCCTTGCGCTCATCGTCCAGTTCCACCACTTTGTTCTCGTTCAGGCGTTCCAGAGCCATTTCCACCATGCCCACGGCGCCGTCCACAATCATCTTGCGGGCGTCGATGATGGCCGAGGCCTGCTGGCGCTGCAGCATCACGGCTGCAATCTCGGGGGCGTAGGCCAGGTAGGTGATCCGGGCGTCCACGATCTCCAGGCCGGCGTCCTCCACCTTTTCCTGGATTTCTTCCTTGATGCGGCGGGCCACCACCTCGCTGGAACCCCGCAGGCTGCCGTCATCGGGCTTGCCGTCGCCGGTGGTATCCACGTTGGGGGCCACGTCGTAGGGATAAATCCGCACCACGTTCCGCAGGGCGCTGTCGCACTGCAGGGAGAGGTATTCCTTGTAGTTGTCCACGTTAAAGACAGCCTTGGCGGTGTCCTTCACCTGCCAGATGACGGCAATGCCGATTTCCACCGGGTTGCCCAGGCAGTCATTGATCTTCTGGCGGGCGTTGTTCAGGGTCATCCGCTTGAGGGAAATCTTCTTGGAGTTCAGCTCGCCCACATTGATCTGGACCTGCTGATTGCCGCCCTCTGTCTTCACCAGGCTGCGCTGCACGTCGCCGCTCTGGCTCAGATGGGTGCCGGCAGCGGGGTTGACGGCGGTGCAGAAGGGATTGACCCAGTAGAAGCCCTCCCCTTTCAGGGTGCCGATGTAGTTGCCGAACAGGGTCAGCACCAGGGCTTCCTGGGGCTTCAGAACCTTCAGGCCCGGCAGCAGGAACAGGCCCACGACCATGTACAGAATGGCCAGAGCCATCACTACGCCGCCCAGAATGCCCGGCACACCGGCCAGGGCATCGGCCACGACCGCCGCAATGGCCACCACATACCCCAACAGGATCAGCAGCAGAACCAGCATGCCGTTCTTTTTGGTTTGCAGAATCTTCTCACTCATATCCATCAACCTCCTGACGTATCCCGAGTGATTTGTATCTTGTTGATATCAAAATCATATCATTTTATCTCTGCTTTGTCAAGAGGATTTTGGGGCGGCCTGGAAAAGCGCACAAAAAACAGGGGGCTCCCTGTGCGGGAACCCCCTGTCCGAAGTGTTTGGTTTGAGGTGAAATTACTTAATCTCGACCTTAGCGCCAGCCTCTTCCAGCTTCTTCTTGATGTCCTCAGCGTCAGCCTTGGAAGCCTTCTCCTTGACAGCCTTGGGAGCGCCGTCAACGATAGCCTTGGCCTCCTTCAGGCCCAGACCGGTGATCTCCTTGACGATCTTGATGACCTGCATCTTGGTAGCGCCAGCCTCAGCCAGGATGACGTCGAACTCGGTCTTCTCCTCCTCAGCGGGAGCAGCAGCAGCGGCAGCAGCGGGAGCAGCAGCAGCAACAGCAGAAACACCGAACTCCTCGCAGTAAGCGTCGATGAGCTCCTTCAGCTCCAGGACGGACAGGCCCTTAACGGACTCGATAATGGCAGTAATCTTCTCAGAAGCCATGGTAATAACCCTCCAATTTCAGTTAATTTTTGTTTCGGTAGTTGTGGTATCGAAAAACAGTTTGGGTCAGGCAGCAGCCGGCGCCATCTTAGGCAGCGGGCTCCTCCTGCTTGTCGACGTAAGCCTGCATAGCAACAGCCAGACCGGACAGGGTGCTGGTGAGTGCGCCGGCGAACATGGACAGCATGCCTTCGCGGCCGGGCAGCTTGGCGATGGCGTTGGTCTCAGCAGCGCTCAGCACCTTGCCCTCCATGAAGCCGCCCTTGACGACGAACTTCTTGGAACGGTCGCCGTCCTGGTACTTGCACAGGATGCGGGCAGCAGCCATGGGGTCCTCAGCGTTGGCAAATGCGACGGCAGTGTCACCGGTAAAGTTCTCGGACAGGCCCTCGATGGAGGTACCCTTGACAGCCAGACGGAGCATGGTGTTCTTGACAACCATATACTCAACGCCAGCCTCACGCAGCTCCTTACGCAGCTTGGTGTCATTCTCGACGTTGATACCGCCGTAAGCAACCACACAGCCGGAAACCGCATTCTCAAACTTTGCCTTCAGATCAGCGACATAAGCCTGCTTTTCAGAAAGAATCTTTGCACTGGGCATTTCGGTTTCACCTCGTTTCAAAACTACATCGGAAGCCGGAGTCATAGAAAAAAGCCTCTCTCCCGCGCACACAGGCCGAGAGAGAGGCATAAAACAACGTTACGCGTTTCTCGGCAGGCGGATACACTTTACACTGGACTCCAGCGCCTGCTGTCTTAAAAACAGCATGAATATCTTACCACGCGAACGTGGTTTTGTCAAGTGTTTTTCTGAATTTTTTCAGAAAAATCAGACACCGTACTTCAGGGTGTTGAGACGGATGCCAGGGCCCATGGTGGTGGCGATGGTAGCGCTCTTGAAGTAAGTGCCCTTGGCGGCGGCGGGCTTAGCCTTGGCAATAGCGTCCATAACGGTGTCGAGGTTGGTGTACAGCTTCTCGGCGCCGAAAGATGCCTTGCCCACGGGGACATGGATGATGTTCTGCTTGTCCAGGCGGTACTCGATCTTACCGGCCTTGGCTTCCTTAACAGCCTTGCCCAGGTCGGGGGTCACGGTGCCAGCCTTGGGGTTGGGCATCAGGCCGCGAGGTCCGAGGATCTTACCGAGGCGGCCAACCTTGCCCATCATGTCGGGGGTGGTGACCACGACGTCGAAATCCATGAAGCCGCCCTGGATCTTTGCGATCAGATCGTCATCACCGACGATATCAGCGCCGGCAGCCTCAGCAGCAGAAGCTGCGGGGCCCTTGGCGATAGCGCAGACGCGGACGGTCTTGCCGGTGCCGTTGGGCAGAACGACGGCGCCGCGGACCTGCTGGTCAGCGTGACGGCCATCAACGCCCAGGCGGACGTGCAGCTCAACGGTCTCATCAAACTTGGCGGAAGCGATCTTGCAGGCCAGCTCCAGCGCCTCGTTCACATCGTACAGTTTGGTAGAATCGACCTGCTTGGCAGCGTCGACATAGTGCTTGCCGTGTTTCATTGTTTATCCTCCTATGTGGTCTTGCGGGCGCAGCGCCCTCCCACTGTTTATGTCTCAGCCTTCGACTGTGACGCCCATGCTGCGGCAGGTGCCGCGGATCATGCTGCATGCAGCTTCCAGAGAAGCAGCATTCAGGTCGGGCATCTTGGTCTTTGCAATCTCTTCCACCTGAGCGGCGGTCAGGGAAGCGACCTTTTCCTTGTTGGGCTTGCCGGAAGCGGTGGACAGGCCGGCGGCCTTCTTGATCAGAACGGCAGCCGGGGGAGTCTTGGTGATGAAGCTGAAGGAGCGGTCAGCATACACGGTGATGACGACGGGGATGACATAACCCATCTGGTTCTTGGTACGCTCGTTGAACTCCTTGGTGAAGGCCATGATGTTGACGCCCTTCTGGCCCAGGGCGGGACCAACAGGAGGAGCCGGGGTTGCCTTGCCGGCCTCGATCTGCAGCTTAATGTAGCCAGTTACTTTCTGTGCCATGATAAATGCACCTCCAAAAATCTGTGGTGAGTTGCGGCCCGCTGTCTGCGAACCTCCCACGAGCATGCCTCAGCAGGCACGCTCTATAAGAACCGCACGCGGTCTTACCTTGATGATTTGTACGCGTTCGCGGCTTGTTACAGCCGCTCGACCTGGGCGATGTCCACCTCTGCGGGGGTCTCCCGGCCGAACATGTTCACCTTGAGCTTCACCTTGAAGGTCTCGGTGTTGATTTCCTCTACAACGCCCATAAAGCCTTCCAGAGGACCGGACGTAATCTGGACACTGTCCCCTGCGGCGAAATCCACCGTCAGCGGGGCCTTGGCCTCTACGCCCATCTTTTCCACTTCCTCAGCGGTCAGGGGGACCGGCTTGGAAGCAGGACCGACGAAACCGGTGCAGCCGCGGGTGTTGCGGACCACATACCAAGTATCGTCGTTCATAACCATCTTGACCAGCACATAGCCGGGGAACAGCTTGTGCTCGACCATCCGCTCCTTGCCGTCTTTGATCTCGGGCACCATCTCGGTGGGAACCCGGATCTCGCAGATCAGATCCTGCAGGCGGCGGTTTTCCACCATCTTTGCAAGATCGGTCGCGACTTTGTTTTCGTAGCCGGAATAGGTATGCACGACATACCACAAAGCTTCATTCGACTGGTCTTCCATTATGGGTCAGCCTCCGTTTCCATACAAGATTTGGTCAGCCTCCGATGACAAGGCCCAGGATGCCGCCGAACACGGCGTCCAATGCAAACAGGACCACGGCGGCGATGATAACCACCACCAGCACCACGATCGTGTTCTTCTTGGTCTCTTCCCTGCTGGGCCATACGACCTTCTTCAGCTCGCTTTTGGTATCGCGGAAGAACTTGGCCACTCCGGTGAAAAAGTTCTTCACGGCGTTCTTAGCTCTGGCCACAAAGCCCGGCTTCTTATCGGTTTTGTCTGCCATTGTGCTCCGCCTTTCTTACTTGGTCTCGCGATGAACCGTGTGCTTCTTGCAGAAGCGGCAGTACTTCTTCATCTCCAGGCGGTCAGGATTGTTCTTCTTGTTCTTCGTGGTGTTGTAGTTGCGCTGCTTGCACTCGGTGCAGGCCAGAGTGATTTTCACTGTCATTTGTTGACACCTCCATATATAACGGTTATTGAACCTCCCTCGTTCGCCGGGCGGCGTCCCAAAAAGGGGCGCACTAAATAATCCCGCAAAAGAGGTGATATCATTTTAGCACTCTTTTCCCGCCGCGTCAAGCGGTATTTTGCCCATCTTTCGGATTTTTTTCACGCCGGCGGCAAAATGACCGCTTTTTTGCCCCGTTACGCCGGTCCGGCCTGTTTTATCAAGTGGGGTTTTTCATCTTTTTGGTGCGGCATTTTGCCGTTGTGTATGGAAACCGGCGCATTTTTATGGTATGATGGGTGTAATTATGATTGAACGCCCCCGCCCGGGGGCTTCTATTAAGATAGAGGAGGGAATGCGAATCATGTATTCCGAGGAGAATTCCGCCGCCCATCCGCTGTGCGTAGCACTGCTGTTCGGCGGCCTGTCCAGCGAGCACGAGGTCAGCCGTGTATCGGCCGGCACGTTCGCAGACAATATGGACCCTGAAAAGTATGAGCTGATCAAGATCGGCATCACCAAGGACGGCCGATGGCTGTACACCGAGGCTTCCTCGGCCCAGATGGCCGACGGAAGCTGGGAGGAACTGCCCGGCAACATGCCCTGTGCCATCAGCCCCGACCGCGCCGACCACGGCGCCATCCTGTTCACCCCCGCCGGCCATGTGGAGAAGCTCCACATAGACGTGGTGATCCCGGCGCTCCACGGCCTGTGGGGTGAGGACGGCACCGTCCAGGGCCTGCTGGAGCTGGCTGGCATCCCCTATGTGGGCTGCGGCGTTCTGGCCAGCGCCGTCTGCATGGATAAGGCTGTGGCCAACGCCCTCTTTGCCGCCAACGGCATCCCCCACTGTGCCTGGGCCGCCTACACCAGGGCCCAGCTGGAGGCCGACCCCGACGGCATCCGCGCCGCCCTGGAGGAAAAGCTGGGCTGGCCCATCTTTGTCAAGCCGGCCAACGCCGGCTCCAGCGTGGGCATCAGCAAGGCATCCAATGCGGCTGAGCTGGCCGACGCCATCAAGCTGGCCCTGGAAAACGACCGCAAGGTGGTGTTCGAGTCCTTTGTGGACGGCCAGGAAGTGGAGTGCGCTGTCATCGGTTCCGAGCCCGCCTTCTCCACCCGTCCCGGCGAGATTCTGGCCGGCGCCGAGTTCTACACCTACGACGACAAGTACAAGAACGGCGTCAGCGAGACCCTGATCCCGGCCCGCCTGTCGGAGGAGAAGCTGGACGAAGTCAAGGACTACGCCGCCCGGGCTTACACCGCCGTGGGCTGCGAGGGCCTGGCCCGCTGCGACTTCTTTGTAGAGCGCGGCACCGGCCGGGTGCTGATCAACGAGATCAACACCTTCCCCGGCTTTACCTCTATTAGTATGTATCCGAAACTGATGGAGCATGAGGGCACTCCCCTGCCCCAGCTCATCGACCGCCTTGTTGCCCTTGCCATGGAAAGGGCGGTGGCCCACCATGGATAACCGCCCCATCGGCGTCTTTGACAGCGGTCTGGGCGGTCTGACCGGCGTGCGGGAACTGCGCAAGCAGCTCCCCGGCGAGGACATCGTCTATTTCGGCGACACCGGCCGGGTGCCCTACGGCAGCCGCAGCCATGAAACCATCCTGCAGTATGCACGCCAGGACATCGCGTTTCTGCTGTCCCAGAACGTCAAGTGCATCATGGCGGCCTGCGGCACTGTTTCCAGCACCTATCCCGCCGAGGAAGCCGCCCAGCTCCCCGTCCCCTATCTGGGGGTGGTGACGGCGGCGGCCCGCCGGGCGGCCCGCGCCACCCGCAGCCGGAAGATCGGCGTCATCGGCACTGCGGCCACCATCCGCTCCCACAGCTACGAACAGCTGCTGCGGCGTCTGGTGCCGGGCGCGGAGATCACCGCACGGCCCTGTCCCCTCTTTGTTCCCCTGGTGGAGAGCGGCTATGTGGACGGCTCCGCCCCCGACCGCCAGCAGGTAACCCGCCTGGTCATCGCCCAGTATCTGGAAGAGATCCGGGCCGCCGGGGTGGACACCCTGGTGCTGGGCTGCACCCATTACCCCCTGCTGGCCGGGATGATCGGCGAGTACATGGGGCCCTCGGTCACCCTCATCGACCCGGGCAGCGCCGCCGCCGACGATCTGAGCCAGCTGCTCAGCAGCAAGGGTCTGCGGGCCAACCGCACCCAGGGCACCACCCATTTCTTTGTGAGCGATGTGCCCGACAGCTTCGTCCAGACCGCCGACCTGTTCCTGGGCGAATACCGGGGCGGCACCGCGGAACAAATCTGCATCGACAAATACTGAGGACATCAACACCGTGAGCAAAGCCTTAAAGGAAAACTATATTATTCGGATTAAAAGTCAAATCGAGCAGGACGGCGAAACCGAGCAGGTGGAGCTGATGACCCGCGGCAGCTTCACCATGCGGGAGGGCAGCTACTATATCACCTACCGGGAGACCGAGACCACCGGCTATGAGGGCTGTGTCACCACCCTCAAGCTGGCGGCCGATTCCAGCCGGGTGGCCATGCTGCGCTTCGGGCCCCAGAGCAGCCAGCTCATCATCGAAAAGGGCCGGCGCAACCTCTGCCACTACGAGACCGGCTACGGCTCGGTCACCCTGGGGGTGACGGCCGACAGCATCGAGTGCGGCCTGAACGCCAAGGGCGGCGTAGCCCGGTTCAGCTATCTGCTGGACGGGGACGTCTCCACCCTCATCAGCAAAAACTCCCTGGAAGTCACCGTCACCCATGTCAACTGAGGAGCCCGGCGCGGTTTCTGCCGCACCCCGCCGCCTGTTTTGATTGGACCAAGAGAAAGGAATCATTACCCTATGAGCAATGCAACTTACCCCGCTTTTGAGAATTACAACCCCCGCCAGGCCGCTCTGGCCCAGGCCCGCGACCTGCTGACTCAGGCTGCGCAGGCCGCCATGGAGGCCGGCGACCTGCCCGCCGCCGAGCTGCCCGCCTTCATCGTGGAGGTTCCCGCCGACACCAAGAACGGCGACATTGCCTCCAACATCGCCATGGCCGGCGCCCGCACCTGGCACAAGGCCCCCAAGATGATCGCCGAGGCCATTCTGAGCCACCTGCCCTCTCTGTCGGACAGCTGCTTCACCAAGGCCGAGACCGCCGGCCCCGGCTTCATCAACCTGTTCCTGGCTCCCGCCTTCTGGGCTGGCGTGGCCCTGGCTGCCTGCTCCAACCCCCGCTATGGCCGGACCGATTACGGCCAGGGCAAGCGCTACAACGTGGAATTCGTTTCCGCCAACCCCACCGGCCCCATGCACATGGGCAACGCCCGCGGCGGTGCTCTGGGCGACTGCCTGTCCGCTGTTCTGGAGTGGGCCGGCTACGACGTCACCCGTGAGTTCTATATCAACGACGCCGGCAACCAGATCCAGAAGTTCGGCAAGAGCCTGGCCATCCGCTACCTGCAGCACTACTACGAGGAGAACGAGTATCCCCTGCCCAAGGAGTGCTACCAGGGCGGCGACATCACCCTGCTGGCTCTGGAGTTCGCAGCCAAAGAGGGCGACAAGTACGCCGTTCCCTGCCGCGGCCTGAAGGACGAGGCTCTCTATGAGAGCGAGGCTTTTGCCGCCCTGAAGGACGCTCTGGTGGGCTACGCCCTGCCCAAGAACATCGCCGCCCTCAAGACCGACCTGGGCAAGTACCGCATCCAGTACGACGTCTGGTTCCCTGAGAGTACCCTGCACAACTCGGGCGCTGTCATGAACGTGGTGAACCAGCTGCTGGAGAAGGGCGCCTGCTACAAGGCCGAGGACGGCGCCATCATGTACCGCAGCGCCCAGTATGCCGCCAAGTACGGCGCTGCCAACAAGAAAAAGACCGACGACGGCGCCGAGGAGGACAAGGACGAAGTCCTGGTCCGCGCCAACGGCATCCCCACCTACTTTGCCGCCGACATCGCCTACCACTACAACAAGCTGGCCGACCGCAACTTTGACAAGGCCATCGACGTCTGGGGCGCCGACCACCACGGCCATGTGGCCCGCATGAAGGGTGCCATGGATGCCATCGGCCTGGACGGCAGCCGTCTGGACGTGGTTCTGATGCAGATGGTCAACCTGATGCAGAACGGCCAGCCCGTCCGCATGTCCAAGCGCACCGGCAACGCCATCACCCTGACCGACCTGCTGGAGGAGGTGCCCATCGACAGCGCCCGCTTCCTCTTTAATATGCACGAGGCCGGCAGCAGCATCGACTTCGATCTGGACCAGGCCGTCAAGACCGACAACGACAACCCGGTCTACTACGTCCAGTACGCTCACGCCCGCATTTGCTCTATTTTGCGCAAGCTGGAGAGCGAGGGCGTGGAGTTCCTGGGCGCAGAGAACACCGACGCCACCCTGCTGACCGATCCCGCCGAGCTGGATCTGATCCGGATGCTGGCCGCCTTCCCCCAGGAAATCGTCATGGCCGCAGAAAAGTACGATCCCAGCCGGATCAACCGCTTTGTCATCGACCTGGCCAGCGCCTTCCACCGGTTCTACGGCAGCTGCCGCATCCAGGGCGCTGATCCTGCCCTGCAGCAGGCCCGCATCGCCCTGTGCATCGGCGTGCGCAACGTGATCCGCAACGTGCTGACCATGTTCAAGATCAACGTTCCCGACAAGATGTAAGCTCTTTCCCCGCACTTCGTGTGCGGGAATTTTTGTTTTGGTCTGTTCACACTTTATACAACGGTTTATCCACAAGCAAAATCAAAACTATACAAAATCACAAGATATTCCTTGTGGATTCTGCGAATGGACAGCGGCCACCCTTTCGGATATAATATAGCCAGAAACCAAGAAAGTACAGCAGAGGATCAAAGGTGATCCAATCCCGCTGACTTAAAAGGAGAAAGGAGCGAAGACCGATGGTTGATACGACACCCGCACAGTTCGGACAGACTGTCGGGAATTGCTGAAAAGCGAAAAGCCGCTTACCAGTACGGGATGTTTCCCCCGCATTTAGTAAAAATCTAAGAGATTTAAAGCGAAGTCTTTAGCATATATTAAGCGATTTACGAACAGTCTGTCGAGAAAGTCCCTTGGCGATTCAAATAGATCCGCAGGAAGTGATTCATATGATGAAAGCCTTTTTACGGATACCTGTATTTGAATAGCACGGAAGGAGCTACTCCAATGATTTAAGTAGTCGTGGCCTCAAGGCAGGCGCAAACCCTCAGATTGGCAAGGATGCACAGCAAATCAAGGCTGGACCTGCATTCGATCGATCAAAAGTGCCGGAAGCATAGTCGGAAGGCAGACCTCTTCCCTGTAAGGTGTCAATTTGGAGGAGACGGAAACTGAAAAAGGTGGTTCCAGTAAGAGCCGCTGTTCAGAGTCTGAATCCATCTGGAAATTGCAGACAGGAAAAAGATCCATTGGCTTGATTGGCGGCGATGTGCCCCAACAAAGCCTCCCCGGATCGAAGCAAAATGCACTGGATGCCGTAACGATTGCAAAACACCCTTCCCTAGAAGATCTGAAAACCAACAGAAGCCCTTGAGGTAATCTTTCAAAGCTGAATAATTCCCCTATCCGAACAACGGTCATTCAAATAAATCAGCACCCCCGAGAGGATGATCCCCCATGAAAGTCCCTGTATGGATGCAGATATTTGAGTAACACGGAGGGAGTACTCCAATGATTTAGGTAACTTGTCCCCTGGAGTGATTCAATCGAAAGAATGTGTTTCTATGAAGATGCTTCGTAAGACGCAATCCAACGATTCGGATGAGGCTTGAAACCAATGTACTAGTTAAATCGGCGATCCCCTACCCTATCATTTCCTAAGCATAAGGAAAGGCCAACAATCTTATGAAAGGCAAGGTCAACTCCGAAAAATAGGTAAATGTGAGGCAAAGAGGCTATGACTCCGAAGAAGTAAGTATCCTGGCGGATGAGAGGCTTGCAACCGCTCTCATCCGCCAGGTTTTTTTGTTTTGTCCGGGCTTCCCTGCCCTCTGCCTTTGGCAGAGAGGCCGTATCCGAAGCTGACGCCGGCCCCCGGCCGGTCCCACAAGAGAGAAAAGGACTGAGAACAACCATGGACGAGACCATGCACTTTGACGCAGGCTTGCTGCTCGAATACCAGGAACTGCTCCAAACCACCCGGCTGATCGCCTGCTACCGGGAATTCATCCGCCTGTTCCGCTGGGTTCGCGTGGAGCTCGAAAAGAGGATGCCGGAATACAAGTTTCAGGGCAGCATCACCGAAAACAGCATGGACTTCTCCTATTTCCAGTTCACCAGCCCAGAGCTCAAGGAAAAAGGACTGAAAGTGGCGGTGGTGTTCGTCCACCGGGATTTTCAGTTTCAGGTGTGGGTTTCCGGGTTCAATCGGCGGTATCAGGCCCACTATTACGATGTGTGGAAGGATCAGCCCCTCCCCTTCGAGCTGACCAGCAGCCCCGCCCAAACCGACTACATCCTGCGCGCCCCGCTGAAGGAGCCGGCCAATCTCTCGGACGGAGGTGCCCTGCTGGACCAAATCTAAGCCCTCGCCGAAAACCTGCTGCAATTCGTTGAAGCCAACCTCTGACCGGCGCCGCCGGTATAGAAATGGTTTCCGGTGGTCCGGGGCAGGGGCTCTCCCCGCCCTGCCGGAAAGGCAGATGACCCCGCCGGGGAAATCCCCTGTTGACAAACGGCCCCGCTTCTCCTATAATAGCCATGATACACAATCGGCTGTGAAGAGAAGAGTACGCGTCCAGTGATCCTTTCAGAGAGCCCGCGGCGGTGGAACCGGGCAGGCATCGGGGCGCCGAAGATGGTCTCGGAGCCGCACAGGCAAACGGATTCCCTGAGCCTGTGCCGGGTGCGCCCGTTACAGCGTCCGGCTGTACCCGCCCTTTGGGCCGGGATGCAGCATCGAGGCCGCGCCCCGCGAGGAGCCGGCGAACCAAGGTGGTACCACGGAAGTATTCTGCTCCCGTCCTTGCTGGGCAAAGGCCCTCGCGAGGACGGGAGTTTTTACTTCCTTTAATGTACACGCAACGGGCCTGCACGCCGCCGGCGGGCAGGTTCCAACGGGAAAGGGAGAATCAAAACCATGTCTGAACAGAAAAAGTTCTACATCACCACCCCCATCTACTACCCCAGCGACAAGCTGCACATCGGCCACAGCTACACCACCGTGGCCTGTGACGCACTGGCCCGCTTCAAGCGGATGCAGGGGTACGATGTGATGTTCCTGACCGGCACCGATGAGCACGGCCAGAAGATCGAGGACAAGGCCGCTTCGGCCGGCATGCAGCCCAAGGAGTACGTGGACCAGATTGTGGCCACCGTCAAGGATCTGTGGAAGCTGCTGGACGTCAGCTACGACCGCTTTATCCGCACCACCGACGACTACCACATGGAGTCCTGCCAGAAGATTTTCACCAAGCTGTACGAGCAGGGTGACATCTACAAGGGCGAGTATGTGGGCCACTACTGCAAGCCCTGCGAGAGCTTCTGGACCGACAGCCAGCTGGTGGACGGCAAGTGCCCCGACTGCGGCCGTGAGGTCTACGACGCCCACGAGGAAGCCTACTTCTTCCGCACCGGCAAGTATGCCGACCGTCTGCTCAAGCTGTACGAGGAGAACCCCCAGTTCATCCAGCCCGAGAGCCGCAAAAATGAGATGATCGCCTTCATCAAGCAGGGCCTGCAGGACACCTGCGTCTCCCGTACTTCGGTCAAGTGGGGCATCCCCGTTCCCTTTGACCCCAAGCACACCATGTATGTCTGGGTGGACGCTCTGAGCAACTATATTTCAGCTCTGGGCTACGGCAACGACACCTACCACGACTACGACAAATTCTGGCCCGCAGACCTCCACATGGTGGGCAAGGAAATCCTGCGTTTCCACACCATCCTGTGGCCGGCCATGCTGATGGCTCTGGATCTGCCCCTGCCCAAGCGCGTCTTTGGCCACGGCTGGCTGCTGATGAACGGCGGCAAGATGTCCAAGTCGGTGGGCAACGTGGTGGACCCCGTCATCCTCTGCGACCGTTACGGCGTGGACGCCATCCGCTACTTCCTGCTGCGTGAGATCCCCTTCGGCAACGACGGCATGTTCACCAACGAGGCCCTGATCAACCGCATCAACAGCGATCTGGCCAACGACCTGGGCAACCTGCTCAGCCGCACCGTGGCCATGTGCGAGAAGTACTTCGGCGGCACGGTGGCCAAGTCGATCTCCTCCGATCCTCTGGACGCCGAGCTGGAGCAGATGATCAACGCTCTGCCCGCCAAGGTGGCCGAGGACATGGACAACCTGACCATTCCCCAGGCTCTGACCGAGATCTTCGCTGTGGTCCAGCGCGCCAACAAGTATATCGACGAGACCGCCCCCTGGGCCCTGGCCAAGGACCCCGCCAACGAGGGCCGTCTGAGCTGCGTCCTGTATCACCTGTGCGAGGCCCTGCGGGTCTGCGCCATCCTGCTGAATGCTTATCTGCCCTCCACTGCGCCCAAAATGATGGAGCAGCTGGGCCTGTCGGCTGACCAGCTCCAGCTGGACCAGGCCGCCTACGGTCTCCAGGAGAGCTACACCGTCCACAAGGGCGATCCCCTGTTCCCCCGCATCGACGTGGCCAAGGAAATCGCTCACCTGAAGGCAGAGGACGAAAAGCGCAAGGCTGAGGCCGAGGCCGCCCAGAAGGCCAAGGAAGCCAAGGAGGCAGCCGCCGCCAAGGCCGACCAGCCTGCCGCCGTCATCGAGCACGAGGCTGAGATCGACTTCGACGACTTCTGCAAGGTAGAAATGCGTGTGGCTGAGATCCGGGCCTGCGAAACCATCAAGGAGAGCAAGAAGCTGCTGCACCTGACCGTCTTTGACGGCGAGCGGGAGCGCTGCATCCTCTCGGGTATCGCCAAGTGGTACAGCCCCGAGGACCTGATCGGCAAGAAGGTGGGCATTGTGGCCAACCTGGCCCCCCGTCCCATGATGAAGGGCAAGTATGTCAGCGAGGGCATGATCGTGGCAGCCGACACCGCCGACGGCGGCTGCACCATCGCCTTCTATCCCGATGAAGCTCCCGCCGGCAGCCGCATCCACTAAGAGGAGGGCCCATCTTGCTGACTGACAAAACCTCACGCACTGCCAAGCTGGACGCACTGTTCGCCACACCGGTCTTTGCTGTGATCTTTGCCTTCCTCTGCAACTGTTTCTGGGGCTCAGCCTTCCCCTTCATCAAGATGGGATACCGGCTCTTCGCCATCGACTCCGCCGACACCGCCTCCATCCTCTGCTTTGCAGGGGTGCGGTTCATGCTGGGCAGCCTGCTGGTTCTGCTGGCCGGCGCCCTGTTGGAAGGGCGTCTGCCCTCCCTGCCCAAGGGCAAGGTTCTGGTTGAGTGCTGCGCGCTGGGCCTGTGGCAAACCACCACCCAGTACGCTTTCTACTATGCAGCCGTGGCCCTGCTGACCGGCGCCTTCGGCGGCATCCTCAACAGCACCCAGAGCTTTCTGGGCGTGATTCTGGCCCATTTCCTCTACCAGTCCGACCGGATGACCCCCGCCAAGGCGGCGGGCTGTGCCGTGGGCTTTGCCGGCGTGCTGGTAGCCACCATCGGCAACCACGGCAGCGGCAGCGGCTGGGGCATCTTCTGCATGATGGCCGCCACCGTGATTTTCACCGTCTCGGGCCCCTGGAACAAGTCGGTCACCAAGAAGGCCGACAGCTTTATGGTCTGCTTCCTCAACCTGGGTGTGGGCGGTCTGGCCCTGCTGGTGCTGGGCCTGGCCATGGGCGGTTCCCTCCATCCCCAGAGCCCCATGGGCGTCCCGGTGCTGCTGTATCTGGCCTTCGTGTCGGGGGCCGGGTACGTGCTGTGGGCCCTCCTGATGAAGAACAACCCCGTCAGCCGGATCAGCGTCTTTGGTCTGGTGAACCCGGTGGTGAACGTCCTGTTGTCCGCCCTGCTGAACGGCGAGCCCCTGTTTGAGTGGCAGTATCTGGCCGCTCTGGTGCTGGTCTGTGTGGGCATCTGGCTGGTCAACCGCAAGGGAAAGGAGGCCAGGGCATGAGCGTTTATCCCTCTGCCGGGCCCATCTTTGACACCCACGCACACTATTCCTCCGGCGCCTTCAACGCCGACCGTTACGACCTGATGGACAGCCTGCCCGCCAAAGGCGTGGTGGGGATCTGTGAACAGGCCACCCACTCGGGGGACGCCCCCCGGTGCCTGGAACTGGCCCACCGCTATCCCTGGGTTTACGCTGCCATCGGCATTCACCCCGAAAGCCTTCTGCCCGCCGACCGCTGCGGCGATCAGCCCCCTGCCCCCACCATTTCGGTTTACGGCGGGGACTGGGCTGCGGAAATGCGGGCCCTGGCCCCCTACTACGACGACCCCAAGGTGGTAGCCGTGGGCGAATGCGGCCTGGACTACCACTGGCCGGTGCCCAAAGACGCCCAGCTGGCCCTCTTTGAGGCGGAAATCCGTCTGGCTCTGGAGCTGGACAAGCCCATCGTGGTCCACGACCGGGAGGCCCACGCCGACGTCTACGCCCTGCTGAAAAAGTACCAGCCCAAGGGGATCCTCCACTGCTATTCCGGCAGCGCCGAGGACGCCCTCTGGCTGGTGAAGCAGGGCATCCGGATCGGTCTGGGCGGAGCGGCTACCTTCCGGGGGGCCAAGCGGGCCGCCAAGGTCATCGACGCCCTGCCGCTGGACGCCCTCCTGCTGGAAACCGACTGCCCCTATATGGCTCCCGAGCCGGTCCGGGGCACCCGGTGCGACAGCTCCCTCATCGCCTATGTGGGCGACTATATCGCCCAGCGCAAGGGGGTTGCCCCCGAGGAGGTCTTTGCCCGGACCGCCGCCAACGCCCGCCAGGTCTTTGGCCTGGACTGAAACCCACTGACCCGCGGCCGGCCCGCCGGCTGCTGATGTATTTCATTGTCAGAAACAAAGGAGATTGTCTTATGAAAGCTCGTATTCCGCAGCATCGCGAATTCATCATCAACTTCCCCGACAGCGTCGATCAGGCCAAGGCCAGCGAAGGCTGGGCCAAGCTGACCCAGATCGTCGAGGACTACAAGAAGGCCCACAACGGCGCTTCGGTCTACGCTCCCACCTTCATCGAGGACTGTGAGCCCGAGGTCAAGAAGCTCCAGGAGGAGTACGGCTTCGAGTACACCATCGAGTACGTGAAGTAAGCTGTCCAAACAAAAATTCCCCGGCGAATGATCCGCCCGCTTTTCTGCGGGGGCACTCGCCGGGGAATTTTGTTTCTGTATTTACTGCTTTTCCACCTTGCTCAGCAGGATGCGGTCGTTGTCCAGCTCCTCGCCGGCGCTCTGGCGGAAGCGTTCCAGCAGGTCATCCACCGTCATCTTGCTGCGCTCCTCGCCCTGAACGTCAAAGACGATCCGTCCGCCGTTCATCATCAGGGTGCGGTTGCCCAGCTCCAGGGCCTGGTGCATATTGTGGGTCACCATCAGGCAGGTGATCTGCTTTTCGGCCACAATGCTGCGGGTCATTTCCAGGACCTTGTCGGCGGTGGCCGGGTCCAGGGCCGCCGTGTGTTCGTCCAGCAGCAGCAGCTTGGGGGTCACCAGGGTAGCCATCAGCAGGGTCAGGGCCTGGCGCTGGCCGCCCGACAAAAGGCCCACCGGCTGTTTCATCCGGTCTTCCAGGCCCATCCCCAGCAGGGACAGCCGCTCCCGGAAGAACTCTTTATCCTTGCGGGAGATGCGGGAGAAATAGGCCCGCTGGGCGGTGCCCGCCCGCAGATAGGCCAGGGCCAGGTTTTCCTCGATGGTCATGTTGGGGGCGGTGCCCTTGAGGGGGTCCTGGAACAGGTGGCCGATCACCTTGCTGCGCCGGAACTCGGGGGTGAAGGTGATGTCCTCCCCGCCCAGGAGGATGCAGCCCTCGTCGGCGATGAACCCGCCGGTGATGGCGTTGAACAGGGTGGATTTGCCGGCGCCGTTGGAACCCACGATGGTGGCGAAATCGCCTTTTTCCAGGGCCAGATCTACGCCGGCCAGAGCGACTTTTTCGTTGACGGTGCCCGGATTAAAGGTTTTCCGGACACCCTTCATTTCCAGCATCCGCATCAGACTGCCTCCTTTTTGCCGTGGGTCTGGGCGTGACGGACCCGGGCCTCCTGTTTGCGCTTTTCAAAGGCGATCTTCTGGCGGATGGCGGGCATCGAGATGGCCACCGCCACGATCAGGGCGGACACCAGTTTCATGGCTGCGGCGGGGACATTAAATCGCAGGGCCACCGCCACGATAAAGCGGTACAGGCAGCTGCCAAAGACCACGCCCAGCACCCGGCAGACCATGGTCCGCTTGCCCAGCAGGGTCTCGCCGATGATCAGCGAAGCCAGGGCGATGGTCACCATGCCGGTGCCCACATTGATGTCACAGCTCTTCTGGTACTGGGCCAGCAGAGCGCCCGACAGGGCGGTCAGGCTGCCCGAAATGCACAGGCCCACCATGATGGTGTAGGACGGGTCGATGCTGGAAGCCCGGACCATGGCGGAATTGTCGCCGGTGGCCCGAATGGACAGGCCCAGCCGGGTGCCCAAGAACCAGATCATCAGGGCGCAGGCGACGGCAATGACAATCGCCGCCAGCAGCAGCTGATACCAGCCGCCTGCAAAGGCCAGCGCCCCTTTGGCGAGGGAAAAGACCGTGTCCACCTTCACCAGGCTCATGTTGGACGAGAAGCCCATCACTGCCAGGTTGATGGTGTACAGGCCGGTGTTGACGATGATGCCGGCCATGATGCTCTCCACCCCCAGCTTGGTTTGGAGAAAGGCTGTGATGAAGCCGGACAGCACCCCGGCCGCCATGGCGGCAAAGAGGGCCAGGAAGGGGTGTCCGGTGACGGCCACCTGGCAGCAGACGGCGCAGCCCAGTGTAAAGCAGCCGTCGGTGGACAGGTCCGCGATGTTCAGGATGGAATAGCTCAGAAACAGCGCCAGGGCCACCAGGGCGTAAATACAGCCCAGTTCCAGCGCTGACTGCAGGACGTTGACGGAAAAAATACTAGCCAGCATGTTTGTTCAAAACTCCCTCACTCAGATTCCCGGCACAGAGGCCGGATCAGGCAAACTCCTCAGCGGTGGTAATCTCCTCCACGCTGGTGCAGTAGGGCTCAAAGGCCGCCTTGACGGCCTCCACATCCAGGCCCAGGGCCTCGCAGGTCTCGGTGTTGAGGGTGGCGGTGCCGTTGTCAAAGGTGCGGTAAGGCATCTCCGCGATGCTCTTGCCGTCGCACAGCAGCTCCACCACCATGTCGGCGGTGGCCTCGCCCAGCTGGACGTAATCCACGCCGTAGCCCATGAATGCGCCGTTCAGCGCGAAGCTGTCTGCACCGGTGTAGTGCTGGATGCCCGCCTCGATCATGGTCTCATAGATGGCCAGCTCGGCGGTCATGATGGTATTGTCGGTGGGGGTGAACACCACTTTCACCCCGCTGGCGGCCAGGGCTTCCACAGCCATCTGGACCTCGGCGGTGTTGGTGCCGTTCTTTTCGATGTAGGAGATGTCGTTGGCATCGCAGAACGCCTTGGCGTCGGCGATGGCCTGGGTGGAGGAATCCTGGCCCAGGTCATACAGCAGGCCGATCTGGGTGATATCGGGGTTGACTGCCAGGATCAGGTTCATGATGGCGTTGGTGTCCAGGGCGTCGGAGGTACCGGTGATGTTGTCCAGCCCGTCAAAGCCGGCGCCCACCGGGTCGGTGACGGCCGAGTAGATGACGGGAATATCGGTGTCCTCCACGGCGGCCAGCATGGTGGTGGCCGAGGGAGTGGCCACCGCCACGATCACGTCCACGTCGTCTGCCACCAGGTCGGCGCCGATCTGGTTCAGGTTGGACTGGTCCGCCTGGGCGTTGGAGTAGTAGTCCGCATAGTTGAAGGTCACGCCGCGCTCCGCGCCCACTGCATCCAGCCGGGCCTCCAGAGAGGCCACAATCTGATTCAGGGAGGCGTCATCCACATAGTTGACAATGCCCACCTTGTACACGTCGCCCGAAGCGGCGGCCGAAGAAGTCCCTGCGGCTGCAGAGGACCCGCTGGAGGATGCGCCGCAGCCGGTCAGGGCCAGGGCGGACAGGGCAGCGGTGGAATAGACGGCGGCCTGGAGGAAGCTGCGGCGGGAAATCATCTTGCTGTGTTTCATGGTATAAGCTCCTTTCGTGGGTGAAGGCTGGGAGCGGTATACAAAAGGCCCGCTCCGCCTTGTCTGCGGAACGGGCCTCTTAAAACAAAACGACCCGTCCCTGTGTTCGACCACAAGGACAGGATCGGTTAAAACGATTCTGCGGTGCCACCTTGCTTGCTCTGCTTCCATGCAGAGCCTCTCACGGGGAGCCAACACTCCCCTGCCCTGTAACGGGAGACACCCGTCCTAAGCTACTGGGGTTTATCGCCCGTTCGCCCGGCCCTCGGCGACCCATAACTTCTGTCGTGCACCACCCGTTCCCATCATTCCGGGCTCTCTGAAGGAGCACCAACCAGAGTCTCTTTCGCCTCATCGGTTTGATTGCATTATACACTTTAACGGCGTAAAGTCAAGATACAAATTTTTACCTGTGATTAATTTCAGTTGAGTTCTCTTCACATATACGCATCCGAATGGACCGGGGCGCCTCCTGGGCGGCGGCCAAATCGTCGAATTCCACCAGGGCGCGGTCCTCCAGCTGCCAGCCATGGGCCGCCGCTTCTTCCCGCAGCAGCTTCCGGCGGCTGTCCAGCCACTCCCAGCACACCGGCCCGCTGGTGGTCTCATACAGGCACAGATAGTCGCCCGCCTCCACCCGGATGGGGCCGTCTTTCTGTTTCTGATAGAGAAAGCGCCTCTCTCCCTCGGCACACATCCCGGTGCCGGGGCCGTCGGTCAGGTAATTGACGATGATATTGCTTCCCCGCTCCATCTCCTCGTGGGTCATCAGGACGGCCATCCGCTCCTCCGGCCGGTAAAGGCGCTGGGGGCCCTTGTCGCACCACGCGAGAAAATCCCGGTTGGTGGCCTGGAGGGATTCCAGCAGCGCCCGGCGGGATTCCAGCTGGGCGATTCGCCGGTCCAGCTCCTCCCGCTGGGCGGTGAAAATCTGGTCCAGCCGCTCCAAATCCCCCTCCCCCAGATACTCCCGGATCACCTGCAGCGGCACCCCCAGGTCCCGCAGGGTGATGATGAGGGCCAGGCGGTCCAGCTGGAAGGGCGTATAAAACCGATAGCCTTTTTCGTTCACATAGGCCGGGCGGAACAGCCCGATTTCATCGTAGTAGTGCAGAGTCTTTTTGTTGACCCCGGCCAGGGCGGCAAAAGCCGCCGCCTGCAGATAGCTCTCTTTCATATTTCCCCCTTGACTGTCCAGCTGCTGGATAGTTTATGATAGGCTCAGGATATCAGAAATCCCCACATTTTGCAACCGGAGGGAATCCATTATGTCTGCTGCATCCAACCGCGATCTTCTGGCCGGGCCGGTACGTCCCGCTCTGCTTCGCTTTGCCGGGCCGGTGATCCTGACCATGGTGGCCACCCAGCTCTACACGGTGGCCGACACCATGATCATCGGCCTGTGTCTGGACGCCAACGCCCTGGCCGCCGTCTCCAACGCCTCCACCGCCCTGATGGTCTTTATGTTTATTTCCGGCGGAATGGAACTGGGCGGCGGCCTGCTGCTGGCCGCCCGGCGGCCCACCTCCTCCCCCGACCAGCTGTCGGCCATCATCTACAATCTGCTGTTCATTGACGGGGTCATCGGCCTGATCCTTACCGCTGCCGGCCTGGGCAGCGCCGAATGGCTGCTGCGGCTGATCCACACCCCCGCCGAGATCCTGCCTCAGGCGGCGGCCTACATCCGCTTTTATATGGCGGGCATGCCCTTCCTGATGATCTACGACCTGTCCAAGCAGCTCATCATGGGCTGCGGCAACTCCAAAACACCGCTGTTTGCGGTGCTGGGCACCTCGGTGCTGAACGTCCTGCTGGACCTGGCTCTGGTGGGCCCCTTCGGGGTGGTGGGCGCCGCCGGGGCCACCGCCTTTTCCCAGGTGGTGGGCTGCGTGTTCATCCTGTGGTATCTCCGCCGCACCCTGCTGACGGGGCCTTTCCGCTTTTCCATGCTGGAGCGCCAGTACTGCTGGGATGTCTTCCGCCTGTCCGCCCCCAACGCCATCCAGCAGGCCAGCGGGCCGGTCAGCAGCATGGTCAAGCAGAGCCTGCTGGGCGGCATCGGCGTGACCGCCATCGCCGGCTTCTCCTGCGCCAGCAAGATGTCCACCCTGCTGCTGATGCCGGTCTTTGGTTTCACCCAGGCCCTGGTCTTTTTCATCGCCCAGAACACCGCCGCCCACCAGGACGACCGGGTTCAGGACGGCGTGCGTCAGGCCCGGGGCATGATGCTGGTCTATGCCCTGGCGGTCTCGGTCAGCTGCATCCTGCTGGCCCGGCCGCTGCTGCGGCTCTTCACCAACGATCTGGACGCCATCGGCTACGGCGCCCTGCTCCTCAGCCGCCAGTCCATCGTCTACACCTTCACCGCCATGAAACACCTGCAGGAGGCCAGCCTCCGGGGCCGCCAGCAGATGGGTCTGTATCTGGCCTCCAACATCGGCGGCACTGCCTCCGATCTGGTGGCCTGCGTCCTGCTGGTGCCGGCGCTGGGGTACAGCGGCTTCTACATGGCATCTTTCTTCAGCGCGCCCTTCGGCTTCCTGCTGGCCACCGTCCTCCTTCGGGTTGGCTCCAGGCGCGCCGCCGGGTGACCCGCTGCCTCCCTATAAAAACAGGCGGCCTCCTGCATTTTGCCGCAGGGGGCCGCCCGTTTGTTTTGTGAAGAAAAATCAGTGCTTGCGGCTCTTTCTCCGCTCCCAGAAGAACCAGCCGGTATAAATCAGCCAGATGGGAATGGCAATCAGAGTCACCGTCCGGCTCAGGGACAGCCCGGCCGGCGAATAGACAAAGTCGATATTGCTCCACCCGGCGGGACAGAGAACCGCCATCATTCCGTTGTCCACCCGGAGGATTTCGGCCTCCTGGCCGTTGACGTAGGCGGTAAAGCCGTCGTCGTAGGGCACCGAGAAGAACACCAGATTCTCCCGGTCCAGCTGGATCTCGGCGCTGAAGCCGGAATTGGTCATCACGAAATCGCTGCAGGCCGTCTCCCGCCGTTCGGCCACGTCCTGGACGTACCGCTCATAGGAGAAGTCGGTCAGGACGTGATCGGTGGCCGGGGTCAGGTACTGGCCGTATTTTTCGATGTCCTCCTCCGACAGGGCGATGGCCCGCAGCAGCAGGCCGCAGGCGTCCTGGGTGGTCATCTCGTCCAGAATATCCTGGTTGACGTAGTAGTCGTAGGTGAAGCCCATGGGCAGATAGTTGTCGTTTTCATAGACCGCCATGCCCGAGACGGTGTCCCAGTAGGTCCAGCCCTGGCCCACGGCCTCCTCAAAGTTGGCCCGCTGGTCCTCCGGCATCACCGTAAACCGGACGCTCAGCAGCCCCCGCAGGGCATAATAATAGACGTCGGGGTTGCTGCGAACGTCCCGGGTGAAGCCCAGGGAGGAGTAAAAGCTGAGGATGCTGGGAGCCACCGTACTGTCAAAGAACTGCAGGCAGCTCTTGTCCATCCAGAGGCCCAGATTGTCGTGGGCGTTGTAGGTGTCCACCCGCCAGTCCCCCTCAGGGAAGGCCTCCTGCAGGTCCAGAGAGGCCTGATACTGGTCCACCAGGTCGCTGTCGTAGGTCCACTGGCCAAACTTGCCGATGCCGATATGGACGCACCCGAACACGCAGCTGAAGGCCAGCACGGCGGCCAGCATCCGCTGGCGGAACCGGCCCTCGTGGGCCCGGTCCTGCACCACCCAGCGGTAAATCACCAGGCCCACCAGGCCAAAGCCCAGGACTGCCAGGTACTGGTCGGGGTTCTCCAGTACGCCGATGCTCCAGCCGTCTTCCCCATTGTTCACCGGCACCAGGGCGAAGGCCAGGGTTGCCATCATCAGCCAGGCAATGACCCCGATGGGGCGTTCCAGGTCGGTGTCGGGGTCCTCCCAGGCGTTGATGGTCATGGCCGCCAGAATCAGCACCGGCATATAGTACCACCGGGCGTAGTAGCTGGCATTGAAGGCATAGAAAGCGCTGTTCAGCACCGGCACCAGGGCGAAAATGGCGCAGACCGCCACAATCCGCTTCCGGCTGTCTCCCTGCCGCGCCCGCCAGTAGGCCAGCACACCCGCCAGGCTGCACAGGGGCAGGTAAGCGGTCATGCTGGTCCACTTGATGGTTCCCTCCGACCAGATGGAGACGATATAGGGCGAGTCGGGGGGCAGCAGCCAGCTGAACAGGATGGCGAAATACTGCTGCACCTTGGAATAGGTCAAAAAGCCCCAGCCCGAGGACACGTCGGTGGTGCGGGGGTTCTGCATCAGAGACAGGAAGGCCGGCCACACCAGCAGGCATCCCATGGCCACACCCAGCAGGCTCTCAAAGGCCAGGGTGGCGAACAGCCGGGGGGTCAGCTTGATTTCCCCGGTGGTCACCTTGCAGACAAAGTAGATGATGAGGAACACCACCTGCCCCACAAAGAAAAAGTAGTTGTTCAGCAGGTTGATGGCCACAAAGAAGGCGAACAGCCCATGTCTGCGGTTGTAGATGCACTCATCCAGGGCCCAGAGCATCCAGGGGAACAGGGCCAGCACATCAATAAAGTGGTTGAAAAAGATGTTGTAGATGCCGAACCCGGAGAAGGTGTACAGGCAGGCGCCCAGCACCGCATAGTCCAGGTTTTTCACGTAGCGGCGAAGGTAGAGATAGGCGCCGCCGCCCGCCACCGCAAACTTGAGCACCAGCAGCGGGCACATCAGGTAGGGCAGCCAGCTCTGGGGGAACAGGGTGGACAGCCAGAAGAAGGGCGAACCGTACAGGTAGAACGAATAGGCATTCATCACGCCGCTGCCCAGGTCGGTGGCCCAGGAGAAGGTGTTGGTGGGCAGCTGCTGGCCGTTGACGGAGGTCAGGCCGTCGGGGTAGCCGTTGCCCTTGACAAAGCCGTTCATATAGCGGTAAAAGCCAATCTGCTGGCCGTTGAAGTCGCCTGCATAATGGAAAAAGCCGCCGTCCACGATCTGGAACGGAAGGAAAATCAGCGCGGCCGTCAGAGCGCACAGCCCCACCGTCAGCCAGAAGCGGTCCCGCTGTCGCCCCAGAACCGGGCGCCGGGACAGATTTGCAAAGTCCATAGCTTTCCTCTTTTCTCTGCCGGAAGGTTCCCGCCCCGGAGGAGCGGTTATCAAACGATAGTATAGCATGTTTGCCCGGTCAAGAAAAGGGCGAAGTTTGGCCCTTGTCTTGACAAGAGGGCCCGGCAAAGGTATTTTGGTATCAAAAAACCGGCGGCACTGCGCCGCGCCGCCGGCCGGGAGGTTTTCTGTCTATGATCTACCCCTTCAATGCGCTGCTGGCCCGCATGAAGTACATTACCCGCTGGAGCCTGATGCACTCGGTCCGGGCTGAGTCCCTCAGCGAGCACACCTGCGACACCGCCCTCATCGCCCACACCCTCTGTCTGATTGCCCGGCGGTACACCGGCACCCCCTGCCGGCCCAAGACGGTGACGGTGGCGGCCCTCTACCATGACGCCTCCGAGATCATCACCGGAGACATGCCCACCCCGGTCAAGTACCGCAGCGACGTGCTGCGGGACGCCTACAAGGCCATTGAGCGGGAGAGCGCTGCCGCCATGGCCTCCATGCTGCCCCCCGAGCTGGAGGAGGAAATCACCCCCTACATCACCGGGGACCTGCTCACCGCCCCCGAGCGGAAGCTGCTCAAGGCGGCCGACCGGCTGTCGGCCCTCATCAAGTGTCTGGAGGAGACCCGCAGCGGCAACCACGAGTTTGACGCCGCCCTGGCCCAGCAGAAAAAGTCCCTGAAAGAGATGCACTGCCCCGAGGCCGACTGGTTCATGGAGCACTGTCTCCCCTGCTATACCCAGAACCTGGACGAGCTGACCCACATCCGCTGAGCTGGCTTCCCCATCAACAGAAAACCGTGCGCCCCCGGTTCTCCGGAAGCGCACGGTTTTGGTTTATCTGCTGCCATGGCAGGCGGTCAGGCCCGCCGGGCTCTCTGTACGGTCAGCGGTCCCACTTGTCGCACAGGGCGTTGATCTGGTCGGCAAACTTGGCCAGGTCCTTGTTGGCGCCGCCCTCGTTGTGTTCGATGACCCGCATCAGGCGGCGGCCGGCGCTGACCAGCCGCTGATAGACCGCGGCCGCCCGGCTGAGGGTGGGCGTCGAGGCCCGGGCGACGGTGCGTTCCCGGCTGCCCTCGCTGAGGCAGACGGCCCCGTCGGCACCCAGAGCCCACTGGGCCCCATTGTAGGGGGCGCAGGCGGTATAGCCCAGGCTCTGCAGGGTGTTGACAAACTCGTCCTCCACCGCGTCGTCGCCGTGGTTGACAAAGACCCGCCGGGGCTTGGGTTCAAAGGAGTTCACCCATTTCAGCAGGCCTTCCCGGTCGGCGTGGCCGGACATGCCTCCGATCTGGGCAATCTCGGCCTGGACTTCGATCTCCTCGCCGAACAGCTTGACCCCTTCGATGCCCTCCAGAAGGGCCCGGCCCAGGGTGCCCACCGCCTGATAGCCCACAAACAGGATGGTGCACTCTTTGCGCCAGAGGTTGTGTTTCAGGTGATGGCGGATGCGGCCTGCGTCGCACATGCCGCTGGCCGACAGGATGACTTTGGGGGTCAGGTCGGCGTTGATCTCCCGGGACTCGTCGCTGGTGACGCTGACCCGCAGTCCCGCAAAGGTGATGGGGTCGATGCCCGATGCCAGAAGGGCCCGGGTCTCGTCGTCAAAGCAGCTGGCGTCGGTGTCCCGGAAAATCCGGGTGGCCTCGATGGCCAGGGGGCTGTCCACGTACACCGGGAAATTCCCGTGGCCGGTCACCAGCTTTTTCTCCTTGATCTCCCGCAGGAAGTACAGCAGCTCCTGGGTGCGGCCCACCGCAAAGCTGGGAATCACCACGTTGCCGCCCCGGTCAAAAGTCCGCTGCAGGATGGCGGCCAGCTGGCCGATGTAGTCGGGGCGGGGCGGATGGTTCCGGTTGCCGTAGGTGGACTCCATGATGACATAGTCCGCCTCGGTCAGATAGGTGGGGTCCCGCAGAATCGGCTGGTGCAGGTTGCCGATGTCGCCCGAAAAGACCAGTTTGGTGGTCTGTTCCCCTTCGGTGACCCAGATCTCGATACTGGCCGAGCCCAGCAGGTGGCCCACATCGGTGAACCGCACCTCCACCCCCGGCGCAATCTCCACCCGCTTGTTGTAGTCCACGCCTTCAAACAGGCGGATGGCTTCCTCTGCATCCCGGACGGTGTAGTCCGGCTCCACCGGCGGGATGCCGGCACGGGCGTTTTTGCGGTTCTTCCACTCCGCTTCCGACTCCTGGATATGGGCCGAATCGCGCAGCATAATATCACAGAGCTGGCAGGTGGGCCGGGTGGCATAAATCTTGCCTCGGTAGCCCTGTTTGGCCAGCAGCGGCAGGTGGCCGCTGTGGTCAATGTGGGCATGGGTCAGCAATACCCCGTCGATCTCCCCCGGTCCCAGCGGCAGGGGCTGGTTCTCATAGACATCTTTGCCCTGCTCCATGCCGCAGTCAATCAGGAAATGCAGCCCACCCGTCTCCAGCAGGGTGCAGCTGCCCGTTACCTCATGGTTCGCACCTAAAAACGTGAGCTTCATCGTTATGTACCTCCATACCGCCCCGGAGGACCGGGACAGCTTTCTTTGTGGTATTTTAGTATTATTGTACCACAAGGTTGTCTTTCTTTTCCGCCCAAAATACGACCCGTATTCCGTCAAAACGCCGAAACCACGAAGTTTATTTTAGATAATCTTGACAAAGTCCCCGCTATGTTTTAAACTTGTATGGTTGAAGTCCTTTCATCACCTTTTAGAGGATGGATCTGACAAGTCCGCAGCAGGGTTTTCCCTGATTTACAGGCCGCCGGGCTGCCGGCTTATCAGATCCATTCTGACGGCATATCGCGATGCAAAATAGAGAGGTTTGATTTTATGATTCGTAACGATTTGCGCAACGTAGCCATCATCGCTCACGTTGACCATGGCAAGACCACCCTGGTGGACGCCATGCTTCGCCAGAGCGGCGCATTCCGCGACAACCAGGTCGTGGCCGAGCGCGTCATGGACAGCGGCGACATCGAGCGTGAGCGCGGCATCACCATTCTGGCCAAGAACTGCTCCTGCAACTACAAGGGCGTCAAGATCAACATCGTCGACACCCCGGGCCACGCCGACTTCGGCGGCGAGGTGGAGCGCGTTCTGAAGATGGTCAACGGCGTTCTGCTGCTGGTGGACGCCGCCGAGGGCTGCATGCCCCAGACCCGCTTTGTTCTTCAGAAGGCTCTGCAGCAGAACCTGAGCCTGGTGGTGGCCATCAACAAGATCGACCGCCCCGACGCCCGCATCCAGGAGGTTGTGGACGAGGTTCTGTACCTGCTGATGGACCTGGGCGCTTCCGACGAGCAGCTGGAGTGCCCCATTCTGTACTGCTGCGGCCGCGCCGGCACCGCCAGCCTGGACCCCAACGTCCCTGGCACCGATCTGATCCCCCTGTTCGATACCCTGCTGAGCACCATCCAGCCCCCCGAAGGCGACCCCGAGGCTCCCTTCCAGATGCTGGTGTCCTCCATTGACTACAACGACTTCGTGGGCCGCATCGGCATCGGCCGCATCCAGAACGGCACCTGCCGCGTGGGTGAGGAAGTGGTGGTCTGCGACTGGCATGACCCCTCCGTCAGCATGAAGGGCCGTCTGACCAAGCTGTATGACTTCCAGGCCAACGGCCGCGTCCCCTGCGACAACATCACCGCCGGCGACATCGTGGCCTTCTCGGGCCTGCCCGATGTCACCATCGGCAACACCCTGTGCGCTCCCTCCAAGGTGGAGCCCCTGCCCTTCGTCAAGATCAACGACCCCACCGTCGAGATGACCTTCTCGGTCAACGACAGCCCCCTGGCCGGCCGTGAGGGCAAGTACGTCACCAGCCGCCAGATCCGCGACCGTCTGCAGCGCGAGCTGCTGAAGGACGTGGCTCTGAAGGTGGAGGACTCCGCCACCACCGACTCCTTCCGGGTCATGGGCCGCGGCGAGATGCATCTGTCCATCCTGATCGAGACCATGCGCCGCGAAGGCTATGAGCTGCAGGTCTCTCCCCCGCACGTTCTGACCAAGGTCATCGACGGCAAAACCTACGAGCCCATGGAGCAGGTGGTCATCGACGTGCCCACCCAGTACCAGGGCGCTGTCATGACCGGTCTGGGCCAGCGCAAGGCCATCCTGCAGCAGATGGATCCCCTGGGCGACACCCGCGTCCGTCTGGTGTTCCGTATGCCCAGCCGCGGCCTGTTCGGCTACCGCAACCAGTTCCTCACCGATACCCACGGCGAGGGCGTCATCAACCAGATCTTTGACGGCTATGATCTGTGGGCCGGCATGATCCCCAACCGCTCCACCGGTTCTCTGGTCAGCTTTGAGACTGGCGACTCGGTCACCTACGGCCTGTTCAACGCACAGCAGCGCGGCACCCTGCTGATCGGACCCGGCGAGAAGGTCTACGAGGGCATGGTCATCGGCTACACCCCCACCGGCGAGGATGTGGACGTCAACGTCTGCAAGACCAAGCACCTGACCAACACCCGTGCTTCCGGCTCAGACGACGCCCTGCGTCTGGTGCCCATCAGCCGCCTGAGCCTGGAGGGCTGCCTGGAGTTCCTGGCTCCCGATGAGCTGCTGGAGGTCACCCCCAAGAGCCTGCGCATCCGCAAGCAGATCCTGAACCACGAGCAGCGCATGAAGGCCCGCAGCAAGAACAAGTAAGCTCCGGCTTTTTCACCCCGCTATCCAACGCCGGGTTCCCCACCGAGGGAACCCGGTGTTTTTATGCCCGGCCGCCCAAACAACAAAACCCACCCGGTCCAAAACGGACGGGTGGGTGAAGCCGGAGAAAACCGGTTACTGTGCGTAGGTGCTGCCGGCGGTCCAGGGATTGTCCGCGGCATAGAGGGTGTGGCTGCGCAGGTAGTTGACCCAGGCGCCGTATCCATTGCCCGCCGACAGGTGCACACCGTCCGGCGCGGCGCAGACCTCTTTCAGGTTGCCCTCGCCGTCGGCCAGAGCCTCCCACAGGTCCAGATAGACGCAGCCCTTGCTGTCGGCCAGCAGCGCCAGCTGTTCATTGACCGCCCGCAGGTTGTCGCTGGCCAGGCCGGGCCGGTCGGTCACCGCCTCGGGCCGCACCGGCGGGATGGATTGCACATAGATAATGCAATCCTCCCCCAGCGTCTCCCGCAGGGTGTCCAGCATGGCCCCGTAGTAGGTCAGGAATTTCTCCTCAGCGCCCACCGAGGTCAGGGTGTTGGTGCCCAGCAGGATATACAGCTTTTTGGGCTGGGCGGCCGCCAGCACGTCCAGCGCCACCTCATCCCCGCGAGTCATGTGATTCACCGTCATGCGGTTGACGATGGTATCGGGGCCCGCGCCGATATAGCCGCAGATGAGCGCCCCCGACAGGTTGATGTCGTAGTCGGTGAAGCCCACCGTCAGGCTGTCACCCAGGAAAGCCGCATCGGCAAAGTAGCTCAGGTCCACCTGGCCCACCGCCGGCTGGCGGATGACGCTGCTGTCATAGGCCTTGACGGTATAGGCGCCGGCGGTCTGGCGCACCGGGCCAAAGTTCAGGATCTGTCCCCCTGCCTGGCCCCCGGCTTCGCCGGGCTGCATGGGCAGCGGCGCCAGGATGCCCTCCACCGTGCCGCTGGGCAGGATTTCCGAGGCAGCGCTGTTCTCCTGTTCGGCGGTCTCGAGGATGGCGGTGATGCCCAGGGACAGCACCAGGATGGCCGCCACGCTGGCCGCCACCTTCAGCTTGGTATATTTGCCCCGCTGCCGCGCCCGGCGGTATGCGTGGTTGTACTCATGCGAAATGCCCATTTGTTTTCTCAGGAGCGCCGTCTGCACCGGCTGTCTCCTGTGCCCCCTTTCCGGCAAAAATTCCGGCCCGGCGGCTCTGCGCCGTCCCCGGAAAAACGTTCTCGGACCGCCCCTGCCCTCCCGGCAGGACGGCCCGGAAAGAAAATTCCTGCGTCAAAGTAGGAATGTACTGATTCTATCATAAAATTTTTCTCTCTGCAACCAACTTAGGTCTTGCATACAACACGCAAAACGGTTACAATAGGGTTGGGACGAAATTCCGGCAACCTGCATCAAGCGATTTCACAGTGAAATTGTTTTTTGTGTGGATTTCATCGGTTTCAACGTCCCCGCCCAGGGCGGCGCAGTGCAGGGCCCGCCCCGGTCAAACCATCCACCCATGATAAGAAGGAGCGAATTATGAGCAAAAACGTGATCGTCGGCCAGTCCGGCGGCCCCACCGCCGTCATCAATTCCAGCCTTGCCGGTGTCTATAAGACGGCCCGCAGCCTGGGCGCCGACAAAGTCTACGGCATGAAGTACGGCATCGAGGGCCTGCTGAAAGAGGAAATCGTGGACCTGGACATTGTTCTGGGGGACCGGATGAGCATTGAGCTGCTCAAGCGGACCCCGTCCAGCTTCCTGGGCAGTTGCCGCTACAAGCTGCCCGACCCCGATGTAGACAGTGTGCCCTTTGTGCAGCTGTTCACCTTCTTTGAGAAATTTGACATCTGCGCCGTTTTTTACATCGGCGGCAACGATTCGATGGACACCATCGCCAAGCTCAGCCGCTACGGCCAGCGGGTGGGCAGCCCTGTGCGGTTCATCGGCGTGCCCAAGACCATTGACAACGACCTGTGCCTGACCGATCACACCCCCGGCTACGGCTCCGCCGCCAAGTACATCGCCACCATCCTGAAGGAAGTCATCCGGGACTCCTCGGTGTACGATATCCGCAGCGTCACGGTGGCCGAGATCATGGGCCGCCATGCCGGCTGGCTGGCCGGTGCGGCCTGCCTGGCCGCCGGCGAGGACTGCGAAGGTCCCGACCTGATCCTGCTGCCCGAGGTTCCCTTTGACCAGGAGAAGTTCCTGGCCCGGGTGGACGAGCTGCAGAGCCGGAAATCCAACGTCATCATCGCCGCCAGCGAGGGCGTCCGCACCGCCGACGGCACCTATCTGTGCGACCTGGTCTCCACCGCCGGCCAGCTGGACGCCTTCGGCCACAAGGCCATTCTGAGCGGCACCAGCCGTTACCTGTCCGAGCTGATCCACACCCATCTGGGCTGCAAGAGCCGGGCCATTGAGTTCTCGACCCTGCAGCGCTGCGCCAGCCATCTGGCCAGCCGCACCGACGTCACCGAGGCCTATGCCGTGGGCGGCGCCGCTGCCGCCGCTGCCTTTGCGGGCGAGAGCGGCCGGATGATCGCCCTCAAGCGGATGAGCGGTTATCCCTACCAGTGCGTCACCGAGTCGGTGGACGTGCAGCAGGTGGCCAACCAGGAAAAGAAGGTTCCCCTGGACTGGATCGCCCCCGACGGCATGCATGTGACCGAGAGCTTTGAGGAGTACGCCCGTCCCCTGATTCTGGACGAGCTGACCCCCATCTATGTGAACGGCACTCCCCGCCACGTCCACCTGTAAATTTTCCGCTGTTTTCCGCCGCCCCGGATGGCCGGCCCCCACGTTCTTCCCTGCCAGGGTTTCCCCTGTGCAGTCAAGATAGAGCCAACACAAGACGTACTGTAAAGGAGAAAAAGATCATGGGTAAAAACGCAATCGTCGGCCAGTCCGGCGGTCCCACGTCCGTCATCAACGCGAGTTTGGCCGGTGTCTTTGAGAGCTGCAAAAACCGCGGCGCGGAAATCGTCTATGGAATGTGCAACGGTGTGGCCGGCCTGCTGGAGGAGCGGGTGGTGGACCTGAACACCATCCTGAAGGATGACCTGGACATCGAGCTGCTCAAGCGGACTCCGTCCAGCTTCCTGGGCAGCTGCCGCTACAAGCTGCCCGACTGGCACGCCGACGAGGCCGTCTACAAAAAGCTGTTCGACATCCTGGAAAAGCTGGACATCGGCTATTTCTTCTACATCGGCGGCAACGACTCGATGGACACCATCGGCAAGCTGGCTGACTACGGCGCACGGACCGGCAGCGACATCCGGTTTATGGGCGTGCCCAAGACCATCGACAACGACCTGATGGTCACCGACCACACCCCCGGCTATGGCTCCGCCGCCAAGTACATCGGCGTGGTGATGAAGGAAATCATCCGGGACGCCACCGTCTACGGCACCAAGTACGTGACCATCGTGGAAATCATGGGCCGCAACGCCGGCTGGCTGACCGCTGCCGCCGCCCTGGCCAAGGGCGACGACTGCGAGGGCGTGGACATGATCTGCCTGCCCGAAGTGCCCTTCCACGTGGACCGATTCATTGAGAAGGTCCGGGCCATGCAGGAGAAGAAGCCCAGCATCGTCATCGCCGTCTCGGAAGGCGTCAAGCTGGAGGACGGCCGCTACGTCTGTGAGCTGGCCGACGACGTCCATGCGGTGGACGCCTTCGGTCACAAGGCCCTGACCGGCACCGCCCGGTTCCTGGCCAACACGGTGGCCCGCTCCCTGGACACCAAGACCCGCTGCATCGAGCTGTCCACCCTGCAGCGCTGCGCCGGCCATCTGACCAGCCGCACCGACATCACCGAGGCCTACCAGGTGGGCGGCGCTGCTGCCAAGGCCGCCTTTGAGGGCGTCACCGGCCAGATGGTGGCTCTGAAGCGGATTTCCAACAATCCCTACCAGTGCACCACCGAGCTGCACCCCATCAGCGAAGTGGCCAACCTGGAGAAGAAAGTCCCCCTCAGCTGGATGAACGAAAACCACACCCAGATGACCCATGAATTCCTGGAGTACGCACGTCCCCTGATCCAGGCCGAGCTGACCCCGCTGTACATTGCCGGCCTGCCCCACCACATCTACATGAAGTAACCCTTTACCCATAAACCAAAAAGCCCCGCGCAGCCTGAAAAGCTGTGCGGGGCTTTGGTTGTTTATAGGGGTGTTCCCTGCCTTATCAGACGGTCATGGGGTGGCGGCCCACGGTGGGGGCGCCGCCGGCGATCTCCTCTGCGGTGAGGGGCTGGGCGGGGGCAGGATTTTCCAGGCGCTCCTTGGCCACCGCCAGCATCAGCTTGATGCGGTTTTCCTGGTTGACCTTGGTGGCGCTGGGGTCATAGTCGATGGGGGTGATGTTGGCCACCGGGTACAGGGCCCGGATCTTGTTCACCATGCCCTTGCCCACAATGTGGTTGGGCAGGCAGCCGAAGGGCTGGGCGCAGACGATGTTGGGATAGCCGCCCTGAACCAGCTCGATCATCTCGGCGGTCAGCAGCCAGCCCTCGCCCATCTTGGCGCCCAGAGAAATGACGCCCTCGGGCTTCTCGATCAGCTCCTTGAAGGGGCCGGGGGCGTAGAAGCCGGCGGAAGACATGGCCTTCAGCATGGCCCGCTCGATGCCGTCCAGCCAGTCCAGCAGACGGTCGGTGGTGAACTTGGTGGCCAGCTTGCCGCCATAGAGGACGTGGTCCTCGCCCATGTTGAAGATGCAGTACTGGCAGAAGCCCATCAGGCCCGGGAAGTTGACCTCACAGCCCTCCGATTCCAGGAACTTCTGCAGGTCGTTGTTGCCCAGGGGGCTGTATTTGACGTAGATCTCGCCCACGACGCCCACCTTGACCCGGGGCACCCGGGTCACCGGAATGGCGGCAAACTCCTTGGCGATCAGGGGGAAGGTGTGCTTCATCTCCCGGGCGGTATAGCTCTTGCCGGCCAGCAGAGCCCGGCCCAGACGGCCGATCCAGGTATCCACCAGACGGTCGGCCTGGCCCGGCACATTCTCATAGGGCGCCACCTGGTTGCGCAGGGCGCTCAGCATATCGCCATAGAACACGCAGGCCACCGCCTGACGCAGCAGGGGCAGGTCCATCTGGAAGCCGCTGTCCTTCTCCAGGCCGGAAAAGTTCAGGCTGGCCACCGGGATCTGGGGATAGCCCGCCTTGACCAGGGCCTTGCGCAGCAGGTGGATGTAGTTGGAGGCGCGGCAGCCGCCGCCGGTCTGGGTAATCAGCAGGGCGGTGTGGTCCAGGTCATACTTGCCGCTGTTCAGGGCGTCGATGAACTGGCCGATGACCAGCAGCGCCGGATAACAGGTGTCGTTGTGCACGTACTTCAGGCCCAGCTGCGCCACGGCGCTGCCGCAGTTGCCCAGAATCTCACACTTATAGCCCTCGTGCTCCAGCGCGTATTTCAGCAGCCGGAACTGGGTCACCGCCATATTGGGGATGAGGATGGTGTGGGTGGCCTTCATCTCCTTGGTGAATTTGGGATAATTGTATTCCACGGTTGCCTCCTATGTTCAGCGGTCCGCAGCGGGCTGTTCCGCCTTGGCCTCGGCCTTTTCCCGGGCCAGTTCATCCCGCTCGTCCAGAGCGGCAAACAGGCTCCGCAGCCGGATATTCACTGCGCCCAGGTTGGTGATCTCGTCGATCTTGAGCTGGGTGTACAGCTTGCCGCCCTCCTGCAGGATCTCACGGGTTTCGTCGGTGGTGATGGCGTCCACGCCGCAGCCGAAGGACACCAGCTGCACCAGGTCCATATCGGGCTGGGTGGTGCAGTACTTGGCGGCGGCGTACAGGCGGCTGTGGTAGGTCCACTGGTTCAGGACGCTGGTGGGGAACTTCTCCACCCGGTCCGAAATGCTGTCCTCGGTGACCACCGCCGCATTGTGGCGGACGATCAGACGGTCGATGCCATGGTTGACCTCGGGGTCCACATGGTAGGGACGGCCTGCCAGCACGATAATCCGCTTGCCCTGGCGGCGGGCCTCGTCGATGATCTGGCCGCCCTTGGCACGAATCTTGGCCATGTGGGAGGCGTACTCGGCGTAGGCCGCATCGGCGGCCTGCTGGACCTCCCGCTGGGAGATGCCGCCGAAGTACTTGGGCAGGATCTCCTTGGCCATCTTATGCACAAAGTCCTTGGGACGATGAATGCCCACATAGTCGCAGATGAACTTCTTGCCCTCCAGCTCGGGGCAGTTGCCCAGCAGAACTTCGGGGTAATAGGCCACCACCGGGCAGTTGTAGTGGTTGTCGCCCAGGCCCTCGTCGATGTTGTAGGTCAGGCAGGGATAGAAGATGGCGTCCAGCTGCATGGCCGACAGGGCCTTGATATGGCCGTGGCTGAGCTTGGCCGGGAAGCAGGCGGTGTCGCTGGGGATGGTGGCCTGTCCGGCCAGATACAGGCCCCGGCTGGACACCGGGCTGATATGGACGGTAAAGCCCAGCTTGGTCCAGAAGGTGTGCCAGAAAGGCAGCAGCTCATAGAAGTTCAGGCACAGAGGAATGCCGATGGAACCCCGCTTGCCGGGCACCGGCTTATAGCCGGCCAGCAGCTCCTGCTTGTAGGCGTAGAGGTTGAGGGTGTTGTCCTCCCCTTTGCCGGTGACGGGCTTGTCGCAGCGGTTGCCCGAAATGTACTTGCGGCCGTCGGCGAAGGTGTTGATGGTCAGCTGGCAGTTGTTGCCGCAGCCGCCGCACTTGACGTTGGCCACCTTCTGGGTGAAGTTTTCCAGTTCTTCCTGGCTCATCACCGAGGACTGGGCCCGGCCCGACTTGGCGGTGCGGCGCAGGCCGTAGAGGGCCGCGCCATAGGCGCCCATCAGGCCGGCGATGTCGGGACGGATGACCTCCACCCCCATCTCCTTCTCAAAGGCCCGCAGAACCGCCTCATTGTAGAAGGTGCCGCCCTGAACCACGATCTTGCGGCCCAGCTCCTCGGGGCTGGAAGCGCGGATGACCTTGTACAGGGCGTTTTTGACCACGCTGATGGACAGGCCGGCGCTGATGTTCTCGATGCTGGCGCCGTCCTTCTGGGCCTGCTTGACCGAGCTGTTCATGAACACGGTGCAGCGGCTGCCCAGGTCCACCGGGCGGTCTGCAAAGAGGCCCAGTGCGGCAAACTGCTTGACATCATAGCCCAGCGCCTGGGCGAAGGTCTGCAGGAAGCTGCCGCAGCCCGAAGAACAGGCCTCGTTCAGGAAGATATTGCTGATGGCGCCGTCCTCGATCTTGAAGCACTTCATATCCTGGCCGCCGATGTCGATGATGAAATCCACGTCGGGCATAAAGTACTTGGCGGCGGTGAAGTGAGCCACCGTCTCCACCAGGCCGTAGTCGCAGCGGAAGGCGTTCTTGACCAGGTCCTCGCCGTAGCCGGTGGTGGTGACGCTGCCCACCTGCAGGCCGGGGTGGGCGTGATAAATCTTGAGCAGCTGCTCCTGGATCAGGGGCAGCGGGTTGCCCAGGTTGGGCTGGTAGTTGGTGTACAGAATCCGGCTCTGCTCGTCCACCACCACCAGCTTGACGGTGGTGGAGCCCGAGTCGATGCCGATATGTACCCGACCGCACTGGACCCCGAAGGGCACGCAGGGCACGCTGTGGGACATATGCCGGGCGTGGAAGGCCTCATATTCCTCTTTGTTGGCAAAGAGGGGCGGCTCGCTGGCATAGGTGGCGGTGGCCGCATAGCGGTCCAGCTCGCTGGCCACCTCCGACAGGTTGAACTCCTTGTCGGCGTACAGGGCCGCACCCAGCGCCACATACAGCAGGCTGTTTTGGGGGCAGGTGCCGGTGACGCCCAGAGCCTCGTCAAAGCTGCTGCGCAGCACCGAGCTGAAGGTCAGAGGGCCGCCCAGGTACAGGATATTTCCCTGGATGGGCCGGCCCTGGGCCAGGCCCGCAATGGTCTGGCTGACCACGGCCTTATAAATGCTGGCGGCAATGTCCTCCGCCCGGGCGCCCTGGTTGATGAGGGGCTGGACGTCGCTCTTGGCAAAGACGCCGCACCGGGAGGCGATGGTGTAGGTGCGCTGGGCCTTTTCGGCGGCCTGGTTCATCTCGTCGGCGCTCATCTTCAGCAGCGTCGCCATCTGGTCGATGAAGGCGCCGGTGCCGCCGGCACAGCTGCCGTTCATACGCACTTCGGTGCCGCCGGTGAGGAACAGAATCTTGGCGTCCTCGCCGCCCAGCTCGATCACGCAGTCGGTCTCAGGGACAAAGCGCTTGACCGCCACCCGGGTGGAAAATACCTCCTGCACAAAGGGCACGCCGCAGCTGTCGGCCAGGCCCATGCCCGCCGAGCCCGAAATGCTCAGCAGCGCCTTGGCGCCATGAAGCTGCTCTGCATCAATCCGGCGCAGAAGCTCCTGTGCTTTCTCCAGAATGTGGCTGTAATGACGCTCATACGTCGAATACAGCAAGTTTTCCTGTTCATCCAGCACGGCACACTTGATGGTCGTGCTGCCTATATCAAGACCAATTCTCAAGTTTTGATCCTCCTGCAATGGAATGCCCGGGAAAACGGGCCTTTCATTCTTTTTTGTTTGACAGCTAACAGTATTGTTTGTTCACATACACTAATATTATACCGTATTTTCCTCTTAGATGCAATCAGCCACCTTGATTTTAAACGAAAAAAACAGTTTATCTATAGCGAAAAAGGAAATATTCTGTGAACGCCGCCCGTTTTGGCCCCTTCATTCGGACAAATCCAGACTTGTTTTCCCTATTTTTGCAAAATCCTCTTGCGCGCGGATGGTTTCCGCGGTATTCTTAAGATGTTGTGAAGATCTTTTCTTCTCCGTCGCAATCCGTCCCCTGACGACACATTTTGCCGCATTTTTAGCATTGCATCAGGGCGGGTGTCTCATTAAAATAGGATTAAAGCTTCGCCACGCCTGATCGTGCGGTAAATCCAAAATGGGTATTTGCAGGAGGAGAATATGAGCCATGAAACCATATACACCATTGACCAGGAAATTTTCTGCCATCGAGATGCTGCAGCAGCCTTATTTGCTGACCTATGCGCTGGATGAGTCGGACGGCGCCTGCCGGCTGACGGTGTCCCGCACCGGAGAAACAGCCTGCAGTGACAGTCTGGTCCTGGATGCGCCGCCCCAATGCTGCTATTCCATCTTGCAGTACCTGTACGAAAATTGTGTCCAGCCCGAAATCTGGCGGGATGTGGTGGCGGAGTGCTATCCCGCGGCTGTACAGTTTTGCAGAAAGGGCGGGGGACTTTGGTGAACGATGAATCTTCCAGAGGCTGTTTGCGGATTGCCATTGCCAGCTATGACGCACGGTTTTTCCGCATCTGCCAGAACTATATTTCCTGCCTGGACCGGGACGCATTTCGCTGCGACATCTATCAGTCGGGAAAAGAGCTGTTGGCCGCACTGGAGCGCGGTTTTCCCTACCGCGCGGTCCTGCTGGACAACGCTCTGTCCGACATGGATGCGCCTGCCTTCTGCAGCCAGCTGCAGCAGATGTCGCCCAACTGCCGGCCGTGGCTGTTGCTGGTTCCCGCCTGCGACGTGGACGAACTGTGCAGGTTCATCCGCGAGGAGGGCGGCCAGCAGCCGGAATCCGATACCGTCCACAAAATGAAGCTGTCCAGCCTGAACAGCCTGCTGTTTGATCTGCAGTCCATGCTTCAGTCGCAGGCCGCTCCCACCGACAGCGACGCCGCCCTGGTGCGTCTGCTGCTCTGCTGGGGCGAAGCGCCGGGAGCGCTGGGCTCCCAGTATCTGCGGGAATGCATTGCTCAGGCATTGCGGTGTGACCCTCATTTTGCGATACGGAAGGATGTCCTGATGGTGGTCGGCGAGCGGCACAAGGTCTCGGTCACGGCGGTGGACAGCGGCATCCGCCGTCTGATTCGCTCCCTGAATGCGCTGAACAAACCCGCCTGGCAGTCGTTCAAGCGGCGGCACTGTTCCCCGCACCAGCACCTCACCACCGGTAAATTCATCTATGCAGTCAGGGATGAGCTGCTTATGCCGCCGCAGGACCCGGCGGAACAGCCCCTGTCGGAAGGAGATCTGCAGACCCATGAACGAGAGTTCCAGCCCGTATGAGCTAACACCCGGCGCCCAAGAAGAGCTTTTGGAGCGCTTGCCTGTCCATGCCTTTGAGAGCGAGTGCCAGCGCTCGCTGGAAATGATTGAACTGTGCCAGCGGTACATGACGCATTTTGTCTCGGAGAAAGAGGACCCCGACTCCCATGAGATGCGCCAGACCTTGTCGGATCTTGCTGTTGCCACCGGCCGTCTGGACCGGAACCTGAGCAACATGCTGGCCCTGCTCCACTGCATGCAGCACGCCGAAAAGCCCTATTGGGAGCCGGTGGAACTGTGTTCTTTTGTTGCGGCCATTTGCTCGGAGCAGGCTCAGATCCAGCAGGCCCTGGGCACCCGTCTGGTGCTGGACTGCGGCGGCCTGACCGAGCTCTACGTCCATGCAGACGTCCGATACCTGACCTGCATCTGCCTGCAGCTTCTCTCCAATGCCCTGCGGGCCTGTACCCCCGACGGCGGCACCATCACCCTGACCCTTCGTGACGACGGTTCGGGCGGCGCGGTGCTGTCCATCGCCGACACCGGCTGCGGTCTGCCCGACGGCAGTTTCCGCAGCCAGCAAAACAATCGCAGCCGCTTCCTTGGCACCACCAAGAGCGGCCTTTTGCTGTGTCAGGAATACTGCAAACTCACCGGCTGGACGCTGGAGCTGCGTCCCCGCGCCTCGGGCAGCGGCACCGAAGCCCTGCTGACCATCCCGCCGAAATCCGGCACCGACTCCTCCCCCATCCTCCGTTCCGTCAGCGAGGAGGATGCTCTGCACGCCCAGCGCCGCCTCTGGTTTGCCCTTGTTTTTGAGCTCAACTGCATCCCCGGCATGGAGACCGTCAAGTTCGACCTCCCGGCAGAATTCACTTGACAACTCTCCCAAAAAGCGGTATAGTAGTGAAGCCGCAGAGTTCCGATTGATCGGGCTTCTGTTATGGGCCTATAGCTCAGCTGGGAGTGCATTCGATTCCTGAATCAGCCCCCTGCACTTATGGCCTGTGTCTCAAATCCTTGCCCATCTGTTGATGGGGGCTTATTTATGGGCCTATAGCTCAGTCTGGGAGTGCATTCGATTCCTGAATCAGCCCCCTGCACTTATGGCCTGTGTCTCAAATCCTTGCCCATCTGTTGATGGGGGCTTAATTATGGGCCTATAGCTCAGTCTGGGAGAGCGTACGGTTCGCATCCGTAAGGTCGTCGGTTCGATCCCGATTAGGTCCACCAAATTGCCGCAGCGTTTTTTGGCGCTGCGGCTTATTTTTTGCGTTTTTTGCTAGACAAATTAGCCGCCATAGGATATCGAAGCGTGAGCCACAATATTGGGCAAAAGGTCCAAAGATAGCCCGTTGTCTTCGTCTAATGTGACAATACTCTTTTTCGAGTCTGTGGGAGTCCTTTGAGGGGCTTGTTTAAGGTTCTTTTGCGCCCGTTTTCCGGTGCTGCTGGCCATGGAATGAGCCTTAAATTCCTCAAATTCCTCCAGCGACACATTCAGAACGATCTCAACCTCATAGTTTCGACCGACCCGAACTTGCTTGATAAACTGATGCAGGATTGCCTGACGCTGATTAAAATTTGCACCATCGTAGACATTGGCCCAAGTGAACAAATCGTCACAGTCTCTCCGCATTTTTTCGGTTGCTTCCTGTAATGCTTTCTCTTCGGCCTGTGCTTTTTGGAGGTCCTCCCCTGCCTTGATGACGGCAGCTTTGGTTTCTGCCATCATCTCAGCTAGGGTATCGCGGTCCAAAGCACTCTTGCCCTGGATGACCCGGATGGTCTCTGCTTTTAGCATATCCTGTTCCTGGCGTTTGGTTTCCAGTTCTTTCTCAAGACGCTTTATTTCCTGTTTGACTCTTTCTTGCTCTTTGCCTCGCATTTCTTCCAGGAGTTTTCTTTTGGAGCATTCCCGGATTTCCGCGAACTTCATCCGAACAACACCCTCAACAATGTTGTCCAGCGTAATCACGCCGTAGCCAGACTGGCCATCACACTGACCAGGATGGCGGACGTTATAGTTGCAGCTGTACCGGATACGCTTTTCTCTTATCACAGTACCATCGGCGCGGATGCGCTTCCGGGTACTGCTGGTAAGGCTCATCCGGTTTCCGCAGTGAGCACAGAAAACAATACCGCACAGAAGTGCCTGAGAACTGTAGCTGAGGGGATTTGCACCTTTTTCCCGCTTCCGGGCATGACGCACCTCCTGCGCCCGCTCGAACAGATCCGGTTCAATGATCCGCAGTTCCGGGCAGGCAGTTTCCACATTGCCATTGATAAGGTATCCGGTATAGCTTTTGTTTTGAATCATCCGAACAATACTCACATTCGGAATGTTCTTGCCATTGCGTCCCATGATGTTATGTTCGTACAGATAGTTGCAAATTCGCTTTGCACCATATCCTTCATATACATACTTCTGGAAAATCA